>CAZURK010000052.1:0-64009 GCA_964623055.1 uncultured Pirellulaceae bacterium
GAGCGCATAAGACAAACGATTACCGTGGTTGTGAACGCCACCCAAGCGGAGCCGGCCATTGCGGCCGGCTCCGCTTTTGTTTCTTGGTGGATTCTTGCTTTGTCTTCTCTCTGTACTGCAAACGATCAGGATTCGCGTACGGTGCGTGCACTTCCGTAGCATGGGCCCCCGGCCCGTGTTCCCCGTCACGGGCCGGGGGCCCATGCTACTTTCGGTTGTGGCCCTGCCGCGCCAAGGTTCTTCTCACGCTCTGGCGTTCATTCCTCAGGCAGGGCTTTCGCCGCCTTGACATTGGGTGTCACCTTCCGACAGGATGTGTCGCTTGACGGGAGATACCCTGAGACTCGTATGTGGGAGTCAAAACGCGTGTCGGAGTTTGCCCCGCTGGTCGAGGAACTGCGTCCCGCCCCCGATGCGGAGAAGGCATTCCTGGCGCTTTGCCGCCGCCCGTATTGTCTTTTCTTGGACAGCGCTTTGCGTCATGCGGCGTTGGGGCGTTACTCGTTCATTGCAGCCGATCCGTTCGACTACGTGGAATTGCCCGCCGACGGCACGGATGGTCTCGCGCAGCTCTCCGATCAGATCAACGGGATGACGTCCGAAACGGCCGATGCGCTGCCTCCCTTTCAAGGTGGTGCAGCCGGTCTGTTCGGCTACGATCTGAATCGAAGTCTTGAGCAGATTCCAGAGCCGCAGTTTGACGAGTTCGAGGTGCCGGCCTTGGCTGTTGGGCTGTACGATGTTGTCCTGGCGTTGGACCATCAGGACGACCGCGCTTGGCTGATATCACAGGGCCTGCCGGAACGCGAACCGAAGGCTCGAAGGCGACGGGCGGCCGAACGGATCGCCCAGTTTCGGCGATGGCTGGCACAACCAGACCGCGAACAGGAACGCGTGGCCGGGCATGGCGATTCCGAGGCCGCGTCGATCCCTCACACGAGTCTCGCTCGCCAGTTCAGAACTACTAGTATGGATGGGCTGACCAGCAACTTCTCGGCGGACGGCTATCGCGACGCGGTCAAACGCGTGATCGACTACATATGCGCTGGCGATGTTTTCCAGGTAAATCTTGCACAACGGCTGCTATATCCAGCCGTCGACGATTCCGTATCGCTGTATCTTCGTCTGCGTGAACGCAATGCCGCAACCTTCGCTGGCTATTTTGACCTGGGGGATTTCCAGATCGTGAGCGCTTCGCCCGAACGCTTCCTGACGGTGCGCGACCGCTACGTGGAAACCCGGCCAATCAAGGGTACCTGCCAAAGAACACTGCATCCCGAGGCGGACCTATTCGCGGGTGACGCACTTCGGCAAAGCGAGAAGGACCGTGCGGAAAACGTGATGATCGTGGACCTGCTCCGCAACGATCTTTCGCGCGTCTGTCATCCGGACAGCGTCAAGGTTACGCAGCTATGCGAATTGGAGGTGTACGGCTACGTCCAGCACCTGGTTTCGGCCGTGTTCGGCGAGTTGGCGGAGGGCAACACACCGCTGGACCTGCTGCGAGCAGCCTTCCCCGGCGGCTCGATCACCGGTGCGCCGAAGGTTCGCGCCATGGAGATCATCGCGGAATTAGAGCCGACGGCACGTGGCCCGTATTGCGGATCGTTGGGATATGTCGGGTTTGACGGGGCCATGGACCTCAGTATCCTGATTAGGACCGTCACGGCAGGAAGAGGCTGGTGGCAAATCCCCGTAGGCGGAGGGATCGTCGCGCAATCGGACCCCCAACGTGAGTACGAAGAGACCTGGCATAAGGCGACCGGTCTGATCAAGGCACTGCAGTGATTCTGCTGATCGACAACTACGATAGTTTCGTCCATAACCTGGCTCGGTATTTTCGGCAGTTGGGCCAGGCCACCGTCGTCTTGCGCAACGATGCCGTTGGCATCCACGACGTGCTTGCGATGCAGCCGGAGGCCATTGTGCTGTCACCGGGGCCCTGCACACCGAACGAAGCAGGATGCTCGCTGGACATCGTCAGGCATTTTCAGCACACGATTCCGATTCTGGGTGTGTGTCTTGGCCATCAAACCATCGCAGCCGCGCTGGGCGCGCGAATCGTGCGAGCGGGCGAGCCGATGCACGGCCGTACCAGCGAGGTCCTCCACGATGGCACAGGCATTTTCGCGGACCTGCCATCGCCTCTGACTGCTTGCCGATACCATTCGCTTGTCGTGGAAGAGTCGTCATTACCGGAATGTTTGGAGGTGTCTGCGCGAACGGCAGACGGGACCGTAATGGCCTTGCGACATCCCGAAGTGCCGCTGGTTGGCGTTCAATTCCATCCCGAATCCATACTGACCACAGGCGGCTATTCGCTTATCGCCAGTTTCCTGCGTCTGGCCGGTTTGAACGTTGTCCAACTGCCGTCCGATGCCCGCGACGATTCGAACCAAGCAGATTTCGCGGGCATAGCTACCGAATTGGGTACTTGACGAAAGCTTCCGTCTGCCTTACCACAAGAGCCGGTCAATTGGCTGTCCCAGCGTCGGTTGTGGTCATCTGCTTAATTCAAACGGAACTGTTACCGGAGGAGTTCTTATGGGCGGGTTCTGCGGAGTCGCTTCCAAGAAAGACTGTGTTGCCGATCTGTTCTATGGCACGGACTATCACTCGCACTTGGGCACCATGCGAGGCGGAATGGCGGTAAGGAATGGCGAGGGGTTCAAGCGTTTGATCAAGGACATCACAAACGCTCAATTCCGCAGCAAGTTCGAGGACGACCTCGGCAAGCTGGAAGGAACGATCGGGATCGGCGTGATCAGCGACTATGACGACCAGCCGTTGATCATCGGATCGCATCTCGGCACCTACGCACTGGTGACCGTCGGACGAATCGACAACATCGACGAACTTGCCAAGGAGGCGTTTCGTACTCCCGGTTCTCACTTTTCGGAGATGACTGGCAGCGCGGTCAGCCCAACCGAGTTGGTGGCAACGCTGATCAACCACGAAAGCAGTTTCGAGGAAGGCATCCGTTATGCCCAGGACGTGATCCAGGGCTCGTGTTCGCTGTTGCTGCTGTCCGACGACTGCATCTATGCGGCACGCGACCGTTTGGGCAGGACCCCCGTGATTATCGGGCGAAAGGAGGACGCGTGGACCGCAACAATGGAGACTTGCTCGCTGCCGAATCTGGACTACGAGTTGGATCGCCATCTGGGGCCAGGCGAGATTGTGCGGATCACCAGCGATGGGGCCGAAACGCTGATGCCGCCGGGCGAACAGATGCAGATCTGTTCGTTCCTTTGGGTCTACTACGGGTATCCCGCTTCGCACTACGAAGGGATCAACGTCGAAGAGGTGCGCTATCGCTGCGGAGCGGCATTGGCCAGAGCCGACGACCATCAAATCGACATGGCGGCGGGCGTGCCTGATTCGGGTACTGGCCATGCCATTGGCTACGCCAATGAGGCACGCATCCCGTACGGGCGTCCGTTCGTCAAGTACACGCCTACATGGCCGCGCAGTTTCATGCCGCAGGATCAACGAGTGCGAGATTTGGTGGCGCGGATGAAGCTGATCCCCATACGCGAGTTGATTCAAGGAAGACGTCTACTGTTCTGCGAAGATTCGATCGTGCGCGGCACGCAACTGCAGGACACGATTCGCCGGCTATTCGAATACGGTGCGCGAGAGGTCCACATGCGGCCCGCATGTCCTCCCTTGATCCACGGCTGCAAGTTTCTGAACTTCTCCCGTTCCAAATCGGTAATGGATCTTGCCGGTCGCCGGGCGGTGAAAGAACTTGGGGGCGGCGAGGACGACCTCGCGGAATTCGCCGATCCGTCCTCGGCCCGCTACGCCGCTATGCTCGAACGCATTCGCCAGCGTTTGGGGCTGACGTCGCTGAAGTACCAAGAGCTGGACGATCTGGTGACCGCGATCGGGCTTCCCAAGGAGAAGCTCTGCACGTACTGCTGGGACGGCGCGGAACTCTGTGGTTCTTGCCCTGCGAAAGAGACGCAAGAAGTGAACGAGATTCTGCCCGCGCAGCCGAAATGATCTCGAACGTCGCGGGCCGAATCCGGTAGACCTCTGAGAGAGAAGGACGCCCTTGTTGAACTCGATGATTCTGGAAACGTCTCGCTTTCTTGCTAGCAGAAGAAGGAGGTCAACGACCGCGATGACCGCGCCGCCGCAGTCAGCGTCGCCACTTGATTGCCCCCGGGTCGGCGGCTCCGGTCCAGCGATCTGTTCGTCGCAGTTGGGCGACCACAATGGACTCCTTGACTCGACCGCTGGACTCAGAACTCAGTGCTGGCCCTGACGATTACCCAGAGGACTCCCATTCGGCTTCAATCGCACCAGGATAAAATTGGTCTCAGGTGACGTGTTGGCTCCAATCAGGATTTGTCCCAGCCTGTTTGTTCTGATTGCAACAGGAACTGTGTGCCAAGCCTTCGAGTACCGGACTTGGCTCATCCCATTCTTGCCAAAGGTCTTATCCAACGCGCCGTCATCCAGATACTTTATGATTTTGATCCTTGTTTGATGGCTCGCTGCGAGGATGTAGCCACCCTCGCCAGTTTCGGCGATAATCGCGCCCGGCGGATTTGATGACATTCTGGTCAGCGGTGTCATCAAGTACCCGTTCCGAGCGAATTGCGTATCAATGCTCCCATCTGGCTTCAGTCTCGCCATTGCCGCACCGAGAACGCTGTTGACGCACGCAACACCGGATACCACGATCCGATTGTGCGAGTCCAGAATGCATCGCCCCATTTTGCTGTGGCTCGCCCCCGGAAAACCAATTTGAACTGTGCCAGATTGCCCGAAATCTGTGTCAATGGCCCCTGTTCTCCGCAAGCGTCGGAACCACAGCTTACGGCTGGATTTCGTTGTAGTTGTATTGCCAAAAAGCAAGACATCCCCAGAAGTGTAAGCGAGAATACCCCTGATGCTAACCGTCTGATTGATGCCATTCATGGCGTCAGATCGGAATCTCGCAGCATTTGCGAAAGTGACATCTCTTCGGCCATTCGCGCGGTAACGAGTAACAGAATGACGACCGCCGTCTCGTTGAGTTGCGGCAAGAAGTCTTCCGTCACCAAAAGCGTAGATATCCCTCATGAAGTCAGACTCATAGATACTGCCGTCTGACCCAAATTGAGCTACAGGTTTTCCATCCGGATGAAATCTGAAAACCCGCACGCTTCGCTTGTTATCTTGCGAGACAATGAAGCCCATGTCGCCGGAGAGGGATTTAATAATTGGCTGGGCCGAGGCTCCGTGGGAGATGATCTTCAGGTCACCATTCTCTAGCAACGCTGAATCAACGCTGCCATCGCGCTTTATGCGACCGACAGCCACCCCGTCAACTCTTTCCCGATTGATCATGGCAGCGAAGATAACATCTCCCGATTCTTCAAGATCCATTGCCAAATTCAAGAAATCTCGGGGGTGTCTGCCGGGCACTATTACCATTCCCTCCCCTGTATGAGCACACAGTGTCGGAGCGGCGCCATCTTCCTGACGGGCGAGGGAAGTGCTTAGTGTTGAGGCGAGTGCAAGTGCCAAAGCACTGAAAGCAATTCGTGTAACCACAGGTAGTCTCCTCGGTTCTGCTGCTTTCGCTGCCTCTAACCCCACAGCCAGCACCGGTTAACGACTAGCGTCTTGTCGGTCGTCGCGGAGTCTTCGGCGCGTTGCGCCACAAAGCGTCGTTGAGCCGAGCCGCCGAGCGTACGGCCGCTGGACACGGCTGATCTTGTAGATTCTATCAGGCAGGGCTGGGCGGGAGAACCAAGTGGCGCGGCTGGCGGGGGTGTAGTCGGGCTCGGCAGGAAGGCTGCTGCGACGGGCAAGCCGTTCAGGTACTTGCCGCGGCACACCTTGCTCAAGCTAGGCACGGGAAACAGGAATTGCTGGTCTCCGGCGCTCAACGAACTTTGAACCGGAAAGGATGGCCTTGCGGAATTCGCCGATCCATCCTCGGATCGTTACACCGCTATGCTCGAACGCATTCGCCAGCGTTTGGGGCTGACGTCGCTGAAGTACCAAGAGCTGGACGATCTGGTGACCGCGATCGGGCTTCCCAAGGAGAAGCTCTGCACGTACTGCTGGGACGGCGCGGAACTCTGTGGTTCTTGCCCTGCGAAAGAGACGCAAGAAGTGAAGGAGATTCTGCCCGCGCAGCCTAAATGACGCCAGACGCTGCATTTGACTGGCCGCTGCGCTGTTTTCAACTACTGGCACCCAAACACGCCGAAACGAACGACGTTGGCGGCAAGCGTTAGCGATCCTTCACGCAATCCGCCGAGTATTGCTGAATCTCCGCCTCGTCGCGTTCGTCTTCCGCGGTTAGTGGGAGTTCGCGCAGGAAGAATGTGTCCATAAGTTGGGGTACCGCAACGTCGGCGCAGTCGACAGGACGGCGTGATGTGCCGGGGGCACCCGGTTCCATGTCGACATTGAAATTCCATTCGCTGCAGTTTTGCAGAAGGTTACCCCAGTAGATTTTTACAAAACCTGCCCGCCAGTTCGGTGCGTCAGTTCCGCCGGAGTTACTCAGGCGGAGTTGCTCAGGCGGAGTTGCAGGTGCGCGTTTTCCAGCGGATATTCGCTCTCTATGCCCCCGATGCCGTCGGAGTCACGTTCGAAGGCGGCTCTGACGTTTTCTCCGCTATATTTCACCTGCTTAAGGGGCACGCCAAAGTCATTGAACCAATGGAGCACTGGAGCCTTATCCGTGCCGCCATCTCCGCTGTTGGGCGTATAGATTTCGATGGCATACTCTCGTCTGGCACTTACTTTGTCCACTTTGACGCCTCCATTGAAGGATGTTTGGCTCGCATCTACGTATTACCGGTCGAAGGGACACTGCGCAACAGAAAGCCGACAAGATTTCCCACCCAGAAGAGTTCGATCGCGGGATGGCTGCATATCGAGAATCCTGTGGCTCGATGCGAGGATTGTCCAGTCTCCATGTTTCAGAACTCGCGGCAACAGTTCATAATGAATAGAGCAAGCTGGGGCATGCGACCGAGAGACTTGGACAGGTGTTTCCGTGATCCTTGAAGGAATAGTCACAACGCTTTGCGTGGACGGCCAGCCGAATATCGCGCCTATGGGGACGTTGGTCGACGACGCGATTACGCAGTTTGTTCTTCGTCCGTACAAGTCGTCGAAAACGTACGCCAACTTGAAGCGTACCCGACAGGGCGTGTTACACGTTACAGACGATGTGGAGTTGCTGGCCCGCGCTGCGGTGAAGCGTCTGGACCCTCTGCCCTCGCTGGCGAAGGCCAAGAAAGTGGATGGGCTCGTGATCGTTGATGCCTGCCGGTGGTACGAGTTCCATGTGACGTCGCTGGACGACCTGGCCCAACGCACGACGATCGCTTGTAGCGTCGTGGCCAAAGGCCGCATTCGCGACTTCTTTGGGTTCTGCCGCGCCAAACACGCGGTTGTCGAGGCGGCCATTCTGGCGACACGACTGGACTTCCTGCCGACCGATCAGGTCCGTGCAGAATTCCGACGTTTGGCGGTCTTGATCGACAAGACGGCCGGTCAACAGGAGCGGAGGGCCTTTGACCTGTTGGGCGAACATGTTGAAGAGCGTTTGGGCGTGTCCGGCAAGACGCCTTTCCCGCATGTGAATGTGCAGGTGGCCGGAGGTCGCAAGACGTGAATTCGGATCGTGTCGTTCATGTCACTGCACCCAGCCGGCTGCATTTCGGGCTCTTCTCCTTCGGCCATCGCGAAGGACGGCAAAACGGCGGTGTCGGCGTGATGGTTGACCGGCCGGCAGTGCGATTACGAATTCGTGCTTCCGAGGAGTTGGAGACGGTCGGCCCTTTGGCCGAGCGGGCGATGGCATTCGCCAATCGTTGGACGGGGTTCTGCGGCGAATCCACCAAACTGTCGTGCCGGATCGAGGTCCTATCGGCCGAGCCGCAACACGTCGGGTTGGGCGTAGGCACGCAACTTGGCCTGTCCATTGCCGCTGGATTGAACGCGTTTTTGCGGTCGTGTACTTCGACGCCGGCCGAATTGGCGATCAGTGTAGGACGTGGCCTGCGGTCGGCAGTGGGCGCCTATGGCTTCGCTCACGGAGGCTTGATCGTCGATCGCGGAAAACTGCCGGGCGAACGCATCGCGCCGCTGGACGTCGCGCTGCCGCTGCCACCCGAGTGGCGATTCGTCCTGATACGTCCACGCGACGGCAGCGGTTTGTGGGGGACGGACGAGGAAAACGCTTTCGATCGGCTACCGCCGGTACCCCGCGAGGTGACCGCGGAACTTGTCGACGAAGTCCGCCAGCGCATGGTGCCGGCAGCGGCATCCGGCCAGTTTGATTTGTTCAGCGACAGCGTCTACCGCTATGGGCGAGTGGCGGGAATGTGTTTCGCCGAAGTGCAGGGCGGCCCGTACAACGGTCGGCGGTTGTCCGAGTTAGTGGAAACGACGCGGTCAATGGGCATCACCGGTGTCGGGCAGAGTTCCTGGGGCCCGACATTGTTTGCCGTCCTGCCGGACGAGGTCAAGGCGGAAGAGTTCGCCAGCTGCATCAACGAGCGAGTATCGCCCGGTGAAATCGACGTGTGTGTCGCCGCCGCCGAGAATCAAGGGGCGTCGATTGACGTTTCGTGACTCGTACGTAGAAGAGCGTGGTGGTCCGTCTGTCGATCAATGTCAGGTTGGGTGGCCGGGGCTGGACTGAGCGTCAGCGAGGGAAGCCCCGGGGTTTCGGGCTTGCGCCCTCCAACCCCGGCCACCCTGGCCTCAGTCTACCTGATAAATATCGATAGCCGCACCAATAGGTTGGGCGCAGCCCGACCTACCTGAAGTCAACGGGCCGCCTCGCTTCGGGGGAGCTTGGGCTGGTAGTGCACGGCGAGCCATACGGTGGGCTTTGTCTCATCGGTCCGTTCGACTCGATGGCGACGGTGAGCGGGGATCAGTAGGTAGTCGCCTGGGCTCATCACCACTTCCTCGGGCTCGTCTTCGAAACGCAACGCGGCCGAGCCGGCAAGCAGCACTACCCATTCGTCGAAATCCTGATCGTACCATTGGCCGTCGGGAGTTGCATGGCCCGTGGAGACAATCCGTTCTAGCTTGAACCCGTCCCCGCGTATCAGTTCTTCGAATCGCTCGTCCGGCAGCGAGTCGGGGAGATCGGCGAAGATGTTGGACAACGGCACGGGCATTCAGTTGTTGCGGCGAGTGGGTTGTCTTCCTTGACCGGTGGGGAGCCTCATTGCCTGTCGGATACTATCAAACTCGAGACGCAGGCTGAGGTCGAGTTCTTTGATCAGGATCTGCTTCAAGGGGCCGGAAAGTCGGTCGAACAATGGAACCAAGGCAAGCAACTTCTGTTTGGCTTCATCCTTGTCGCCGCGCAGCATCAGGACGTTTGCCTGGCCTGCAAGGCCGATCGCCTGAAACTGCGTGTCCGCGTAATCGGCTTCGAGAAGGTCACTGTAGCACGTCATTGCCTGGTCCAATTGGTCGTCCTGGACGTACAACTCGGCCAATCGCTGCTTGGCACGAAGCGCATAGTACTTATTCTGCTCGCCCTTCTCCGGCGGAAAGTGTTTCGCGACGCTTTGCCATGCTTCCTCACTGGCAATCTGGGCTGCGTGCAGATACTGGTCGCGTACGGTCTCCTGTTTCTGCACTTCTGGTAGGTCGGCTTCGCTCACGGCCAGCAACGGAGCCGGTCGCGTGGCCCAGCCGGTCAGCGCGCCCAGCACCAGTCCGGCCAGCGTCGCAGCAGCGAGCAACAGAACCGAGATACGACGTCGGCGCGCGATCACCTCGCTCTTCATCACGGCGTCCAGTTGCAGCGTTGCCTCGGTTCGGGCGTCGGCCAAGGCGATCAATTCTGGGGTATTCCACTCGTCGATGCCCGAAGGCCACTCTTCGTCCACGCCTTCGATCTGCAAGGCTCGAAGATCGCGCAGCAGTTCTGCAGCGTTCTGATGACGAGCCGCCGGCGGCTTGGCCATCATTGTATGGACGATGCGGCACAAGCCTTCGGGCAGGTCGGAACGAACGTCTTCCAGACGCTGGGGCTCGCGGTTCAAGTGCTGTACGGCGATCGAGAGAGGCGTGTCGCCCGAGAACGGCGGATGGCCGGCCAGCATGTGATAACAGGTCACGCCGAAGGAGTAGATATCGCTGCGCGTGTCGACGGGGCGCCCCTCGACTTGTTCGGGGCTCATGTACATAGGCGTGCCCATCGTCATGCCGACTTGCGTCAAGTTGACCGATTTTCCGTCGCTTTCGACGCGAGCGAGGCCGAAATCGGCGACTTTCACCTCCGCGTCGGTCGACAGCATGATGTTTTCCGGTTTGATGTCCCGGTGCGTGATCTTCTGCTGGCCGGCTTTGTGCAATGCCGCTGCCACCTGCCGCATGATGTTGACCGCCGGAGCCACGTTCATCGCCCCGCGGCGGTCCAGCAGTTGTTTCAGATTTTTCCCATCGACGTACTCTTGCGCAATGAAATGGACGCCGTCGATACAGCCAACCTCGTAAATCTGCACGATGTTGGCGTGGACCAGCGAGGCGGCCGCTTTGGCTTCGTGCAGGAAGCGGCGAACGTACGAGTCGTCGCGGGCCAGACCGCTCTTCAGCACCTTGAAGGCGACTCGGCGGCTGAGCGATCCCTGTTCCGCCAGATACACATCGGCCATGCCGCCGCGTCCGAGTCTCCGCAGTAGACGATAGTCGCCCAATCGGCGCGCGGACAGATCGGGGTCGGTGTCAGGTGATGCCGAAGGAGATTCTGGGTCGGGCATTGGGTTTTTCGCCTTGTGGATAGCCTTTAGTATGGGGCGAGCGGCGACAATTGACAACATCGTTCATTGTCCGTTCAGTCGCATCCGACGCATTTTGTCAACGTGGCCCACTATGACGTTTCCCAAAGCAAGTATCCGCCAACGCCTGATCGCGCTCGGATACGATCGGCTGATGGCCAGATACGAGGCCCATGTCGCCGACCGCAAACGGGGCTTGTTTGCCGACTTGCCGCAATCGATCCTTGAGATTGGGGCGGGCACCGGCGCCAATTTGCCCTACCTGCCAGCCGGGTGCACGTGGATGGTGGTCGAGCCAAATCCTTACATGCACCGGCGATTGAAGGGCCGCGCGGCGGACTATGGCGTGGAAGCCGTATTTCGCCCGTCCACAACTGGGAGAATTGACGTCGAGGATGACAGCGTTACGGCGGTGATCTCCACGTTGACACTATGCAGCGTGCCGAGTCTGGAACGGACGCTGGCGGAAATCCACCGAGTGCTGCAACCCGGCGGGAAGTTCTACTTTGTCGAACACATTGCGGCGCCGCGGCCCACATGGCTGAATCGGTGGCAGCGCGTTGTGAGACCGGCGTGGAAATGGTTGTCCGAGGGCTGCCGTCCCGATCGGCAGACCGACATGGCCATTACCGATGCCGGCTTTCGGGCGGTCGAAATGGAGCGATTCCGCATCCCGTTGCGGATCGCTCCACCGGTCGTGTCGCCTCACATTTCCGGTGTGGCCGTGAAGTGAAGGGACGTCTAGAACGTGATGATCGCGTCGATACCGAACAAGGTCGAGTCTCGCAGACCTGCACCGCGTTCAAACTGGTCCAGGCGAACTTCGGGACGAATCATCAGGTTGGCATGTGGGCTTATGTTCGCGCCCAGCGTGATGCCACCCATGTCATATCCGCCGTAGTTGAACCACTCGAAGCGGCTGCCGAATGCCCAGCAGTCGTTCACCCGATAGAGCAAATACTGGTTAACCCCCACGCTTTTGCTGGTGCTCCCGGGACCGACCAAGAGTTGGTTATCGACATAGTCGGTCTGGAAGACGTAATTCACGCGATCCGTGATGCCCCAATCCACGACGATGCTGTGCGCGTACGCGTCGTTGTCGCTGCCGACCGGTCCGAATCCGAAGTCGCCTATCACGGTAGTATAGGTAACAGACAAGTTTTCGAACAGTTGAGCGGAAATACCACCCAGGAATGTCGAGCCGTTGTAGTCGCTGTAGCCGGTGTCCCAACCTTCGGTCCAGCCGCCGTAGAAGGTGAGGCCGTCGCATGGAGCCCATTCGGCCAAGGCGCCCGTGTGCGTGAAGGGTTCGGCGAAGACCATCGTGAAAGCGTGCGAATAGAAGAAGTTGTCAGGAGCCGGTACGACCTCGTAGCCCATGATCGTGTAGAAATGGCCGACTTTGATTTTCAGATTGTTGTACGCGACTTCCGCATACAACTGAGGAAAGGCATGGCCATAGAACGCACCAGCGTTCCAGGTTGTGTCCCAATCTCCCGGTTCGCTGCCGAACGCTTGGGTATCGATGCCGTCGGTACCGTAGACGTAGTCAAAACGAAACCCCCAATCCCAACCGCAGCCGCCGTTATCCGCCTGTTTCTCGGCATACAACCATGCCTGCTGCAGTTGGACGACGTTGGGGTAGTTATTGAACATCCCCGTGCCGATACCATTGACCCCTTCGGTGTGGTAGCCCGTTTGCAGCCAACCGCCGATATCCCAACCCGAACACGTTTCTGGGAACAATCCCCAAGAATCCGGAAGGCACAGGGAATCCCAGATCCCGTATCCCCCAAGGCCATATCCCCCAAAGCCACAAGCAGTTTTGTCATCGCATGCGAGTTTGCAGCCCGGGCTTTTCACACCGCACTGGGGTGCTGCGACGAAGGTCTTTTTGCCGCAGATGGTAGTCTTTTCACACTGGCTCGGCGAGCACTTCGTTTGGGCGCCAATTGTCGCATTGACCACCAGGGCGATCGTGATTGAGGCCAGGGTCCATAGAGTCTTGATTCTCATATTACTCGCTCCTTGCATGCGCGGACATGAGTTGTCCCTGCCAACGGCAGGCTCGTACCGCCCGAGAATCCCTTCCGTCCCCGAGAGGGCATCGAGACAAGTTGATGCTGTTACCGGTATCGTCGACTCGGAATCATCGGAAAATTCATTAAACGTGTTACATGCCGAACACTCTTTGTGACCCGAAAAGTTCGCTTGTCTTACCCGTTTTGTATTCCTGCCGCGTTTTTCGCGCCCTGTGCTGCCCAACACTGATGTTACGCACCTTGTCCGAGTGACGATCTGGAAATACATTCGCAGTCAGGCGACTCTCACCATTGCCAAACCATCCGATCGTTCCAGCCATGGCGCCGAAACGAAAAAGCAGCCGCCGGGATTTCCTGAAGGGACGCGCAGCCGGCCGGGCTCTGCAGGACTTGGCCGATCAGGCAGGATCGCATCTTGACGCCCCGGATTCATCGGACGCGGCTGCCACGGAGGGGAGCGCACCGTCCTATCTGGTCCAGATCAGCCGCCGGGCAATGGCCGTCGAATTCCAGGTCTACCTGAATGCGGGCGAGGATCCCGACGCACCGGAAGCGGCTCTGGAGGCACTTGATCTGGTTGAAGCTCTCGAGAATCAAATGACCGTTTTTCGCGGCGATAGCGAGATAAGCGACATCAATCGGCGGGCAGCACACGAGCCGGTCGCCGTCGAGCCACGACTCTTCACCTTGTTCCAGCAGGCCCTGGCGTTGTCTAGCGAAACGGAGGGAGCGTTCGACATTACCGCAGGTCCGCTTTCCAAGGTCTGGGGTTTCCATCGTCGTCAAGGACGCTTCCCGGGCGAAAACGATGTGAAGGAAGTCCTTCGCACCATTGGAAGCAGGTGGGTGGAGTTGAATTCCGAGAACCGGACGATTCGTTTTCTTAGACAGGGCGTCGAGGTCAATCTGAACGCGATAGGCAAAGGGTATGCGTTGGATCGTTGCACGGATGTGCTCCGTCAGGCGGGGATCGAGAACTTCCTTATGCACGGTGGGCAAAGCAGTATTCAGGCCGCCGGCTCCCGCGCGAGCGGCGGCCAGTCTAAACTGGGCTGGATAGTGGCTTTGCGCCATCCGCTCCGTCCAGACAAACGCATGGCCGAGATCAGGCTACGCGATGGCGCGTTGGGAACGTCGGGATCTGGCGTCCAATTCTTCCATCACAAAGGGCGTCGCTACGGCCACGTGTTGGACCCCCGCACTGGATGGCCGGCCGAAGGCGTCTTTTCCGCTACTGTCATCGCGCCGACAGCCGCTCAGGCTGACGCTTTGTCCACGGCTTTCTACGTGATGGGGCTGGAGAAGGCCCAGGAATACTGCTCGGAGCACGAAGATCTGGCGGCCATCATAGTTTGTCCGGGCGAGCGAAAGGGCAGCGTCGTGGTGCACCCGATCGGCCTGGGAGACGACGATTGGACGCTTCTCGATCCTCACACGTCTTGAACGGGGCTATCGCGGCTGGCAAACGTCTATTCGCCCTGCGCGGAGAATATCAGAAACAGAAGAAAACCCACGACGAGCACCACCACCACAATCGCCCAGTTGAACCAAGCCCTACCGACCTTGTGTTCTTTGATTTTCTGTTCCTGCTCCTTCTTCCTCTTGAATTCCGCGCTGTCGCGTCGGCGCAGACGGAATTGCGCCTCGCAGTGAGGGCACATCACGTCCTGGTCCAGCATCTCGACCGGAGTTTCAAGCACCTCCTTGCACTCGGGACACGGAATATGCAGCAGGTCGGGTTCATTCATCTCGAAAGCCGGCGACGTCCCCGTTTGCGGGGCGCCCTCACCCGCGGCGGCCCCGGTGCCTGCGACGTCCGGGAACGGCGTCTGCGGCCCGCCTGTTCCCGAAGGTGACGCGTCGCGAATGCCCGGAAAGGTTGTGGGGGGCAGGTCAGATGGCGTCGGCGCTGCCTCGGCGGGCCCCGGAAATGGCGCAGCCGGCGCTGGGGCGGGCGCGATTGGGGTGGGAATGATGAACATCGTCTGGCAGAAAGGGCATTGGCTCTGCCCGCCCGCCTGGGACTCCTCGGCCTGTAACACATTCGCACACTGCGGGCATTGAAACTGAAATGCCATCGGTTGCCACTCCTTTGATTGCTCGACCGCCCAACTACTTTACGCGAACCGTACAAGTAGTCCAAGGGCGGGACGCACCTGACCGGGGGTACCTACCTATGTTGGGCGAAGAATGGTACACTGACAGACTGTAGGGTACTGCAGTTTTTGTTGTCTCCAATGCTCCCTCTTTCGCCTACCTTGGCCCGCTACCAGCCAGACGAAGCCGTTTGCCATGACCACTGATCCCAGCCAGACACCTATCGAGGACACGCCTCTGCCGCCGGCGGCGGAAGACGCCGCCACCGAAGCCGATGCTCCCGCTCCGGCGGACACGACGGATTCGCCTCCAGCATCCGATGCGGGCGAGCCGACAGAAGCATTGTCCGTTGACAAGCCCACGGCAGAGGCTTCGACGGTTTCCGAATCGGAGCCGGCGTCGGACAACGCGGCCCCGCGGCGGGGCAAAATTCGCATTGGCTCCCGGCGTCCGGGGGCGGCAGAGCAGGTGGCTTCGGCCAAACCCCTCCTGGCCGGTGAGGCTTATCAGCCCGTCAAACCACCTGCCCAGCAGAAGGAACCCGAAAAAGGGGAAGCAGCCTCCGACACAACGAAGACCGGTGGGCCCCCAAGAAAGGTCCCTGTGCCCCCAATCCGCGAGCCGTTGCCGGCAGATTTGGAGCAGGAGATCAACTCGGCCTTTGGCGATGAGGCGTTGGACGAGCTGGTGTCGTCGGGGCCTACGGAGGATGTTGGCGAACTGTTGGAAGAGGATTCCCGCCTTCGGGCGACCGTCGTCAAGATTCATGGGGACAACGTGTTTTTCTCGTTGGGCGGCCGCAACCAGGGCGTGGCATCGGTGCGGCAATTCAAAGAGCCGCCTCTTGTCGGGGCCCAGGCGGAGGTTGTGGTCACCAGAATCAACGCCGAGGACGGTCTGTACGAGTTGATCGTCCCCGGCGCGTCGGTGCAGGTTCACGATTGGTCGGACCTGGTCGAAGGCACTGTGGTCGAAGCCCGCGTCACCGGCTCGAATACCGGCGGTCTGGAATGTATGGTGGGCAACATTCGCGGCTTCATCCCGGCCAGCCAGATTGAAATGTTCCACGTGGACAACTACCCCGACTACTACGACAAGAAGCTGCCATGCGTTGTCACAGAGGCCAACAGGCGGCGAAAGAATCTGGTGCTCAGCCATCGGGCCGTGCTGGAGCGTGAAAAGGAGGAACAACGCAAACAACGGCTGGAGGAATTGGAGGTCGGCCAGGTGGTCGAGGGCGTGGTCAGCAGCATCCGCAGCTTCGGCGCCTTCGTTGACATCGGCGGCCTGGATGGGCTGGTTCACGTCAGCCGACTTAGTTGGGATCGCGTCGAAGATCCCAACGAAGTGTTGGAGGTCGGGCAGAAGGTGCGAGTCAAAGTCGAAAAGGTCAATCCGCAGACCGGCAAGATAAGCCTGACGTACCGCGACCTGCTCGAGCATCCCTGGACGGATATCGAGCAGCGTTTTCCTGAGGATTCGATCGTCAAAGGAACGGTCACGCGTACGGCCAATTTTGGAGCGTTCGTTAGGGTGGCGTCTGGCGTCGAGGGCTTGGTACACATCTCCGAATTGGCGCATCACCGAGTGGTCCAGGTGACAAGCGTGGTCAAAGAAGGCGACGAGATCGAAGTGAAGGTCTTGTCCGTTGACCCGGAAGCGCAGCGAATGTCATTGTCATTGAAAGAGGCGCACGCACTTCCGGAGCCGGAGGAGAAACCGTCAGGCGAGAAACAGGCGGAAGAGCCCCCGCCAGAATCGACCGTGCCGAAGCGGACCACGCCGTTAAAGGGCGGCACGGATCGTGCATCGGGCGGAGAGGACTTTGGCCTGAAATGGTAAGGTAGCTTGAGATGAGCGAGACGACGATTTTCAAGAAGATCATCGATCGGGAAATCCCGGCGGACATCGTCTACGAGGACGACTTGTGTCTGGCGTTCAACGACATCAATCCCCAAGCACCAACACACGTCCTGCTGATTCCCAAGAAGGAAATTCCAACGGTCGACGATCTCGCCGACGAGGACCAGGCTTTGATGGGACATCTTCTCCTAAACGCAGCCAAGCTGGCCGGGCAGCTAGGGCTGGATGACGGCTATCGGCTGGTCATCAACTGTGGAAGGGACGGTGGCCAGGAAGTGAACCACATTCACGTCCACATACTAGGCGGACGCGGGATGAGTTGGCCGCCCGGGTAATCGCTGTCCGGAGATTGGCGGCGAAGCTTTGCTCGGCAGAGCCGCAACCAATATCGTTTAACGGCAAGCCGAAGGCGTCGGCGACGGCTGGAACAACAGTCGCCTTCGGCTTGCCGTCAAACGAGTTTGCGCACAGTGCGCGGACTCTGATCGTTTACAGTGCGGGAAGGCTGGAATGCCAGCCTACCCTCTTGTGCAAACACCCCTTCTTTGCATATAAAAACAGGGAAGAACACGTTCGCGGATGTGGCGGAACTGGCAGACGCGCTAGATTCAGGTTCTAGTGTCCGTTAAGGACGTGGAGGTTCAAATCCTCTCATCCGCACTTCGCTGCGAAAGGACTTACGTCGATTCGGCGTGAGTCCTTTTTTCGTCCGCGGTGTCCGGTGCAGCCGGTTACATATGCGGGTGTGGTCCATCCAGGCCCAAGAAGGAGAGCCTATCCCATGAGTTTCCGAATGGCGTGGCTGTTGCTGAGTTCGTCGGCGCTCTTTTGTGGGCTCGTTGGCTATGGGGACGACGCGGAGCCGGTTGTCGAGAAGCCCAACCTGTACTTTCCACGGCCCGGTTTGTCGCCGATGCAACTGGTCGAGTTCATCTTTAACATGCGGGATAAGCCTCGCGCTGTGCAGAACCGGCCTGGGTTCAATGCGGCCGTGGTGGAGGCGGCTGAACGGCTGCTGGATGGCGATTCCAGCGATAGGCAAAAGGAACTCGCCGTCCTCGCTAAACTAGAGTTCTTACACCGCGATGCCGAAGGTGGGGACAAGGCGGCTGATGCGAAGCTGAAGGCTTTCGTCGAGTCGCTCGGAGACGACCCTCGGAAAAAGGTGGCCGTGCAAGTGCGGTTCCATACCCTGGAATACCGGGCACTGGCTGCTGAGAGTCTTTCGGGCGAGGAAACCCACGAGTTACTGGCCGATTTAGAGGCGTTTTTCACGGAAACGACTCTCACGCAACAGCATTTGCGGATTGCCACGGCAACAGTTGCCGCCATCAAACGTCTTCAGACATGGAAGGAACGCGAGAAACTGTTCAGAAGGTTTGGCGATGTCTTTGTCAAGAATAAGAACCGCACGCTGTCGAAATACGGCGCAAGCGTCTTGAGACTGCTGGAAGACGAAGCCGCGAAGAACTCTCGGCCCAACGACCACTGGGACGTATGCGAGGCGGTGTTTCGTTACCAATTCGGGCACAACGCGTCGGCCGCCCAGCAGCGAGCCAAGGCGTATTTTCTGAGCGTTCGAGGCAACGACCCACCCGCCGGTTTTCTCCGGCGGTTCGAGAAGCACACGCCCACGGTTAGACGCGGTTCGCAGTTTCGACAGGGCGCTGGCTTGCGGTTCCGGATCGGCTCGTTCAAGTGGACCGGCGAAAACACAGCCGAGGTGGAAGGCGGGTACTACGAAGGGAACCTTAGCGCCTCGGGTAACACCTACAGAGTCGAAAAGACGAACGCTGGATGGAAGGTCACCGGCCGTATCATGTCGTGGATCTCGTAGGGTGGCGGAGATTGTAGGCCGGACCGAGCAAACGCCGTTCGTGCTGGAGTTGCGGTCGCTTCGCTTGGATTTCCTCCCTGCACGACTCGTCAAACTGCCTCGATTGCGTTTGCGCTGTTCCGGCAATGCGCTGCGCGACCTTGATCCGGCCACGTGAATAATCCGGGCTAGAGTTCGGCAAGTCGCTGCTTGGCCAGGCGGTATACTTCGCTGTCGTTTGGGGCCCGGGTGACGATATCGGCAAACCGCTCCTTGGCTAGGCGTGGTTTCACGGCGATTAGCCGTTCGGCATTCAAGTAGATCTTGTGGCACTCCCGGATGCACTTGCAGGTTTCGGCCGAAGCGACCATTTTAGGGTCTTGCTTCATTTCGGCGAATCGGTCGCTAGCTCTGAGGGCGGAAGGGGCGGGCGCCAGCCGCGCCGATCTCTCATACATCCAGTACGCACAGCACGCCTCGCCCTTCTTCTCATGCTGCAGGCCGCACTCCCAAAGCGACCTAGCTTCGGGTTCATTCAATGCCGCGGCGTACTCAGGGCGGCGACGTTGCCGGGAAACGTGTCGGCGAAGTTCACGTGAGACCACCGGCACAAGCTCGTATTGCTCTGCCAACCTCGAGTACTGACGGAATGCCTCTGTTATAATGTCTTGAGAATCGTTGGGCGACGGTTCCGGCGGCAGCCACGGTTCTCCTGCGGGCGAGTCAATCAGAGGGGCGGGAGGTTCCACGTCGGCGAGACGAGTATCAATCTGGCGAAGTTTCTCCCGCGCTTCCTCGGCCAACTGTGCTAACCGCTGCTTGGCTTGTTTTCCAGACGGAGTTTCGCGGTGCTTCAGCGCTGCCGTGACGTATATCCCGCTGGCCACGCGAACGTCGCCTTGCTGGTAGGCTTTGTCGGCGGCTGCCAGCCGTGCGGCAGCGGTCGTAGCCTCTTTCCACAACCGCATCTGTTGCGCCTTGGCGGCGGCACGCGCCATCTCCGCACGCTTCGATGCCAGTGCATCGCTCTGGCTATAGGAGGTACCTGAATAGGAAAACGAGGAACCCGTACTCCGCCGCGGAGCACAACCGCGGGCCCCTCAGCCGCCCTCCAGAGGCCGGGCCAGAAGCAGGATCACATCCAACAGAACCAGCCACCACGCTACGGTGCGGCATGTCATGACGTACTTCCTCTTGTCCGGTGTTCGCTGCATGAATACAGATTCGCAGGATGCAGCGAAAAGGCCCTGCATTTGATTATGACAAGTTGAAGCGACTCATGCCAGCGATCTGAGCAAATCGACGGCTGTACCCGTCATGTCGCTTGCGGCTGCAGGAGTGAACGGAGGGAAGTCAAGGATCTTCGGAACGACGATGGCTGCGTATTCGCCGGATTTGTACGCCTGTGGATCCGTCAGATAGCCGATCAGACCGTCGGCATAGCCGGCGACGATGGTGTTCGGGAAGGGCGAATCGCGGCGGATCGCCAGCCCGTAGTAGCTGTACAACTCGGCAGGATGAAACACGAGTCCCAGATTCCCGATTCGCATGGCGGCGAGCGTAGTGGGCAGTCCGGTTTGGCTCAGGTCGCGGTCGACGTTTCCTTCGAACCAGTCTTTGGCAAACCGGGCGTCTACCCACGGGCCGCTGGCACATTTCGATGGGTCTTGTCGGTACCGAGCAAGCCAGTCTTTGAACAATTCGATATCGAGTGGGACCAGGAACTCTTGTGTCTTCGATTGCAGTGTGTCCACGTGAATGCGTTCCAAGCCGTCCATCGCGCTGGCGATAGCCGCATGTACGGCTTGTGCGGTTTCCTGGACATCGCCAATCCACGGACTGCCGTCTCCTGGATTGACGTCGCCGGTGTGACCTTGCAGGTACGACGGGGCAAGTTGGTGGCTGTCGCGAGTCATCCGGGCCACCACTCCCGGCCAATCGGGGCCGGCTTGTTCGTCCGTATAGCAGACCGGATGCGCCGAAAAGTGGTACCACATCAGGTCGCGTTTGCCGTTGCCTCGTTCCAGGAACATGACGTGCACCATCGTGTCCAGCCATCGTTCGGCGTCCGTGGAGTCCTTGCCGAAGTGTTCGTCGGTTTTGAAGGTCTTCGTGGTGCGATTGTGGTTGCCGCCCACGGCCCGGCTTTTTCCGAGAGACAGCGCAGCCGGTGCAAGATCCTCCGTTGCAGCCTTCACGGCCTCGACCGCCTTCTTCTCGACCGTCGCCATGTATTCAATCGGGATTGCGCCCCATTGACGCAAGTAGCAGAAAGCCGGCGCGGAATGCGTGTGCGTGGCGCAGATTCGCACATTCGACGCGGGGATACTGGTTTGAGCGGCCACCTGTCGCTGCACGCGACGCGCAAGATCCTGCGATACTCCGGCGCTGTCCAGCGAGATGATCGCTACTTGGGAGTTGCCATGCGCCAGAACAAGGGCACGGGCTTCCATGGGTTGGCGAATGCCCTTGATCCGCCGTTCGTTTCCCGGCGCACGATGGAAACCGGCCAGTTCAATGCCCAACGGCGGAGTAATGTCAACGATGCCTTCGCCCGCGCGAAGGGAACTCAGCTCTTCACCACCCCGGCTGGTGCCGGCGGGCAACCCCAGACCGGATCCGATCAACGTGCCGGTCCCTAAAACGCGCCCTAGGAAGTCACGTCGCCTGATCGGCGCATTGGTATGATCGTTCATCGCAATCTCCTGCGGTACATTGCCGCGGCTACAGTTCGATCACGTCAAGTTGCCTGACAGTCTTCTTCTGTTCGTCAACCACGTAGAACGCCCCAGCACGAGGCACGTCGGCGGTCACTTCCCCGTATTCCGGTAGCGTTATCTTCACATTCCTACGATCCTCTAGTGGCGAGTGGGCATACAGCAGCCACTGGCGTTCGCCGGAATCGCCACGGACGAGGGCCATGCTGAATACGGGTATGTTCGTCTTCTGGTCCCACGGACGCTTGGCACCTAGGTTCGTGTCCAACAGGTACCAGCGGTGGATATCGCGGTACTTTTCCGGGACGTTCTCCTGGTATGGGTGCCGATGGGCGAGGTTTGGGACCAATTCGCCGTGTCGCCAGAATTCCGTGAGTGTCTCGCTGGAATGCACTCGATCGACGGCCAACAGCACCTGGTCGAAGAATGGGCGCCACGGTTCAAGCGGCACGGTGCTGCCGCGGAACTCGCGCACCGCGCGCGGGCGTAATAGCCAGATGCCAAATTGGAGCCAGCCCAGGCACCGGTCCGGCGTGTACGTCTGGCCGTCTTTCATGTATTGACAAGCCTTCGATTTCTTCAGTGAGTCCGGCGCGTACTCCATTGCCGGGGTCCAACCGCTGTTGCCATCCCACGTAGAGATCTCCCACCAGAAGTCCGGATTGACCTTCCATGCCTCCTCGAGTTGGAAGATCCAGTTCATCGACTGCACCTGCGTGGACCAGACCCAGTGGTCGCGGTTGGCGCACCAGTTGTGTGTGTAGTACGAGGGCGTGCCGCCGTCCCAAATGTGCCAATCGGGGCTGGTCCATTCGTCGGTGATCAGCGAGTAGTCTTTCCACGCCGACCAACGTCCGAAATGCGACGGCCCAAATGCGCCGTACCCGATGAAACGCACATTCTTCTTCCACGTTTCGCTTACCAAGGCGTCTCGCATCGCCTGGAACATGGCCGGATAGCGTTCCATCCAACCTTCCGAAACGACCTTCCGTTTGAACTGGTTCGATTGGTTTTTGCCGTACTTGTCCAGATATCGTTTCGACAGGTCTTCCACCTGGTGCCAACGCAGATCGGGCGCTTCGTTGTTCGAGACGAACAGCACCAGCGGCGGATTCGGGTACATGCGCTGTATCATCTTCATCGCTGGGGTATCGACGTATTCGCGAGCCGGATCACGCCACTTGTCCACTGGCCCGAACGGACTGAGCTTCGGGATGGCATTGCCCTCCGGCGAAATCACAGACGGGCATTGATCCGGCGGCAACTCTCGGTAGTCCTTCTTGACCAACATCGCTTCCCACTGCGTGCCCCGGAACGAGATGGGAAGCCGCAGCTTGCGACAATAGCCCAGCAACCCGGCGTAATAGTCGTTAAATCGCTGCGCGGCCTTCTCGTCTTTGGCCGGATCGCCGCGCGGCCAGCCGAGCCAGGGTAGGATGTAGTGTCCTTCGTCCAACAGTTCCATCTGATATTGCGGCGTCCAGCCACGTCCGTAGCTGCCCATGTTCCAGTGGCTCACTAACGGCAGCGGCCGGCCCTCAGGGCCGTTGGGCGGCAGTAGCGCCGCATGGCGAATCCGCTCAGCCGCTTGACGAGCCGCCTTGCCCGGTTCGGCCCCGGTCGCGGTGGCGGCCAATCCGATGTTGGCGACGACTGCGGCAAATGTCAGCAAGGCAAACTGAAAGGACAGACGATTTGCCGCTCTTCCCCCAGATCTCGCAAAGAGTCTCATCGAACGTTCTCCCGTGTCTCATCATGTGCCTGCCCGCTCCGGTCAGGGCAAGAAGGGGTTGCGCAAGAGAATAGAGCCGGTGTGGTTGCGAACCGGACGCTTCAATTGTCCGACCTTCTTGTGCCGTGATCAAGTCTTCTTTGGCGCAAGTGCTTCAACACTTGATCGTCTTCCGTTTCTTGCCGACTCGTCCGGCTGCCTCGACCTTTTCGATATATGGCAACGCGTCGGGAACCTTGCACGACGTGTCGCCCATATCGACTGACACTTTGCTGGTCTTCTTGGCAGCCGCTTTGGCCTGCTTCAAGAGTGGTTTGACGTACGATCCGACAGCGATGATGAATCCGTTCATGGGATAGCGGACTCGGTTCGGAGCAGTATGGATCTGTTTGACGACCCGATTTACCAGCTCTTTGATTTCCTTTAAGTCCAAATCGTCATCCGGTGTCACGGCAACGATGCCTGCATAGGTGCACCACCCGCTGCACGCGATCGATTTCTTGTTGGAGTCGATCCACTTGAGCGCAAGTTCGCGTGCGTGAGGACTCTCCGTGGCCACACCCGGGACCGTGTACTCGGACAACATGTGCCAGTTGGCCCCTTTGACCCACGACTGAAGCTGGCGTTTGGTCATCTGGGACCCGTCGGCAACGATTCCAGCAAGGTACATGGCATCGATATTGCCCGTATCGTACAGCTCGCACGCCAGCGACTGTTGTCCTTTGATCTTCTTGGCGATGACTTTCAGATCGCCGATTTTGACGCCGAACATGGCCTCTGGCGCGCCATGACGACGGTACGTTTTGCGGGTCTGTTCGCTTCCCTTCTTTTCGAGCGCTTCCATGACTTCGGAAACGGTGTTCATGTCGAAGTTCCGCGTATCAGAGATTTCGCTTTGAAGTGGTTCGCATCGGCTAAAGAGAGACTGTAGCATAAGAATTACCGCAAATGAACCGAGACGCCAACAACGACAGGAGACGAGGAAATGTCGAAATGGCGAAATGCTTGTGGCATGATGTTCTACCTGCTGATTCTGATGTCGTCGAAGGTGACGGCCAAACCAGTGACGGTAACGATCCGCGATTACATCGGGGTGGACTGGCGGGATGAACTTGTCCACTTTTCTCTGCAGCTTGATGCCGGCGAGTTGACGGGACGGGCGTCCGCCCGAGTGCGTATCGTGGGACGGCAGGCCATCCCGTGCCAGATCAGCGATGTGAGGCGCCACGACGACGGTTCTGTCCGCTCGTGCGACGTCTGGTTCTTGGCCAATGTTCCGGCGAACGAGGCGGTTTCATACGTGATCGAACCCGGTAAGACCGGGTCGGCTGGTTCGGCGGTTTCGATCCGGCAGACAGCGGAACAGATCGAGCTGACGACGCGCACGCCACAGCCGATCGGTATACGTTTGCTCGGCGGGTCCCGAGAGTATCCCTATCCGGTGCCGGCGAGTGAGGTGCCAGGGCCGATACGCGCTTTGCTGCTGCCGTCTGGGCGGGCGACTGGGGAGGGACGGTTCGAGATGCCTTTTTTTGTGAAGTCCTACGAGTCCGAAGTGATCGCACGCGGGCCGCTGTTTGCCGAGGTGCGAGTGCGGTACACCTTCGACACGGGGTACTGGACGTTCAGAGCCAAGGTGTTGTCTGGGTGCCCGATGATCATCGTCGAGGAGGAGCTGAATACGGGCTACGCGGATCAAAGTTGGGATCAGTTCGATCGGTTCTACTCGTTCAGGCTGAGCGGCAAGGGATTTCGGCCAAAGCAGGCTTTCTACACCGGTCGCACCGACAGCCCGGAGTACCACGATCTGCTGAACCAGGAAATCCAGGACCAGGTGAAACGCGACAAGACCGGCACAAGTCACACCGAACATTCGTGCGGGACCGTCGTCAATGGGTACACGCTCGAATTCGCGAAAGACCGTTGTGACTACTACTTAACGGGTTGGCCGACGTGGAGCCCACGATGCGGCATCGCCGTGCGGTTCGTCGAACCGGGGAAGGACGCCGTGGGCTTCGCGACACTGACTACGAGCAAGTGGCGCAATCCGCTGAGCCTGCGATTCCGCGTGAACCGCGATGGCGAACTGCTGGCCAGCTTGCCGATGCAGGTCTACGAGCAGCACTGGGTATCGGAAGGCTTTGGTCGATACAGCCCTAATGCAACGGGCAAAACGCTGTTCGTGTCCGAGAATGCCGCGCGGCGGCACTACGGCATCATGCTCTCGCCGGCCGAAGACGAGATCGAAGGCAAGATGGACTCGCTGATCCGCCTGGCCGTCAAACTGGGCAGTCACCCGTTGGACATCGTCAAGGATTGGACGCTCGACTGGCCTGACCCAATGGCCAATCAGCCCTGGGCCCAAGAACCGACAGAAGAAGGCGCAAAGGCCGTTCAGCGGATGCGCGACTGGATTGACTTGAAGCGGACCCTGGGCCACTTTGGGCTGTACTCGATGTGGAACCATCGTTCGATGACGCACGTGCGGTTCCCGATGTTGAACCCGGTCATCAACACCCCTGAATCGCTCACACTCGAAGATCGACGCGAATTGCGGCGTCTGAGTGCCTACCAAGCCTACGTGCTCAATTCGCGCGAACATTTTCCCTGGGGCGTCGGCTGTCACCTGGGCAATCCGAACATGTCGATCATGGCCGTCAACGCCCGGGTCAAGTCCAGCTTGCTGGTCAAAGACCATCCGATGTTCAAGGTATGGGGAGCGTGGACTCGCGAATTCGTGAAAGACTACTTGCGGCGGTTCACTCGCGAATCGGGCGCACCCTACGAGAACGTTCACTATACCTTGGGCGTCACCTTCCGCGAGATTGCCCAATCGAACAAGGTTTTCATTGAAAACGGTCTGGGCGACGCGCTCGATACCGATCTGTTCCGCCGGTCTATGCGGTTCACGCTCGACTGGATCACTCCGCCCGAGTTGCGCTGGAACGGGCATCGAGTCTACCTGCCGATCGGGAACGGGGCCAGCTACCCATCGATGCCGCCCGACTTTGGCGAATTGATCATCGGCTACTTCAAAGGGCGCGATCCTGATTTGGCCGGACAACTCCAATGGGCCACGAACGAGACGCTGCCGGCCGACAAGCAAATGCGTTTGGTCAAAGAAGTGGTACCAGAGTTGACGAGCGTCCATCACAAGGATTACGGCGTCTTCTTTCGGCATGGCTTTGGCACACCCCACGAGACGCTCTTCTGTATCATGGCTGGCAACTGCGACGGCCACAACGAGCTTGAGACCGACCAGATGGCCTATTCGCTGTACGCCAAAGGCCATCCCATCCATCTGACCTTTGGCAACGGCTATCACCCGATGTTTGTACGCCCGTGGCTGCGTAATCGCGTGTCGATCGACCACAAGTTCGAGGTGACCGAGCGCAATAGCACGAGAGTGGCCGCTGCCTGCTTCATGCCCGAAGCCGAGTACATGCGTGCCACGCGCGACGTGGACCAGATCCGCCCGCTTAAGACGGAGTACCCGCTGCTGACCAAGAACGGCATGCAATGGAACGACGAGGAGCGCAAGAGCTGGCCCGCGGCTCCGACCGATATCGAGACCATCCCAACGACCCGTTGGCATCGTCAGGTATTGTTTCTGAAAGACGCGGACCCCAAGGGGCCAAATTATTTTGTGTTGCGCGACGCATTCGGTGGCATGCCTAGTCGGCCCACGGACCTGAACCTGTGGTTCCTTGCCAACTCGATGGAACGGCGCGGCAGCGTGTTCCACTTCGATGGGCAAGTGAAGGTGGATATGGACGTATTCGTGAACACGCCGGCCGAGTTCGAGCCGATTACCGGCAAGTACGGCCACCCGGCGCAGCCCTATGGCCGTCTGACCGGATGGAACCAGGAGTATTTCCCGGAAGGCAAACGGCGTGAGGATCAATTACTGCTGCGCATCGCCCAACCGGCCGGCAAGGGTTATCTGGTCGTGCTCTATCCACGGCTGAAGGAAACGGATCCGCCCGCGACGTTCCACAGGTTAGGCGATAACGCTGTGCGGATCGAGACACCGCTGTCGACCGATTATGCCCTTCTGGCGCCGTTCGACTTCTCGTTCAAGGACGCAAGAATTCAATTCAAAGGCCAAGCGGCCACAGTGCGATTGTTCAATTCCGGCAGAATCGCCCTTGCGAATTGTGAAGGCAAGATCGAAGCGAGGGTAGCTGGGAGGCGGATCACCGGCGAGGGCGCCTTCACCGTGATCATCGACGGCAACAAGGCTACCATCAAGAAACACGAAGAGACGGCCACGGCACAGGTGCACTGAGGATCGTTCGAGAAATAGGTGAGCGGAATGGCGCTAGCCACCGGTTCATGGTTGGGCGGGATTGGCGGAAAAACCGGCGGCTAGCGCCTTGCCGCTCATCTGTCTTGTACAGCGAACATGCCGCCCATGCCCATAGGGTTTGGATCCTTCTGGTTCTCGCCGACCACGGGAATAGTGCTTCCAGTCCTATGGCGAAAATAACCCTCTAACGTCGAATGCCATCGAACTCCAAGCCTGGCAAGCAGTCTGGTGAGTTCCCGGTGGACCTCGGGGCGATTGCGAATGACGATCGCGTCACCGAACTTGTGGATGGTCCCACGGGCCTCCTTGCTCCAAGTCTGCGGTGCAACGAGGTCGCGGGTGATTGCCACAAGATTGTCGATCGTTGTACTGGGTACCTTGGTAACCCAGGCGTCCACGTAATAGACTCGCAGGACCAGGCAATCTTCTTCCTGACGGTCAGCCCGGTTCTTCGGGTGAGGATTCGCTTCCTGATTACTTAGCGCGTGGCGAAGGCGAGCCAGGATTCGTTCGACTTCACAATGTATCTCATCCGTCTGGGAAACCACTAAGGATAGCATTCCTTCCAGTGCCCCGATGCTTCCAGGACCGCCTACCTGATCCCAGGTGTCGGGTCTTATGCCGGATATGACATCTATCAAAGCGTCCTGGGCTTCTGGCGACGAGAGGCCATCCAGGCCAAATCAAGCGGTTGAACAACCAAGTCCAGAGCGGCGCGTAGCGTGGCGTCTTTCACCACGCACGAGACCATTGGTTCTCGACGTTCCGTGAAAGGGTCCGCCACCGGCTTGCTCGGGGGAGCCGCCCCAGGGGACGCGCCGAACGGATCGGCACCACCAGCGGGTGCAGCGGGTTTTGCAGGAGCGCCAAACGGATCGGCGGCCGGCCCCGGCTCAGCATACCACCCCTCGTACTCCAGTGCGGAACGATCAATAACGATGGGGACGTCGCTCAGCTTCGCAATCGTGTCCGCTGCCTCGTCCAGAGTGACGTTCTTGAGATTCACACTGATGGTTTTCGCGTCCAGTGCCAGTCGGACCGCCTCGTCCGCCGCCGTGCTGGACAGTGCAACCGGTTCGATAACGGTATTGACCGGCTTTTCTGCGTATGCGTGTGCCAGCTGCCGCAAGATCGAGAGCAGCCGTCCGATCTCGTTATGCGTCTTTGACGTGCACGAAATGACCAGCAACTCGCGGAAGGCAATAACCGCCCCCGGTCCGCCAACGCAGTCCCAGAGCGTTGGCTCGATCGTCGCTTCAATCATGTCAATCAACGAGTCCGTATCCAGGGGAGTGGCATCACCGTAGGTGCTTGCCAAGTCATTGACATCGTAGAAGCGAGTTGTCAAGTCCAGTTCGGCCGCCTCCGGCGTAGTAATCTCGACCGCTCGACCGCGAATCCTCCATGTCAGGTCGAGGGGCCGGAGCAAATGGTAGAGACCGGCGCTCACGCTGATGCCTCTAGCCCTCAACGATAACTTCGTCTCGGCGTCATAACCCATGTCATCCAGCGCACGCGTGTCCAACTCGATGTCGACGCCGCTGGTTCTGCCCAGTTCCTTCGCGACTTGCTTCAGGGACGTTTCTTCAAAGTTGAAATCGACTCTCTTGGCGAGCGCCGTTTGCACCTCTTTCTCGATAGCCGACTCGTTCTCCGATTCCTTGGCCTCGCTGCCGGCTGTCGTTTCCGTGTTTTGGCCCAGAGCAACCTGCGCGTTGGAGACGATGAACAAAGCGAATAGGATCGTCGCGCAGAACAGGAAGACCGTGACGTGTTCGCATGAGGCGATTGGACGGTGTGCGCTCGTCACGCAATTCGGGAGTTCTCGGTGAGCGCAGGTTACGCGATGTCGATTTCTCCTGGCGAATTCAAACGACGCGACGCCTTGAACGGACATGTCGAGCCCCTGTGTGAGGAGTCTGCTGAGATGGAGTAGCTGCCATGGGACGGAACGACCAGAGAGGCCCGGGTATCGGGTTACTCTATTATGGTCACTGGCTGACGAAGAAGCGAGAGTTTCGCGAGGGGGCTTGCACCAACGACCGTACAGCGTAGCCGTGGTGTCTACTGCCAGTCCTCCGGAAGATCGACGAAGTATCCCGCAATCCACTTTCCTTCGGGGCGGATTTCGTAGTCGACGATCAAACGCCGATGTTTGCCGACGGCGACCGAAACGGGATAGCTGGCATCGGCTATCGGGCGTCCATCAGGTCGGTACTGGTAGCACGAGAGCCGGTTCTCGATATCCCAGTGGCGGAAACTGGGATCGCCGGTGGTCACCATCGACACGGAGATCATCCGTCGATCGGCATAGGTCAGGACGGGCTTCTTGCCGTGCCAGTCCAGGTGTGCAGGCGAAGTGGATCGGGCATCTCGCACGTTGGTCTTTACCGCCGCGTCCCACGTGCGCCCCCCATCGCGACTTTCAGTCTTCCAGAAATAGCCGTCGCGAACGCGGTTCTCGCGGATGATCCCCACAATGCGTCCCGGCTCAACCTCCAAGGCGACCCATTCGTCGCCGACGAAGTTCTGCGAGTCGGCTAGTTGGGCGAGTTCCCACGTCTTGCCGCCGTCCGACGAACGTGCAGCGATCGAGCCGTTGCCCGGCGCTTTGTAGATGGGAATCAAGAGATCGCCCGAGGTCAGAACGAGCGGCGCTCCACGCGTGCGGGCGTCCAATTCGGCAATCGGCTGCGGATTCTCCCACGTGGTTCCGCCGTCTTGGGAACAGATGGTCATGCACCGCGATACGCGATCCTTGGTGTAGGTGTTGTAGCAGACCATCAGACGCCCATCGGGCAATTGCGCGACTGCCGAGTTTCGGTCGTCGACTCCCGGTTCGTCGACCACTGTCCGCGCCGGTGCCCATGTCTGGCCGTCGTCTTCGCTGAACGTCCACATGATCTTGCCTGTGGGCGAGAATCCGTGAACGCCGTCGTCGCGAAATACGCAGACGAGCCGCTTTTCTGCCGCCCGAGTGATCCACGGCCATCCGGGATAGCCACCGCGGTGGAGGATTACGTCAGGCTTGCTCTTCAGGCCTGGAATCGATTCTGCGGCTGAGAGTTCCCGGGGGTGCGGACCGCTCACGCCTCCAAGGGCGATTGCTGTGGTACTGGTCGCGGCTCGGCGCAGGAAATCGCGACGTGTCAAATCTCCACTCATCGGTCCACTCCTAACGCGGGGCTCATTTCCAACGTCTCACAATCCAAACGGCACGTTGGAAACGTGCCCCGCAATGGTACAATTCACTAGTAGTCTAGGCCGATCGTTGCTGATCGGCGATCCGCGTGCAATACCCTATTCCGTTTTCCTGCGCGTCATTGACCATGCTTCGCCGAATCATCGAATCGACTGTGCGCTGGCTAAAGCGCGTGATCACGCAACCGCGCGAGGAATTGGACCGCTGGCAAGCTGCGGTTCGCTTTGCCCATGATCTTGGGCGTTTTGGCGCCAGACAACTGCAGCACGATCGCGCACAGCAGATGGCCGCTGCCCTTTCGTTCCGGACTCTGTTCGGCCTGCTGCCGGTGTTGGTGGTCGCAACCGTGCTGGTCAAAGCGTTAGGCACGCAAGAGAGTTTCATCGAGCCGTTGGGCAAACTGCTGGAGTTTTGGGGGCTGAACAACGTTCGCATCGAGGCCGGCGTCGAAGGCGGGACACCGACCTTGGACGTCTGGTTGAACGAACGTGTGCGCGAAGCCATAGAAAGCGTGAACGTGGCGGCGATCGGTTGGGTCGGCGTGGCGATTACGATCTATGCGGCGATTAGCCTTGTGGTGACCGTCGAAGAGTGTTTCAACACCATCTACCGAGCTTCGCAGGGCCGTCGTTGGAAGTACCGCGTGCCGCTGTACTGGTTTCTGCTGACGATCAGCCCACTGATCCTTGTCTGCAGCGGCTATGTCAATTCCCGCTTCGAACAACTGTTGATGGGGCTGGACACATACCAATGGCTTACGACGACGGTGGGCGTGCTTTGGAGCATCTCCGCAATTTGGCTGTTGATGCTGACGGTCTACATGCTATTTCCAAACACAAAGGTCCACTGGCGACCGGCGATGATTGGGGCTTTGGTTTCGGCGATCTTGTTGGAGATCGGCAAACGGACAATGGGTATGTATCTGGCAAACGCCCTATCGATAAGTCAACTCTACGGTTCGCTGGGGCTGATTCCTCTGTTTATGTTCTGGGTCTACCTGATGTGGCTGGCCGTGTTGTTCGGCTTGCAGGTCAGTTCGACGTTGCAGCATTTGCACGGACGGCAACTTGCGGAACTTGAACAACAGCGACGGGATTCCAGTATAATCGACCCCGCCGTCGTTCCCGTCGTCATGAAAACGGTCGCCGAACGATTCCGGGAAGGACGAACGACCAGCATCGAAGACACCGCAAGCGTGACGGGGCTCCCGGACGTGGTTGCAGAGCGGATTATCGAGCGGCTTGTCGCTGCGGGCTTGCTTCACCGCGTCGCCGATTCCGACCGCACCGTTGCACTGAGCCGACCACCCGAAGAGATACCGGTCCAGGAACTGCTTGACATCGCCTTCAAGGCGGCCGATCTGGACGTGGGGGACCCACGAGCTTCCAAACTGTTGGAACGTCTGCGAACCGCACAGAAGGACGCTTCGGTGGGCGTGACTTTGGCGACGGTACTGAATGATGGAGGAGAAGTCTGATTCGCCGGTTTCCGTTGACTCGTCCACGGAATCGTTTTTTACCGTGGAATCTGCGGGAGCTGGGAATAAAATTGAATCTATGGGACTTGCGAGGGTATCGGAAGGTTGGCCGCGACACTAGATTTATGGTAGCGTGGATCTGTGGCACTGTGGGTCTCGGCGGTACCCGCAGTTTCTTCCGTGGCTTGGCGAACAGAGGGTGGCGACGGAATTGATCAGGGCCCGTTCACAGCATGGCCAAAGTCTCAGCAAAATCGTTCCTCGAACTGATCCAGCACAGCAAGCTGTTGGACAGGGATGAGATTAAACGCACGCTGGCGGAGTGCAAGGCCGAGCGAGGCGGTAGTCTGCCGGACGACCCCAATGAGTTGGCCGACTGGTTCGTGAAGAGCGAGCGGCTCACGCGGTGGCACTGCGACAAGCTGCTCGATGGGCGATACAAGGGCTTCTTCCTGGGTAAGTACAAGTTGCTGCGCCATATTGGCACGGGAGGTATGAGCCGTGTGTATCTTGCCGAGCACACGATCATGCGTCGCCTGCGAGCGGTCAAGATCCTGCCCCGCCACCGCATCGGCGACAGTTCCTACCTGGGCCGGTTCTACCAGGAAGCCGAAGCCATCGCCAAGTTGGACCATCGCAACATCGTCCGCGCCTACGACGTGGACAGCGTCGGCAAAACGCACTACATCGTAATGGAGTACGTCCAGGGCCCCGACCTGCAGGTGATTGTGGACCAGGACGGTCTGCCCGATTACGACAAGGCAGCCGACTACATCGCTCAGGCTGCCAGAGGTCTGCAGCACGCGCACGACAGCGGTTTGATTCACCGTGATATCAAGCCGGCGAACTTGCTGGTGGACGAAAACGGCGTCATTAAGATCCTCGACATGGGGCTTGCCTTGTTCTCGGACGAGGAGCGTGCCTCGCTGACGCTGGCCCACAACGAGAACGTGCTCGGCACCGCTGATTACCTCGCACCGGAACAAGCGTTGAACAGTCACGACGTGGATGCTCGAGTCGACACATACGGTCTCGGATGTACGCTTTATTTTCTGTTGACCGGACATCCACCATTCAGTGAAGGCACGGTGGCGCAGCGACTGGCCATGCACCAAAAGAAGATGCCGCAAGACATCCGCAAAGAACGTTCGGACTGTCCAACGGCCTTGTGCGCGATCTGCTTCAAGATGATGCGGAAGAAGCCGGAGGATCGTTACGGGACGATGCGTGACGTGGCCCGGGCCTTGGAGGGCTGGCTGGCGCGGCGCAGCCAAAAGGAAGGGAGTCGCTCGCGAAAGAAGGCCGCTGCGGCGACCGGTGCACGAGCGGTATCCACGGCGACCGGGGGCAAGGCCGGCGCCAGACCCAGTTCGACCAAATCACCGCCACCAAAGAGGCGACGCCCGCCCAGTTCCGCTCCATCGCGGCGCGAACCGGCCAGGCCGGCCGAAACGGACACGGTTTCGAATCGGGCGGACGGGACGGGAAAAGGACTGGAAGCCGCTCCACGAATCCACGTGGTTGCCAGCAGAGGCAGCGGTTCGCGGAAACGCGGCAAAGGGTCTTCGACGACGCGCGGAAAGACGGCTCGAAAAAAGACCGCTGAACAGGTACCACTGGCGGAACCCGACGAGCCTTTGGGGCCCTCTGCAGACGACGCGGCGCCCGGTAGTGGTCTGAACGAAAGCCCGTCGGCGCAGAGTCAGAAGGGTGAGGGAATCTGGCGCAGAATCCCATCTCGGATCTGGATCGTTGCAGGGATCGCCGCTGTTGTGATCGTAGTGGCGGTTATTGCGGCGTTCGCGATTTTCTGAGGCGAGGGCGGCGAGTCGGAGTCTCTGTGAGAAGCCGTGCAAGGATAGGAGATGCGGAGGCGGGCTATGACGGATTTGCCTTGCGCGTATCCTCCGGCTGAAGCCGGGCCGCCTTCGCGTTCTCTCTCTTGATCGCCTCGTACACCTCCTGCCGGTGAACGGGGATGTCTTGCGGCGCGTCGATTCCCAATCGAACTTTGTCGCCACGGATGTCGACGATCGTGACGACCACATCGTCGCCAATCATGATGCTTTCATCTCGGTGTCTCGACAGCACCAACATCTTAGGCTCCTTGCCGGGTTGGGGACTTGCCCTCTTGGTTTCACGGCTTCCTGGTAAGTGAGAGTGGGCCCTTACCCATCTCTTGCTGACACACTGGATATCGGGTCAGCGGTCCCGTGAATATTACCCCGGAACGCAAACGACTTGTTTTGCTGACGGCAACGGATTTATCAGGCACTTTTTCGGAGTGGCAGCGTTAACGCCGGGAGTGCCAACTGTAGCGGTTGTTCGTCAATGGTGACTATTTGGCGTCCGATACGGCGGTCTAGGTTGATGAGAACCGGCGCTTTCAGGTTAACCGTCAGTTGGCCCGCGTCTTGGCTGAGCACATTCAGCACAAACGCTTGATCCAGCGCGGCCAACTCAAGCGGCGTCAATTGGCTGCGGAGGATACGTACCTGATATCCGGGGATAAACTTGCGCGGGCTGACCATCGGGAGGGCGACTTCAGCATCTCCCAGGCTTTGTAACCACGCTACGCCGTCGTTGTGTCCGTCGGACAGGAGGACCCAATGGCGATGGTTCTCGAATGCAAAAAGCCCATGGGAGAAAAGCAGAATATCCTCCGGCTCAATCTCGATGGGCCCGAAGCGAGAAGTGTTGATCTGCATGGCTGTTCCGTTTTGCGAGCAATGGACGAGTTGCCAGACGGGGGCACAGAGTTTCCCGCACAAAGGCGCGCTATCTCCATTTATCGACCGGGAAAGGCTGCAGGAACAGAAAAATCGGCAATTCGCGAACAAAGCGAATCAGGTTCACACCAGTAAGCGTCCGGCTAGCCGTGCTGCCGACAGGATGCCATCAAGTCGGCGGCTCCTTCGTCGAGCAATTGCTTGGCGAGTTCCGCGCCGATCGCTCCGGCACGATCTGGCGAACCGGAGCCAGCGGCCGAGATTCGTTGAGATCCATCGCTCGTCAGAACAACGCCATCCAATGCCAACTGGTCGGCCTCGATACGGCCCCACGCCCCAACCGGCGCGAGGCACCCGGCGCGGAGACTGGCCAGCATAGAACGCTCGGCGACTACGGCGCTGTGGTCTCTGCATGATTCAACGGGGCAATCGCTGCCAGTGTCTCCTTGTCGTCGACTCGGGCTTCTATGCCTAGTGCGCCCTGACCGATGGCCGGGAGCATGATCGAAAGTGGAATGACCTGAGTTATGCGGTTCGCCAAGCCGAGTCGCGTCAATCCGGCCTCCGCCAAAACGATCGCATCGTACTGGCCTTCGTCCAGTTTGCGCAGTCGAGTGTCCACATTGCCGCGAATGTCCGTGATCTCCAAATCACTACGGAAGTGCAGCAGTTGTGCTTTGCGACGCATGCTGCCGGTGCCGACGCGAGCGCCGTTGGGCAGAGCGTCGACGCTATCTGCCGCCGTTGATACCAACACGTCTCGCGTGCTTTCGCGGGCGGGAACGGCGGCCAGCTTTAAGCCATCGACCTTTTCGGTCGGCAGATCCTTAAGGCTGTGAACGGCAAGATCGATGTCGCCATCTAACAGGGAACGCTGAATCTCTTTGGTGAATACGCCCTGTCGCCGATGACGCCCAGCGGTTTGGTGGACGCACCGCCTCGGGTCGCGATAGGGACCATTGTGACGGCCACCCCCAACTGTTCCAGTCGGGCAGCGACCCAGTCGGCCTGCCATCGAGCCAGGGCACTGGACCGGGTGCCCAACCTGATCGAGCGTGGCGGAGGGTCGGTGGATCGAGCGGGCAGAGCCCCGTCGTTATCCGCAGATTCTTGTTCTTGTCGTTCCTCAGGCATGCGTTCCATCTTGGACAGTTGGGCAATCGACCCCGCTTGGACGTTCCTCTGCCTGCTGGCCATCATCGTCTGGAGCCGCCGTAGGCGATGACATTTCGATCGCCTGCTGTGTGGATGCAGCCGTGGATGCGACGGCGGCCGTGACCTGCGCGCCGACGTCTTCTTTGTGCTGCTGCTGCAAAGGAACCACCACGCCGCAACTGACCACAAACTGTATCGCCTGGTCGACTGTGATATCCAGGTCGATCGTGTCGCTCTTGCGAACCGTGATCGTGAAGCCCGTAGCCGGCATGGGCGACGTGGGCATTAGTACGCTCAGGATGGGCTCATTTGCCGCGGAGCGGATGTCAAGCATGCTCTCGCCCGTGACAAAGCCAATGGACCAGACGCCCTTGCGAGGATACTCGACTGCGACCACGCGGTTGAATTCGATGTCACGTTCGGTGAATATGAAATCCGTGACCTGCTTGACGGCCGAGTACACGTTTCGGATCACCGGTACTCGCTGAATGAGGTTTTCGAAGGACGACAAGGCCAATCGCCCCATGCCGGCCGCGAGGAACTTGCCCAGCAGGTAAAGGATCAGAATGAACAACGACAAGAACAGCGGAATGACCTTTGCGCGATTAAGCCACCGAATTCGGACATAGCGGTCGAAATAACCTTGGGCCGTCTGCGGGGAGGCCATTCCCGGATTCTCTCGAACAGCGTCGTAGACGTATCTCGGTATCCATTCCTCGCTGTCCAGTTCCTGGTAGCTGGCGGCTTCGGCGTCACTTGGCTGTTCGCTGCGGACATCCCACGTAAAGTGCACAATCGTCGAATGGGCCATGCCCTCCACTGGCTCCAGCACATAGCCGGAAATCAGGTTCCAGGCCCAGAGGAACACTACAATCGTCAGCAGCGGCGGCAATACGACGCCTAGGCCGCGCAGTACCGCACGGCGGAATGGCCGAGGCTTCACGCTCTTGGGTGCTTTGCCGTCTTTTCCTGAAACGTCTGGCATCTGACTGAATCGCTAATGCGCCCTCCACTAACCATTCTTCGCAATAAGCCGACGGACGCAAGCGGCCTTCTCGAAACCGTCAATCCGGCAGTCGCATTTTTGTGAGGAACACCCCGCCCTTGTTATCATGTGCCACGCTGATCGCCCCCTACACCGCGGGCGACTACGGCCACGTCGACCTTGTCCGCGCCGGCTTTTCGCAGCGTTTTGGCGGCTTCGCTGGCTGTTGCGCCCGTGGTCATGATGTCGTCCACAAGCAACACGTACGTGCCTCTAATATCGTAGCCCGAACTTGCGCGGAATGCGTTGCGCACGTTCGCGAACCGCTCGGATGGCAGCAAGGTGCCCTGCTTTCGCGTTCTTCGGCGGCAGGAAAGCAGGTCGATGGCTGTCGTAATCGTCAAACGTCGCCCGATCGCCTCCACCAGCAGATCCGGACCATTCACACCGCGCACGATGCGTTTGATCCAGTGGGTCGGGACTGGAACCATGATATCCGGCGGAGACAGCGATACCTTTTCTTGAAGGCGGTCGGCCAGAAGATGGCCCATCGAAAGCGTCAGCGGTTCGTTTACGCGCTGCTTCATACGGATCACCGCGTCTCGCAGGCTATCGCGGTAGACGCCCAATGCCATGACATACCGAAAATGATAACGGCGATCCTGGCATCGCGGACAGTCGTCGCCTGCATGAGTTGAACTGACGGGCGCAGAACATCGGGGACAGACCGATCCGTCGAATGACAGAAATTCCTCCCGACACGCGTCGCAAACGAGCGGCTGCGTTCCCGGCGGTGGCAAGTCGCGCCCGCAGTAGTTGCAGGTCGGTGGCAACAACAGATCCGCCATCCGAGCGGTGGCATTTCGAACACGACGGCGGATGTTTGACGCCCGAACAGCCATAACCGGCCTCGAATGCGGACTACGCCGGTCCAAATACTCCATCCACGTTGTCCCGCAACACACGCCTGCCCAGTGTGATCGCGCGCTCCTCGCTCCAGCCGCGGTCGATGACAAACCGTTCGGCCAGCACTTTCGCCAGCACACGTTTGTACATGGCGAATTTGGGAAGAGCAAACTCCAGCTTGTACATGTCGCTGTAATAGCCAATCTGTTTGGTTTGCGGGACCGCCTCCAACCTGGAAGCCAAATCGTGCTCGATCAGCGCGGGGGTATTGGAGTACCACCAGTGTCCGCTGGTCACCACATTCGGGAAGATCCAAGCATAGCTGACCAACTCCTGGTTCGTCACGCTGGCCAAAACGGATATCGGGAACGTCACCTGAGGAAAGCCATTCAGCAGTTCCTTGTATTGAATCAGGGATACGCGGCTGTCGTACAAATCCTGGCCCTGATACACGCCGCTCTCGTAGACGCCGCGATTCACGCCGATCATCAGGTCGAACGGCAGTTTGTAGTCCGCGCAGAATTCGGCCAACGTCCAGAAGACGAAGTGGGACAAGGCTTGACGGTGGGTGGGATGAGCCTTCGGACCGTCGCTATACACGGCCGAGATCGCCGTGTCGGCGCGGCCTTTCGATACTCTGGTGGGCGCGAAATCCGGCGGCAGGCTTATCGCACACGCGCGGGCATTCTTCGACGTGAAGTGATCGAACAACTTGCCGATCGTGGTCCAGAGCGAGTCGGCATCGCTGACGGACGTTCCGGACGCCTTTTCCAGTCGCTCGCGAACGTCAGGGTTGGCCAAGTTGAACACCAAATCGTCGGTCCGGAGGCAAGGAATGTAGGTGCCGGTATCAAAGCCTTCCAGCGGATCGTCAAAGTCGTTTGTCAGGAATACGGACTCCAGTTTGCTTTGCCGCAACACTTCATCCGCCCAATCCTCCTGGGCCATTTTCTCCGTCGCCGAGTCGTAGACCGACTCCCAATTGTCGGCTGCAATTCGATCACCCTCGAATCCGAACAACGCTTGAGCCATTTCGACGAACCAACTGTATTGGATGGTGTTTTCGATCGGCTCCAGGTTGGAGATCAACCGTGCGCATTTCTCCTTTGGATCCAGCCCGGTTTCTTCGATCTGCTCCTTCGGCATGCCGGCCGAGTGGGCCAGTTCGGTGTAGTAGTGGTAGCCCAGGATATCTGCCAGAGTGGTCGATGCCGGATTGAGCGCGTCTATGTGAGTGTGCGGATCGATCAGCACAAGGGAATCGAGTTCCTGAAAGACCTGTGTACGGAGTGCTTCGGACATATTGGCGGTTACCTCCCTTTGTCAATTAGTGCCATTTGTCCATTCTCTCACGACCTCCGGGCGTGGTCCAGACCACGAGACTAGCCGCACAACCGTTGCCTTGGCAGGCACACGCGCAACCGAAATCGTTTTGCGGCAAGCCGCAGGCGTCAAAATCGCGTAGGGCCGATTCCTACCTGCCGAGCGCTTGTTCGTCGTTTGATCGCCCGGTGGAATCCGGGCCTACGCCTGCTCGCGTTACGGGAGGTTGCGACCGGCCCGCTTTAACTTCTTTATCCCCCTCTGTGGTGGCGTTCTTGTCCCGCGATGCCTGCGCCAGAGTGAAAATACTGTGTTCTTGCTCCGTTCTTCCGCCGGGAGTCGCCAGTATCGCATATTAAAGGCTTGACAGGTCGATCGTTTTTGCACAATGATTGTATTTAGACCATTTGATCGGGCGTGATTTACACAATGCACCGAATTCACAATCGTCTATTCGCAGTCCTGTTCTCGGTTCTATACTTGGCCGAGACGTTGTTCTTTGGCGTCGGGCACCGCCATTGCGACGATGGCTGCGCAGACGAATCCCCGGCGAGCGCTTGTCACAGTCGAGGCTGTCACGATCAGCACCACGACGGGTGTTCAGGTTCGAAGCGTGATTCCGCGTCTCATCACTCCGGCTCTCAGCCACTGGCACCGGAGCATGATGAGGGCGATTGCCTGATCTGCCGGTATCTTGCCAAACCGCCGTTGCCGGTCGCTTTGGTCGAAGTGCCCCACGTCGCCCAGAGCATCGAATTGATGGATTGGAGCGTTCCAACGAGCGATATCGCCTCGCCGCTGGTGACGCACCACTCCCGCGCTCCTCCAGCCTAGCCCGGACATCTCGTTCGTTCGCTTGCGCCGCTCACGCTGCGCACTGCGTTTGGCCTTGGGCTGCTTTCCCGGAACCAGCAGTGCAGCCTCCTGAATCGCACTGCACCACGGTCACGGGAGGCCGAACGCAGAGGTTGCCATTCTTACTCCGGAGGAGTTTGCGTTATGCGTACCAGAAAGGGTTTTACCCTAGTCGAATTGCTTGTCGTCATTGCCATCATCGGCATCCTTGTCGCACTGCTGTTGCCTGCCGTGCAAATGGCGCGCGAGGCCGCGCGGCGAGCCTCGTGCAATAACAACCTCAAGCAGGTCGGGCTTGGGCTGCATCTGTATCACGACACGTTCCAGCAGTTCCCGGCGGGCTGGACGGCTTTTGATGCCGGCACGGGACAGGCGGATTGGCTTGGCGAGCCAGGTTGGTCGTGGGCCGCCCGCATCCTGCCTTACATGGAGCAAACGTCGTTATACGCGGATCGCATCCACTTCGATCTACCTATCGGCGATCCTGCAAATGCCGAGGCCCGTTTGACCGCGGTGAAGATATACCGCTGTCCTTCGGATGTCGGTCAGGGTAGTTTCATTCTTGGTGCGGACCACGAAGAACCGATTGCTGGCTACACACCCGTGAGACTCGCCACCAGCAACTACATAGGCGTGTTCGGAACTCTGGATCCGCATGAGGTCTATGAGCACGGTGCGGGCCGGGCGAATGGGATATTCTTCCTGAACGAGGGCGTGCGGTTCGCGGATGTTCTGGACGGTACGAGCCAGACGTTCGCTGTGGGCGAACGTTCATCGCTGTTCGCGTCGAGCACTTGGGTGGGCATGGTAAGAGGAGGCGACCACGCTCCTGCGCGCGTCATCGGCGTCGCAACGTTTCCACCAAACTCGGATGCCGACGAAGAGCACTACACGCACAATTTCAGCAGTCTTCATCCGGCGGGCACCCAGTTCCTGGCCACCGATGGCTCGGTCAGGTTGGTCCACGAGTCGATTGATATGGGGGTCTACCACGCCCTTTGCACGCGGGCCGCGGGCGACGTTGTTGGCCAATACTGAGCGGGTGTCGGTTTCAGAGAACACACGGGCCATGCTCAGCGCAGGTCTCCTGACCTCGCCGAAACCGCGGGCCGAAGGTCTCTCGCATATCGTTAGACCACCGGTCAGCCTGATGTGCGGGGTCGGAGACCCGCGCACAGCCAGTGCCGATCTTCTGGGGATCACACATTCGTATCGAAGGTGAATTCGCCGTTCTGAAAGTCGACCGTGACGTGGCCGCCATCGGCGAGTTCACCTTTCAATAGCTCCGTGGCCAACGGGTTCTCGATACGCTGTTGGATCAGTCGTTTTATTGGCCGTGCACCGTACATCGGGTCGTAGCCCTGCGCCGCGATGGCATTCCGTGCGGCGTCGGTGACGGTCAGCGAAACGCCTTGTTTTTCCAGTTTCTGCTCCAGCAGCCGGATTTGAAGATCGACGATGCGGCGGATCTCGTTACGGTTCAACGGATGAAAAATCATCGTCTCGTCGATCCGGTTCAGGAACTCGGGCCGGAATCTCGATTGAAGAGCTTCCATCACCGCCTCGCGGATCTCCTCCTCGTCTCCGCCCTCTTGTGTGACCTGTTGAACAAGCTGGCTTCCGACGTTGCTGGTCATCACCACAATCGTATTGCTGAAATCGACCGTATGGCCGTGATTGTCCGTGAGCCGCCCGTCGTCCAATAACTGCAGCAGGATATTGAACACGTCCCCGTGGGCCTTCTCCATCTCGTCCAGCAACACGACGCAATAGGGCCGACGCCGAACCGCTTCGGTCAGTTTGCCGCCTTCTTCGAAGCCCACGTATCCCGGAGGCGCCCCGATCAGCCGGCTTACCGTGTGGCGTTCCATGAATTCGCTCATGTCCAGGCGGACCATGGCGTATTCGTCGTCGAACATCACCTCGGCCAGAGCTTTGCACAGTTCCGTCTTTCCCACGCCGGTGGGGCCCAGGAAGAGGAACGACCCGATCGGGCGAGTCGGGTCCTGCAGGCCGGCCCGGCTGCGGCGCACGGCGTTGGCCACCGCTTCGACGGCTTCGTCTTGCCCAACTAACCGCTGGTGGATGCGTTCTTCCATGACCATCAGCTTGGCTCGCTCCGCTTCCATCATGCGCGAGACCGGCACACCGGTCCACGCACTGACGACTTCGGCGATTTCCTCCTCGGTCACTTCCTGACGAAGTAACCGCCGTTCCGATGTGCGTTTTACGGACCCTTCTTCCTCCGCCTCGATCCGCTGCTGCAGTTCGCGCCGCTTGACGTCCAACTCGTATAGCCTTTGGTAATCCTCTTCGCCGACCGGAAGGCCGGACGATTGCTTTTCTTTGATGGCGGCGTCCAACTGAGCGAACTCGTGATCCGCCGCTTCGGAATCTTGCCGCACTTTCTGGATGTCACCCAAACCCAGTTTCTCTGCTTCCCACTGTTCGCGCAGACTGGCCTCTTTGTGTTTCAACTCCTCGATTTCCGTTTCGATTTCCGCCAGTCGGTCCTTGGCCGTCTCTTCGGTTTCGTCAGCCAACTGCCTTGCGGCCAGTTCCAACTGTCGCAGCCGTCGCTGCACCTCGTCGATCTCGGTGGGCACGCTTTCCAGTTCCATGGCCAGGCGGCTAGCGGATTCGTCGATCAGGTCGATCGCCTTGTCCGGCAGGAAACGATCGGTGATGTAACGTTGGGACAGTTCGGCCGCCGCCACCAACGCCGAATCCTTGATCTTCACGCCATGGTGCGTCTCGTAGCGAGGTTTCAATCCTCGCAGGATCGCGATCGTATCTTCCACCGATGGTTCGCCGACATAGACCGGCTGAAAACGCCGTTCCAGCGCAGCGTCCTTCTCGATGTACTGGCGGTACTCGTCCAGTGTCGTGGCGCCGATACAGCGAAGTTCGCCGCGTGCCAGAGCCGGTTTCAGCAGGTTAGCCGCGTCCGAGCCGCCTTCGGCGCGACCGGCCCCGACCACCGTATGCAGTTCGTCAATGAACAGCATCACGCTGCCGCCGGCATCCTCGACTTCCCGAAGAACGGCCTTCAGGCGATCTTCAAACTCGCCCCGGTATTTGGTCCCGGCAACCAACGCGCCCATGTCCAGCGCAACGATTCGCCGGTTCTTGAGGCTTTGCGGCACATCCCCTTGAACGATCCGCAACGCAAGACCTTCGGCGATGGCGGTCTTCCCTACGCCGGGTTCGCCGATCAGCACGGGGTTGTTCTTGGTGCGCCGCGAGAGCACTTGGACAACTCGCCGGATCTCGGCATCGCGTCCGATGACTGGATCTAGTTTGCCTTGGCTGGCTCGCTCCACCAGATCGATGCCGTACCGCTCCAATGCCTGGAACTTGTCTTCCGGATTCTGATCTGTCACACGCGTGCTGCCACGTACCGATTGAAGCGCCGTGAGAATATCATCCGGCCGGAGGCCGTTCACTTCCAGCAAGCCTCTCGCCTTGCAGTCCGTCTTGGTCATGGCAAGCAGCAAGTGTTCCGTGGAAACAAAGTCGTCCTTCATCGCGCCCGCTTCGCGCGAGGCTGCCTGGAGGACTTGCACCAGGTTTTGGTTCGGCTGGGGAGTCGATCCTCCGGTGACTTTCGGCAGCCGAGACAATTCCGAGTCGATCAATTCTCCCAACTGCCCGTGGTTGATGCCGATTCTGTCCAGAAGCGGCTTGACGATTCCATCGGACTCTGCGACCAACGCAGAAAGCAGGTGCAGAGAATCGACTTCAGGGTTACCTTTCTCGGCGGCGAGACCTTGGGCGTCTGCGACGGCCTCCTGGGCTTTGACGGTCAGTTTGTCGAATCGAAAGTTCATGTCTCCACGTCCCCTCTGTTCGTGACTGCGCGCACGCTCTGCGCGGTGCCTGCTCGCGGCGCACGCGAATCGCATGCGCGGTCTGGGTTACGAGACGCGCCAGCCGCGCGTCCCCACGCTAAGAGTCTTTGACCTCGAATTCGGCGTCGATGGCCCCGTCATCGTCGTCGGTGTCGCCGGTGTCGCCGGTGTCGCCGCCTTGCGTCGCATCCTCGCCGGTAGGGGCTTGCTCGGCCTGCGCATTCTCGTACAGCACCTTGCTGAGAGCGTGCGACGCCTGCTCCAGTTCGCCCACAGCCGACTTGATCGCTAGTGTGTCTTCGCCCTTGGCGGCTTCGCGCACCTTTTCAATGGCCTTCTGCAGCGGTTCCTTATCGGAATCGGCCAACTTCTCCTCGTTTTCCTTCATCAACTTTTCCAGTTGATAGCACATCTGGTCCGCTTGGTTCCGTGCCTCGACCAACTCGAATTGCCGTTTGTCCTCCTCGGCGTGTTCCTCGGCGTCCTTGCGCACCCTTTCAATTTCGTTCTCGGACAGACCCGCTGACTCCTCGATGCGCACAGACGCCTCTTTGCCCGTTCCCAGGTCCTTGGCCGACACATGCAGAATGCCGTTTTGGTCAATGTCGAACTTGACCTCGATCTGTGGCATGCCGCGTGGCGCAAGCGGAATGCCCTCCAGATTGAATTCTCCAAGCAGTCGGTTGTTGGCTGCCATCTTCCGCTCGCCCTGAGACACCTTCACGGTAACAGCCGTCTGGTTGTCAGCAGCCGTGCTGAAGGTCTGCTTCTTCTCGGTCGGGATCGTCGTGTTTCGATCCACTAGCGACGTGAAGACGCCACCCTCGGTTTCGATTCCCAAGGTCAGCGGCGTGACGTCCAACAGCAGCACGTCCTTGCGATCGCCAGCCAAGACGCTGCCCTGAATCGCAGCGCCGACTGCCACCACTTCATCCGGATTAACACCCTTGTGCGGCTCCTTGCCGAACATCTCCTTCACCATCGTGTACACTTTCGGAACGCGCGTTGAACCGCCCACCAAGACGATTTCGTCGATATCGCTCGGCGAGTACTTCGCGTCCTTCAGGGCCTGCTGGATCGGCCCGCGACACCGTTCGATAAGCGAGTCGATCAGCTCTTCAAATTTGGACCGGGAGATTGTAACTTGCAGGTGCTTGGGGCCCGACGCGTCAGCGGTGATGAAGGGCAAGTTGATTTCCGTTTGCGGTACGCTGCTCAGCTCTCTCTTGGCCTTCTCGCAAGCCTCCTGGAGACGCTGTAGCGCCATGTTGTCTTCCCGAAGGTCTATACCGTGGCCCTTTCGGAACTCCTCGGCAACATAGTTGATTAGCTCTTCATCGAAATCGTCACCACCCAGGTGGGTATCGCCGCTGGTGCTGATCACCTCGAACACCTTATGGCCGTCTTCGTCTTCCAGTCGCAGGATGGACACATCGAAGGTTCCGCCACCTAGGTCGAATACGACGATCTTTTCGCTCTTCTCTTTCTCCAACCCATACGCCATGGCGGCTGCAGTCGGTTCATTGATAATCCGAGCCACCTCCAAACCGGCTATCTGCCCGGCGTCCTTGGTAGCCTGTCGTTGAGAGTCGTTGAAGTAAGCCGGTACGGTAATCACAGCCTTGTTCACTTTGTGACCAAGGTAGGATTCGGCGGCCTCCTTCAGCTTGCGGAGGGTCTTGGCGGATATTTCCTGCGGCGTGTGTTGCTTGCCGTCGATCTCGACCTTCACGTACTCATTTGGGCCGCCAACCACCTTGTACGGCACCATCTTCTCCTCGGTCTCGACCTCGTTGTGCCGCCGCCCCATGAATCGCTTGATCGAATACACCGTGCGCTGGGGGTTTGTGACGGCTTGGCGACGAGCCGGTTCTCCGACGAGCGTTTCTTCCTTGTCCGTATAGGCGACCACGCTGGGCGTAAGCCGATTTCCCTCCGGATTTGGGATCACTTTGGGCTCAGCGCCCTCCATGACGGCCACCACCGAGTTGGTTGTTCCTAGGTCGATTCCAATTATCTTTTCGCCTTGAGCCATGAGGATGCTCCTTTCTCCGTGCTATCACCACTGCTGTTCCGATGTATCCCCCCTTGTAGACGGGGAGCTGTCGAGCTGAAGATGTCGTGTCCCGTTTCACAAGGACCCACAGTGCTCGTAGCAAAGGGCGTGCCAGCACCGAAGCAGGGTGGTTCAGGTTTCGTAACCTGTTAATTCGTCATTAGTTATGGGCTTTGGTCACATGCGGGAACAAGTCGCGCGACCGCAATCGCGCCTCGCGTCTGCCATTTTGGCACGCTCACCGGTCTGCACCTGAACATTGACAAATTGGCCGTTTTTCGCAGACTTGGCGCCTTTCCGACACATTGGGGCGAAGCTATCATCAACACCATTTGTTGCCACGCCTATGGCGAGGTGCCGGGCAAGCATTGACGTATCTAGCAGCGGGATTTGGTAGACATGGCCAAACGCAAACCTGCAAAGCGAAGAACTGCTTCTGGATCTGCCGCCGAGTTGAAAAGGAAAGTCGACAAAACCAATCGGGATTTGGTGAAGCTGCTGGCCGAACACGCGCGTTTGACGGCCAAGATGGCTCGCCTGCGTGAGGGAGCCGGCGAGCCCGTCTATGATGTCGAGGCCGAACAGAGGACGCTCCAGCAAGCGGTCCAGGCAAACCGAGGGCCTCTGCCGGAACGATGCGTGCGGGCCATTTTTCGCGAGCTGATCAGTGGTACACGGACGCTGGTAAAGCCGCTCCGCGTTGCCTATTTGGGGCCGACGTACAGCTACAGCCATTTGGCTGCCATCGAGCGTTTCGGGTCGGGTGCGGAATTGGTGCCCGTTGCCACGATCGCTGCCGTGTTCGAGGAATTGAACCGGGCGAACGTGGATTTCGGCATGGTGCCTATTGAAAACTCGACCGATGGCCGCGTCGTGGATACGTTGGGCATGTTCACCAGGCTACCGGTGAGGATCAGCGGCGAAGTGCAGTTGCGGATCCATCACTACCTGCTTGGCAAGTGCGAACGCGGCGAGATCAAGGAAGTCTACAGCAAGCCGCAAGCTCTTTCTCAGTGTCGTGACTGGCTGTCGAAACATCTGCCGTTGGCGCGTACCGTGGACATGGCCAGCACGGCGGCAGCCGCGCAGTTGGCGGCCGAGAAACCTGGCGCGGCGGCGATAGCCAGCATGCAGGCTGCGGTGAACTACGGTCTGAACATCATCGCCGAGAACATCGAGGACAATAAGAACAACATTACGCGTTTCGCCGTGATCAGCGATCACGAGGCTTCGCGTACGGGCCGAGACAAGACGGCAGTGATGTTCGAGCTGTGGCACAAACCAGGCTCGCTGGCTGACGCGATGGCGATCTTCAAACGCAATCGCATCAATCTGACGTGGATCGAATCGTTCCCGATGCCCAGCACGGAGAAGGAATACCTGTTCTTCGTGGAAATGGAAGGGCATCAGAACGACACGAAAGTCAAGCGTGCTCTGACCGCGCTGGGGCGCAAGACCGTGCGGTTGGAGATACTCGGCTCCTACGCCAAGGCAGAGCCAGTCGAGTAGCCGTGGTAGGTCTTGTCAACCATCCGGTTGCCGTTGGACGCCTAAAGCCGCGTCAACGCATGTTTCTCGACGAAATGTGTAGGCCCCTTTTCGATTTGACACGGTTCTAGCCGGCCTTTCGCCGTTGCCGGTCGGTGCCATCGGGTGCCAGTGGCCAAAGCGGACCAGGTGCTCCCGGGCCGCGCCTCATGAGGCGGCGGTGCACGGCGATCTGTTCGAGGATTCTCTCAGCGACAGCCAGCGCGTCGCGGCCTTGCTGGCCGGTGACTTGAGGACGCTGGCCGGTGCGAATGCTAATGACGAAGTCGTGCTGCTCGTCGAGAATCGCGTTGCGATCCTCGACCTGAACCTCTTCCAATGGCAGAAACTCGGTGAACAGGTTTTCGCGCAGGTATTGCTTTTGGTCGGCGTCAAGATTCGGCACGTCGACTTCGCCTCGTATCACCCTCTCGCTCGGCCGCACGATCTTCGCCGACCCCGAACCGAAATCGATTCCCGCGTAGCCGTTGTCGGCGTAGACGTGCATCTTTCGGCAAGCGTCGTAGCTGGTGCGGGAAGCGTTCAGATTCGCCAGGCAACCATTGGCAAACCGCAAACGGGCATGTGCGATGTCCTCGTGGGGACCGAAGATGGCTGCGCCGATTGCCTCGACGTCGACCACTTCGCTGCCCGCTAGGGACAACGTCAAGTCGATGTCGTGGATCATCAAGTCGAGCACCACACCGACATCCACCGAGCGGCATGTGTACCCGCCCGCACGAACGGCTTCGACGTACCACGGCCGGTGAATGTGCCCGGCGGCCGCGACATACGCGGGGTTGAAGCGTTCGACGTGGCCGACCTGTAGCACAAGGCGTCGAGAGGCAGTTGCCCGGATCAGTGCATCCGCTTCCGCGACGGTCAGAGTCACGGGTTTCTCGACGAACAGATGGATCCCCGCCTCGGCTAGTTCCATGCCGATCCAATAGTGATGCTCGGTGGGGGCGGCAATGATGGCAGCGTCGATCTTGCCAACCAGTTGCCGATGGTCGGCGAAACCCTCCGTTTGAAAATCGGCGGCCACTCGCTGGCGTACTTCATCGTTTGGCTCCGCGATGCCCACCAGTTCGACATCGTCGATCGTTCGAAGCAGGCGGGTGTGAATCGTCCCCAGATGACCCGCGCCGATTACGCCGATGCGCAGTTTGCGTTTCCTCATGGCCTCCACCGCCTAGGCCGCCAGCCGCCTTTCCCTGGCGCGCCCGTGACGACCTTCCTGTTGTTCTTGGATGAAGTTCAGCAAGTGGTTCACGGGTGGAACCAGCTTGCCTCGGGTCCGCAGGATCTCGCGAGCGTGATCTAATCCCACCTTGGCTCGGAAGAGCAGGCGATGCGCTTCGTTCAGGGCCTTGATGTATTCGGACGGGAAGTCGTTTCTTTTTAGTGCAACTACATTGACACATCGCGGCCGCGCAGGAGCGCCTTCCAACAGCATGTATGGAGGGACGTCGTGCAACACGCGGCTGTGCCCACCAATGAAACAAAAGCTCCCGATAGTTGTGAATTGATGTACGCCGACGTTGCCAGACAGGGTCGCATTGTGGTGGATGCGAACATGGCCGGCAAGCAACGTGCCATTTGCTATGACCACGTGATCGCCAACACAGCAGTCATGGGCAACGTGGCAGCAGGCCATCAGGAAACAATGGCTGCCAACGAGTGTCCGGCCGTCTTCCTTTTCGCTGGCGCGATTGATGGTCACCGCCTCGCGTATCACGTTATGGTCACCGATTTCCACCTCTGTGTCGGTACCACGGTAGCTTAGGTCCTGTGGCTCGCCACCGATGACAGCGCCGGGATAGATCTTGTTGAACTCGCCGATCGTCACGCGTCCCAGCACCGCGACATTGTTCATTAGTACACTGCCACGGCCGATGGTTGCGTCGGGGCCGACCACGCAGAAGGGGCCGATTTCCACGCCCTCCGCGATGTTGGCTCGCGGGTCTACCGCGGCTTTGTCCGAAATTCGAGTTAGCGTTGAGGGGTGCTCGTCCATGAGTTCAAGCCCTCACTTGATTCTAAGCCGTTTGTCGCAAACTGCTGGCGGTTTGAACATCCGCCAGCAATGCCGTCACCAATTCCGTGTTCAGACGATGGCCACTGCAATGTGCGATGAAATGACCTACGAGATCGCATCCGGATAGACCCAGGTCGCCTACCAGGTCAAGCGTCTTGTGACGCACGCATTCGTCCGCATATCGCAGCGTGTTGTCTATGGGGCCCTGGCTGTCGAAGACCAGCAGATCTCGACAAGTCACCCTGGTGCCCAAGCCTTGAGATCGCAGCCATTGTGCCTCGTCTTGCAGGATGAACGTTCGCGCCGCCGCCAAATCGCTGCGAAATGTGTTTGGCGTCACGCTGATCGATAGTGCCTGGCGCCCGATCGGGCCTGACGAGCCGTAGTCGATTCGGCATTGAATCCTGAACTCGTCCACCTCGGTGGGGCGTGCTTCGATCCAGCAGTGATCGTCGCCTACACGCACCGGCCGGTTGACGATGAATCGTTCCCGCAAAGCTGGCTGTTCTTCGATCCCCGCTGACTCTAACGCTACGACGAACGGCAAAGCGGATCCGTCGCAGCCGGGCATTTCCGGGCTGTTGGCCCATACCTCGCAGTTGTCGATTCGCAGACCGGCCAGCGCTGCCATGATGTGCTCGACCATTTCAGCCGTTGCTTCGTCGCCCTGCAACGTTGTCCGCAACGGGATTTCGATGCGGTTGCACACCAGCGCGGGGATCCGGCGCGATGGACGCAGGTCAGAGCGTACGAAGACGATTCCGGTGTTCTCCGGAGCGGGGCGAAATTCGATCGTTACATCGCGCCCGCTCCAGTATCCGAATCCCTCGGCACGGGCGGTGCGGGAGATCGTGCGTTGCTGTCGAAAGGAGATACTCAATGGCTGCCAGTCTTCAAAACGTGCGATAAGAAATCCAGGACTAGCGGGGAATCGCAGGTCTGCCTTTTCCCCGTGTATCGGAGAGTTCCGCTCGCGGCAGAGCCTCCAGCACGATGTCCGTGATATCCAGGCGATTCTGAAACACGACAAACCGATTGACGCCCGACATGATCGAGTTGGTGTTCGCCGGATCGATATCTTCCGAGCTGAAACGCAGCACCAGGCCGATTTGGTTTCGGAACGCGAAATCGGCTACGACGCGTTCGATCTGCTTGTACGTTCTGTAGTAGGCCTGCGCCTCGGCTTCGATGGACTCCTTCTCACGTTTGGCAAGCTGCAGCCGTAATCTCAACTGCATCTCGGCAATACTCTCTTCTGCCTGCTTGTACTCGGGCGAACCGGTTTTGTACTGCTGCAGTTTGCTTATTTCGCCGCGGATTTTCTGATTCTCGTCATTGGCCCATCGTCTGAGGTCAACACGGTTCTTCTGGGCCTGCTCGAGCTCCGTCTTGAACGGCGCGTGGTTCTTGAGAATGTATGGGATGTCAATCACCGCGACACGGGTGCCCACCGATTGCCCATACGAGGACTGTGTGGCGAAGCCGAGAGAGAAGAGAGCTGCCACGACCGTGGCGAGAGATAGCGTAATCTTCACGTGAGCACTCCTTTGCCTTCCTGAGGGTCTTCCTTGACCGGCGACGCTCCGATCGGCGAAACGTCGCCCTTTGATGACCGGTGACTCCGGTCGACAATGGGTTGAAGCGGGCGGTATTGTGCCGAAGTTCCCCGAGCAGGTAAAGGGCAATAATTGCCAATTCCATTGGCGTATCGGCGGCTGTAGGTCACGCGGCGCGCGAACGAACGGCGGCGGCATCGGCGGGCGCGTCGTTGTCGAAATTGATCAACTCGCGAACGGTGTAGTGCTGTTTGCCCAGACTCCCGAAGTAGATTCTGGCGGCCACTTCGCCGATCAATCCCAGACTCATGAACTGAATGCTGGCCATCATGGCGAACACTGCTAGCAGCAGAAAGGGATTGCCCGTCATGTCGACGGCGCCGAACAACTTCATCAGCACCGTCGCACAGCCGGACGCGAAGGATATCGCCGCACAGCCAAGCCCCACCATGCCAAACAGCTTCATTGGGCTGGCGAAGTAGTCGAGCATGTACTTGACCGTGATCAGATCGAGGATGACGCGAAATGTGCGCGAGATGCCATATTTGGTCTGGCCGAACTGTCGTGGGTGATGATTGGTCACGACTTCCAGGCAGTTCGCGCCTCGCCAATGGGCCAGGATCGGGATGAATCGGTGCATTTCGCCGTACAGCTCCAGATCTTGGGCGATTTCGCGGCGAATCGCTTTGAGCGTACAACCGAGATCGTGGATTGGAAAACCTGTGGTTTTCGAGATGATCCAATTGGCAATCATCGACGGCAGTCGGCGATTCAGCAACGCGTCCTTGCGTTTCTTGCGCCAGCCATGTATCAGGTCATACCCCTCGTCGATTTTGTCCAGCATCATCCCGATGTCGGCAGGATCGTTCTGTAGATCACCGTCCATCGTGACGACCACATCGCCCGTTGCCATTTGCAGCCCGGCCTGCATGGCGGCCGTCTGGCCGTAGTTGCGCCGGAATCGGACCACCTTCACGCGATCGTCTGACTGTGCTAGCGTACGAAGCTCTTCCAGGCTCCCGTCGTGCGACCCGTCGTCGACGAAGATCAGTTCATATTCTCGTCCCAAGCCCGGCAGCGTTTCGTTCAATTTGCTATACAGTCGGGGAATATTGTCACGTTCGTTGTAGATAGGGATGACGATGGATACGCTCATCATGGCTAAGCATCCTGCCGTTGAAGGAGACGTTATCGCGGACAGCGGAGTCTAGGCATAGCGACCGCGTGGGACAATGGCAATCGTCGTGTGCAGAGCCTTTAGGAACCGCCCATGAACCGTTCCTTTCAAGTCCTGTTGATCGTGTCAGCAGTTGGATTCTCGTGGACGGCCATGACGATCCTTCACGAAATCGGTCATGTGTTCCACGCCGTACTGAGTGGCGGAAATGTGGTACAGGTCGCGCTGAGTCCGTGGGAGTTCTCTCGGACCGATGTATTGCCGAATCCCAGCCCGTTGTTCGTCGCGTGGGGAGGCGCGGTTTGGGGCGTGCTGGTACCGATCGCGGCCTGGATTGTCACCAGAACGACGGCCCGATCGCACTCGTACTTGGCGGCTTTCTTCGCGGGTTTCTGCTGCATCGCTAACGGGGCCTACATTGGTGCCGGTTCCATTGTTCAGGAGGGAGATGCAGGCGACATGCTGCGCAACGGCGCCGCTCTGTGGGTGCTTATCGTGTACGGGATCGCGGCAGTCGCCACGGGGTTGCGCCTATGGAATGGACTCGGTACCCATTTTGGGCTAGGAGACGGCAAGGCGCGTGTCGAGCGACAAACGGCGGTTGTTGTGACCATCGCGTTTGTGGCTGTAGTCGCCGGGGAAGTCGTCTGGACCCTCTGTCAGCCGTTCAGCGGGAATTGAGTTGAATTATCGGTACAGATTGAAATTGCGTGAAATCTGCTAGAGACAGTCTGCACGGCGCGCCGATAGTAGAAGCACGACAAGCCGGGAGGGCGGGACGACATTACGTTGTTCCGTTTCAGGATAGAGGTCATAGCATGTCGATGGATCGGCGTGGTATGACCTTTTTTTGTGCGCAGTCGTGCCTGCAAGTCGAGCAGGGCCGGTTCCTACCGACCAGCGTCTGTTCGGCCGGTGGGAACCGGCCCTACGCCTGTTATCGCGATCGGTATAGCGGAGAATACGCGCTTCTGGGCAGAGACCGTCGATTCAACCCGCGAGAGTCAGACGCTGGCGGAGCTTGCGAATGGCTTTGTACTTCTCGTCACTGGCTCGGGCGGACGAGATGTCCAAGTGCTCGGCGATTTCTCGGATCGACCAACCATCGCGGCACATCGAGATGATTGCCTGTTGGCGCGAAGTCAGGCAATCGGCGGCCACGGTCATCGCACTTTCCAGTGCCTCGGACGTTTCGTGCGCCGTGTCATCCGCAGTGCGTTCCATCGAATCGCAGTTGTCAAAAGAAACATGCTTCGGCCGACGGCGCCAGCGTTGTGCTGTGCACCATATCGAGCGGTTTAGTTCTCGCCGCTCGGGTGATTGGCCATCTCGCATGGCCTGCGCGAGCCGACTCCGCGAAACGCGTTCCAGCATCAGCGTGATGGCTTCCTGCGTGCAATCCTCCCAATCCTGTTGGTCGATGCCGGCGTTGCGCCAACTGGCCGTGCAGTAACGCTGCATGCTGTCGACACTGGCGACGTCCTGGGCCTGTGCGGCACTGACGGTTGCCGCCACGGCCACGGCGCAGGCAGCCAGGGACAGCTTCTTGGCGGGCGCAGATGGATCCATACCCATTGGTCTACCTCGCGATAGGAATCACCGTGTGCATTATCTGCGTCTGATGGACTCGGGGACTAGCCTTTCTCGCCCGTTTTCCCGGTTTTTTCTCAAGATGCATCCTTTTCAGGCTCTTTCGCGTGCGGGTTCTTCAGGATCTTCTGCTTGATTTCGCCCTTGAGATGCTCCAGAACGGACTGCCGATCGGTCTCCTCCAAGATCCGCCGCACGACCTCCTTTGGCGATTGGCCGCCCCACGAAGCTCCGTGCTCGAAATAGTATTTGGACGCTTGGCCCACGATGTACGAGCCGAAACCGGCGGCGGCGCCTTGCGGAACGGCGGTCAGCACGGTCCCCAAGGTGGCTGTTAACGCTTTGAATGCCGACGATGCAAGACTGACCGTGTACTCCAATGCCACACCACCCGCGACCCAGCCAGCCGCTTTCAGGATCGAGGTGATCAGCTTCCTGGCATGCCGCCATGACATCTCCAGTCCGTAGATGTGGGCCAGCGTAACGACCATGGTCGCGTCCACGGCGCTTCCCCCCAGCACATCGGCGATGGGAATCGGGTTCAGTGCAACGGCCACCGACTTGATCGTCGCGTAGCTCCAAATCGTCTGGTTGGCGGTCTTGTTGCGAAACTCGACGCGCAGCGTTGCGATACGGTCACTCTTGTCCGCCGCATACATGGCGCCGTTCAACGCCAATAGGGCCAGACCATCCCCCTCCAGGATTTGGAGAATTCGCGATTTCAGTTGCACGATGTCCGGCGATGGGCTTCGCCACTCGCTTCGCGTCGTGCCGTCGGGTGATTCGATGATGTATTCCACATCGCGCGGATCAGCCGCGGTTGTCACCACGTTGTCCTCGGGCAGCATGCCGCGCAAACGCTCGTCGCGCAGTACATCAAGAAGCCGGTCTCGCTGGTCCGGGCTGTACAGGTCGATCTTGTTAAACACCAAAACGATGGGCTTGCTTATGGCTGACAGGCCAACCAACGCAGAGAATTCGGTCTCGTTCAGATCCGAGTCCGTGACGAACAGGATCAAGTCCGCTCGCTCGGCGGCTTCACGAGCCATGACGCCGCGATCCGTTCCGCCGACTTCGTTCAAACCAGGTGTGTCCACCAGAACCACCTGAGAATCCGCCAAACCCGGCATGCAGTAGCCGCAGCCCTCCCAGGCGACGTGCCAGACGTTCTTGGTCCAGCCGCCCTGCACATCGACATCGGCCACTGCCTCGCCCACCAGAGCATTGATCAGCGCCGATTTTCCCGTGCTGATTTCCCCAAACACCACAATCTCGACACGGCCCGCTGTCAGCTTTCGGACCATTTCCTTCAACTGGTCTAAATCGCGGCGCAAATGCTCCTTCTCTTCGGCCCTGCACCCGCGCACCTTGTCCAGCGTGCGCTCCAATGACGCAATGGCTTGCCGGTAGTGATCGTTGGTGTTCGCTTCCTCGGTCACGCCTGTTGAGCATCCTCTACGGTAAAGAGCCGACGATTGATTGGGCTCAGACGTACAGAATTCAGAATTGGCCGGGAAGGCTCCTGGATTTCGTAAAACGGTTCGCCGGCCAATTCTGAATTCTGTACGTCTGAGCCCTTCCCGCCATGTCACATTGAACTCGGTTCATCGTCATCCCTCAGGTGTTTTCTGGCCAGACTTACTAGCTTGCGGAGTTCGCCCACGCTGGTGATGCGTTCCCATTCTCGGCGGGCAAGGCCAGTCAGACCGCCTTCGGGACGCTGCATTTCGTCGCGGAAATACGCGATGAACACGGCACCGATCCAGCGAGTGACGACCGCCTGGACGATGCCCTGCAGCAAGCCCCCGGCGATTGTGCCGGCGCCGGGCACCGTTTTCAACAGCGACGCCATGCACGACGCGACCGCTGGCGTGGCCGCGCTGATGCCCAGGATTGCGATCAGGTTCTTGCCTAACTCTCCCAACAGAGTCTTGGCGGCGTCAAGATCGATGTCCTGCCGATAGACGTGAGCCAGGTCCACCACCATCTTCGTCGAAATGGCACAACCGGCCGCCAAATCAACCAGTGGCAGCGGGCTGAGCGCCGCGGCACCTCCGGCGCCCCACATATGACGGTCGACAATCTCCCAAGCCCGCCGATCGAGCGATTCCTTGACTCGTCGTCGTGCGTCTTCGACCAGCCCGCGAGACTGGAGCAGCAGGTTGGCCAGCAGCAAACATTCGCCTTCGCCGCGCACAACCTGCATCATCCGTTTGGCCAGCGGCCCGATGTCGGGAGCGACTTCCACCTGCTCCTCGCACTCCGTGCCGTCCGACCCAACTCGCATGCGAGTCCGTTTAGCCGGTTTGGCTCGAACGGCTACAACATCTTCGGCCGTGATGGTCGCTTTGACCTGCTCGCGGATCTGATCCACTAGACGCTCGCGATCTTGATCGTCGTACCAGTCCTCTTTGTTCAGACAGACGATCACACGCTTTTCCATCTGGCCCAGTCGTTCGAGCAGGCAGAACTCCGATTCACGCAATGGTCCGTCGATCGCAAGCAGGACCAAATCGGCGTCTTTCGCCGCGTCGGCGGAAACCGTGGTGCGCTCGGCGCCGTCCACCTCGCCCAGCCCTGGTGTGTCGACTAACACGACCTTGTCGAGTCCGGGCCACGGCGTTTCGCTACGGCTTATCGTGGTTCCGCCTTTCGCGTCGGTTTGGAAGACGTCGCGGCCGGCCAATGCGTTCATCAGCGATGACTTACCACCCGATATCGTGCCAAAGGCGACGATTTCCAGAGTCTGTGCCTGCCGCTTTTCGTCGAACTTGTCGACCAGCGGGGCCAACTGGCCTCGCAGTTCATCTCCGGCGGTGTTGTCGGCCTTCAGGTCTTCAACCGCCGCAAGGTTTTCATCGATTTCTTGCTCTTGTTGCTGGTGCGTGAGCTGGCTGGGGCTCTTGCTGTGCCGATCGCGTCGTTCCTTCTTGCGACGAGTGCGGCTCCAGAGTTGCCAGAGAATCCAAACAGTGCAGCTCAACAAGATCAGGCCGCCGAGGCCCACAACGATGAAATAAAGGTACACCCAGACCGTGCCTAGTTTGGCGACGGCTTGGTACTGGGCGATGAGTTGGGGCGGAATGTAGACAAGCAGAAATCCCAGAAACGCCAGAACGACCAGCAGCAGAAGTCTGTTGATGGTTCGTTTGGGGGTCATGCTCGGATCCCGATGTTTGTAAGTGACGAACTGCCTACTGTTTAGCGTAGTTGGAAAACAGCCGCGACGCGAGGTGGGTGAGCGACCCCACCCTGGTTTCGTGTTCGCAGTGTGAAGGCTGATCTTGGTTGTTCAATTTTTGATGATCTAGGAACTTGCTGCCGATAGTATACGTAAGTATAGTAATACTGTTCGCATGTACATGTCTTGGTGGGCCAATGGTTCTTACATCGGAAATTGTTGACAAGTTGCAGAACCACATTCGCTGCCTGGAGGGAGTTCGGCGAGCAGTGGATCAGGAGGCCATTTCCACGGGCTGCGAGGCATTGGATCGCCTGATGCCTTCCGGTGGCCTCGAACGAGGCTCGTTGGTCGAGTGGCTTGGCGCGGGGCCGGGCAGCGGGGCTGCAACGTTGGCTTTGCTGTGCGCGCGGCAAGCTTGCGCGAGCGGCGGAGCTTTGGTTGTGTTGGACCGCCAACGGCAGGTCTATCCGCCTGCAATCGCTGGTTGGGGAGTGGATCTGGACAAGGTGATTCTGATCTATCCCAAAAGCAAGCGGGACGAATTTTGGTCTTGGGACCAGGCATTACGCTGTCCCGCAGTCGCTGCGGTTTGGGGAGGGATTGACCAGATCGACTCGCGGCAGTTCCGCCGGTTGCAATTGTCGGCTGAAGCCAGCGGCGGTATTGGGTTGCTGCTTCGACCCATCGAAATGCGAAGGCAACCGACTTGGGCCGACGTGCGGCTGTTGACCGAGCCGCGTCCGTCGAATCGTGGCCGGCAGATGCGAGTAGAGTTATTGCGCTGCCGTGGCGCAACCGGCGGTGTCAGCGTGCAATTGGAATTGGATGAATGGACCGGTCACCCGCGCGAAGTGACGGAGAGCAAGCATGAAGCGTCTTCTCGCGCTCTGGCTGCCCAATTGGCCCGTGCAAAGGCTCGTCCTCGCCCAACCGGAACTTACGGGACGCGTGATCGTGCTCTATGAAAAACACGCGCGGTACGGCCAGTTGGTAAAGGCATGCTCGACCGAAGCCGTAACTCACGGCGTTCGCCCCGGCATGCCCCTGGCCGAGGCACAGACCTGTCTGCACGCCTTGTTTAACGGCAAGCCGAAGGCGACTGCAAATTCACCCCACAGTCGCCTTCGGCTTGCCGTTAAACGAGAACAGCGTAAACCGACCACGGTACATTTTGCACCTCGCGATGCCCACAGCGATCGAGAGGCTCTGACGAAGTTGGCAGAATGGTGTGAGCGTTTCAGTCCTGTCGTAGGCTTGGACCAGACGGACGAGCCGGATTGTTTGCTGATGGACATAAGTGGTCTGGCGAAGTTATTCGGCGGCGAAGAAGCGTTGGCATGCACAGTTGCAAAAGCGTTCAACGAGCGCGGTTTCGAAGTGCGCACCGCAATCGCCGATACGATCGGCGCTGCCAGAGCCGTTGCACGCTTTGTGACCGGCCGTGACCGCTGGCTATACAAAATTGTTCCATCGGGAGACCAAACGGCGTTGGACGCCGTACCGGTCGCCGCGTTGCGTTTTTCGACGCGAACCATGGAACAGCTTAAACGGCTGGGTATTGAAAGGATCGGCCAGCTAAGACAGTTACCTCGCACCAGCTTGGCGGCACGCTTCAGGGACGATTTGATAAAAGGACTCGATCGAATCGTGGGCGACGCCCAGGAGGTCATCGTTTCTCACAAGCGGCTCCCGGAGTTAGCCGCGCGTTGGCTATTTGAACATCCAACAACCCATCGCGGTGCGATTGACTATGTGCTTGAACGGTTGTTGCAACAGTTATCACGGCGGCTGATCGAGCAAGGTCAAGGTGTACTGCAATTAGAGTGTCGGTTTGTCTGTAAAAACCATCGGCCTTTGATCGTCAACGCCGGGCTGTTCCAGCCGACCGTCAGTCCACAGCATTTGTTGGGCCTGATCGGAATGCAGTTGGAGCGGTTGATCCTGCCCGACGCAGTGCAGGAAATCCACGTTACTGCGACATCGACTGCTCCGCGCGAGCAGCGACAAAGCGATTTGTTCGCCAGCGGTTCGCGAGATGATCAATCGAAATTGGCGTTATTGGTTGAACGATTGAGTAGCCGCTTGGGACGCGACCGGGTGGCTCGCGCGCAGCTTCAAGCGGAATCGCAAGTCGAACTTGCCTATCGCCGTGTTCCGTTGACCGGGGAACAAACGCCAAATGGTCGTCAGGCGCCGGCGCCTATTCACCTCACCCTTGGGCCGATGCTTCGACCGTTGCGGATGCTCGATCCGCCCGAGCCAGTGGACGTGATCGGAATTGCCTTAGACGGCCCACCTGCAATGTTTCGCTACCGGCGAAAACAATACCGAGTCGCTCGTTATTTCGGACCGGAACGCATCGAAACCGGTTGGTGGCGCGGGCCGTCATCCCGCCGTGACTATTACCGCGTGGAAACCGAAGCCGGTTATCGCATGTGGCTGTTCCGAAGGCTGCAGGACAAGAAGTGGTTTCTGCACGGAGAGTTCGCATGAAGTATGTCGAACTCCACTGCAAAACGAATTTTTCTTTTCTGCAAGGTGCATCGCATCCTGACGAACTGGTGCAACGCGCGGCCGAGCTTGGCTATGAAGCATTGGCTGTCACGGATGTGAACAGCGTAGCGGGAGTGGTGCGAGCGCACGCAGCGGCCAAAGAGACCGGGTTGAAGCTGATTGTCGGCGCTGAAATCACGCCTGTCGACGGACCGTCTGTCGTATTGTGGGCGACGGACCGAGCGGCTTACGGAAGACTTGCCCGACTGATCACGCAAGGACGGCGCCGGGCGGAGAAAGGCGAATGTGAACTGACTTGGAATGATATCGCCGAACACGCGGAAGGACTCGTGGCTGGGGTGCTGTGTCGTTTAACCGCGACCCAGCGGGGAGCGCGCGGAGCGGAGCCGCCGATCGAGGAGCCCCCAGCGCTCCGGGAAAACGCGGCTCCAGCTTTTCCCGGACGCGCTCCCCGCTGGGTCGCGGTTAAACGAACTGTTTGTAACAGCAGTTCCGCTGTCACTCCTGCTGTCCACGAAGCATTCCACAAATATCGCGAGGTGTTTTCCTCGCGGGCCTATTTGATCGCGGAGCTGCATCGCGGGCCGGATGATGAACAGCGGCTTGACCAGTTGTTGTGGTTATCGCGGAAAACGCGGCTTCCTTTGGCTGCTGCCGGCGACATCTACTACCACACTCCGGCTCGCCAACCGCTTCAGCATATCCTGACAGCGATCCGTCACGGCGTTACTGTGGCCCAGGCCGGACATTTGCTTTTTCCTAACGCCGGGCGGCATCTGAAATCACTGGAAGAGATTCGTGAGATTTTCTCGCGCGTTCCTGAAGCGATCGAGCGTACTGTCGAAATCGCGGATCGCTGTACTTTTTCACTGGATGAGCTTCGCTACGAGTACCCATTGGAATTGGCACCGCCGGGGCTCACGCCCATGAAGTATCTCAAGCAGCTTACATGGGAAGGTGCCAAGCGACGATATCGCGATGGCGTTCCGGAGAAGGTCGTCGGGCTACTGAAACACGAACTGCAGTTGATCGAGGAACTGCACTACGAAGCGTACTTTCTGACGGTCTGGGATTTGGTTCGGTTCGCCCGTTCGCGCGACATCCTTTGCCAAGGCCGCGGATCGGCAGCCAATTCGGCGGTTTGTTACTGCCTGGAAATTACCGCCGTGGATCCTGGCCGGATGGATCTGCTGTTCGAGCGTTTCATGAGCAAGGAGCGAAATGAAGCGCCGGATATCGACGTGGATTTCGAACACGAGCGGCGTGAAGAAGTCATCCAATATCTGTACGAGAAGTACGGGCGCGAGCGGGCCGGAATCGCTGCGGCGGTGATTACATATCGCACTCGGTCGGCAATTCGCGAAGTGGGAAAGGCGTTGGGATTGTCGTTGGATCGCATCGACCAACTGGCAAAGAACATGGACGGCTATCCGCAACAGGCCGTCGAGTTGGAGCAACGTTGCCAGGAAATGGGGATCGACACCGATTCGGAAATTGGGCGGCGATTGGTGTATCTGGCCAAGGAATTGATCGGTTTCCCGCGGCATCTTTCACAGCACGTGGGTGGGATGGTGATGACGCGAGGCCCGTTGTGTGAATTGGTGCCGATCGAAAACGCTGCCATGCCTGATAGGACGGTCGTCCAATGGGACAAGGATGACTTGGAGGAATTGGGAATCCTGAAAGTCGATTGCCTGTCGCTGGGAATGTTAACGGCGATCCGCAAGTGTTTTCACATGGTACGGCAAACCTCGGGGCGCGATTTGACCTTGGCCAACATACCTCCGGACGACAACGCCGTTTACGACATGATTTGCCGCGCCGATACGATTGGCGTGTTTCAAATCGAAAGCCGTGCGCAGATGTCGATGTTGCCGCGGCTGAGACCACGTTGTTACTACGATCTGGTGATCGAAGTCGCCATCGTTCGTCCCGGCCCCATTCAAGGACAAATGGTGCATCCCTATTTGCGGCGGCGGGCCGGCGACGAGGCGGTAACCTACCCCAACGAGGAGATTCGGCGAGTGCTAAAGAAAACGATGGGCGTGCCGATCTTTCAGGAGCAGGTTATGAAGTTGGCGGTGGTCGCCGCCGGCTTCACGCCGGGCGAAGCCGATCAATTGCGGCGTGCCATGGGGGCTTGGGGTCGCAATGGGCACATCCACATGGAAAAGTTTCGGCAGAAGCTGCTGGACGGCATGCGGGCGCGCGGTTTGGCCGAGCAGTTTGCGGAACGCGTTTTTCAGCAGATCAGCGGTTTCGGTGAATATGGATTCCCCGAATCCCATGCAGCCAGCTTCGCTTTGCTGGTTTACGTGGCCGCCTATTTGAAGCATTACTATCCGGCTGCTTTTACCGCATCGTTAATCAACAGTCAGCCCATGGGCTTTTACGCTCCCGCACAATTGATCCGAGACGCTCGCGCGCACGACGTGGAGGTTCGGCCGATCGACGTAAATCACAGTTCGTGGGATTGCACGTTGGAAGGCGAAAGAGTCTTGCGTCTGGGGTTCCGGTTGATCAAAGGTATGTCTGAGAAAGATGCCGAAACTATCGTTCGCGCACGCGGGAATGGCCCTTATCGTTCCATTGACGAGTTCGCTGGCCGCACGGGCCTGCTGCAAGCGGCAGTCAGCCGGCTGGCCGAAGCGGATGCGTTTGGTTCGCTCGGCAACGATCGCCGCCGAGCGCTATGGCATTCGCTTGCCCAGCCGTGCAACCGCAAGCCGATGCCATTGCTGGACAAAATCGACGTTCCCATCGATCCGCTGACCGCATTGCCGGCGGCAACGATCCAGGAAGAGGTGGTTGCCGATTATCAAACCGTAGGTTTGTCTCTACGACCACATCCGGTGTCTTTCTATCGGGATCGACTCGAACGATTGGGAGCGATCCCGGCTGAGAGGCTGGCGGAAGTGCCCAACAACCGGCATGTCAAGGTGGCGGGCTTGATCATTCTTCGCCAGCGTCCCAGTACCGGCAAAGGGATCACGTTTGTGACGTTGGAAGACGAAACGGGCGTTGCCAACTTGGTGTTGCACAAACAGGTTTGGGAGCGTTTTCACAAGGTGGCTCGGCACAGCAATGCCTGGATCGTCCGCGGCCGGCTGGAGAGCAAGCATTCGGTCATTCACGTAGTCGTCCAGCACCTGCAAGACATGCAGGAACAACTCACGCAACTGGTCCAGTCAAGGGATTTCCGTTAAGAGTGTGTCCCCACACACGGGCTTCAGGCAGTTGCAGTTTCGCGCTGAAGCAATTCCCTGACGCCGATGAAAGCGGCCCGAGATGCCAGGCAACTGTGGCGAAACGCCTCGGGGTAAGAAACGCTTTCCAGACGAAACTTCTCGGAGCCGCCGTTCCTAAAGACAAGGTCACCTGCGTGATACCATTGCTGACCTGGGCCGGATTCTACTTCGATCGAATCGAACGCGTCCAAGGCAATCGAGCGATCGTCGACGCCCTTCATGCCTTTCTGTACCACGACGCGCTGATTGGTCAGGCAGTACCGGATGCCGGTGACCGGGAGAACTCGCCAGAAATACAAGAGGATCGCTGGCCCAATCGACAATAGAGCCATGAGGTTTCCCAAACGGAAAATGTACACATCCGGCCAGCGGATAGCACACAATTGGCCAATAATGCGCCCCAATCGGTACACCGAAAGCGATGGCCAGACCGTGGCTGCTTTGACCTCTTCCTCATCGGTTGGGACTACACCGGCAATTGCCTGCTTCATCGGTATGGATCCTTGACAGATAGCGTGACGCCCCATGGGCGGAACGAAAAGAGACTAGCAAACGGAAGACTACCCTGCCAGCCCCGATGCGGGTAGAATAGTCCAGTTGGGCGCAGGCATATTCGGAACATCGGGTAAAGACGCCTAGCCGAACTGGCCGAATACTGGGTGAGCGTGAAAAAATCCCAGGTTTTGCGTCGGGGCGTGTTGACACTGATAGCAGTTTGGATAAGATTACTCGGCTTCGGACGAAGATGTCTTATATGTCTAAGTCTGAGGCAACTTTTGCTCTTTGACAATTTGGTAGCGATCTCCCACGTCAATTTGAGGCTGTGAAATACCGGCCAAAGAAAGTCGTCTCGTACGACCACGGGACGCATGATGATGGTTTCAAGCCATCAATTGTCTAGCTAACTTCCGCTCCGGCGGCGCGAGCCGATGGGACGGATAGGCTTATAATCAATTGAAGGGTTTGATCCTGGCTCAGAATGAACGTTGGCGGCGTGGATTAGGCATGCAAGTCGAGCGAGAAAGTCCCTTCGGGGATGAGTAAGGCGGCGAAAGGGAGAGTAACGCGTAGATACCTACCCTCGGGTTCGGGATAGCTGCGGGAAACTGCAGGTAATACCGGATGATGTCTCCGGACCAAAGATTTATCGCCCGGGGAGGGGTCTGCGTCCTACTAGCTTGTTGGTGGGGTAAAGGCCTACCAAGGCTAAGATGGGTAGCGGGTGTGAGAGCATGACCCGTCTCACTGGGACTGAGACACTGCCCAGACACCTACGGGTGGCTGCAGTCGA
>CAZURK010000053.1:0-62122 GCA_964623055.1 uncultured Pirellulaceae bacterium
GAATGGTTCTAAGAGTTCTTTCTTGAAAGGAACTACATACCAGGGGTCGGGAGTCGTTTATTGACGGATGATGGCCAATCGAGTAGGATCGCGGCATGCCACGACGCCTGCGAGAATGTAGCGGAGGGATTGTTTATCACGTGCTCAACCGCGCGGTTGGGCGGATGAAGCTGTTCGAAAAGGAAAGCGACTTCCTTGCATTCGAGAAGGTTGTCGAGGAGACGTGGGAGAGGACACAGACGCGCATTCTTGGTTATTGCGTCATGCCTACACATTGGCATTTCCTGATTTGGCCTCGCGAGGATGGTGAACTGTCGGAGGTCATGCGGTGGCTGACGGTGACGCACACGCAACGTTGGCACGCCCATCACCACACTGCCGGAACGGGGCCGATATATCAAGGTCGTTTCAAGTCTTTCCCTGTGGAGTCCGACGAACATTTCCTCACGGTGGGGCGTTACGTGGAACGTAACGCGTTGCGAGCCAAGCTGGTGGAGCGAGCACAGGACTGGCGTTGGTCGAGCCTTTGGCGGCGGCGACAGCGAGATGAGTCCGTAACGAGAATCTTGGCAAGCTGGCCGGTTGCTCGCCCATCGGATTGGACGCGACGAGTGAACCGACCGTTGACCGCCAGTGAATTAGACGCTGTGCGCGGGAGCGTGCGCCGAGGCCGACCGTTTGGCAGCGAAGTCTGGGTGGAGCAGATCGCAAAGCAACTGCGACTGGAGTCCACGCTCCGCCCTCCCGGACGCCCTCGCAAGGCCCCGGAGAGCGCTGAAGAGTAAGAGAAGGGCCGAGAGGTGCCAAAAACGACTCCCGACCCCTTTTTTGATACCCACGCCCATTTGGATGACGAGCAGTTTTCGCGCGATCGCGATGGGGTCGTGAGGCGTGCGCGCGAGGCGGGTGTGGGATCGATCGTTACCGTGGGGATCACTGCCGCATCCAGTCAAGCGGGCATCGATTTGGCCGGACGCTACGACTGTGTCTTCGCCTCGGTCGGGATCCAGCCCAACTACTGTGGCGATGCCGCCGAGGGGGATTGGGACCGAATTGTAGACATTGTGGATCAGCCCCTGGTGGTTGCGTTAGGAGAAACGGGGCTGGATCGCTACCGGGACTATACGCCTTTTCCCGTACAGCAAGACTTCTTCGATCGCCACATTCGATTGTCGCAGCAATGCGATCTGCCGCTGGTGATTCACATGCGTGATTGCCCGGACGAGATGCTGGCCATGTTGCGGGAAGCGCGAAGCCGCGGGGCGCTGCGTGGCGTGATGCACGCGTTCACGGCAGATGCGGGGACGGCTGCCGAGTGCATCGAACTGGGATTGCACATCAGTTTCGCGGGCATGGTCACGTATAAGAAGGCCGTCGATCTGCGCGAGGTGGCCGGCACAATCCCGGACGATCGGATCTTGATCGAAACAGACTGCCCTTACCTGTCGCCGCACCCGAAGCGAGGACAGCGACCGAACGAGCCGGCGCTGATCGTTCACACCGCGGCTTGCCTATCCGAGGTCCGCGGTTTGACTATCGAACAGTTTGCATCACAGACCGCCGTGAACGCCCGGCGTCTGTTTCGCGTCGACGGATGACCGGCTGAGAAACGCGCAGAAGAACACGGCCCAACACCTCGTAGCAGAAGTCGCAAGACTTCTGGTCCCGAACTCTTGCGAGTCCGGCTACTGGTACACCGTATTCTTCGCCAGATCTGGTGAGCTCAAGTTACGACTTGTCGTGCCTTGGTTCTTCCGGCGTTCCGACGGCCCGCTGGGACTCCGCGCGGCGCTTGATCAGTTCTTCGTCGCTTGGCGCGTGGTCGATTGCCTTGTCCAGCAGTTCGACGGCCGTTTCGTGAAGCTCCAACTGCTGCTGAACGCTGGCCAGATCGCTGTACTTTCGCGCAAGCATGCGATCAAGTTCGCGCCCAAAGACGTTGGCATCGGCGGCGTATTTGGCCAATTCCAGCATGTCGGGCGTGAACCAATAGAGCCGCTGGCTTGCCACATCAGCCACTGCCGGCCACAGGATTCTAGCCACTTTCGGGTGGTCTTTCGTCCATTTCTGCCAGTAGAGGTCCCCGCTGCCCTTGTCTTCCGTGTCCAGGTATGCGCAAAGAATAGCTGCATCGCCTTGCGCGATGACCACTTGAGCTCGCGATGTGAAGACCGGGTCCCACCGCGGCTTTCCCGTCTTTTTCACCGGCACGTATTTCTTGGCACGGAGGTATCTCTCCAACGCGTTGGTCGCGTCTTTCCGATCGATTGGGTACACCTGAAGCTGGATCAAAGGGATTTGGTAGTAGTAAAACGTCCGGCGCGAGAAAGTATCTGGTGAAAACTCCTCGCCGCTGATGAATCCAAAAAGACACGTGGCGAAGAAAACGACAAGTGCGAGACCTAGGGTCCCCAGGATGCTGAAGAGAATTCCATACAACCAGCGGGCCCGTTTGCTTCGCCCCGAGTTGTTCGCGCCTTGGCTCATAACGGGATTCCGTCGAATCGATCATTACCCAATACCATTTTCGCTGGTGGACTCCGACGTGGCAACCGGCGGAAACGCTACTTTGCCGAGGATCGGTACGGGACCGGGGTTGTCCGGCAGGATGTGGTTGCCGTATCCTATTGCGCCGTGGAGAAGGTCCACGCAGATTTCAGTTCCGGGTGTTCCAGCCGGCAGTCTCTTCCATGCGTTTTCGACCGCGGTCCACAGCCCATCAGTTGAAGAGCGTCGCGTACCGGTATTCCAACGGTCTCTGCGGCGCGCCGAAGGGCATGCGCGGTATGCTTTTCAAGGCGGGCATCCGTGGTTCCGAGCGGGTGCAGGAGTTGGTCAGCTCTCATGTTCGCGATCATCGACTGCAGCGTTTGGAGTCCGTGCTGTTTTTGGCTCGCGAGCCGTTGACTAGCCGCAAGCTCAGCCAATATGCTAATCTTGCCGATGGGACAGAATCGCGTACATTGATACGTAGATTGAACCAACTGTACGACAAGTCCGGTCGAGCTTTTCGCGTCGAACGTGTAGCGGGCGGATACCAAGTATTGACGAGGTCTCAGTTTGCCAGTTGGGTCCGCCGCCTGGAACACGTCCCCCGCGAAACGCGACTGTCCGCTCCGGCCATGGAGACCCTTGCTGTGGTTGCGTATCGTCAACCCGTGCTACGGGCCGACGTCGAGGCCATTCGGGGCGTAGGTTGTGGTGAAGTCCTTCGGCAACTGATGGAGCGAAATCTGGTGCGCATCGGTGGAAGAAGTGACGAATTGGGGAGGCCGTACCTGTATACGACGACCAAGCAGTTCCTTCGTACTTTTGGATTGGAGAATCTAGATGGTTTGCCTCGCGTAGCAGCCATCGGAGAGGACGGCGAGCAGCAGAGGGTGTCGCCGTCCAAGGATCAAACAGATCTGCAGGACTCGGCAAGAAGTGGCGAGACTGAAACCACGCCGAACGAAGGGGAGGAATCGAACATGCCAGTTTCCACGCGGTCCGACACGGCAGTGGACGAACAACAGGATGGTGCCCTTCTGGACCAGCTCGTAGCGCCTCAACTGGCCAGCACCTTCGGCGAAGACGAAGACTGCGGCGAGTTCTATGATGACGACGACGATGACTACGACGAGTACGATGACGAGGACTACGACGACGAGGATCCCGAGAACGAATGGGAAGAGGTAGATGACGACGATCCCGACTGGAACGACGACGACGACGATTCCGACTGGGGCTATGACGACGACGATGACGAGGAAGATGAAGAGTGGGATTGAACGCCTGTCTTCAGGAGGCGAATTCCCAACTCGTCCAGTTGTCTGCGGTCGACTTGGCCTGGGGCGTCTGTCATCAGGTCCGTGGCGCGCTGCGTCTTGGGAAACGCAATGCAATCCCGGATGTTGTCCAGGCCGCCGAACAGCATGACCACTCGGTCGATGCCCAGGGCGATGCCGGCATGTGGGGGTGCGCCGTACTGTAGCGCGTCCAGAAGGAAACCGAACCGTTCCTTGGCCGTATCGGCGTCGATTCCCAGCAGGTCAAATACTGTCTGTTGCAGTGCGCTATCGTGGATACGCACGGTGCCGCCACCAGCTTCCGAGCCGTTGATCACCAGATCGTAAGCCTGCGCGCGGCATTTGCCCGGTGAGTCTTTGAGCAGTTCCAGGTCCTGTTTCCTTGGGGATGTGAAAGGGTGGTGCATGGCGAGCCAACGGTTCTCTTCGTCGTCCCACTCGAACATAGGAAACTCGACGACCCACGAGAAGTTCATGTCGCCGGGATCGTACAGCTCTAGCTCTGCTCCCAGACGCTTCCGAAGACCTGCCAATGCCCTGCAACTAACCTCCCACGTATCCGCGATGTACAGCAGCAAGTCGCCCGGTTCCGCGCTCATTCGTTCCGCGAACCGCCCCAGCAGGTCGTCGCTGAAGTTCTTAGCGATAGGCGACCAGAGCCGGCCGTCGTCTTCGACGCGGAACCAAGCCATCCCTTTAGCGCCGAAGTCCTGAATGACGTAATCAGTCAACTCGTCGATTCGCTTCCGCGAGAACTGCGGCGCCGCCCCTTTTGCGTTGATGCCGCGCACCCGCCCGCCCGATTCTATCTTATCCGGTGGTCCAGTTTTCGGGGTCCACTATAGTCTTCAGGAGGCGAATTCCCAACTCGTTCAGTTGTCTGCCGTCGACTTGGCCTGGGGCGTCCGTCATCAGGTCCGTGGCGCGCTGCGTCTTGGGAAACGCAATGCAATCCCGGATGTTGTCCAGGCCGCCGAACAGCATGACCACTCGGTCGATGCCCAGGGCGATGCCGGCATGTGGGGGTGCGCCGTACTGTAGCGCGTCCAGAAGGAAACCGAACCGTTCCTTGGCCGTATCGGCGTCGATTCCCAGCAGGTCAAATACTGTCTGTTGCAGTGCGCTATCGTGGATACGCACGGTGCCGCCACCAGCTTCCGAGCCGTTGATCACCAGATCGTAAGCCTGCGCGCGGCATTTGCCCGGTGAGTCTTTGAGCAGTTCCAGGTCCTGTTTCCTTGGGGATGTGAAAGGGTGGTGCATGGCGAGCCAACGGTTCTCTTCGTCGTCCCACTCGAACATAGGAAACTCGACGACCCACGAGAAGTTCATGTCGCCGGGATCGTACAGCTCTAGCTCTGCTCCCAGACGCTTCCGAAGACCTGCCAATGCCCTGCAACTAACCTCCCACGTATCCGCGATGTACAGCAGCAAGTCGCCCGGTTCCGCGCTCATTCGTTCCGCGAACCGCCCCAGCAGGTCGTCGCTGAAGTTCTTAGCGATAGGCGACCAGAGCCGGCCGTCGTCTTCGACGCGGAACCAAGCCATCCCTTTAGCGCCGAAGTCCTGAATGACGTAATCAGTCAACTCGTCGATTCGCTTCCGCGAGAATTGCGGCGCCGCCCCTTTGGCGTTGATGCCGCGGACCCGCCCACCCGACTCGGCGGGTCCGCGGAACACGCGGAATTCGGCCTGTGCCGCAAGGTCCGTACAGTCGATCAACTGCATGCCGAAGCGCAGGTCGGGCGCATCGTGTCCGTATCGCTCCATCGCGTCGTCATAGGTCATGCGCGGCAGCGGCGAGGGCACGTCGAGATCGAGGATTTCTCTGGCCAGGCGAACCACCAGTCCGTCGATCATTCCGATCACGTCCTCGGCGTCCACAAAGGACATCTCCAAGTCCAACTGGGTGAACTCTGGCTGCCGGTCGGCTCGCAGGTCCTCGTCGCGGAAGCACCGCGCGACTTGTACGTACCGGTCGTAGCCGGCAACCATCAGGATTTGCTTGTAGAGCTGCGGTGACTGTGGCAGCGCGTAGAAATCGCCGTTGGAAACGCGGCTGGGCACCAGATAGTCCCGGGCGCCTTCCGGCGTGCTGCGACCAAGAATGGGAGTCTCCACGTCGATGAAGTCGTTTTCCTCGAAGTAGTCGCGCATCGTCTTGATGATACGGCTGCGCAGCAGCAACGTCTCTTTCATCTTCGTCCGGCGCAAATCCAGATAGCGGTGCTTCAGTCGAAGGTCCTCGCCCGGCAACTCCTGCTGGCCAGGCGTAAAGGGCGGCGTCTCGCTCTTGTTCAGCACCTCCAATTCGGCGATGCGAACTTCAACCTCACCGGTATCCAGCTTCGGGTTGGTTGTGCCCTCGGGGCGGTGAGCGACCCTGCCCTTTGCGCGGATAACATCTTCGGATCGCAGGCGGCTCGCCTGGTCCAGAACCTCCTGGCCGCTCTCCGGGCTGGCCACCACCTGGGTCTTGCCGTATCGATCGCGCAGATCCACGAAAACGGTGCCACCATGATCGCGAGTGGTGTCCACCCAGCCGCAGAGGGTCACTTCCTGGCCGATATCGTCGGCTCGTAGCTGGCCGCACGTATGAGTTCTCAACAAAGCTGGCATCCTGTCTGTGGGAAGTTGCGGGAAAACAAACGCCGAACAAACTATTCTAGAACGAGAACGGCGTTGCGCAAAGGTTCGATGGCGGCAACCAACGGGAGAACTAGCTGGATTTCGCCACATGCTCGAAACGGCCGAAAATCATCCGTCCAGCGCTAGTTTGCAGTACGCTGGTGACCGCTATGCCGACGGTCGAGCCGATGTGATCGCGGCCATTTTCAATGACAATCATTGTGCCATCATCCAGATATCCGACACCCTGCGCGTGCTCTTCGCCCGCCTTGACGATCCTGACCTCGACCTTCTCGCCGGGAAGGAACACGGGTTTAAGCGAATTGGCGATGTCATTCAGGTTGATAACTTGAACGTTATGCAGCCGAGCGATTTTGTTCAGGTTGTAGTCCCCCGTGACGATTTTGCCCTCCAAATGCTTGGCCAGCAGCACCAACTTCATGTCGACCGGCTGACCAGCCATATCCGGGTATTCCCGATCGTACATTTTCAGCTCGGCGTCCTTGTTGTTTCGAAGGCGGTTGAGTATGTCCAGCCCCCGCCGGCCCCGCGCACGACGCATCTTATCCCCGCTGTCTGCGATGCTCTGTAACTCGGCGAGAATGAACCGTGGCATGATGAGTTGGTTGTCCAGGATGTTCGTTTCGACCACGTCGGCCACGCGTCCGTCGATCACAACGCTGGTATCCAGCAAATACGGTTTCAGTCCCTTTACTTCCTTGGCGAATTCGATGTAAGGAATAACGAAACGGAAGTCGTCTTTCGTCTGCAGGATAAGGCTTACGCAGACGTAACACAGCAGAATCCCAATGACGAGTTGGACACTGCCCAGGTGTTGAAAGTCGGCTGGCACTAACGGTGTTAACGCGATGCCGATCACGTAGGTCAGGAGGATCCCCACAAGCACGCCAAAATAGGCCGCGGAAATCGTGTCCAATCGCTTCCGTCTTACGAAGATGTCGATAACGATTGCGGTCGCCGCAATCAGGATAATACCGACGAAAATACCCACCTTGTAGGGGACGTCAATCTCGTCGTCGCGAATGATAAACACCGCGGCACCAATCGCTACGATGAAAAAAAGGCAGCGCAGTATGATAAGAGCCATGATGCCAGCCTCGGCCAATGTGCCTCAGCGGCCTGTCTTGCCAGCCGCTCAGTAGATGTCCCCACCGACATATTATGATTATGACGTAAAAACAGTATAGCACTTCGCCCCCGTCAAGGGCTACCCCCACGTAAGAAGCAGCCATCGTCCCTTCTGTTATGGTGCAAAGAAACAAGGGGCGAAAGGCGGTCAAACCACGTTTCGCCCCTTGGAGAGACGGTCACAATCGGCTCGTCGGACCACGACACAGGCCCGGCTCTTGCTGGAGCCGGGTTCTGGAGTCGTGTTTCGTTTCGACACACGCAAGAAGGCGTGCAGTTCGAGTTTCCCACTAACGGGCGGCAAGTCGGACGAACTCGCCCTGGCCGAACTGCGACGCGATTCGCTGGACGTACTGCTGATCCGCTTCGCTCAAGCGACGCAACGACACGGTGGTCGTTCGGCCGGTGTCTTTAAGCAGACGTACCTTGCCATCCATGACGACGGATAGACGGGCCCGGACCTGGTAGTTGCCCGTATTGTCGACCCATAGACGCATCGGCAGTTCGCGTGGCGACGTTGCCGAGAACGGATCCACCGGTGCGGCTTTCGGCGTAGCCTTCGGCTCAGCCGGGGTAGCCGGGGCGCCGAAGAGGTCTTCCGCCGCGTCCTTCGCCGGATCAGCTTTGGGCTCGGTGGCCGGCTTGGCCGGATCGGCTGTCGGCAAATCACCAAACAGATCCTCAGCGGTATCCTTCTTTGCCGGCGCGGTCTTCGCCTTCGCGGCAGGCTTCTTCGGGAGATCGCCGAACAGATCTTCTGCGACCGGATCGGTGGCCGGTTTTCCCTCTGGTTCGGCGGGGGTCGCTGGCTCGGACGGTTCCGTCGGCTTGGCGGGCTCCATGGGCACAGTAGGCTCAGCCGGTTCCGTCGGCTCGGCGGGTTCCGCTGGCTCTGCGGGCTCGGTTGGCTCCTTCGGCTCGGCCGGCTCCTCTGGCTCGGCCGGCTCCTCTGGCTCGGCCGGCTCCTCTGGCTCGGCCGGCTCCTTCGGCTCGGCCGGCTCCTTCGGCTCAGTAGGCTCGGCTGGCTCAGTAGGCTCGGCTGGCTCAGTAGGCTCGGCTGGCTCGGCTGGCTCTTTCGGCTCGACGGGCGTCTTGGGCTTTGCCGCTTTTTCTTTCGGGTCATCTACCGGCTTTGGAACTTCCTTTGGAGCTACCTTTGGTTTCTCTTTGGGCGTCTCAGGCTCGGTTGGCTCTTCCGGCACATCTTCGGGTACATCTGGCGGATCGGGTACGATTGCTTCCGATTCCTCCGGGGCTTCCATTGCCTTCTGCACGGGTCCTTTTTGCACCGGAGTCTTTTCGACTTGTGCGGGTTCACTACCGCAACCCTTTGCTGGACCTCGCGCCTTCCGTAGGCATAGCAATCGGCAGGCCATTGCCGCATCGAGTGACAGTAGCGAGACCACTGTCCAAACCAATACAACTCTACACAACCTTCGAACTGACCTTCGCATGACAATAGCCTCCCGACATCATTGGGTGGGTGAAACGGTGATTCTAGCTGGAGCGAAACCCTAGCATTATCGATGCTAGCCCTGCGCGCATAGGTTGGGCAGGCGCACTAATAATCTAATCTGCCTAGCTTTCCTACGCAACTATCTCATTTAACGTATCTCTTAAACTTGGCCTGATTATTAGGATTTCGTGAGATTTCCGAAAAAACGGCTTGACGCGGCATTACCGGCATGTTCGCGACGGGGTTCAGGGCCTTTTCCGTGTGCTGATGAACAGGGCCCGTTTCTGATCCGGCAGCGAGTAATCGAAGCCGCACGCCTTGAGCAACTTGTCGGAAGCCGTGATGACCATGAGTTCCAGTACGTTGTTCTCCTCAGCACACTGGACACACGCACGGACCAACTGCTTGCCGATTCCGCGGCGCTGGTTGCCAGGGGCCACAGCCAGGCATTGGACCTCCGCCAGTTTTCTCGAGTAGATGTCGACGGCTGCGAAACCGATGACGCGACCATCGGATTCGGCCACAAAACCGTTTCGAGTCAAATCACGCAATTCTTCCTCGGTGCGCGGGAGCAGTTTGCGTTGCCTCACGTAGGGCTCGATCAGGTTGGCCACGATCGGCGCGTCTGCGGTCTGTGCCGCGCGAATGATAATCTCGCTGGTGTCAGATGCCATTGACCAATGGGGGTGCCTATTTCTTGGTTTTCTTGTTTTGGGCCTTCTCAATCTTGGCCCACGTATCGCGAAGGGACACGGTTCGGTTGAACACCAACGCGTCGGCCGCCGAAGCGGAATCAACGCAGAAGTACCCCAGACGTTCAAACTGATAACGGTCACTTGGGGCCGCTCCGCGAATGCTAGGTTCGATACGGCAACCACTTAGCACTTCTAGTGAGTTCGGATTCAGGTTGGATTTGTATTCCTCGCCTTCCTGGACATCCTCGGGATTCTCTTTGGTGAACAGACGATCGTACAGCCGCACTTCCGTTTCAAGCGCGTGTTCGGCCGAGACCCAGTGGATGACGCCCTTCACTTTGCGGCCTGCCGGCGGTTGGCCCAGCGTGTCTGGATCGTAAGTGCATCGAAGTTCGACGATTTCTCCGGTTTGCTCGTCTTTGATTACCTCTTCGCACTTGACGACGTAGGCGTACCGCAATCGCACCTCGCGGCCTGGAGCTAGACGAAAGAACTTCTTTGGGGGATCTTCGCGAAAATCGTCGCGTTCAATGTACAGTACGCGCGAGAAGGGCACTTTGCGCGTTCCTGCATCGGGATTCTCCGGGTTGTTGATCGCGTCGATTTCCTCGACCTGATCCTCGGGGTAATTATCAATGACGACCCGCAACGGGCGGAGAACGGCCATCACGCGGGGCGCCACGGCGTTCAGATGCTCGCGCACGCAATTTTCCAGCACCGCGACGTCTACCACACTGTAGAACTTGGCCACGCCGATGCGTTCGCAAAAGCGGCGAATCGACTCGGGCGTATAGCCTCGTCGGCGCAGCCCCGATATCGTTGGCATTCTGGGATCGTCCCAACCACTCACATCACCATCGCGTACCAGTTCCAACAGCTTCCGCTTGCTCATGACGGTGTAGCTGAGGTTCAGCCGCGCGAATTCGATCTGTTGCGGATGGTAGACGCCCAGACGGTCCAGATACCAATCGTACAGCGGACGATGATTTTCAAACTCCAGCGTACACACCGAGTGCGTGATCCGCTCGATAGAATCCGACTGGCCATGCGTGAAGTCGTACATGGGGTAGATGCACCATTTGTCCCCTGAACGGTGGTGCGATGCGTGGAGGATGCGGTACATGACTGGATCGCGCATGTTCAGGTTTGCATGCGCCATGTCAATCTTCGCTCGCAGCGTGCGAGAACCGTCCGGAAATTCGCCGTCGCGCATGCGGCGAAACAGATCCAGGTTCTCTTCCACGCCCCGATCACGATACGGACTGTTCTTGCCGGGTTGGGTCAAGGTGCCCCGGTACTCGCGCATTTGATCGGGCGTCAAATCGCAGACGAAAGCTTGACCAGCTTCGATCATCCGAACGGCCCACTCGTGAAGCTGGTCGAAGTAGTCCGACGCGTAGTACTCGCGATCTGCCCAGTCGAAGCCGAGCCAACGCACGTCTTCTTTGATCGATTCGACGTACTCCACTTCCTCTTTGCACGGATTCGTGTCATCGAACCGCAAGTTGCACAGACCACCATACCTGGCCGCCAAGCCAAAATTCAAGCAGATCGATTTCGCGTGTCCAATGTGCAGGTATCCGTTCGGTTCCGGCGGAAACCGTGTGTGGACGCGACCGTCGTGCTTACCCGTTCTTGAGTCTTCTTCGATGATCTGTTCGATGAAGTTCAGCGAACGAGCGGCTCTTGCGTCATCTTCGGGGATGTTGTCGTCTTGAGTCATTTTGCCCTCTCCGTGGATTACTCTTCCAAAAGGGACAACGCGCGGTCGATGCGTGCCAGGCAACTCTCGCGTCCTAAAATCGCCAGCGTTTCAAACATGCCAAAACCGACGGTTTTGCCGGTCACGGCCACGCGCACAGCGTGAATGATTTGGCCAATCTTGATGCCTTCCGTTTCGACAAAACCGTGCAGCAGTGTGTCCAAGGCATCGGCGTCAAACGATTCGACAGTTTCCAAGCGGTTTCGGAACCTACGCAACAGACCTGGAGCGTCCGTCGGCTTTCGCAGTCGTTTCTGAAAAGCCTTCTCTTCATACGGCAACTGCTCATCCGGCGTGAAAAAGTCTGCACAGTCGAGGACGTCGCCCGCGACTTTGAGACGGTCGCCGGCCGCGGTCAGGATCTTCCCAAGCTTCTCCTCGATCCCCGGCGATGATGGCGATGGCGCCAAGCCGGCCCGTTGCAGATACGGGAGCGCCATTTGAAGTTTCCGGTCGCTCGGCACGTCTCGCATCCGTCGATCCTGGAACGCCTGCAGTTTCGCGGGATCAAAGCTGGCGGGGGCCTTGTTCACGCGCTCGAGCGAGAAGTGCTGAATCATCTCCTCGCGCGTGAAATCCTCCGTCTTGTCGTCCAGCGACCAGCCCAACAGCAGAAGATAGTTAACGATCGCTTCCGGAAGGTAACCGACTTCACGATAGAAGTCCACGATCACCGGATTGAACGTGTCCGCGGAGACCTGCAAGCCGGTCGTTTGGGCAATCCGATCGCCATGATTGTACAGCTTTCTGAAATCGGGATTCTTGAGGTATTTGTCTAGCTTGCGTTTGCTCAGTTTGTTCGAACTGCCTGGCTCGGCAACGTAAGGCAGATGCGCGTACTCGGGCAACCCATAACCGAGTCCCTGTGCGATGTACATCTGCCGAGGCGTGTTCGACAGGTGCTCGACCGCGCGGATCACGTGAGTGATCTCGAAGTCGTGGTCGTCCACTACGCTGGCCAAGTGGTAAAGGCACGTACCGTCAGCTCGCTGGATGACATGGTCCTGCTCGGTTGCCCAGTCGAATTCCACATCACCGCGCACCAAATCGTGAAAGTGGCACTTGCCCTCGCGCGGCATCCTCAGGCGGACGACCGCTTGGCGGCCTTCCGCCTCTAATCGCTCGGCCTGCTCGTCGGTCTCGGCCATCCATTTCCGGCTGTAGACGAAAGGTCGTTTCTCGCGCTCGGCCGCTTCGCGTTCCGCTTTGATCTCATCCGGCGTAGCATAATCCCGATAAGCAAACTCTGCATCGAGCAACTGACGTGCAGCCGCCTTGTGGCGGTCGCTCCGTTGCGACTGGAAGTAAGGTTCGTGTGGACCGCCTACCACCGGACCTTCATCCCAATCGATCTGTAGCCAGCGGAAGCCGTCTAGGATGGGCTGCAAAGCCTCCTGGACATTGCGTTGTTGGTCCGTGTCGTCAATACGCAGTATGAACTGTCCACCATGCCGCCGGGCGAATAGCCAGTTGAACAAAGCCGTGCGCACACCGCCAATGTGCAGATAGCCCGTAGGGCTAGGGGCAAAACGTGTACGAACCATAATATCCCTTACTGGACGCGGTTTTCCCGTCGCGGCCGAGCCGCAAACCTATGATTTGACTGTCTTTAGCGAAGTCCATAAAGGGGGCAGAGAAGAAATCTGGGCCCCGCAATCGTTCAGCACACGACAAGCCTGGACACGAAGAATTGCCGCACGACTCACGCCGCCTTGCGTCTCTGTTCGCGCCGTTTCTGCTTGCGCAGACGCCGACGTTCCGCCTTGCTGAGCCTACGGTTGCCGCCGGCCCCGTCTGGAGACTCCTGCGATGCGTCTTCAGATCCCTCAGTGGTTTGGGGGGCCGTCTCGTCCGACAACTTGCGTCTCTTGCTCTGCGCAGGTCGTTTCCTGCTTGTGCCGTCAGGTGAATCGCAGGGTTCGGAGCCGTCATTGGCGGTATTCATAGGGATCCCCGAAGCTCGCGATCGTTTGCGCGACGACGGTTCCGCCGCGGAATTCCCTTCGTCAGAACGGGGGTCACGGTCGCTTCCCTTTTGGGATTTCTTTCGGCTTGTTCTTTGCGCGCGCGTCGGAAGTATCCCTTGAGAATCCAAGTACACGTGCCGCCCATAGGTGGCCACCGTGAGGAATGTGGCCAGGTGACCTGCCATCACGATCGTCGTTGTGGCCATCACGTAGTTGATCTCGCCTATTTTGGCCACAGCAAGGTCCGAATAGAGAAATGCGAATGCGACCGCGAAATAGCAGCAGGTGGCCAATAGCAGGGAAACCAGTGATGCGCGGCTCTCACGCACCTCGAAGGCCAACCGCAGACTGACGAGTGTCCATAGTGCGCAGTATGTCAGCGGCCAAAACGGGCCGCCTTCGGTTGGGGCGGTAATGTTCGCGAAACCGCTTGCCAGAGTCGCCAGATCGTGATGGATGTTGGTTGCGACGCCGGTGGCCATGAAGAATAGCACCATCGGCACCCAAAGCCACACGCGATATCGTCCGCGGTAGTCATCGGTCTTGTGCCGCCGGAGCCGATAGATCTGAAAGCCCTGAAACGCGGCGACCGCCAGTATCAGAGAACAGAACCACGCGGCCAGCCCACCCGTAGCCCGCACATCAAGCGCAGTGAAATCGCTAGCCCACATCTCGGGCGGCAGAAGATGCTGTTTCCCATACGCCGCCTGGATGCCCGCGATCACGGCCAAACCGGACAGAAAAAGTACGACTACCGTCCAACGCCGCTGCGGGATCACAGCCGTGATCGGGGACCGCCGGTCGGCCAACGCCGTGTCAGTGTAGGACGGCAATAGTTGATCGGCGGAACCACATGAAGAATCGGCGTCCGGCGGCACAGAAGCCTCCAAATCCAGACCCGATTCACCGAGATTCTCTTCGATAAGCACCCGACGGCGCCGTTGATCGCACACGTCGTTTCGTCGAAACCCCATATTTGAAACTCACGGAGTGAAAGGTGGACAACGCATTAGAAAGGTCGGCACACGAAAACCGGAACTGCAATCTCCGCGGACAGTGCATATTGCCGAGGATAGTGGTCTTGGGGGGTATCGGGTACCTGGGGTAAATGCCGGTTTTTTGCCGCCTAGAGGCGGCCCACCGCCGTGTATTGATCTGAGGCCATCTGAACAGGTGCGGTGTAGGCTTGACTACAAATAGCGGTTTCTGCGCTGGATCGCAGGCGAGCCCATCGATTATGTCTGCTGCAATTGTGTCGCATTCTCGGTCGAATTATAATGTCTACTTGTTATGGACAAGACGATCCTTGCGGATGGGTTGCTGTTGTCCAGTGGCAACGGGCAGGCTCTGCAGCGGAGTGGCTATCTAGCACGAAATGCCTACTAGGTGTCTTTTTTGCACCGCGACCAGGGTTACAATAGTGAATCGGGATTCGAGCCGAGAACGGCTTCGGGCGCATATGTCGAAATGCGGCCGCGCGCGGCCGCCGTGAAGGGCAAGTCGCTTGATACTCGCGGTGGTCGCTGGTGCGGAAGTTTACATAGAGGAGATACTGCAATGCCTAAACCGGTTGATTCAGAGCTAGTTAATGTGTGGTTGGAGCGACTGCGTGCTGGAAACGACGCGGAGAAGACACGTGCGGCTTCGGAACTGAGCCGTCTGCGAATTCGTACTCGCGGTTCTGTCAGGACCCGAGGCGCGATGACGCGTGCCGCGTCATGTGGTTTTCCCGAGCAAATGGCGGATGATGCACTGGCCACGGTCCTCGCTGCTTTTCGTGACGAGAGTCCGGATGTGCGCAGAGAAGTCGCGTGCGCATTGGGCGAATGGGGTGACGAGCGGGCGGCAGAGATTCTGGGAAAGACGATCGTGGGCGACGAGTTGGACGATGATGTCGAAGTGCGTCGCGCCGCCGTATCGGCGTTGGGCACGATCGGCGGGCCCGCGGCGGTCAATGCACTATGCCAGGTGGCGGAGAACGATCCGTCGGACATGCTTCGCTATGACGCGTTGGCTAGTCTCACAGAACTGGCCACTCAGGCAGAATCCGCCGTCGGTGTCACCACTCGCGGAGCAGTACGCACACGTGGGACAGCCGTTCGTACACGGGGCGCAACCGTTCGTACGCGCGGCGGTTTGGGGGCGGAGGCGCAACAAGTAGTCCAGGCCCTACAACGCATTCGCGACAATGACCAGGAGAAGGAGCATCTTCGACGGATGGCGGAGGCGGCACTTGTGCCTTTGACTGAGTAGTTGCGGGATCATGAGGTTCGCGCAACATGGCTGAAGCTGCAGGTAGTCAGGAACCAGGTTGCCTCGTTCGCAACCCGAGTTTCTGCGGAGCAGGCTGCCATTCTCGCGGCATCTTGAACAAAGGGGGGATGGTATGGCGGACGATGGCCACGTGGTTGAAACGTGTTTGAGCGAAGGGTCTCTGTACGAGCGGTTCAGGGAGCAGGTAGCCGATCCCGATCGTATCCAGAAAGCAGTCATCGACAAAGCTGAGGAGTTTCTGGCAGTCGAAGGCGTCGATGTGAACAGACTGCTGGCAGACACCGAAGCCACGATCAATGCGGCCGTTTCCGGGCCGTTTGGCAACGCGATTATCCGCCAAGTCACAGCTTCTTTCGCGCAGGTGCGCCGCCTTTGTGCCACGATCGACGTGATCAGGAGCTTAGAAGCAGACAAGCTGAAAACTATGCTGCGAAGCCAGGACGCGTGCCTGATCGAATCCGTGGCTCCACCGCGCAGACCGTTGATCAGTGAAGGCAAGTACGTGCTTGTCGCTTTCTCGGTTGTCGAAGACCAGACGATCACCATTACGCAGGGCGAACTGAATCGGCTGATCGATGAGATAGTGGTCTTCGAGCGAAGGTCAGATCCGCAAGTCGACCGTGATTACGTTTGCACGGAGGCAAAGAGACGGGCCGATGCCGAAGTGAACAAACACAACGGCAGCTTGGATGATGAAGTATGTGACGGCATCGACATTTTGGCGCATGTGGTCATGCTGATGCGGCGCGAGGGCCTGAAGCCGGTTGTCAGAGACCCTGAACTCCAGCAATTCATCGTCGACTTCTTCGACAACGCCCAAGGGGCGGCGAGCAAGACGTTCGGAGGAGCTGCAGGAAACGAGACGGACGTGTTGCGCGCTTTGGGCTTGCCCGTGTTGCTGTACGTTCCATATCACGACAACAGGCAGGGTGACCTAGCTCCACACTGCACCAAACGCCTCGTGTTTGGCAGTGGGGGGCCCGAGTATCGGCCAGCCAAGGAAAGGAGCGACCATGAAGAGGCGCGTCGCTTCAGCTTCGTTTTTCAACTGACGCCGGAACTTGACGACAACGAAAATATCGTCGGGCCGGTCTTCCAGGTGGACAACGACATTCGCAAGCCTTCCAGAGCTGACCGCGTCATCTTCCGTTTCCCAAATCCCCGGACGGAGGAACGGGCTGAATGGACCAAGCTCAAGTTGATTTGGAGAGGAGAGGCGCACTCCGAATGGGAATCGTCAAACGACGACCCGAAATACGACGCTGTAGAAGGCTGTTGGTTTGTCGAGGTCGGTCGGGAGAGCCTGGTCGACAATGACGGGAAACCTCTTTTCGGCGATAACGACTGGCCATATCTGCCCATATTTCAGCATCCGCCAGCAGTCACGGGGGATACACTGCTTGTAGAACTGGCAACGGTTGAGGAAATGGAGCAAGTGGCCGAGGATGTGGAGGTCGTGCTGTTGGGAGGTATACAGGCGATCGCCAAAGAGCGCTTCCTGTCACAGAGTGTCACGGCACTACTGCAGCACGTGTTGCCTGAGCAGTTGAAGGCACTTACCTCCGGGAACGCGGACGTACACTTCGAGCTAAGTGGCGTCGACTCCGGAGGAGTCGTAAAGACGCTGAGAAGACTGCTCCAGGCTTCGGGGGTCAAAAACATAAGTCTGAATCGCGAAGAGTTGGGACAAATCGCCAGCGAGTTTGGATCGGACTATTTCGTTTTCCCGCGAAACCCAGTACCTGACACGCCGATCGCCATCTGTGTTCGGGCTGTAGAACTTCTGAAGAACTTGGGCATGGATCTGATCTATATCCACGACCTCGAGTTGGATATCCTGCTGTGCCGCAACCCAGAAGATGAGCCTCAGCAGGCAAGGCTCGATCGGCTTGCACGCCATCGGCAAGCCATGTTGCTGGCCAAGGCGGCTGTGCCAGCGGACCTTTTCAGACGAGCTGGGGCAAGCGAACCTTGGGATCTTGTTCTTTCCGCCGAATCGCTGGCGGCGTTGGCGGCATTTGCTCAGGATTACGCGGTATTCGTTGAACCCAGAAGCCAGGAAAGGCAAGCCCACATCGTGGGAGAATTGACGAACACGGGTTTCAATTTTGACCCGGGTCTCAAGTATTCAGACGAAGAGAGTTTCAGCGTTGTCGTAGCCCCGGCTGTGTTCGTGACGTTTCCCGATACAGTGAGCCTTTCCGGTGCCGGGGATAAGGGGTTTGCAGTGCGTGCTGCTGCCAGCAAGACGCCATGATTCCCACTCGCTGAGATGGCCGGGGGAGATCTGGCCCGTGCGGTCTCAGCCGTTGGCGATTGTGCTTTCGTCACAGAGGCAACGCGATCCCTGCAGAACGTGCGGCGGGGGCCAAACGTGACAAGATCCGAATCGAATCAGGAGTCTTCCCGTCTGCTCGGCCCCGTTTCTTCCTCCGGAGGGCGATCTCGCGTGACCAAGCGGAGGAGCAGCGGGAGGATCACAAGGTTGCCGACCAGGCCGCCCAGCATCGAGAGGGCTACCAGCGAGCCGAAGTAGATGGTCGGTATGAACTCGCTGATGCAGAGCACCGAAAAACCGACGATCAACGCCAGCGTTGAGAAGATCATCGCTCGGCCGACGGATTGCTGGACTTCGGTCAAGGCGTCGCGTACGGTCTTTCCCGCGGCGCGGGCGCGGCGGAAGAAGCTGATGTAGTGAATCGAACTATCGACGGACAGCCCTACGGAAACAGCGGCGATCATCGCCGCTCCCATGTTGATTCTCAGGCCAATCCATCCCATCAGTCCGGTCACCATCAGGATGGGCAGGGCGTTCGGCACCAAGGCAATCACGGCGTACAATGGTCGCCCGAATGCCAGCAGCATGGTTACGCCAATGCCTGTGAGTGCAACGCCAAAGGCAAGCCATTGATCGCGTATGACGCTGGCGATCAGATTCGTCAGCAGGACAAAGAACCCGGTGACGTCCGCCTCTTGGAACTCTTCGCGACTGATTCGCGTCACTTCGTCAATCAGGCGGCGTTTTTGTTCGGCAGGTTGACGTTCGTCGGCCCGCAACATGATGCGGTAGTAGTGATCTTCGGGCGATTCGGGATCTTCGCCATACAACGCAGCCGTGAATACGGGCATGGACTTCCCCATGGAAACGATCGCGGTCGACAGGGGCAAATCACTCAGCGGGCCGGAGGTCACGTCAGCCAGGCTCAATGTCTGCAACGCGGGACGTTGCGTTCCGTCTTCGTCGGTTACCGTGACTTCGTCGCGTAACCGACGCTCCAATTCCTCCACTCGATCAATATAATTGTCGTCCAGGATTTCAGGGGCCGGCACGACGACGTCCCAAACGCCCGCGCCGCCCAGCTTTGTTTCCACCGTCTTGTACGCCTGGACAATAGGGCTGCCGGCGCGAAAATTCCTGGTGAAGTCGGTTTCCACTTCCAGGCGGTACGCGCCTGCGGTAGTCGCAATGCAAATGGTCGCTGCTACGGCTCCGATCACCTTAGGCCGCCGTTCGATCCGGCGGAGGGAACGAGCCAATCCGGATTCCAGCAGGCGTTCGCCCAATCGCACAATGCTGGTTGGGTGCCACCCCGCAAGGCTCACGCCGGGTACCAGCAGGGCCACGCTGACCAAAACCATCAGGCAGCCTGCCGCCATCATCAGACCAAAATCCTGAACCGGCCCAACGCGGGCGACCATCAGCGACGCGAAACCGACGGCGTCGGTCGTGCACGCCCAGAACACGGGGAGGGTCAGTAGAGTGGCGGTCCGAATCAGGCTGTCGCGCGGCGACAATCCCTCCGCTCGAGCTCCGCGGAATCGCACGATCACGTGGACTACGGTGGCGACGCCAACGACCGTGACGATCGCGGTGAGCATTGAACTGACCATGCTCAACTGCATCCCAGACCAGAACAGGACGGCTTTTGTTGCCATCAATGCGATCTGGACGACGCCCACGGCGATTAACACCCAGCGCAGACTGCGGAAGCAAATGATGATGGTCAGCCCCATCAACAAAGTGGAAGCCCAGCCAAGGCGTTTGGCGTCTTGTTCTATGTAGCGATATCCGTCGACAACCATGGCGGGTTCGCCAGCGATTTGGCCGTCCGACAGCGGTTTGACGAGCTCGCGCAACTCGTCGATCGTCTCTTGCCGAGAGACGTTTACGTCACCCTCAGGCTCCAACATGCACACCACGGCGGCCGTGACTACCTTGCCCGTCTCGGGATCACGCCCGTGCGTGTAGCCCTCGAAGATTTCAAGGAACTGTTTGGCGGTCTGGCTGTCAGGATTGACGATGCCCTGCGGTGCGGGGTCAGTCGGTGCACTCTGCTCGGTCGGTGACCCGAAAAGGCCCCCGAGCAGTTTTTTGGCGGCGGAAAGTGGATTCTTGACCGTGTCCAGAGTCTTGATGCTTTGATCGAGTTCTGCCAGGCTCAAGACGTCTCGGACGCCTTCCATGTCCTCCAACTTGGCACTCAGTTCAGCCAGCCGCTCGATCCCGCGGCCGTCTTTGGCCATCAGATCTGGGTCTGTGTACACAGCCAATACGATCTCGTTGCCTCCGAACGCCCGTTTCAGGCGATGGTAGGGCGGCAGCAACGGATCGTCGGGCGCGAACATGTTCTCGATCGACCGATCGAAGTCCAGCGAACGCGCAGGCAGGAAGAAACACACCGACAAGACAACGCCGGCAACCAGCAATGGCCAGCGCCAAGCGGTAAGAAATCGGGCGATGCGTTCGCTGAAGGAAGCTCTCATGTGCAGGGGGCGTCGGCTGCGTTCTGCTAGGGCGGATCGCCCCATTTTACCGTCAGAATCGCACACTTGAAAACAGGACGGCTTTCGCAGTTTGTGTCATGACTGACGATTAACGGCATCGGGCGAGCCGGCGCAAACAAAATGCACCTTGCTGGGGCGTCGACCGATGTTGACTAGACGCACGGACGCCCAATTCCCCCATGGAGGTAACAGGCCACGGTGTCAACGGAAAAAGGGACTGTATGTCTATCAACTGGCTTCAGCCGGCTTTGGGAGTGACGTTCATCGCTATGTGGTTGATCGTCGGACAAATCGTTGTCGGCGCTCGCGGTGATCGAAACTAGTCGGTCTCTTGGGGGGCGAAGAACGTATAGTAGGGCTCGTTGCGGATGACTCGCTGGGCGTACAAGGCCGCTTCGCGCAGGTGATAGTCGCCCCACATGCAGGATTCGCCACGAGGCGTGTTCGCACCCTCCGGGACATGGTCCCATCCACGCGGCCGATGATAGACGGCGTGAAGCAGAAGACCTTGGTGGTTGGGATCGACGCTCAAGTACGGTTCATCCAGCAGCGTGCGCAGCACCGTAAGACCCGCCTGCCAGTAGCGATTGCCGCTCGCGGCATCACCGGACCCCTCCTGATATCGGCCCAGCCGAAGCAGGCCTTGCGCGGCAATCGCAGCAGCCGAGCTGTCCACTGGTTCGTGGTCGTTGAACGGATCTGCGGGCCTGTCCTGGTAGTCTCCCAGTGCGACCAGCCCCGGCGCCCCCGTGTCCCAATAGGGCACGCCATCCGTGGGAGTCGACTCGATGAAGTAATCGCAGGCTGCGCGTGCGGCTTTCAGCATCACAGCCTCCACGTCCTTGCGGCCGCCCAGCGGATCCAGTTCGCGATCGTCAAGGGTATGCAGGAACTCCAGTTGTTCAGGGTAGCCCGCGACGATCCACGCCAGACCGCGCGTCCAAGTACTGAACGGGCTGAATCCCTGTTGCGTGCTGGGGCATCGATATCGACCGTCGTTTGTGTTGAAGATGCTCTCGTGGACCACGCGGCCGCGCACATCGTACACGTCGCGACCTTCGCCGTAGTAGACGTTGTATTTGGCCGTTGTCCGAACGTGCTGAACCATGCGATCCAGTAGCGAGATCGGCACATCGTTCTCGCCCATCAAGGCATGGCCTAGACGATGGCCCATGGCCAGCGACCGGCACGACCGAATGGTATCGGAAAACAGCGAGTGCGGGCCGTTGAACGAATAGATGTACCCGTGCCCGTCGATTGTCTCGCTCCACCGCGCCGCCTGCACCGCGCCGCTGGCTTTCAGCGCAAGCTCGTACAGATCCAATTCACGCTGGTCGTGCGGCGTGCGGCCTTCGAGCATCAAACGCCGCAAATTGCCATACGTGCTCACGTTGTTGAAGCCGTGGTCGTGAACGCCGATGTGCGTCACGTGCGAGGCCATTTGGCCGATGGTGTTGTCGCGGCCCATTTCCAGGAACCGTTCGTCAGCGGTCGCATCAAACTGCAAAACGGCCGCGCCGAATTCGAATCCCTGGGTCCACTCCGTCCAACCCTGGGCCTGGTACTTCCCGGCCACGGTAAAGACGGGTGTTCCCGCCCTGGCGGCCGCGCTCTCGTCTATCGACACGATCTTCTGTGCCGACAGTTCCCACAACCGCTCCAGTGCCGGAGCCAACTCTTCAGGCGACAAGTCCTGGCTGATTTCGATCATTCTTTCTTACTCGAATCCTTGCGCACCAATGACCATGCCGGTAGCCATTCTGTCTTAACGCGTTTCATCCCGAAGTCCTTCTCCAATCGACGCTGCATGTCCATCAGATGACCGGCACCGTAGAAAATGGCGATCTTCTTCTTACCACGATCCAATTCGCGCTGCAGCACATTGAGCGCTTTCTTGTTGCGTTCGGTGACGATGGTCGATCCTTCCGGACCGTCGAACATGCTCATCTGGTCCTCAAGGTCCGTGAACTGTTCCGCCATAACCAGTTTCAGGCGGTGGGCTCGGTCCTTGGCGAAGAAAGCGGCCATGATCTGCCAATCGCTGCTGCCCGTCGGATCCTTCGCCTGCTCGGCAAACCCGCGACCCATGATGCGGAAGAAAGTCCCCAGCCAGGTTTCGTTGCGTTTCTTCATAGTGTCGGAGAATTCTTCCGGGCTCATGTCCGCGTGGACCATGTTCTTCCGCGAGTAATCGATACAGTCCAATTGGAACTCCAACTCCAACAGCGACTTCATCCCGACCTGAAGGCCGCCAACGGCACTGCCCGGCCCGCGGTCGGGTTCCGGCACGTTGGCGTCCTCTCTTGCCACCAATTCGTACAGTACGGAGTCATAGCCGCGGAACCGCTGGTTCAGCTTGGCGAAGTAGCTCTTGTCTGCAATGTGGATCGCTCCGATCAAATCCACCACGACGCCGCGCGCCTGTTCGTCGCTCGGGGTGAACCTGGCAATTGCAGTCTCCAAGGCGATGGGATCCTTTCCCTTACTACGGCGTATTCTGACGAAGCTACCCGAGTCGTCCGGTTCCTGAGCGGCAAACGCCCAGTTGCTGCAGAAGACAATCGCGACCGTTGCAAGAAGAGTGGTTCGGCACGTTTTCATGGCAATTCTCTCATCACACCGAAAGTTGGGAATCGGCCGCGAATGCAGGGCAGCTCGCAGCAGTTCAGCCGACTGACAAGTATACGCCGCGTGACCGACTGATGGCAATTCTCCTGTGCTCCGTCGACCTTGATTGAGGTGGCCGTAGGATAGGATTGCATCCTGTTCCGCACAGGGTACAAACCTGTCCTGCCTGAAAAAGTAGGGTTAACGGACCACCATAGCGGTTGGGCCTTGTGTAAATAGGTCGAAAAAAAAGCCTGGAAAACATAGGCAGAACTTGCAGGCGAGTGATCTTTAATCATACTGGTGCGTGACGATTGGGCCTTGAGCCCAATTGACTCTTTGGCCTCCCAGGTCCCTGCCCCGCCTGTGGAGGCTTTTTTTGTGCGCGCGGCCAGCCGTCAAGCAGGACAAACGCGATTTTCGGCAAGGCTTATCTTTCTTACTCAACTTTTGCGACGGTCCAGTCCGATACTACCGACACAAACGGTAGAACTCGTTCGATCCACAAACGTGGCCGGTCACGTGTGAGTGTTTTCTGCGCGTGCGTCTGACAGTTGGCACAGACGGCTGATCGGCACGAGGCATCGCAACCCAAGGGGTGGAAACGACCATGTCGCTAAAAAGAACCGTGCGTGTTTTGGTGGGAGTGATTGCCACGTTGATGCTGGCGCCATCGGCGAACGCTCAATTCGGGCAGTTCTATGACAGTTTGCCATTTGGCTCGTACCAGCATTCGTACACGGACCAACTGCTGCACGAACCATTCTATCATCCGTTCATCGAACCGGGGTACTTCAACCACGATCTGCAGTTCTTCGCTCCGGCCGCCGACATCGACGCTTATGGCGGCCCCGTGATGCGGACGGGCTGGTTTGGCTCGTATGCGCGGATGTACCTTCGCGTGTCGCGTCCGGACCACCTGGACTCGTTTGATAGGATGGACCGTACATGGGGAAATCGCTGGGACTTGGGCTATATGATTGACGATGTCGATCACGATCACGGCTGGCTCTTCTCGTACATGAAGGTCGATGGTCCAAACGCCTATGATAGACTGGTGCGAGAACGCATCAATCGGCTTAACGAAGACGACGAAGGGCGTCCGGAACCGCAACAGCAGGGGCAGGGTGGGCAACAACAGCAGATCGACGTTGTCGAGCCGCCCATTGACAGGAACAATGTCGGTCCGCCGAATCGGCAGCGGAACTACTACGTGTCCGACAGCCTTAACCTGGGCGAGTTGAGCCATGTCGAATTGAACAAACTGTTCCGCATGGAACCGCTTAACCACGGGGGGCTGCTGGAGCCCTTCTTCGGCGTCCGCTACACCAAGTTCGATAGCCTTGACCAGGATCAGACATACATCCGATACGACGAGGACGGATTCGTGTTCCTAGATCCGCCCTTTCCGCCCGCAGATCCTGCCAACCCGGACTTTGTCGACATTGGCGACACCGAGATCGAAGATTTGATCACCGATCGTTTTCGGTATGTCAACCATATGATCGGCGGACAGTTGGGTTTCCGCTGGCTGAAACGACTCAACCGTTGGAATCTGTCTAGCGAGGTTCGGGCGTTCGCGTACCACAATTTTCAGCAGATGCAGCGTCGGGTCGACATCGAACGGACGTACTACGACGGCGGCGGACAAGGATCCGAAGTAGACGGTGTGGTCTTCACCCGGAATACGGAGAACTACCACGCGACCGCGACGGTGGTGGGCACTGACATCCGCGCCGAGGCGGCCTTTGAGGTCACGCGAGACATATCCTTGAACTTCGGCATGCAATTCCTGGGTTTCTTCACGGGAATCGGCCGTGGGCGGAGCCTCTCACTGAACTCGCAGGACCTTATCATGGTGGGAGGAACGGTCGGGATCGTTGTGAATCACTAAGGACATATCCTCGTTTAACGGCAAGCCGAAGGCGACTGCGTGCCAGATTCGCAGTCGCCTTCGGCTTGCCGTTAAACGAACGATCCCAGTGGTTACTTTATCCGTTTCTCGTGCGCCCAGAGACCAAGCGCTGGATTGCTGATGAAGAAGACCTTCTCCCCGTCTGGTATGACGTTCCAGCCATCGGGCAATTGCTCGGGGTCATAGCGACGCTGCATTTCGTTCAGGTCAGCGTACCGATACCCGACGCTTTCGATCTCCTCGCGCGACAGTTCGCCGGGGCAGTATGTGATAGTGAAGCGATTCTCGGACGAGCCGTGAATCAGATGTGCGGCCGCGGACAGATTGCTCCGCAGGTCCTCGTTTTCTTCCACAAAACGCATGATTTCCGGCGTCGTGCGGTATCCGTACTTGCGAATCAGCCGGTCGATCTCCGGGTCTTCTCCGAAGGTGCGGACGGCGGGCGCCAGGACGATCAGTTCGCCGCCGTCTGCGATGGCCATACGGGTGCGATAAACCGACTTGTTGCCCAGCCACGTGCTGTGAAACTCCTCGGGATCCAGGTACACCACAACCTTCTGGAATTCCTCGTGCAGCACTGCGAAATTCACCTGCACGGAGAGCTCGGCCGCCCGCTCGAAGCACTCGTGGTCGTCGCCGATGAACAGACCCCGCGTGACCAACTGGCCTGAATCGTTCGAGCCAACGACCGTCAGCACATACACCAAAGGAAGATGTCCGCACAGATGGTCCTGGGCGTGGTTCAGAATGCGCCGTAATGGAGTGTCGGCACGGCCCATCATTCGTTCCATGCCGTAGGCCGCCCCGATGAAGTGGCTTTCATTGATTCCTTCCGCTCCGCCAGCGCCAATGAAGACGTTTTTGTTGTAGTTGGCCATGCCGATCACTTCGTGAGGCACAACTTGACCGATCGAGAGGATCAGATCGTGTCCCCCCTCCCACACCAGTTTGTTCAGTTGAACCGGCCATGCGTTCGAGCAGATGCCATCCGTGACCTGCGATACGAAGTCCGCGGGTACTTGGCCGATCGTGATCACGTCCTCGCGCCAGCGATGTTCGCGAAAAAGCGATTTGGGTACGCTTGGGAACATCTTCTCCAGTTGCCAATCCGGCATAGGAACGTGCGTTCCCAGTGCCGGCATCACATCTGTCAGGCGGTCGCCAAAATAATCGTGTGTCATGCAGGTGAGCAACCCCGCGCGGCTATTCAAACGCGTGAAGTCCGGCGGCAGCGCCAGAACCCGCCGGCGGTCACCCATCTGTGCGAAGCAACCCGTCAGACGCTCGCGAAGTTGATCGTCCGTCAAATCGGATGCCGGCGACCCTTCCGCCAAAAATAATGTCATGTCGTTGCCCTTTCATCATAAGCCGTCCAACGCGCTGCGGACGTCTGTGGCACGACACGTCCGGGCGTATGTCACATTTGCTCGCTGTCAGCGGCACATGATGGGATTGTACCAAAGCTGGCCGGCCGCATAATCGGGCCGCTCCGAAATCCGAAGCTCGAAATGCGAAATGCGATACAAATTCAAAGCGAGAGCGTCTTTTTGCCGACACGACGCCAATGTGTCAGCGTTACGCAGGAATGGCCAAATGTGGATCGGTAGTGTGCCGCACACCTAGTGCTTCGACGCCGAGTAGTCTTGTGCCATCAGGTAGGACCTGAGGCTGCAGAGCAACTGTCGGGCACGGTCGACCACGTCGCGTCGCCGACGGTCGCGTTGGCGTTTGGGCCGAATGATCACCCGGGCCAGGGTTCTCGATGGGTTAGTCCCCTGAGTGCGTCCCGCCTCCAGATGAGTCTCTTCGAGGCGAAGTTCGATCAGAAACGGTGTGGGACGGTCGCTGCTCCGCTGCATCGCGGGCGAATTCTTTCCGTCGATCTGAAGCGTGACGTTGTTCTCCGCGATTTCGACGATTTCCGCGCCTTGGTCGAAGACGAATCCTCGCAGTTTCTCGGCCGCTAACTTCAATGGAACGGCTGTGATTAGTGTGCGTTCGAGAGCCTGATCAGCCGGCTTGTCTTTGAACCAGGACAGCCAGCCTGAGCGGTGATCTTCCGTCTGCTGTTCGCTTCCCAGACCGGCCCCCAGTTGGACAACGGTATTGCGGCCATCGCTCTTGGCTTGAAGCAGTGCGCGATCGGCTCGCCGCAGCATCGTATCGGGGGTGTCCCCAAACTGAAGCTCGGTAACGCCAAAACTGGCCGTGATGCACTTGCCGTCCAACGCCGCATGAGGCATTTCGGCTGTTGCCCTGCGGGTTCTCTCGGCCTGTTTTGTCGCCTTGTTGTTGTCGCAATCTGGGCACAATAGCACGAACTCTTCGCCGCCGTACCTGGCAACGAGTCCGCCGTTGGGACAGTGTTTTCTGAGCAGTGAGGCAAAGTCGACCAGAGCCTGGTCGCCCGCCTGATGCCCAAAGGTATCGTTGATCTTCTTGAAGTGATCTAAGTCGCAGATGATCAGACTGTAGGGCGTCCCGCGATCCAGATGGGTGGCGATGAACTGCTGATGGGCGCGGTCAAACCCCGCCCGGTTGGCAACTCCGGTCAGTGGATCTTCTTTGATCTTCTCGTTCAAGTGCTGCACGCGTCTTTCCAGGGTCACCTGCGATGAGGTGTCCTGGAGCAGCAGAGTAGCGCCGCACACCGAACCGTCGGAGCTAAAGACCGGCGCGGCGTAGGCATCGACCGATTTGTGCTCGCCCTGCGAATCGGCGATGAACAAGCGTTTTCTCAAGGCAGCCCCTGCTTTGATAGCATTGATGACTGGGCATTTCTCGGCGGGGACCAGCTTCTGGTTCTCGTCACGCAGCCGCAGCATCGCGGGATCCCATTGTTGCTGTTCGGCGCCGGAGGCCGAGACGCCGGTCAGCAATTCGACCGCGCGATTCCACTTCAGGATTTTCAGCCTTGCGTCCACAAAGACAACACCGTCGTTCATGCTGTCCAGCAGGCGTTCGTGGAATCCGGGGGTGATATCCAGGCAGTGTTGTGAGGGAAGCGGCGCAGAGAGCCGCCAGGTTTCGTTGGGTTGAGTATCCTTCAGGTCGTGAAGCCAACGATGCGATACGGATGCCGACAGCCTGTCATGGTTACCGGCAACAAAGGCGCCGAAACGCTCGACCAGATTCGGGTCGAACTGCGTATCAGCGTACGCAAACAGTTCGGCCATTGCCCGTTCTCGGGACATCGCGCGACGATAGGCATGATCCGTGGTCATGGCATCAAAGGCGTCTGCAATGGCCAGGATGCGAGAGCCCAATGGCAGGTCCTCGCCTTTGCGGTCAAAGTCCTGATTACGGCCGTCGTACCACGCCGGTGTGTAATACACGACATCCATGATCTGCTGGGACGCACAGCAGGCCAGTATCTCGCGGGCATACTCTGGATGCCGGTTCATCAGCATCGTTTCTTCGGCCGAGAGCTTGCCGGGTTTCAACAGCACATGGTCGGGCACGCCGATTTTGCCGACATCGTGCAGCAGCCCGGCGATTTCCAACTCCTCGCGATCCCTCTCCTCTAGTTCCAGCGGAATGGACCAGGACGAACATGCCAAAGCAACACGAAGGCTATGGCCCGCCGTTCTAGGATGCTTGGCCCGCAAGGCGACGAATAGGCTGCTGGCCACGCCGAGACGGACCTGCGCCAAGCGATTCTGGTGAGATACATCTGCTTTGGCCTGCGCCGGGAAATGAGACTGAGCCGTTTGGTCCAGGTTCTCCAGCAACGACGACAAGACGTCAACTTGGTTGTCGGGCGCGAGCGAACGCGGGATTTGGTCTAGGGAGGGGCGTTTATCAATATCTTGGCGCATATTCGTTGCCCAGCTATTTTGCGTACGGCGGTCGTAGAAAACCTAGGTCGCTTGGCCCCCCCCGTCAAACCTATCTCGCCGGAACATGCGCGATGAACGGACTGTGTGTTTCGTCAGGCCGCGCCAAGTACGCGTCTCCGGAACAACCGCTACAGACGGGCTCCTTGCTTCTTGCCAAGTGATCGGTTAAGAACTCACATTCCTACGGCTGGCGAACACTCTCTGATCGAGGGACTCTTGCGATGCGATTGATCACTTATCAAAGCGAGGCGGGCCCCCGGATCGCCGGGGCTGGCGATGGTGGCTATGTGGACCTGAACGAAGCCGATCCGGCGCTACCGACTTCCATGAAGCTGCTACTGGAGCAGGGAGCCGCCGGACTCCAACAAGCCCAGGCTGCAATCGCGAATGGTCGGCCGCTCGACCAGCAGCCGGGTAGACTGTTGGCTCCGGTACCCGATCCGGAGAAGGTGATTTGTATCGGTCTGAACTATGCCGACCACGCCGCCGAATCCGGTTCACCGATCCCCAACGAACCAGTGATTTTCAACAAGTTTCCCACCGCCGTTTCAGCTCACGGCGCCCCGATCGTTCTGCCGAAACTGAGCAGCCAGGTCGACTTCGAAGCCGAACTGGTGATGATCATCGGCAAGGAAGGCCGGCACATTCCGAAGGAAGAAGCTTTGGATCACATCGCTGGCTATTCCTGCGGCCACGACGTATCAGCTCGCGATTGGCAGTTGGGCAAACCGGGCGGGCAATGGCTGATGGGCAAGACCTTCGACGGCTTCGCCCCGATCGGGCCCGAGTTGGTCACAGCGGATGAAGTCGGAGACCCCGGCCAATTGGATATCGAGCTTCGCCTGAACGGCGAGACGATGCAGAAGTCGAACACGAAGCAATTGATATTTCCAGTCGACGAACTGGTCGCATACATCTCCGGCGTTTGTACGTTGAAGCCCGGCGACGTGATCTTCACCGGCACCCCGCCCGGCGTCGGATTCGCGCGAGAGCCCCAAGTGTTGCTCAAACCCGGTGACGTGATCGAAATCGAGATCGAGAAGATCGGCGTGCTACGAAACGAAACCGTGGCCGAATAGGTGTACTACATCTTGCTGAATGCATAACGGGCAGCACCATCTGTGCCCAACGTCTTGGATGTGACCAGGTAAACAGGCGTCTGGCGAAGCTTATCCCGGTGTTCGTAGGACAGGTCGAATACCTCCATGAACCTCTCAGATAGGAAGTGCTCCTTCAGTCTCCGTGCATTCCCGCCTGACACGTAGACTCCGCCGTAGGCGCAGAAATCGTGGACCGCGTCCCTGGCAGCGGCCGCAACGGCATCGACGAAGATCTGTATGGCACACTCCAACGCGACCGTGTACTTGCCATCATCGTATGCCTCGATGATCGTTCTTCCGGCGTTCTGCGCCTTTTCCTTTTTGAGGGATTCTACGAAGCATCGGAAATCTTGGGTTTCGCGCAGGGCCTCGATTTCTTCCGGCGTTGTGCCCTTCGGCAGATTGCCGTAGCACAGGAACCTTACAATGTTCGTCAATCCCTTGCCCGAGGCCACTAGTTCAACGTCCGGGTCGCGTCCGTCCGCCACGTGATCCTTGAGATAGTTGTACAGCGACCATTCCAGGTCATTCCTGGGGCTCCACGCCTTGTGGCCCCCTTCCGAAGGCTGCGAGTAGTACGCCTTCTTCTCCTCGTCCCAAAACACCGGTGCAACACCCAGCCCGCTTCCTGGGCCAAGGACCACCTTGGTTCGGCACTTACGGTTCTTGGATTTCTTCTTGGCGTCGTGATTCTCTGGCTTGCAGTTGTGGCGGATCTTCTGTCGTTCTTTCTTCTTGAGGCAAGGAATTTGCTGGGCGTTTGCGAAGAAATCATTGATGAGTTCGACGCTCAAGCCCAGTTTTTCCAACTCGGCAGTCGAAACCTCAAGGTTGATGTTAGTGAGCCTGCAGTATCGCCCACCATCCTCGATAGGCCCAGCGCATCCCAGGACGGCTCTCTTGGGCCGACGCAGGCCACGTTTCTTGAGGATACGATGGTACTCGACGAAAATATCGGCAATGCTCTTGACGTCTTTGTAGAACCAGCTCACTCTTATGATGATCTCGATATTGCCGCGCTTGTCTCGTCCGTACAGGGCAAGACGTTCTTTCGTCCCGCCCAGATCTCCGGCCGTAACGAATTCCTTGTACGAATCAGCCTTCTTGAAGCCACGGTAACGCTCGATTCTGGGGCCGGCCTTTTCCGACATACTTTCACCTTTCCGTTCTAGAACTCATATTCGCCGCAGACCCAAACGCAGCAGGGAGCCCGAAACCTTGCTCAGAGACCCTCCTGGACATTGTATCCAGAAAGGCATGTCTTGTACAGGACATCAGATCAAGAATACTACCCTAGCGGGCGCCCTCAGTTCTTCCCGTCCGGAGCGGGCTTCGCGGCGTGGCTTTTCGCTTCCCGCCAAGCCTCGATCTCCCAGTTCTGCCAGTTGCCGATGATGGGTTTGGCATTCTGCCGGGGCAGGAAACGGCGCATCTTGGCGATGAGCTCGGCCTGCTCAGGTTTGCCGGCCAGATTGTGCCACTCGTGCGGATCGTGTTCGTGGTCGTAGAGTTCCTCGCTGCCGTCACCGTAGCGAATGTAGTGCCAGCGAGTCGACCGTAGCGAGTGGTTGTGCGGAGTGAACGTTGTCAGAATGGGCCGATCCCATTCGGCATCGGGATTCTTCATCAGCGTTGTCAGGCTTCGGCCCTCCAGATCGTCGCGCGGTGGCAGGTCGGCCAGATCCACGAGCGTCGGAAAAATGTCAATCAAACCAACAGGTCGATCGCTGGCCAGCTTTCCTTCAAAACCTGGAGCAGCGACGATCAACGGCACACGCGTGCTGTCGTTCCAAAGCGAACGCTTGGCCCAGCGTTGTTTCTCGCCCAGGTGCCAGCCGTGGTCGGAGAATAGTACGACGATCGTATCATCGCCGTGTTGGCTCGCATCCAGCGCATCCAGCACGCGACCGACACAGTGATCGACGAACGCCACGCTGGCCAGATAAGCTTGTACAGCCCCGCGCCAGGCATCGTGCTCGACGAACCACTCGTGACGCGGCGCGGGATGTCCCACCGTGAGTATCTTCGCGTATTCCGACAAATCATCACGGTCGTTCTTCGACACTTCCGGCAATTCCACTTCACGCAACGGAAACTGGTCGAACCAGCGCGGCGGCGCATACATCGGGACATGCGGTCGCCAGAATCCGGCGACGAGCAGAAAGGGGCCGCCGTACTCTTTGCTCAGTCGCCCGGTGACCCAATCGGCGATCTTTTTGTCGGGCATCTGACTCTCGTCTTCCGGGAACGGTCCCCAGTCCCACAGTCTCACTCCATTGGGATACGCGATCTTCGTTTCCGGCAGCGGCCCGAATCCACCCATCCCGCCGCCGTATTCCTGATAGTGCTTGCCGTCGTTGCCTCCATGAACAAACTTGCCGGCCCCCATCGTGCGATAACCGGCCGCGGCGAAATGACGAAGCAGGTGTGGACGTTGGTTCGCGACCTTGGATGCTTCCAGTGCCGGTTGCAGGAAATAGAGGCCAGTAGTGGATGGATACAGACCCGTCACTAGAGAAGCCCGCGAGGGTGTGCATATCGGCGCCTGGCAGTGGGCGTTGCGGAACACTGTCCCGCGTTGCGCCAAACGGTCGATGTGAGGCGTCTTTGCCTGCGGATGCCCTCCAAGACAGCCGGTCCAGTCATTCAGGTCGTCAATCGAGATGATCAGTATGTTTGGGCGGTTGGGCGAATTGTTGCTCGGCCTCGGTTGAGACGCTGACGCAATGGGTGCGGCCTGACTTCCACGAGGAAGGAAGACGTTGGCGAGGCACACCAAGAGAAGGGTGACGGTCACGCTGGCGAAGAATCGGACGAGTCGTTTCATAGTCGTGTTGCTCACTCCGGATGATCCGTACCGCTGTCCGTCTGGGATTCCTGTCCTGGGAACCGCCGTTTGAACTCCTGGACTACGTCTCGCAGATGGTCATCCAGCATGTCTAATGTCTGCTTTTCGATCTCGCCCGGCACGCCCCAAAACGCTTCGGCAATTCCGCCTGCGATGCACGCCATCGTGTCGGCGTCGCCGCCCAACGAGATGGCGTTCCGGATCGCGTCCTCGAAGTCGGCGGCTTCCAGAAACGCTACGATCGACTGCGGCACCGATCCTTGGCAGGACACGTCAAACGAGTACGTCTCGCGGATCGAGTCCAACGGTTCGGACAGATCGTAGCCAAAGGTCTCTTCGATGTGCCGCTTGATAGACGGCTTGTCGCTGCCGGTCCGCGCAAGGAAGATCGCCACCGCGGTCGCCTGCGCACCGCGAATGCCCTCCGGGTGGCTATGCGTAACCGCCGCCGAACGTTCGGCGTGTTGCATCACATCAGCGAGCGTGTCAAACGCGAAACCGACCGGACTGACACGCATCGCCGACCCGTTGCCCCAACTTTCGTACGGCTCGCGCAGACGCCGCGCCGCCCACTGAATGAACGTGCCGCCGTACCCGGCTTGCGGATAGCGGTGAAAGTAATCGTGCAGGCAGTCGACCAGATCACTCCCGTGCAGGATCCAATCGGCCACGGCGATCGTCAGAACGGTGTCATCGGTGAACCAGTTGTGTGGTCCGAACAGCGGAAACTCCTTCGTCTTCGTTCCGGCACCTTCGTGGATCGACCCAATGATGTCACCAGCAATTGCTCCGATCATTTGAGTGCATCCTTGTTCCTTTGGGCCTATGTGTCCGATGGACCGTACCGCTTCTTCCCATTGGTGTAACGGCGGTTGTACACCTAGGAGCACGATTCGGCAAGTATCATGGTCGACCGGTGGAGAGCGTCTTTACAAACAGTCTGACGGAGGCCTCCAAGCCGTGGAATTCGTCTCATGTGGGGCCGCATGAGATGCATCGTTTCGTCGCGTTTTTGCAGAGCTGGGCCTTGCGGCAGTGGTCAGGCCCGTTAGCATTGGTGAACCATGAAGATCGAGTGTATTCGGAGCTATCACCTTCGTTGCGAATTGGAGGAGCCTTTCTCCTATTCCCAACTGACCTTCAGGTCGCGCAACGCGATGGTGGTCGAAGTGGTTGCCGATTCGGGGATCAGCGGCTGGGGCGACTGCTACGGTCCAGCCGAAGTAAGCCAGGCGGCTGTGACCAGCTACTACGCGCCGCTGCTCTTGGGACGCAACCCAATGGATACGGATGTGCTGTGGCACGAGATGTGGCAGAAATCGCTGGATTTCGCTCGCACCGGGCCGATGATGGGCGCGATATCCGCCATCGATATGGCGCTGTGGGATTTGAAGGGGAAAACGCTGGGTCTGTCCGTGTCGGATTTGATGGGTGGGCGTTATCGCGATGTGGTGCCCTGCTACATTACCAAGATGTACTTCAAGGACTTGGACGACGGTCCCCTGATCGAAGCCGTCGTAGCTGAAGCGGTCGGCTTCTGGGATCAGGCGTTCGACAAGCTGAAGATCAAGGTCGGCCGCGGTGTCAAATTCGATGTCGAACTGATTCAGTGCGTTCGCGCGGCCTTGCGTCACGCTACACTGATGGCCGACGCAAACCACGCTTACGATCTGCCCGAGGCGATTCGTGTGGGGCGAGCGCTGGAGGAGGCCGGTTTTTCCTGGTTCGAGGAGCCTTTGTCGCCCCAGCATCCGGAGCTGTTTCCCCAGCTACATGCGCAAGTGTCGATTCCACTTGCTACAGGCGAGTGCGAGCAAACGCGATACGGGTTCCGGCAGCTTTTGGCCCCAGGTGGCGTGCAGATTGCCCAGCCCGATCTTGCCTACTGCGGTGGCATCTCCGAGGCGATCAAGATCCGCACAGTGGCTTCAGCGATGGGGATCAACGTGATTCCTCACGTGTGGGGAACCATGTTGAACTTCGCGGCGGCAACCCATTTCTTGGCCGCCACATACCGCGAACCGGGGCGAGCTATCGTCACGCCTCCGGTGCTGGAATACGATCGGACTCCGAACGCCTTGCGCGACGAGATGTTCGAGACGGCCGTGAAGGTCGAAAACGGAAATGCCGTCGTTCCGACGACTCCCGGACTGGGCGTAGCAGTAGATCGTGCAGCCATGAACAAGTTTCTGGTCAACGAGACCGAAGACTGGCAGTAGACGCGTGTTTTGGTATTCGTAGCTGAAGTCGCAAGACTTCCGACATCGGCGGGAGAACGTCGGAATTCTTGCGAATTCCGCTACCGAAAACGCGCCACATTCAGCTTGCGCCTGACGGAATGCCGAGGGCTTCGCGTAGCGCAGCGGCGACATCATCCAGAGCCTCGCGGGCTTTGTCCAGCAGGTCCGTTCGCCGCACAAAACCGTGGATCATGCCATCGTAGCGTTTGAGAGTTGCTGGTACGCCGGCGTCTTCGAGCTTGCGTGCGTACGCCTCGCCTTCGTCTCGCAGAGGATCGTACTCGGCCGTCAGAATCAGTGCCGGGGGCAACCCGCGAAAGTCGTCGGCTCGCAGCGGCGAGGCATAGGGCTCGTAGCCCTCCAACTCGTTGGTCAGGTAGTGGCCCCAACACCAAGCCATATCATCGCGAGTGAGGTGAAACCCCGTCGCATTCTCGCGATACGAGGGAGTGTCAAAACTGAAGTCCGTGATGGGATAGACCAGCAATTGAAAGGCAAGCGACGGGCCGCTTCGATCGCGGGCCATCAATGCAACCACCGCGGCCAGGTTACCGCCGGCGCTGTCACCCATGACGGCGATTCGCTGCGGATCTGCGCCAATCGCGGCCGCATGCTCCGCCACCCAGCGAGTCGCCGCGTACGCGTCTTCCGCGGCGGCCGGGTATTTGTGTTCCGGGGCCAAGCGATAGTCAACAGAAACGACGATCGCGCCGGATCGGTTAGCAAGCGCGCGGCAGTAGCCATCGTGTGTCCGGATGTCACCCATCAGCCAACAGCCGCCGTGAAAGAAGACCACCGCCGGCAACGTATCGCATTCGCTCGGGCGGTAGGCGCGTATCGGGATCGCGCCGCCAGGCCCGGGCACCTCGCGATCCTCGACAGTATGGACATCCTCTGCAGATCCCACAAAGCGGCTGGCCATCAACATCTGATCGCGCGCCTGCAGCGGCGTCAGCGTATGGAAGGGCGCTATACCAGCCCGGGCGATTTGGTCGAGCAGTTTCCTGGCTTGCGGATCAAGAGACATTGGCGTCACGGCATTGCGATCTTGTAGCAGATTCCATTGTTGTGTCCGCACTGCCGCTCTGCAAACCCCAAATGATCGCATTGCCGCCGTATCCCTCGAAGATTGTTGCGAAGTTGCTCGATCGAAGAGGATTGGGCGACGTGCCTGGTCTTGTTCTCGCCGATCCGAGCGGATTCAATTGCGTACATCGGCGTCGGAGAATGGTAAAGCGTGAAGGTTCCGCACCAGGAGGCGAGAGGACATAGTATGACGATAGCGCGCATTTGGCTGATCTCACTCGTACTGCCGCTGGTGTCCACCGCCGCCGAACAACAAGGCACACCGGATCTTCCTGTGTTTGATCGTCGCGGGATAGCCATCGACTTCAAGGACCTGAAATACAACCCGGCAAACGACGTGATTTTTCCGAGCGTGATCAACGCCAAGGAGTTCTTCGAGAAACCGCGGGGAACCTACTACATGTACTATGCCCCGCACAACGCACCGGGTGGCATCTGCCTGGCCTATGCGGATTCTCTTGAAGGGCCTTGGATAGAATACGAGAAGAACCCCGTGATCAGCCGGGAGTGGCGTCCACATTATCGCGTCAGCCACGTTTCCTCGCCACACGCGTTGTGGATCGAGGGTGAGCAGAAGCTGTTCCTGTGGTTTCACGGGGAAAACAGCACAACACGCTATGCGGCGTCCGCAGACGGCATTCGCTTTGCCTATGAAGGTGTGGCGGTCTCGACGAGTGATTTCGACGATATCACCGAGTGTTCCTATGCACGCGTTTTCAAGCACAGCATTCCCGGCCTCGGGAACCGCTACGTGATCCTGCTGATGGGCAACAATAAGGGTAATCGGCGCATCTACTTGGGCTGGTCGAAAGATGCCCGATGCTGGGAGACCAGAAGGGAACCCTTAATCGCCGCGTTGCCCCGCAGTTCGTCCGGCAACGTAGTGTCGCCATGGCTGTTCCCGTGGAGGGAGCGGTTGTACGTGGTCTGCCACTCGCGATTCGAGCACCTGGGCGACGTACGCAGCTTGTGCGCGGTGGAGATCGACCCAAAGTTCCACGAAATCGGGGCGGTAAACCATCTGTTCACCGCATTGAAAGGCGAACCTGACCACGGAAGAGTGGCGTCGCCGTGCTTCATTCAGGAAGGCAAGAAGCTGTACATGTTCTATCAATCCGGCAAACGGCTGCGGTCAAGAATCGCGCTCGCCGTTGCGCCAACTCACGAGCCAGTAGGCGCGGCCCAGGAAGTTGAAGGCGTAGACTACACAAGCCCGAAGCGCGAGCGAGGGACATAACCTACTACCTCGCTTGCGCTTCGGGCTAGTGTGCGATGCGCCAAACTTGACCGGAAGCGGTCTAGAATGAGCGCCAACCAATGTTGGGGCTCTATTCTTCCTGCATGACTGCCTCCCAAGTGCAGTCGATACAACCTTTCACGCTCAGGTAGGCGGGGCATTTGTCCGCGTAGGTTTCGAGTGCGCGCTCCGCCTTGTCCCGGCTGCCGGTCGGGATCTTGAACCGATACTTCAGCCGGATCTTTGTGATCTTCAATACGCCATCAACGTCTTCGATGTCCCCTTCGACATCAGCCACTAGGTTGCCTGCCGACTTGACCTCCCGCACATCCAGTGCGGCTCCCAAGGTGCCGGTCAGTCACCCGGCGACACCGGCGATGATATGGTCAAGCGTTGCGGGGTACTCGGGTCCGGTGATCTCTCGGCCATACTTGTCTTGGTAGAAATGCTTGATTCCCCCGTGAATGCCGAAGTGCAGCGGATCATCGAAGTTCTCGACGTGGGCCGTGCGGTGTGGCCCCTCGTGTTTCTCGATCCGAATTCGACTTGTGTGGGCAACGGACATGGCAACCTCCCTATTTGACAAACGTGAATCTGCTCGTTCCTCTCGCCTGCCATGACCTTGAGCATCCATCTTGGCCAGCGAGAACACTACCTCGACGACACATCATCATATTCATCCATTCACATCACGTCGCGTGGCCTTTCCAGGGAGTGATCACCCAAGTCCTTGAATACTCCAGGTTAGTATTGACTTTACACCACAAAAGTCGTGCGCTCTGTTCTCCCCGCTAAGGTCAGGTTTGATTCATCCCACATTGCGTTATCCCTCCCCACGACCGGAATAAGGCCATGCCTTCTACCCTTGTGGTTCAGCGACCTGCTAGCGTCCCTGCTCTCTCGGTGGCGAAACTGAGAAAGAAACTAGCCGATGCCTCTCGATTGTGTTGTAGCGTAGACGACGAGAAGAACGGGGCCCGATTCGTGCTTGGCGAAGATGATGTGACCGTTGCACTTCGAATAGGCAGCGACAACAAGCCCGATAGGGCCTCAGTGGAGTTCTCGCTCTCCACCGATGTCCGAAACGTCACGGCCGTCTGCAAGGCGTTCAGAACACTGGGGTGGACGTTTCATGATTAGCGTGGGAAAACACCGTTCACACACCACCGGCCCGACACCCTCCTCGCAGCCGTGCTCGGGTTGCGATACACCGGGGCAAGATGTGGTTGCCCGCATCTTGACGGCTGGAAACCTCTGGGTGACCGAAGGATCTCCTTGATCGATGCAATTCGCTCGTTGCCCCAATTGCGGCATCTGCACCCATGTGATCGCGGCTGACGAGATTCCGGGGTTTCACGAACGTTGGCCGGGCTTGGCGCCCGAAGGTCTCGAATTGTGCGTCGATTGTTGGCGCACCCAAGTCGACCATCGGCAAGCCGAACGCGGAGAAGATGTCTTGTCGGAGGGATCGGCGCACGAGGAAGAGTCACCCGGCAATTCGACACGCAGGCCACCGCGGGAAGCTAGGGTCTGTCCTCGCTGCGGTCGGCCGTTGCGTACTCTGGAGGCTCGCCAATGCCTCGAGTGCGGTGGCGAGTCTCGCTGATGCGCGGTTGCCGGACGCGATCTGCTTTGGGACTGGGCAATACGTCCTCTTGAGACGGATCGGCGGCCACACGAAAGCCTACGTGTTGCAGTCGGCCCGCCGGCACGAACCCACTGCGGTTTGCCGCGCGGCAGCCCCCAGCTTCGTCCTTCCAACTGCCACCCCGGATCACTCGGAGCGAGCCCGTCTCGGGCCCTCGGGGGTCGTCCGCTGGCGATGTAGCGTAGAAGTTCTCGTCCCACCGATCAACGCACCACTCGCCAACGTTCCCGTGCATATCATAAAGCCCCCAGGCATTGGGCCTCCTCATTCCCACCGGATACGTCTTGTTCGAGCGACACCAACCGTACCGTTCAAGGCTTGCCACGTCGTCGCCAAAACTGTACCGCGTCGTAGCCCCCGCGCGGCAAGCGTATTCCCACTCGGCTTCGGTTGGCAGGCGATACGTCTTTCCTTCTTCAGCGGACAGCTTCTTGCAGAACGCGACCGCGTCGATCCAAGACGCCTGCTCAACCGGGTTGCCGGGGCCTTTGAAATAGCTCGGATTCCTCCCCATCACCTTTTCGTACTCCACCTGTGTTACTTCGCACGCGCCCAGGTAGAACGGCTTGGAAATCCGAACCTTGTGCTGAGGTCTCTCCCAGGGCGGCACGCTGCCGCCTGACTGTGGCGAGCCCATCATGAACTCGCCCACCGGGATCAACACCAGGCGCATGCCAAAGCTATTCGCGATTCTGAGCGGTAATCGTGATGTTTGGCTGTATTCTCTTTGTGCAACGACAGCTTCATCCAGCACGGGCTTTGGTTTCTCCACCGCGTCCATCTTGCCGAAAGGTCCATTGGCTGCCGTTTTCCACTCTCGTGGCGTTGCCTTGGGTTTCTCCACTGCCTTCGGTTCGGCGGGTGCCGATTTCGGCTTTTCCGCGGCAGTCTTGCGCTCCTGGACGACCGGTTGCGGCTCGTCCTTGCAGCCAATCATGGTGCCTACCAAGAGGAACGAAACCGGTAACAGTCGCCTCATTTGTGATCTCATGGCACGGTCTCCCTAATCCTGGCAAGATGCCCAATTGCTCGCACTCGGACAGTGTACCAGCGCCGAACCGCGCTCACATCAACCCGAAATCTCAAACGCGTGTCTTAGCATTCCAACGTCGTCACCAGTCTTGAAACTGTCGGTCTGGTAAGTCTTGACGGTTGTTCGGCTCGTGTCGGTCGATCGGGTCATACCGAACGTCCTGAGTCCCTCAGGTGGGGAGACATGTGTTCGTCTAATCGCGGGTGACGGAAATGCCGATCTTGCCACTTGTCAGGCAAATGAGGGTTGTACTCACGGACGGCCTCCTAAAGCACAGGAAGGGATTCGCGATGAAGCAAGCTGCACTCTTGATTCTCCTGGCCATCGGATCGCTCGTTTTCCAGGCTGGCTGCCAGACTTCGGCGTGTTGCTGTTGTCCTGACGACCACAGCCTTCAATCTGAGCCGACTGCCATACGCGTTTCCGATACTGCCATACGTGTCTCGGACATGGAAACTCCGCTTGTGCCTCCTCCGCCGATGGTCGATCCGGTGGAGTAGTCTCGCCCGACCTCCCACATGCTGCAGTTGCACAGCGCGGAGGGGCCATCAAATCGCGTCGTCGCCTCGTTCGCCGGTGCGTATGCGAATACAATCTTCAAGTGGAAGGACGAAAACCTTGCCGTCCCCAACCTCGCCGTTCTCGCTGGTCCGGCCGCCTTCGCGGATCGCCTTGACTGTCCGTTCGACGTGCTCTTCGTTGACCGCGATCTGAAGTTGTACCTTGCGGAGCAGATTCGTGGTAACCTCGCTCCCGCGTGAAACCTCCGCCGGGGCCTTCTGGCGTCCGAATCCCTGGCAGTCCATCACCGTCAGCCGGAAGATCTCGACATCGGCCAACGCAGCCTTGACCGACTCGAGCTGACTGGACCGAATGAGTGCAATGATCAACTTCATTGGATCTGGTGCCGCGTTTCAGGTGTTCCCGCGAAATACACTGCAGTTGCCTGACTGACAAGAGCCCAGGGGCGAAGTCCGTATAGAAAGCAACTGCGACGAGAGGATCATAAACGCGCGAACGTCGCTTTTCAAGCAACTTCGCCGATCCGCTGATCAAGTTCCTGGTAAGGAAACAGCCGGCTGTAACTCGGTAGTGGTGTCAGCGGCGTCCGGCGTGACGGCGTCCCGTTCGCCGATAGTCTCTTCTTCGGTGGCCGACTCGCCAGCAGTCTCGTCGGCAACCGCCTCCGTGTCGGTTTCATCGGAATCGCCTTTTCTGGCGGCGACGGCGGTCTGCGGCTCTTGAGCCTTCACAAGTCTCTGGACGGGCACGAGGCCCTCGATAGCGCTGACATCGAGGATTTGGTCTTCCGGCGCCAGGTCAATAACCGGCCATTTCTTGCGCACTTCCTCGTCGACCGACGCGCGCCAAATCGCCAGCACCTCTTTCACGTTGACGTAGGGGTTACCACGCTCGTTGTCCTTGTGGCCGCCCTGTTTGGGATCCACGGGAATCCAGAGCAGGTCAATGAAGGCGCTGTCACGATGGAAGTAGCCACCGGTGATTTCGCCTTCTTGGTTCAGGCTCAGCGTGTAGTGGAAGTACTTGACGCGACGGTTGCGGGGGCTCTCGTTATACTCGCCGCCCGAGTCCTTGGCGTAGGCTAGGTTTATCTTGACTTCCACTTGGTTGTTCGGGCGCTTCGCAGACGAACACGCATAGGAGTAAATGGGGTAGTTCCACTTCTCTTCGCCCGGGTCGGCTTCCATGCCTATCGGATGGGCACCGCGGCCAAGCCAGTTTCCGAGCACCGCATGAAACGTGCCCGGATTAATTGTGTAGCTCGACCCGGCAAGATTCAACGTCTCGTTGTAGATGTAGATCTCGGCAAGCAGGCCTTTGATATCCGCCGGGGTGAACACGACTCCGTTGCGCCGGACGGTTTTCGTCGGTTCCGCATGACGAATGGCCGCAGCGGTCCAACCGTTGCAGTGGCCGTACCAACGTGGCACACGCCTGGCTCCAAATGCGAAGAGCCCAAAACGCTGCCCGTTGTTCCTATTCCTCTGAGGACCCGTGTCCCATTGCTCCCACGATGCTGCGGGAGACCGGTTACGGTGGTACGCGAGATCGTATTTGCGCATGGCCGAGATTGTGCCGCCTCCCCGATCCGTATAGATGCAGCCAGAGTACGGGATGCGGAACTTCGGCACATTGCCCTTCGCAGGCAATTCGTCGAACTTCCAGACGAGGTCCGTATCCCAGTAACGCTGAAAAGCCTCGTTTTGCTTCTCGATGACTTTGTCGGGGATCGACGCCCCCACGAAACCGGCGCTGATCGCAACGACTAATGCAGATGTTCCCATGTCGGCTCCCTTCAGGCATCAGGCGACTTCGCTGATCCGCTGATCCAGCTCCTGGTACGGAAACAGCCGGTTGTAACTCAGCAGTCCTGCCAGGGCCTTAGAATACAATCTCTTTCCTCTTTCCACCATGACCGCCACTGGATTCAATCCACCGAAAACGATGGCACCAACTCTTCCTTCATGGACCGGAATACCCAGAAGCGAATGGGACGGCCATCCGATTTGAGACAGTCCTCCCAACTCGACCTCGTCCAGACGTTGTGCGAGTTCAATGACTTGATTGCGGCTAACGGCGGGAAACTCCCTGAAACTTGCTCCGATGAGGCCGTCTCCGGAGGTTGTCGCCCCAATATAGTCCGTCATGCCGCTTCCAACGAAGATCTCAAGGGGATCCAGGCTAGTTGCGTCGTAGTAGATCATCTCGACGAACCGAATCGGTTTCTTCCCCCGAAGCTGCAATAGGCCCCCGAAACGCGAAACCGTGGGTATCCCGTGTCGGAGTAGCACGCCGTTGAGAGTGATCGAGCACACCGTACCGACTCCGACCATACCGTCAGGAATTGTCATTTCCCCGACACGCTCGCCTGGCGGTAGCAGGGCCATGAGTCGCCCCATGGAGAATCCCTCCTTGAACACGCAACCAATCAGCCGCGCCGACTCCACAAGATCCTCCGGCGAGAACAGACTCAGGTTAACCACCACCGTGCCTCTTCGTGTTACCGGATCGAAGTCCATCGAGCAGGCCATCTGATCGATTCTTGCAGACAAGACTCCGATCCTTTCGACGACCCTGGATGAGGCGAGTTCGCGCAGCCCACTCTCTGTAATCAGACGTCCCCGGTGGCCCAGGTTTTCCGTCAGGCCTTGCGTGTCCATTTGGTTCAAGTACAGCCGCACGGTACGCTCGCGCACGTTGTACCCTGACGCGACGACCTTTTTGGCGATATTGGGGCTACTAAGCGGCTTGCCCGCTTCCTTCAGGACCTTTAGCACGGCGAGCTGTTTGGTTTTCATTCGATTATTCTCGGCTACCCGTCTCAATACCGACGCGCAGGTCAGAACTCGACCAACCGTATTCACACAACGCCCTGCTGCAACATCGCGTCGGCGACTTTCACAAACCCCGCTATGTTCGCTCCCTGGACGTAATCCGTGGTGTCGCCGTTCTTGCCGTAGCGGACGCAGCTTTGGTGAATCGACCGCATAATGCCTCGCAGTTGGCTATCCACTTCGTCGCGCGACCGGCGAAGGCAGCCGGCGTTCTGCGCCATTTCTAGCCCGGAAACGGCCACACCGCCGGCGTTGGCTGCTTTGCCCGGTCCGTAGAGGATCTTGGCATCGAGGAACACATCGACCGCCGCAGGCGTGGAGGGCATGTTGGCACCTTCGGACACACAGATGCAGCCGTTGCGAACAAGCGTCTTGGCGTTATCCTCGTCGATTTCGTTCTGCGTTGCGCTGGGGAATGCCAGATCGCACTTGACGCCCCACGGGTCTCTGTCCGGATAGTATTCCGCTGCCTCGAAGTGCTCGGCGTACTCTCGGATGCGGCCGCGGCGTACGTTCTTCAGCCCCATGATCCAGGCGAGTTTTTCCTCGTCGATGCCGTTCTTGTCAACGATCGTCCCGCCCGAATCCGACATGGTAACAACCTTCGCTCCGCGCTCCAGCAGTTTCTCCGTGGTGTACTGGGCGACGTTTCCGGAGCCGGATACCACAGCGACCTTGCCTTCGAGACCATCGCCGCGGGTGGCGAGCATTTCTTCGGCGAAGTAGACGGCACCGTAGCCGGTGGCCTCAGGTCGAATCAGCGAGCCACCAAAGTTGAGACCTTTGCCAGTCAACACACCGCAGAACCGGTTGGACAGTTTCTTGTACTGCCCAAACAGGTAACCGATCTCCCGCCCGCCAACACCGATGTCGCCAGCCGGTACATCGGTATCGGGGCCGATGTGGCGATACAGTTCGCTCATGAAAGACTGACAGAACCGCATCACCTCGTTGTCGCTCTTTCCTTTCGGATCGAAGTCCGATCCCCCCTTGCCGCCACCGATGTAGAGCGTCGTCAGGGAATTCTTGAAGACTTGCTCGAAGGCTAGGAATTTCAATACTCCGAGATTGACCGTGGGATGGAATCGCAACCCGCCTTTGTACGGCCCGATTGCGCTGTTCATCTCCACGCGAAATCCGCGGTTGATATGCACTTCGCCCAGATCGTCCACCCAAGGGACACGGAACATGATCACACGTTCTGGTTCGACCAGCCGCTCCAGGATCTTGGCTTCCTGGTAGACCGGGTTGGATTCCACGACGGGCATCACCGAAGCCACTACTTCCCGTGCCGCCTGATGGAACTCCACTTCGCCCGGGTTCTTGACCACGATCTTTTCCATGAAGTCATTCACGGCGCTCGATGTTCCATCGCGCGTTTTCCGAGGAGCTGTTACGGTGGTCTCGTTCATCGTCTTTCTTTGCCTCGTTGGTTTCTGTTGTCAGAAGGAATCGCAATCCGAGTTGCCCTGTTGGCCACTCGGTGACCGCGCTGGATGGACAATGCCTCGCTGGACGATCGGGTTAGGACCCGTTTGACGCGTCGCAGAAACGATGAATGTAGTCCAAGTAGTGTTTCAGCAACCAAGCCTTTTCCAGGAACTCCGGCCAGCCGCAGGATGGCACGAACCCCTTGCTCATTGCCGGCGTCACGAACCCGCCGGGCGTCACACCCTCGCTCAACTCATTCCACAACTCCGTCCAGACTTTCAGCGCGTCGTCGTTCACGGAGCTTACTACGTAGCGGAAGTTCTTGAGCGCGCTCTCGGCGGAGCGGCCATTCACCTTCAGCACTCGCTCCAAGCGGGCGTCCTCGGTCAATTGGAGTGTATCGGGCATGCTGTATCCTCCTTCGTTGTGCCACCGGCCTGTCGTCGCTGTTTCTCGTTAACGGCAGCGGCGTGCACACGCGCGTGGCTTGGTGGAGTTGCCATCTGTCGGCGGATCGACAAACGCAAGAAGAACTCTGTGTCACGTTGTTGCAAGATCTGTGCCGCAACGGGACGCGCTGGAGGCCACGATTCGCAAGTCGTTTGCTCAGACAAGGTTAGGAGGAGCGAATCCGTCTGTCAGCCTCATCGGAGCAAGCACGTCGTGTTGAGAGAACACCAGAGCTTCTGACCGGCCCGCGGCGGCGAATCCCGTAACTTGGTTCGTCGCTACGACTTGAAGAACTGTTCAGTTTTTGAGCAGCGATGGTGTTGGGGCAACACCAGGGCGTGATCATTCACTGGGCGGGCTGAGGTTGTACCTCTTTATCCGGTGGCGCAGTGTATTGCGACTCATGCCCAGCATCCGTGCCGTGTGAACTTGGTTGTACCCGCATTCCTGCAGCGCTCGGGTGATCAGCGCCTCCTCGACCAAGTCCATGACGTTTGCGTGGACCTGCTGGTCAGCTAACCGGAGAATCTCCGGGACAAGGTCGGCAATCCGTTGTCTCAAGTGGCGGATCCGTTCGTCGTGCGTGTCCGGCTGGGAGGCAGTTTCCTGCTCGGCTTCAAGACCTACGTGCTCGGCGAGCAGCACATCTCCCTTGCACATCAGAACGGCTCGCCGAAGGTGGTTCTCCAATTCGCGCACGTTGCCGGGCCACGGTAACGATTGAAGTTTGCCAATTGTCTGGTCGGCAACGTAGCGAACGGACTTGCCGTACTCCTCCGAAAAACGACCCACAAAATACTCGACGAGTGCCGAGATGTCGTCCAGTCGATCGCGGAGCGGTGGCAGCTCGATGCAGATGACCTTCAGGCGGTAGTAGAGATCTTCGCGGAAGTTCCCTTTTTCGACCTCCTCTTCCAGGTTCTTGTTGGTGGCCGCGAGAATCCGGACATCCACTTTGATGCTTTCCGTGTTCCCGAGCCGTTCGAATTCTCCCTCCTGAAGTACACGTAGGACCTTCGCCTGGGTACTCAAAGACATGTCGCCGATCTCGTCGAAAAAAAGCGTACCGCCGTCACAGCGTTCGAATTTGCCGACGTACGAACGGTACGCCCCAGTGAACGCACCACGTTCGTAGCCGAACAGCTCGCTTTCAAACATCGTGTCGGGAATGGAGGCGCAGTTGATCGCCATGAACGGTTGCTCTTTACGATGGCTGTGATGATAAATCGCCCGGGCGACCAGTTCCTTGCCCGTGCCGCTCTCGCCGGTGATCAGCACCGTCACATCCTTCTCCGCCACCTGGCCGATGGTCTTGAACACCTCTTGCATTCGGCGGCTAGTGCCCACGATTCTCACCAAGCCGCTTACGGCGGGGAAAACCTTGGTTATGGAGTTCGGCAAGCTGACGATTTCCTTCATCAAGCGATTGACTTCCAGTGCGTCTGCGGCCAGTCGTTTCAATCCCTCGCTGTCAAAGGGTTTCAGGAGGTAGTCATACGCGCCAAGCTTCATGGCCTCGATGGCCGTTTCGGTGGTGCCAAAAGCCGTCATCACGATCACGGGAGTCCTGATTTGGGCCCGCTTGATTTCCGCTAGGGTCTCCAGACCATTCAATCCAGGCATCTTGTAATCGAGAAGGATCAAGTCGAATGCCTCGGACTCGGCACGCTCCAGGCCGGAGATTCCGTCCGTACAGGACGCAACCTCGTAGCCCTGTTTCACGCACAGCCGCGTGAGGAAGTGCACGAGTTCTTCGTCGTTGTCGACAATCAGAATCTTGCCCATTCGCTTTTGTCCTTTATAGGGGCGTCACCGGTAGGCGAACCGAGAAAGTGGTTCCGGCGCCAAGTTGTGTCTTGACGCACACGGTGCCGGCGTGTCGCTCGACAGTGCCTTTAACAATCGCCAGCCCCAGACCAGAGCCCGCCGCTTTGCTCGTGAAAAACGGTTCGAATAAACGACCAAGATCCTCTTCCTGGATGCCCGATCCGGTATCGGAAACGTCGATCCGCACCCAGGCAGGGTCTGTCGAGCTTGGTTCGGCGGCCTCCGTTGTCAGCGCGATCGTCAGCCGACCGCCCTCAGGCATCGCGTCCAACGCATTCACCAGTAGATTGACGAGAATCGCCGCTACTTGCCGTATGTCGCCCTGGACTCTGGGCAGTTCCGGCGTGATGCGCTCGCTAATCTCGACTTCCTGCTGGTTGGCACGCGGCCGGATCACCTCCAATACATCGTCCACCAACTCCAGGAAATCAAGGTCGGCAAGGATTGGTTCTTGGGGTCGCGCGAAATCGAGAAAACGGTTAATCGTTTTCTCAATCCGGGTGACTTGCCGCATCGCGATCTCATAATCTTCGCTCTGTTCGGGGGAAATGGCGATGTCTTCCTGGACGGACTGCAAGAAGAGTTTTAAGGAAGTCAGCGGCGTGCGGATCTCGTGGGCCACGCCGGAAGCCAAGTGTCCCAGGGCAGCAAGACGCTCGGACCGCGCAGCCGCCTCCAAAGTACCTTTCAATTGGGCTTCGACCTTCTCTAGCTCTGCCTCGGTCAGCCCCACGCGGGTCTCCAGCCTGGAATGGCGGTCCTTGAGTTGATCGGCCATGTGTTCGAAAGCGGCATACAGCGTCCCGATTTCGTCTCGTCGTGTAGTCCGCGCGTCCAGAAGCGCGTTTTCAAAATCTCCCCGGGCCAGAGTCCGGGCAGCCTCGCTGAGCCTTCGGATCGGAGACGCCACGTACCACGCCAGTAACGCAGAGAAACCCGTGGCGCCAACAACGGTCAACGTGATCACGACCCAAATGTTCCGCTGCAACTGGTACGAACTGGCGAAGGCCTCGTCCCGATCCTGCTCAACAACCACATACCAGTCGGTCCCCGCCAAGGGACGAGAGGCGCCTAGCACTTCGATGCCGCGGTAGTCCCTGTAGACCGGCTGTCCTTCCGCTCCGCGGAAAATCTGAAGGAAACTGCCTGACTGAGCAATGTTCTCTTTCAGTATTCGCTGGGGGTCCTTATGGGCGAGAAACGTGCCCGACCGGTCGACCAAGTAGCTCTCTCCCGTCTCGCCTAACTGCACACGCAGGACGCGTTTCAGGATGGCTTGTGTGCTCACGACAACACAGAGGACACCATCTGGCTGGCCGTTCGAAGCCCGGATCGGTGTGGCGAGGCGAAACACGGATTCCTGACCGGTCGCTTCCAACGCAACGTCCGACATATACGGTCGACCGGCCGCGGCCTCGTCGTACCACGTCTCGCCCTCGCACGAAACGCCGGAAGACCTGCTGCTGTCATAGATGATCTGACCATCCAGGCCAGCAATGATGAAACGCTTGTAGACCCCGTACTGCTCCCCCACCAGTTCAAAATACGCAGCAACGTCGGCAGGATTCATCTTCTTGACAAGGGCCGATCCAGCCAGTACCTCCAGATCGGCCTTTCGTTCCGCGATCCATCGTTCGAGGAGAGCTTGTTTCTCGGCAGCAACATTCTCAAGCTGGTTTTGTACAATACTCTCAACAACATCATTGGCTGTCCGCACTGAGAATATGCTAGCCGTCCCCAACGGGATCAATGACACCAGTAGAAAAGCCAAAGTGACTTTGACTTGCAGATTGCTGAGGAACTTGAATCTCACAGGACCGCGATCCATTTTACCGTAACTCTCGTGCCTGATGCCGATTGTACATGAAATGCGCGGTATCTGTGAACAATCAACCCTGTTCGCCCCAATCTGCTGTTGCCGCGGACGCAAGTTCGGACGGCTAACGAAAAAAGCCCACAGGTCGAAACCTGTGGGCTTGGCGTACGGACTTAGTGACCCTTTCGGTAACTACGCCGCTCCATTGCCGTTCATGATCTCCATGGCCTGCGATCGGTAGGCATCCATGACATAGGGGATCCCGCTAACCTTGGCCGCCTCTTCCGTCAGCGAGCACAGGTCGTCACGGCTGAGGCAGGTCGCGTTGAACCGGCGAGCACCGGCCATCAGTTGCTGCAGGCCAACCTGGAGCTTCTGGGCGAAGCTATACAGCGCGATTGCGCCGAGGGGCATCTCGTCGGTCTCGCTTCCGTACTTCTCTCTGACCTCCTCGTAGCAGACGAACAGCTCTTCCTTGGTGCCGCCGTAGTGTCTGATTTCCTTGGGCAGTTTCTTGATCTTGATCCACTCCTCGAAGTTCTTGCCGACCATGCCCGGAATCATCAGGGCGCGGCCCATGCAGACAGCCTTCGTGAAAGGAGCCCCCAGGGCCAGCACCTTGAAGATGTGGTCCTCGGTGGAAAAGCCGCCCGCCATGGCGATGTCAGGCACATAGGCGCCTTTTTCCCGCAACATCCCGATCAGTTCATTCGTCATGGACTGCAGGTAAAACGTGGGGATGCCCCATTCCTCCATCATGCGCCACGGGCTCATCCCCGTGCCGCCGCCCGATCCGTCGATCGTCAACAAGTCGATCTTGGCTTCAGACGACCATTTGATGGCCATGGCCAGTTCGCGCATCGGGTAGGCACCGGTCTTCAGTGTGACGCGTTTTGCGCCCAAACCGCGCAGCCGCTCGACTTCCTGCATGAACCCTTCCTTGTCCACGAAGCCCAGCCGGGAATGACGCTCGAATTCCTTGATCGCACCAGCCTTGAACGCCGCCTGAATGGCCGCGTTGGATGGGTCCGGGGTAACGATGTAGCCTCGCTTCTGCAACTCCAGAGCCCGTTCCAGCGAATCCACCTTGATCTCGCCGCCGATGCACTTGGCGCCTTGGCCCCATTTCAGTTCCATGGTGGTGACCCCAAGTTTATCCACCACGTACTCGGCCACGCCCAGACGTGTATCCTCGACGTTCATCTGGACCATGATGTCGCCGTACGGAGCTTCTTGGTAGCGACGATAGGTCTCCACTCGCCGCTTCATGTCGGGGGAATTTGTCACTTTGCCATTCGAGTCCCGCTCGAGCCCGGGGTCGATTCCGCAGACATTCTCGCCGCAAACGCACGAAATGCCGCTGATGGCCGCGCCGACGGCGAAATGTTCCCAGTTATTCTTCGCGATGTCGGTTGACCCGAGCGCACCCGTGAAAACGGGCACTCTCAGCTTCACTTTCTCGGCGCAACCATACTCCGTCTCGGTGCTGACGGCCGGGAATTTGGCGTGGTCCGGGTCGGCAGGCGTACCGTCAGGCAGCCCTTCGGCACCCAACGCGTATCCCATGATGTTCAGGTGGGAGTAGTCGACGGGGTATTCCTTGTCGCCACCGGCGGTCAGGGTACCAAAGGGCCCTGGGTACAGGAGTTCACGCCCGCGGAAGGAAGCCTTCCAAACATCACAGCCGCCTTTGCAGCCGTCAATGCATCGCGTGCAGAGGCCCGATTGAGGCGATACGCTGTGCGAGCGATTTTCCGTCTCCAGACATTCATTCGAGTTCGGTCGTTGCAGATTTACCATTTCATACCCTTTTCTGTTTGAGTGGTAGTGATTACTTCATTCAACTTTGTCATGCGAGCACGCAGTCGTCGCAGATCTCCGGGATCTCATCGTTCTTGGAAAGCTCTGATCCGCACACGCCTCCGGGTTTTCCTCTCTTAGATACCGGTGCAATGTCCATCGGGCAGCGCTCCTTGCACTCGTCGCACTTCTGGCAGTACTTGTCCTGGTAGAAGGGCAATCCGATATGGCGGGTACTGCCTCGGCCGATAAACCCTTTCGCCCCCGTCCCCGCGACCACGGCACATGCTGCCACGCAGCGGCCGCACAAGATGCAATCCTCCTCGCGCTCCGGATAGCGGACTTCCTCCACTTCCATGCGTTCCGCAATCGCTTCGAGCACGGGCGATTCAGGAGCCTCCGCCAACAAGAGTTCGACGATGTTGCGCCTGGCCCGCAGCACATCGTCCGAGTGGGCATGGATCACCATGCCCTCTTTGGCCTCCAGCGTGCAGGAGGCGGTCATCTTGGTCCGACCGTTCTTCTCGACTTCGACCAGGCAGACACGGCAAGCCCCAGTCGCCGGAGTCTCCGGCAAGAAGCACAGATTCGGAATACAGATCCCCGCTTCCAGGGCCGCCGCAAGCACGCTCGTCCCTTCGGTCGTCTCAACCGTTTCGCCGTCGATCGTGATAGTAACCGTTTCACACATGTTGCATTCCTGGCACTTTACTAATCGCCTCGCTCGGGCACACCTCTATACAAAGCCCACACCGCGTGCACCCGTCATCGTTGATGCTCAGCTCCGCGGTTGCGTCATCCGCACTGATTGCGTCACTGGGACAGCCTTCCTCGCAGTCGCCGCACTGGGCGCACTCGTCCGGATCTATGGAAAGGTGAAACAGTGCACGACACACGAATGCTGGACACTGTTGCTGTTCGATATGCGCTTCGTACTCGTCCCGGAAGTACTTCAATGTTGACAGGGCGGGATTGGCGGCCGTCTTTCCCAGTGCGCACAGCGAGCCAACGGAAATCGTCCAGGCCAAGTCCTCCAGCAGGTCCAGTTGCTCCAGAGTGCCCCGGCCTTCGCAGATATCGGTGACAATCTCCAGCATGCGCCCCACGCCAACTCGGCACGTGACGCAGGCGCCGCAGGATTCGTCCTGAAGAAAGGTCAGGAAGTACTTGGCCACATCGACCATGCAGGCCGAGTCGTCCATGACCACCATGCCGCCGGAACCCATCATCGACCCTGCTTCGTAGAGCGCGTCGAAATCCAAGGGCAAGTGGAATTCGGACACAGGTAGACAGCCACCCGAAGGACCACCGGTCTGCACCGCCTTGATCTGCCGGCCGTTCTTCGGGCCGCCGCCGATGTCAAAAATGACTTTCTCGAGAGTGGTACCCATCTCCACTTCGACCAGTCCGGTGTTTTTGACCTGGCCGGTCAGAGCAAAGATCTTCGTGCCTTTGCTGCCGTCCGTTCCCCGAGCGGCAAATGCGGTCGCGCCCTCTAGGATGATTTTGGGAACGTTGGCCCACGTCTCGACGTTGTTCAAAGTGGTCGGTTGTTCCAGATAACCCTTCTCGACCGTGTGCACATCTTTCGCACGAGGCTCCCCGACTTTGCCTTCCAACGAGGCCATCAGCGCCGTCGATTCGCCACACACAAAGGCCCCACCGCCGCGAACGACATCTACGTCGAAACTGAAATCCGTACCGAGGATACCCTCACCCAGCAGGCCGTATTCCCTGGCCTGTTCAATCGCGGTCTGGATGTGCAGTACGGCCAAGGGATACTCCCGGCGTACGTAGACAAACCCTTGGCCGGAGCCGATTGCGAAGGCCCCGATGATCATGCCTTCCAGGACGGAATGAGGGTTGCCCTCCAGGAGGCTGCGGTCCATGTACGCCCCGGGATCACCCTCGTCCGCATTGCAGATCACGTAATGCTCGTCGCCTTCTGCCGCGCGGCATTGTTGCCACTTGCGTCCCGTGGGATACCCGCCGCCACCACGCCCGCGTAACCCAGCGGCTGTCACCTCTTGGATAATCCCGTCGGGGGTCATGTCGACAAGAACCTTCACCAACGCCGAGTATCCGCCAAGGGCGATGTACTCGCCAATGTCCTTCGGCGACAGATTGGGGTTGTCGCCAAGTAACAGTCGGTCCTGTGCGGCGTAGAAGGGAATTTCCGATTCTCTCTCAACGCGGTTCCCGGATACGGGGTCCTTGTACAGCAACCGTTCGATGGTCTCGCCACCTTTCAGTGTTCGGGCGACGATTTCTGCAACGTCCTTTTCCTTGATGTTGCGGTAGAAGATGTTCCCCGGTTCGATGATGACAAGTGGGCCCTGTTCGCAGAATCCGTGGCATCCGGTGGTACGGAAGCGGACGTCGTCGGCCAAGTCCTGTTTGGCGAGTTCGGCCTCCATAGCTTTCGCTACGGGCAAGCAACCACAAGCCTGGCAGGCAGTGCCTGCGCACATCGTGATGCTGGATTTGTATTTCGCCCCGTCTGCCTGCAATTGCTGCTTGAGAGAGGCAAGATCATCGGCATTTTTCAGTCTAGGCATCGGCCGCCACCTCCTCGTCTTGTTGCCGCACTGCTTTCAGAACATCGCGCAGCTTTGGGGCCGTCACGTGGTCGTAGTACTTGCCGTCGATGATCACCACGGGGGCTAGAGCACAGGCGCCAACGCAATTGACCGTTTCGACCGTAAAGGCGCCGTCCCCGGTTGTCTCTCCCGGCTCGACATCCAAGTGCGAGAGGACTTCCTCGACCACTCTTGGCGAACCCTGCACGTGGCAGGCCGTGCCCTCGCACACAGTGATCAAATGGCGTCCGCGCGGCTTGAGAGAAAATGCTTTGTAGAAGTTGGCGAGCCGGAAGACCTCGATCAGCGGAACTTCCAGTGACTCCGAAACCCGGCACATGGCGGCCTCGGGAAGATACCGGAACTCTTCCTGGATATCCTGGAGGGCTTCCATCACGTCAAAGGGCCTCGTGCCCTTTCCCTCCAACATGGCCTCGACCCTCTCCAACTCGACAGCCCGCTCTTCTTCTGTTTGCACGGTAGTCGCCATGCGCGTTCCCCACTTGATACGAGAGACACTGGCTCCGTTTCAGAAACAGCCGCATTCAAGCACGACTGAAAGCGAAGGCCGAAAGCGGGCATTTCGTTAATCACCCAACTCGGTCGGATCACTCGACGTCAGTGCAGCGTTCCCCCAATTCGGCAATTAACTACTAATCATCCGGCATGTGAATGCCGATACGCGAGGGCCACTATACCTGATGATATCAAAATGAAAAGACGTTATTCTCCACAAACAGAGGGATTCCGTCGGTATATCGTAGATTTCTTGCGTTGGTGTGCCGGCTTACGATTTGGCAATTATGCCGTTTCGATGTGGTGGTTCGGCAAGAACGCGCGTTTGACGACACTGAACTTGCCGTGTACGGTGGTTTAGCGGCAACTCAGTGATTCAAATTGCCGATTCGCAATGCGGACCACCGGTCCAGGAGAACCTTCATGGACAAGAAAGAACGCAATCGCACCGCGATCCTTAATGCGCTCCGAAAATCAACTTCTCCGGCAAGTTCCGCACATCTTGGCCGACTATTGGCAGTGGCTGGGCACAATCTCAGCGAACGAACGATCCGGCTCTATCTGAATGAATTGGACAAGGAGGGCTTGACCGAATCCCGGGGCAAACGCGGGCGAGTGATTACCGGGAAGGGTCTGGCCGAGTTGCACGCCGCGCAGACGCTTGAGCGCGTCGGGTATCTTTCGGCCAAGATCGACCGGATGACTTACGCAATGGACTTCGATTTGGCGAGACGCACCGGACAGGTGGTCGTCAACACGTCACTTGTCAATCCTCGCCATCTGGCCGCCTGTATGGACGATGTGTGCAAGGTCTTTGCCAAGGGCTATGCCATGGGCAATCGGCTCGCGCTATTGGCACCAGGCGAAGCCGTTGGCGATTCTGTCGTTCCATCGGACAAGGTTGGTTTCTGCACGGTCTGTTCGATCACGCTGAACGGGGTCCTCTTGAAGCATGGCATCCCGACTCTCTCTCGTTTCGGTGGCCTGCTGCAACTCCGAGCGCGACGGCCCACGCGTTTTGTCGAGATGATTGACTACGATGGCACGAGCATAGATCCCTTGGAGGTGTTCATTCGAGGCCGAATGACAAACTACATGGGCGCTATTCGCGACGGGAACGGATTGATAGGTGCCAGCTTCCGGGAAACGCCGGAAGATGCTCGCGATCTCGTACTTCGACTCGGCGATCGTCTGTCCGCCGTCGGGTTGGGGGCTTTCATGGAAATAGGTCTGCCGAGCCAAGCCGTGTTAGAGATCCCCGTCAGTCCCGGCCGCATCGGCATGGTGGTGATCGGTGGCTTGAATCCAATCGCCATCCTAGAGGAAGTGGGGCACCGCGTGCGGTCTCGCGCGCTGGCGGGCCTGCTCGACTACGCGCGGCTGTTCCATTTCGAGGAATTACCCAAGGCCCTCGGCCGGTATCTTTGATCTCAGACCATATCACGCACGCGTTCGTCGAGTTCCTGGTACGAAAACAGTCGGTCATAACCGACAAGTCCTGACAGGGCCTTGAAATCGAGTTTCTTTCCTCTTTCCACCATGACAGCCACCGGATTGAGCCCGCCGGCAATGATGGCGCCGACCCTGCCTTCCTGCACTGGGATCTCCAGCAGTGGATGAGACGGCCAGCCGATTCGCAGCAGGCCTCCCAGCCCCACCTCGACAAGGCGTTCGCCTATCTCCACAACCTGATTTCGGCTGACAGCAGGAAACTCCCTGAAGCTTGCCCCAATGAGCCCGTTGCCTGTTTTGATTGCTCCCAAGTAGTCGGTCATCCCGCTGCCAATGAAGATCTCCAGAGGATCCAAGCTGGTTCCGTCGTAATTGATCATCTGGACGAACCGAATCGGTTTCTTCTCCTGGAGTTCCAGCAAACCGCCAAAACGCGAAGCCGTTGGTATACCGTGCCGAAGCAGTACGCCGTTCAGGCTGATCGAGCACACAGTACCGACTCCGATCATCTCGTCCGGAACAATCACTTCGCCGATGCGTTCCCCCGACGCGAACAGGGCCATCAATCGCCCCATCGCAAATCCTTCTTTGAACACGCGCCCCATCAGTGCCCCCGACTCGCTCAGGTCCTCTGGCGAAAACATCGCCACATTGACCACGACCGTGCCGCTTCGCGTCGCCGGGTCGAAATCCATTTGGCAAGCCAGTTGGTCGATCTTTGCCGACAGGAACCCCACCTTCTCGATGATCCTGGACGAAGCCAGTTCACGTAAGCCATCCTCCGTGATTAGCCGGCCCCGGTGGCCGAGGTTTTCGGTCATCCCATGTCTGTCCAGCTCCTTCAGGTAGAGCCGGACAGTGCGTTCACTCAAGTCATAGCCTGACGCGAACAACTGATCGGCGATCTTGGCACTGCTGAGGGGACGTCCCGCTTCTTTCAGGACTCTCAGTACGGCCAACTGCTTTCGTTCCACGACTCCATTGTCCATGGGCTCACCGTCAGTATTGAGGTCGAAGTTCGCTGCGAGCGGAGCGATCACGCGTGCTTCCTGGGCCAAGCCCTAGATTTTGCAGCATAGCAGGTCTTCCTGGAAGAGCGAGCCTCGTCGCTGATTCTCGGATTCGAGGAACGCGACAGCGGACCGTCGAATCGGCCTCGATCCCGAATGCTAGGCGTGTATGTCAAGCGGAGCGAGGCACATGGCGTGGCAGGGAGAACGACGAGGGAGAATGCAGCAACGGAGCAAACGCAAGATGCCGTTATCTGTGGCTCGACGAGAAAACCGAGCCACAGGCATAACTGGCAATATTGCCAGTTTGAAAAGGAATGCAGGAGTCAGCGAACGCAGGTCGAATCGGCAATGTTGCCGATTCGCGTCGTCTTGCTGCCGCTCTGGGTCATGATCTTCAGTGATTCTCACAATCAAACTATCTTACGGTATTGTCCGTAATACTGCTTTTCATCAATGCGCCGGGGAGGTATAGTGACAGCCGACAGATTGGCATTTGTCTGCCAGAAAACAACTGGTTCCTGCGTCATTTGGATGTAGGGACCGGCAATGTATTGCTGATTCGCTTTGTTTGATTAGTTGGAAGAGGAGGAATCATGACCCAGTGGCGGAAACAGAATGACGCTCTCGGGACTGTCAATCGTGGCAACCCCTGCGAGTCGGGCTTGTGCACCTTGTGCGATTCTGGCTGCAAAGGAAAGTGCGAGACTTGGCTGTCGTCGCTTGTGGGGCGCAAATTGTTGTATCCACGCAATTTCGGCAATATCACCGCGGGATCCAGCAATGTCGTAGCTGACGGGGCCGGCTATCACGGCCTGCGTATTCAGGGCTATGCATACGGTGCCCACGGTCTGAACGGGAGACTCTCGAACGATCCTGATGACTGTATCTTCCCCAACGTCGAGGTCGAGACAAGCTTCGGCAGTGACGTGACGACCAAGTGCAGTGTACCCATGATGACAGGTGCGCTTGGTTCTACGTTCATCGCCGCGAAGTACTGGGATTCGTTCGCCGTCGGCGCTGCCCTGTGCGGTTTTCCCATAGTCATCGGCGAGAACGTCGTGGGGATCGATAAGGAGGCGGAGTTAGGCAACGGCAAGATCGTAAGCGCGCCCGAACTGGATCGCCGGATCGGGATGTTTCTGCGGTACTTTGATGGCAATGGCGCGATCATTGTCCAGATGAACGTCGAGGATACCCGTAACGGTGTCGCTGAATACGTGATCGACAAGTATGGCGACAAAGTCATCATCGAGTTGAAGTGGGGGCAGGGAGCCAAAGACATTGGCGGCGAGATCCAAGTCACGGATATCGAGTATGCAAAATTCTTGAAAGACCGGGGCTATGTCGTCGATCCCGACCCAACCGATCCGGTTGTGCAAAGAGCATTCGAGAATCGCGCAATCACGAGTTTCGCACGTCACAGCCGCCTGGGCGGTACCAATCTGGATACGGTTGCCCAGGTGCGACAGGGCTTCATGGATGAAGTGGACCGCCTGCGAAAGCTTGGCTTCCAGCGGATCTCGCTGAAGACCGGCTCCTACGGCATGGAAGCGCTGGCCATGTCGATACGCTACGCTGCGGATGCCAAATTGGATCTGCTGACCATTGACGGTTCAGGCGGTGGGACCGGCATGAGCCCATGGAACATGATGGACCACTGGGGCGTGCCCTCACTGCACTTGCATTCCAAGACGTACGAGTACTGCAAGATGCTGGACGATCGTGGCATTACGCCTCCGGACATCTCGCTGGCCGGTGGCTTCGCGCGGGAGGATCACATCTTCAAAGCCCTCGCATTGTGCGCGCCTTACACGAAACTGGTTTGCATGGGCCGCGCGCCGATGATCCCAGGTTTCTTGGGCAGCAACATCGAGGGTGTTTTCAAGCCGGAAAAGCGTGCGGAAGTCAGCGGTCACTGGGAGCAACTGCCTCCTAACGTGAAGGCCGTCGGCACCTATCCGGAAGAGATTTTCGCCGGGTGGGAACCCGTCCAAAACAAGGTCGGCATAGACGAGATGAAGAACATTCCGTTCGGAGCGGTGGCCATGTACACTTGTGCGGACAAACTCAGTTGCGGCCTCCAACAACTCATGGCCGGGGCCAGACGGTTCAAGCTGTCTGAGATCGCTCGCGACGATCTAATGGCAGGCAACCGTGAAACGGCGGAAGTGAGCGGCATTCCGTTCATGACCGACGCCCAAAACGAGCAGGCAGTGGCGATCCTGCAGGAGTAGACCTCGATCGTACCTCGATGCCGGGGCCGGCAACTACGCCAGCCCCGGTGTCGGTTTTTGGACATCGCGCCGAGTATTGCAGAACCGGTGGCACCGGCGGTTTCGTCCCGCGGGGCGGTCAATCATCTGGTGCTCCCACACGCCTGCGGCCCACATCGGCGGACCTCACAGACTAGACGTACGGAGTTCAAACGCATGTTGATTGAGTGGTCTGACGATTACCTTATTGGCATCGAGAAGATCGACGGGCAACACAAGGGTTTCTTCGCAGCGGCGCACCGGCTGCACGAAGCCATAATGATGAGCGAAGGAGAGCAGGCCGTCGAAGAGGCGATGCGGTTCCTGAAGAGCTATGCCATGGACCATTTTCAAGCCGAAGAGGCGTTCATGCAAGAACATGAATTCCCCGGCATTGACGGGCACAAAACGCTCCACGCCGAGTTCCTGAATAATCTCGACACGTTTGTCGAGGAGTACAACACGCACAAGACACCGTCTCAGGAACTAGCCGAGGAAGTGCTGGAAATCGCCCAAGACTGGCTCATCGAACACATCGCCGACGTCGATACGGTCTACGCGACGCACGTAAAGAGCCGAACTTGATCTCCGCGTAGGGTGGGCCAGAGCGAACCAGTGCGTGTCCACCGTGCCTCGGGGAATAGTCACCAAGTTCCATAGACGGCAAATCGCCAAGAACCGAGCGGCGGCCCACCGGAAACCGCTACCCAACCGGCGGGCCTCGCATCGCCGGGACCAACCTGGGGATCGGCGCCCGAGTCGTTCGCCACGATGCGGCCTGAATAGCGGTGGAATACGTGTCCCGGTGGGCCGCCGCTCGGTTTATCCCCTGTGGCGTCTTCTCGTTTCGCCGAACGTTTTGGTCGTTCAACGCTCCTCGGCATTGGTCCGCTTCGGCCCACCCTACACTCGTCGCGACACCTCACGAAATGTCGGCGTGGTAACTCTGCAGGCTCTTCACGCGGCCGTGACCTTTACGGCATGCGGCGATGCCCTTGGCGGCGGCAACTGCCGCGGCCAGCGTCGTCACGTACGGCACCTTGCACTTGATTGCCGTCTGCCGGATGTAGGCATCGTCGGCTTTGCTGGCTTTGCCGCGGGGCGTATTGATCACCAGTTGGATCTCGCCGTCGATGATGGCATCCGCAATGTTGGGCCGCCCTTCGCGCATCTTGACGACCGGCTCGGACTCGATCCCCGCTTCGGTGAGGAAAGCCTGAGTGCCGTTGGTCGCTTTGATCTTGAAACCCAACTCCGCAAAGCGGCGGGCGACCTCGCGAACGGCAGGCTTGTCGCGGTCGGCAACGGTGATCAGAACCGTTCCTTCCAGCGGCAGTTTCTGTTGGGTCGCTTCCTGGGCCTTGTAGAAGGCCAGGCCAAATGAATTGGCCATCCCCAGCACCTCGCCCGTGCTGCGCATTTCCGGCCCAAGCACCGGGTCGACCTCGTGATACATGTTGAACGGGAACACCGCCTCCTTTACGCCGAAATGAGGAATCGACTTCCGGGCCAGGTCCATGTCGCAGAGCTTCTTGCCCATCATGACCTGCATGGCGATCCGGGCCATAGGTATGTTGCAGACCTTGGACACCAGCGGCACGGTGCGGCTGGCACGAGGATTCGCCTCTAGGATATAGACCGTGTCCTCGTGAATCGCGTACTGGATGTTCATCAACCCCACCACGTTCATCTCGATGGCAATCTTTCGGTTGTACTGGTAGATGGTGTCGATGTGCTTGGCAGGCAGGCTGATGGGCGGAATCACACACGCGGAATCGCCTGAATGGACTCCGGCCAGCTCGATGTGCTCCATGACGGCCGGAACAAAAGCATCCTCGCCGTCGGCAATTGCGTCGGCTTCCACTTCGATGGCGTTGGCCAGGAACTTGTCGATCAGGATTGGACGTTCCGGCGAGACGTCGACCGCCGCGGCAACATAATGCTTGAGCATCTGTTCGTCGTGCACGACCTCCATGCCTCGACCGCCAAGTACAAACGACGGGCGTACCATCAACGGATAGCCGATCCTGTTGGCGACCTCGATCGCTTCCTCCAGATTGCTGGCCATACCGGATTCCGGCTGCGGGATTCCCAGTTTTCGCATCAGTTGTCGGAACCGGTCACGGTCCTCAGCCAGGTCGATGGTCTCCGGGGACGTTCCCAAGACCTTCACGCCGGCCTCGGCCAATTCGGCCGCAATGTTCAGCGGCGTCTGACCGCCGAACTGGACGACCACGCCTTCGGGCTGTTCCTTCTCGTAGATGCTCAGGACATCCTCGACCGTCAACGGTTCGAAGTACAGCTTGTTGGAGGTATCAAAATCGGTCGAAACCGTCTCCGGGTTGCAGTTGACCATGATCGACTCGACGCCCTCGTCGCGTAGAGCGAAGGCTGCGTGGACGCAGCAGTAATCGAATTCGATTCCTTGGCCGATGCGGTTGGGGCCGCCTCCCAATACCATCACCTTACGGTTAGGGGATGCTTCGGTCGTGTCAGGAGCAACGTAGCTGGAATAGTAGTAGGCGGCGTCGTCCACGCCGCTAACGGGCACGGCGTGCCAGCCTTCGACTACGCCAAACGCGGTGCGCTGCTGGCGGATCTGCGGCTCCGGCACGTCTAGCAACTTGGCGAGGTACTTGTCTGCGAAACCGTCCTTCTTGGCACGAGCCAGCAACTCGTCAGGCAGTTTACCGCCTTTGTGCTGCAGCATCTCCTCTTCCAGTTCGACCAGTTCCTTCATCTGCTCGATGAACCAGGCCTTGATGTGGCTCAGTTCGTGCAGTGCTTCCACGTCGGCACCTTTGCGAATCGCTTCGTACATGATGAACTGCCGCTCGGAGGACGGTTCGGCCAGCATGGTCATCAGTTCTTCCAGCGGCCGTTCGTTGAAGTCCTTGGCGAAGCCCAAACCGGCCCGACCAGTCTCCAGCGAACGGATCGCCTTCTGAAACGACTCTTTGTAGGTCTTGCCCAGGCTCATTACTTCGCCCACAGCACGCATTTGGGTGCCCAATTTGTCTTCAAGCCCGGGGAATTTCTCGAAGGCCCAACGACAGAACTTGACCACCACATAGTCGCCCGACGGCGTGTATTTCTCCAAAGTGCCATCGCGCCAGTAGGGAATCTCGTCCATGGTTAACCCGCCCGCCAACAGCGACGAAACGTAGGCGATGGGGAACCCAGTTGCCTTGGAAGCAAGTGCCGACGAGCGAGATGTCCGGGGATTGATTTCAATCACCACAACGCGCCCGGTCTTCGGATCGTGGGCGAACTGGATGTTCGTGCCGCCGATAACCTGAATTGCCTCGACAATGGCGTACGAGTATTTCTGCAATCGCTGCTGGAGTTCTTCGTCGATGGTCAACATGGGAGCGGTGCAATACGAATCGCCCGTGTGCACGCCCATGGCGTCTACATTCTCGATGAAACAAACCGTGATCAACTGGTTCTTGGCGTCGCGAACGACCTCCAACTCCAACTCCTCCCAGCCGAGGACCGACTCCTCGACTAGAATTTGCCCGATTCGGCTGAACGAGAGACCTCGCCGAGCAACCGTGCGGAATTCCTCCATGT
>CAZURK010000054.1:0-62040 GCA_964623055.1 uncultured Pirellulaceae bacterium
GTTCGATCTTTGTACCTGAACCGACAAGAAGGCAATAGGATCGCCTAAAGTGGTATGCGCATTGAGACGAAGCTTCTGTACTTGCAGAATCCGGTCGTTTTCCTGTGGGACTACGATCTTCTCGCGGATTTGACGGGCTGGCCAGGGGGACCGGTCGAGTACGTTTCTGCCTTCTTATCGCCACTGTTTGCATTCGACTGGCTCGGCGCGCTGGTGGTGACTCTGCTGGCGACGCTAATCTGTGCGACGACTCGCCATCTTCTCCGGGGCATTGCAGCGGTCGACAACCACTTGACCTCGCTGATCCCTGCCGTCCTGATTCTCATGATGCTCGGTCAGTACGGCCACCCCGTCGAACTGTGCGTGGGCCTGTTGGCCGTTCTGGTCTTGGCCAGCGCGTACGTCTGGATCGGCACCAGCCCCGATGCCGTCAGGCTCGCCGCGTTTCTGATCGCATCATCGTTTGCGTACTACGTGGCTGCCGGTCTGTATTTCGTTTTCGCCTGCCTGTGTGGGATCTTTGAGCTGAGGGTCAAGCGATATATTCCGCTGGGTCTATTGTGTGTGTTGTGCGGCGTGCTTGTCCCCATGGCGGCCGGTGTATGGTTGTTCGACTTGAACGTCACCCAGGCTTACCAAGGACTGATGCCCGCTTATCAGGAACACTGGCTGGCGATCCCGTCGTCGGTTCCAGCCGCATGGATGATGTGGATCGGGTTGCTGGTGTTTCTTCCTGTCGCCGCCGTTTCACTCTTATGGCGCCGGGGCCGCGCCAGGTTGCCCGTCTCCAGCCGCAAGCCTCAGAGCCGCCGGAAAGTTCCAGCCGAAGATGCCCGTGGTCCGCATGCGCCCTCCTCGTCGCTCCGTTCCCTTGTCGAATCGGCGGCGTTGGTAGCACTGGTATTCGCTGCGGACGTTGTGTTGTTCGATTCACCGAAGAAGTGCCTGCTGCAGATGGTCTACAGTGCCGAGCAACAAGAATGGGACGACGTCCTCACGCAAGTTCGGCGTCTTCCGCCTTCGGACTCTCGCTTGTTGGACATCCGGACCCAGTTTCATGTCAACCGGGCCCTATATTTCAAAGGCGATCTGTTGGACCGGATGTTCAGCTATCCTCAGTCGTTGAACGGACGGACATTGGCCCTTGTCGCCCAAGACGCTACGTTCATGGCTCAGACAACGCCCCGGCAGTGTAGCGACATACTCTTCGAACTCGGACGAATCAACGAGTCCGAGCACATGGCGTACGAAGCACTGGAGATTTACGGTGACCGGCCCCGTATCCTGAAGCGACTGATCTATATCAATGTGCTTCAAGGAAGGCCGGAGGCCGCGCGGAGGTTCATTGCGTTGCTGGAACGCAGTCTGTTGCACAGCAAATGGGCACATCGCCGCCGCCGGCAACTCGACAACGATCCAGGGCTAGCCAGCGTGTCCGCGGTCGCCTCGCGTCGCGAGTTGATGGTGGTTCGTGATTCCGTCGACGACATCAAGTCTCTGGAAAGCATGCTACAGGGGCTTCTCGAAAGAAACCCGCGCAATCGAATGGCGTTTGAATACCAGATGGCTCACTATCTCCTGACCCAACAGCTTGACAAACTGATCGCGAATCTACACCGTTTCGACGATTTCGACGGAAATCGCTTGCCACGGCATTGCCAGGAAGCATTGGTGGTCCATTGGACGGCTATTGGATCGCAAGAAAGCGACATCGGAGAACGGATGATCAGTTCGAAAACGTGACGGCGCCATAGCGAATTCAAGCATGCTGTCCAACAGTTCTCGAGCGACGAGGCCCCACAGGCGTTCGCCGCGCTGCACGGCGACTTTGGCGACAGCTACTTCTTCTGTGTATTCGGCAGAAACAGCATGCCGTCCAGATGACCGAGATTCTGCAGATGAAAGAACGTGCTATTTACTGGATCGTGCCGGCGAGTGTGCTGATTCTCCTGGGCTTCTGTCTGGCCGTGACGTGGAAACACGTCACCATCGATTTCGAGAACGCGAGTTCTGTAGATCGGCCTCCGCGAATCCGGCCCGACTACAGTGACGTGGTCCTCCCGCCGAACATTGCACCGCCAAACTTCCTGGTGAACGAACCGGGGGAGGTCTACGGAGTGAGAATCCGGTCGGATGAAGACCAGGTAATCCATATCGTAAGCCGAACCCCACGAATCTCGATTCCCCTATCCCAATGGCAGAAGTTGCTGAGCGCCAATCGGGGCCGCAAGCTGTACTTCGACATTTGTGTACGACGGGCGGACGGGCAGTGGACTCGGTTCGAGCCGATCGTCAACACAATTGCCGATGCGGACATCGACCGTTACCTCTTCTATCGGCTCATGAGGCCAATCTATATAGTTCGCGTCAACTTGGCGATCCATCAACGGGATCTGCAGACCTACGATGAGTCGGTTGTTCTGAGCAACCGATCGTTCCAGGGCGGCTGTATCAACTGCCATACCTTTGCACCAAACCATCCCGACCGGATGATCCTGCACTGCCGCGGCGGCGCCAATACGCCTCACTGGAGCGGGATGATCGTGGTCCGGGAGGGCGAAGTCAGCAAAGTCGACACTCGCGCGTTGGTTCGCACTCCCGAGTCGGACCGCGGGCGCATTACGCAATCGCAGGCAGCGTATACCGCTTGGCATCCCGACGGGGACTTGGCGGCGTTCTCGGCAAATTTGATTTCTCAGTTCTTCCATGCGGCCGACGAAAACCGGGATGTCTTCGACGCGGAGTCGGACCTGGCCCTGTACCATGTCGGTTCGAACACCGTGACCACCACGCCCAACATCTCCAAACCGGACCGCCTGGAGACGTTTCCCACTTGGTCGCCGGACGGTCGGTCTCTGTACTTCTGCAGCACCGATCCGTTACCGGTACACCGCTACGCGGAGGTCCGCTACGATCTGATGCGAATTCGGTACGAGGCGGACTCCGGGCGCTGGGGCGAAGTCGAACCCGTGCTCCTGGCCAAGGACACGGGGCTGAGCATCACAGAGCCAAGGGTGTCGCCTGACGGTCGATGGGTGTTGTTCTGCATGTCGGACTACGGCAGCTTCCCGGCCTACCAGCCATCGAGTGACTTGTACCTGCTCGACGTCGAGACTCGCCAATACCACCGGTTGGCTGCCAATAGCCCCCGTTGCGAGTCCTGGCATTGCTGGTCCAGCAACAGCCGCTGGATTGCGTTTGCCAGCAAGCGGCGTGACGGAGTCTTTGCACGGATCTACTTCAGCTACGTTGACGAAGCGGGCTGCGCCCACAAACCGGTGCTCCTTCCGCAGGAAGATCCAACGTACTATGACAGGTGCGTCAAGACGTATAATGTTCCCGAACTAGCCCGCGCGCCGGCGCCGGCAAACGCTCGCTCGCTCGCCCGCCCGGACGATTCGTTCACCCGGTCCCGCCGGCGTCGCCGAGCGCGGTTCCGCCCCAAGCATGCAGGCCCTGGACGTCCCATAGTCGATCAAGCCGCATCCAACGATGGCACCCGCAATGCTACAATCGCGGAATCCGCCCGCCCTGCCATCGCTGCATCTTGGCTGGAACCGTCTTGGCAGCCGAGTCCTCCGAGCACGCGCGTCCCCCAACGCACAACGGAGTCGGCAGACGGCCAAGCACGCTACTTCGATTCGCTGACCAGATACCTGGCTACCGCATCTTCGTTCAGCGTGATGCCGAGACCGGGGCCATCCGGGACTTCGATCCAGCCGTCTTTGGCTTGTACGGTTTCGTCGGTCAGTTCGTGCCGCAGAGGCGAGTCCTCGACACAGTCCTCGAACAGAAACGCATCACGGTACGTGCTCAGCCACTGCAGACTGGCGGCTACGGTCACGGCGGTCGTGTAGCAGTGGTTGCATAAGCGAGCGCCGATCTCTTCCACGCGCGACTTGATGTACGACGCGTCGGTGAATCCGTTGCGAGCCAGATCCACTTGGTAGACGTCCAGCGCGTGCCGGTCGATCAGCGGCCGAAACGACTCGCGCCCGCATTCGCCTTCGCCGGCTGCGATTGGCACAGGCGACCGGTCCCGCAACCAGGCATACCCGTCGATGTCCGCCTGCTGCAGCGGTTCCTCCAGCCATTCGATGCCAAATTCGGCAAACGCGTGGGCTCGCCGCAATGCGGTTCGAGCATCCCAGACACAGCCGGCGTCGACCAGCAGCGTGGCGTCACCGACCCCTTCGCGTGCTCCGCGCACAAGGTCGATGTCGAGGGCTTCATTCTGTCCCATCGGTTCCCAGCCGAACTTGACGGCTTGGTAGCCTATCTCGGTCCAACGATGCCCGATCTCGGCTGTCTCCGATCCGTCGCGGCCGAACAGGATCGAGGCATAAGCCCGGATGCGGTCATGGTGCTTGCCGCCAAGCAGACAGTGAATGGGTTCGCCGTAGTGTTTGCCCTTCAGGTCCCACAAGGCCATATCCACCGCGGCCATGGCAGCGATCGTCACCGACGTGCGACCGAGGTACTGGGTTCGCCGATACATCTTCTGCCAAAGCCGCCCGGTCTCCAGCGGGTTCTCGCCCACCAGAATCTCGCGCAAACCACACGCAACGTTGTGGCTGAACGGAGCATCAACGACCGCTTTGACCACCTCCGGCGACGCATCGGCCTCGCCGATCCCTTCCAGACCATCGTCTGTGCGCACGCGGACCAGCACCGCGTCCTGGCTGGCCGCCGTCTTCGCTTCGACAGACGGAATACGGAGTACTTGGCAAGTGACTTCAATGATTTTCATGGTAAGGTGTTCGATTCGTGAGGATGTCTAGTCGCAACTATTGACAATTTACCCGAACGCTGCAAAGAAAACACAGTAGGAGAGCCTTTCCAGGCCATCTTTTTCCACGTGTGACAGCCGGAGGTTCAGTCAGATGCGACACATTGGCAGCGCGATGTTAGTCAAGGTGCTGGCAATTGGGGCCCTTGTCGGCAGTATGGCGACGGCAAGTCCGCCTGATGCTGGCTTTCCGGCCATGGTCGATGCCGACTGGATGGCGCAAGAACGCAGGTTGGGCCGAGACCCTGATTCGCCCGAGGTCATTCGGGGCGTGTTGGAGCGGGCGGAGCGTCTTCGGGACGATCTTGTGCAGATGCCGAATCCTCCGGAGCTCAGCGCAGAAGCCGACGCCCTGGCGCGGCTGCGAGGCGAGGTGAATCGCATCGAATCGCTCGATGCGGCCGCTCGGCTAGCTCTCTATCGCGAGGTCCGGTCCGTGTCGCGAAGCATGGCTCTGAAGAATCCTCTGCTGGCATCCACGCAGATCGTGTTCTTGAAACGCCGCCGTTTTGTGTTCCAGATGCTCCATGAGTTCGTGGGGTACTACTACAACTACGTCGGGATGGCAGGCGGGGGCGTGTACGTGCTGGAGGAGCCGGGTCGGTCTCTGAAGGCCCGTGATCTGACTGGTGATCGCTTGCCCCGTGGAAACTATGCGACGTTGGCGTTGTCGTTCGACGCGCGCACGGTCTACTTCGCCTTTGCGGAGGTGGCTGATCGCAGCGATGCTCGGACGGTGGGCGACTGGACGCTCCTGAAACCGGCGGCTTCAGTGCCAGCGGAGCTGAATTACTACTCGCCCGATAGGTGCACGTTTCACATCTTCGCTATGGACAGAGACGGTGGCAATCTACGCCAACTGACCCAGGGGCCGGACGACGACTTCGACCCTTGCCCCCTGCCCAGCGGGGACATCGCGTTTCTATCAACGCGGCGAGGCGGGTTTTGCCGTTGCGGTGGCGACTACGAACCGGTGCCCACGTACACGCTGCACCGCATGGACGCATCGGGGGATGGTGTACGGGCGCTTTCTCTTCACGAGACCAACGAATGGAACCCGTCGGTGTTGGCCGACGGAAGGATCGTCTATTCGCGATGGGATTATGTAGATCGGTCCGCCGCTCACTTCCACGGCCTTTGGGTCAGTAATTCCGATGGCAGCAACCCGCAGGTTCTTTTCGGCAACTACACCAAACAGATCAGCGCGTGCTTTCAGCCTCGCGCGATCCCTGGATCCAACCGGATCGTGTTCGTAGCCGGGGCTCATCATTCGCCGATCGGCGGTTCGTTGGTGGTTTTGGATCCGGCGCAGGTGAGGTTGGACCCCGCCACAGGCGAGGACCGTTTCGACTGTCTCCAGACGCTCACGCCCGAAGTCTGCTTTCCCGAGGCTCCCGGCTGGCCCGGCAGTTTCTTTCACAGCCCTTGGCCGCTTTCGGAGAACTACTTCCTGGTGTCGTTCAGTTTCGATCCGTTGCCGGGATGGGGCCCACGGGTCAAGCGAGACGGCGAACTGGGGCTGTACTACTACGATCGTTTCGGCAACATGGAATTACTCTACCGCGAAGGGGGGATCTCCTGTGTGGGTGCGATTCCGCTGACACCGCGAGCCGTGCCCCCGGCGATTCCCGGCGCATTGAACCCGGAACTAGGAGACGAGGGCGAGTTCTTTCTGTCCGACGTCAATTGGAGCCTGATGCAATTGCCGGAAGCCCGGCCTCTGCGCCAGTTGCGTGTGTTTCAACTACTGCCCAAAACAACACATACCGCCGACCAACCGCCGATTGGGTACGCTCGCCAAGCTGGTGCGCGCATGCTGCTGGGCACGGTGCCGGTCGAGTCCGACGGTTCGGCCTACTTCCGAGCGCCGGCACGCAAACCGTTGTACTTCCAAGCGGTGGACGAAGCGGGCCGAGCGGTGCAGAGTATGCGAAGCGTCACCTACCTCCAGCCCGGTGAACGTCGCGGCTGCGTGGGATGTCACGAACGTCCGGGCACGCCCCCACGGTCTCGCATAACACTAGCGTCGAAGCGGGCGCCGTCGAAGATCCAACCCGGACCCGATGGTACCCGGCCGTTTAGCTATCCGCGACTCGTTCAACCGGTATTGGACCGCCACTGCGTCCGTTGTCACGACGGAACCGAACAGTCTGGAAAGAGCCCTCTGATCCTGAGCGGCGAGCCATCGGGCACCTACACTCGATCGTACAACAACCTGATGCCGTACGTTCGTTGGCACTCCTGGCTGGGCAAAGGCATTCAGACGACCGCCACCCGGCCCGGAGAAACAGGAACGGACCAAAGCCCGTTAACGAAAATCCTCGACGATGACAACCACTCTGGCAAAGTGGAACTCTCTTCCGCCGATCGGCTGCGGCTCTACATCTGGCTCGACGGCAATTCGCCGTTTTACGGCACCTACGACAGGGACGAACAGCGTGCTCAGTTGGCAGGCAAGGCCATACCGTTGCCTCAGGTTCAGTAGGTGAGGATCGGCGCCGTCGGCGCGAGATTCGCAGAGCGAGCTACAAGCAAGCGGAATCTTGAAATGCTGGGTGAGCTGCCAAATCCGTTCGGAATGACATACTTGACAAACCCACGCCGACGGCGGGTAGTGTGACGAAAGACGCTGGCGGATTTGTCACGAGTCAATCGTCTTCTTTGGAGTCCCAAGGGACTGGACGAAAAAGCTGTATTCCAAGCAGACAAGCCAGATTGAGTTCATCTTCATTGGTAATGTCTTCACGTTCCCAGAATCCGATTGGCGAATAGAATGGCCTTTTGGGATTCACTGACGATATTGAAATCAGAGTGTCCCGAGTGGTCATGGCGGGGGAACGCGGCCGAGGCAGAAGTAGCCTGGAAAAGAAGCCCTTGCGCGGCGGGGACTGTTCGTAGGTGGGAGACGCAAGAAACTGAAGTGCCGACTTGAGCCTATCGAACCCGGTTGTGTCGTCCACCTCGATGATTTCTGCGATCTCCATAGTCACAAATTGTCCTCGTGTATCATTGATTGCCTGGGATAACATTGCGACATGATCGTCGAGTTTACCGGAGTCGGAGAACAGTCGGTTAAGATGAGGGAGTGCGTCGTTAAGCTGTGAAACTGCGGTTTCCTTGGTAGTGACTGGAGCTTGACACTCCACATTAACCGTTTCCATCGGTGGTCCAAGCCCAGTCTGTGGCCGATCTGCAAAGTCTTCGACTTGGATTGTCTCACGTCGGATGTCTCCTGGGCGAAACAGGGGCATCCAGAGCAGGGGCACACAAGAAACGCCGTAGGCTACGGTTTCGTCATCTGGGTTGTAGGATGACTCATCAGAACTCGGATAGATGCCATCATGGTCACTGCAGCAGAGATAGGAGCTATTGGACATTGCGCTGCCTCCGGGGCGAGGTTTGGTAGATAAGCGATAACCAATCCGTTTGACACGTGACGCTCCCTCCAGATCCGCGGTTGTCCTGAATCCGTGGGGAAAAATTAACGCCCGGTGCTCCCCACGGATTCAGGACGACCACGGATTGCCGATAGCTGTCACCAGTTCTGACTACCGCTGCGATCAGGCCCTCCAAGGACGCTCTCGATCCTGTGCGCGGCGGATCTCTTTGCGGGCCTGCTCGCAGTTTTGTTCGATTTGGAAGTCGAACATTCCCACGGCGATGAAATCCGCTCCGCCGGTGAATGCGTACTTGAACCCGTCTCGCGGGTAGAAGGCGCCGGCGGCCAGCACTTTGAACGCCAGCCAGGGCTTGGTCACCGTCTTCATGAATTCGATGGTCTCTTCCGGGTTGATGCACCACATGTTGTCGTACCAGCCCTCGCCGCCGTCGAGCCAGATGAACTCCTTGCGAGACTCTTTCGGAGTGGCCGAGGGGTAGTTGTCGCTGTGCAGCGTCTTCACGTAAAAATCGCAGGGCACCTGATGCTTCTCGCAGGCCATCGGAACCAGCAAGGAGTGGCCGCCCACGCCCACTGGGAGGTTGTGTGCTTTGCTCAGTTCCACGGCCTTGGCGATGCTGTCGATCTTCCCGGCCTGCACCAAGCGATCTCCGGCCACTCCCCAGACATACAAGGCAACCGCCCCGGTATCGACCTGTTTCTGGATGTGGTCCTTCAGGCTCTTTTCGCTCTGGCCCAGGTCGACTCGGATGTGCGGAATGAATTGCATGTGTCCCCCACACTCGCGATTGTACCGCTCGATGAAGGAAGCCCCGCTCTCGAAGACTGTATTGATCCCGTGCTCTTCGGCGACCTTCAAAGTCTCCAGGATCTTTTCCTCGTTGGCGTAGGCGCGAAACAGTGGGTTGACATACTTCAGGTCCCGCGCGTGCATGTAGCCGGAAACGAGATTGCCGCCAAGAAGCAAACGGCTGATCTTCGCGTTGCCGATCTTGCCGCACGGTATGGCATCACCGTCGCCCGAAGGGGACGGGGCCGCGGCCTTGGAGTCCGCCTGAGCCAAGCTCTCTGCGCCGATCCCGGCTGCGGCCCCGGCTGCACCGGCGGCGGCAAGCGATTGGTTCAAGAACGCACGACGGCTGACATTCTTCGATTCGGGCATCTCTTCTCCTTGTCGAGTAGTACCTTGTGTCATTCGACTTTGTAGGTTGGGCATTCCTGCCCGACCCCAAGCAGACGGCAGGAGTGCCCATCCGAGTGAAGATTCCTATGCGGTGTCTGCCGAAAATCCTCTCCTCCGCGTTGTCACGCCAACTCACTGAAAGCAGCCGACAACCCCATGGGCCTGCTATGATCGGTTGGCGACCCATTCAATCACTTCTTCCAGCAGAGTGAGGCCTTTCCGCAGATCCTCCTCTTCGATGACTAACGGGGGTGCAAGCAGGATCAGATTCCAGCGGACGTAAAGGTAAAGACCCCGCTCGATAAACTGAGCCTTGATTTCGTCCACCAGCGGTGGTGCCGTATTGAACGGGATGATCGGCTCCTTGGTGTTACGGTCCTTGACCAGTTCGACGCAACCAATCAGGCCCTGGCTCCGTACGTCGCCGACGATCGGAATCCGCTCTTTCATCGACTCGAGTTCTGCTGCCAGCACGCGGCCCATCTTCCTGGAATTCTGAATTGTCCCCAGAGATTTGTACTGTTCGATGGCGGCCAGCCCAGCGGCACACGCCAATGGATGAGCGGTGTAAGTGCAGCCGATCGGCAGCATCTGTTGCTCGAAAAAATCGGCAATCGCCTGGTTGACGATCGCCGCACCCATCGGGACGTAGCCACTGGTAAGTCCTTTGGCGACTGTCAGAATATCCGGAACCACATCTTCGTGATCGACGGCAAACCACTCGCCCGTCCGACCAAAGCCACAGATCACTTCGTCGGCAATCATCACAATGCCATACTTGTCGCAAATCTCACGTACACGACGCAAGTAACCGGGCGGCGCGGGGAAACCTCCTGCCGCGGCGGTAAATGGCTCGATGATCAAAGCCGCGATCGAATCGGGGCCTTCCATCAAGATCTGTCTCTCTAACGCGTTGGCGCAGTGCAGCGCACAATCGGGATGGGTCAGATTGAAATCGCAACGGTAACAGAACGGATCGAAGAAACGCACTGAACCCGGTGGGCCCGGTTCGACGGCCAAGCGGCGCGGGTCGCCGCAGACGGTCAGTGTCCCCATCGTCGTGCCGTGATATGACCTGTACTTTGCCAGCACCTTCTGGCGCCCGGTAGCCATTCGGGCCATTTCCAGCGCTATCTCATTCGCCTCGCTGCCGCTATTGGCAAAGAACGCCTTGCACAGATCGCCAGGCGTGATTTCTGCCAATAGTTCGCCCAAGCGTTCTCGGCCCTCGTGCATCACCATCGAACTGGCGGCGCACAACGTGGCAGCCTGATGTTGAATCGCGTGGATCATCTGCCGATTGCCATGACCTAGGTTCAGATTGAACAGTTGCGAAATGAAATCCAAGTATCGCTTTCCCTGCGAGTCCCAAAAGTAAACACCTTCGCCGCCGGCAATCTCGACGGCTTGGTCCTGGGTTGCCTGGATCGCCCAGGGAAAGAAATTGTGTGCGCGATTTGAGTGCGTATCCGATGACATCGGCGAATCCCCGTATTTCAAGATGGCGCGAGCAGCCCGTTGATCGTGGCCAAGCACATACGTAGTTGTACACCGAGCGAGGCCACTCACCAAATTCCGCACGCGAAATCGCCTAGGCAACCGAGGAACTGCTGCTTGTTTCCAATAACGGCTCCGAGGAGAACGACGAAGTACGTGAACGGGCCCGTTTAACGAGCGAACCGGAAGGCAGACAGGTTGCCACCGTTGCTGGTGACAAATAGACAGTCGCCAATGATCGTTGCGCCGTACAGTTCGTTCAGTTTCAGGTCGAACTGCTTCTTCAAGGAGCCAACCCTCGTGTCGCTGGTCAGGTTGTACACCGAGAGCTTGCCTGATGTACCAAAAACCAGTAATTCGTCACCATGACGAAGAACCTGGTACACACGGGGTTCGCCCGCGTGGTTGCCCATTTTGTGAACGGTCCCGTCGGAAGCATCAATGGCATACAGCGTCGTACCGCCGCCCGTGCCGGTGCCGTCGCCGCCGTTGTGCATGTAAAGGCAACCGCTGCCCGCGTCGTAGCTGAGCCCCCGCACGCGATGGCCATCGGGAAGCACCACCTCCCAGCGTTCGGTGAGCGTGAATGAGGTGGCCCGGTTGGTCACCGAGAACGCGTGGATGTGATTCTGATCCACGTCGTTGTTGGTGAACAGCCATTTTCCGTCGGTGCAGATCGACTCGGGTCCCATCCCATCGGGGTTCAGCGGTGCGACCCACGAGGCACTGTCCCAGGCGTTCGCGCCAGTAGCGTCGAAGCGAGCGATTCCCTTCGCATTGTCGTCCGTGATGTAGTAGTAGTCGCCGAGCCGCACCAGAGACTTGGCGCCTCCGCTCGGCAGAAGAGGAGGCTCGGTGTTCGTGGCAAGGGTCTTCAACTCGTTGCCTTTGAGGTCTATCCATCTTCCGCCAAATCCGATCTGACCAACCAGCACCCCACTGCCGTCGACGTTGTTGTTCAAGTAGTACGGATTGGCTCCTGGGCTGAGGCGCAGGGTTCCCCTGTGATTCAAGGACTCCACCGCCCACGTTCCGGCGGTAGACGCCGATGTCATCAAGAAGACAGAGATCCAAGGCAATATCCGATTCACGATATGTTCCCTCCTCAATCTAATGCCGCCTTTCCATTGCGGTCTCTGTGCGGCACGTTCCCGACTCGCCTGGCACGATAGCATCGTGCCCCACTTTGGTTGCCGTCCTGTGCAGCGATCAGCCTGCTCGCCTATACTGAGATTGCCTCGCTCCCGCTAGTCGCTGAACTTTGTACGAGACTTCACCATCTTGGATTTGAGTAGTGTAGCATAATGAGACGGCCTAAGGTCCTTCCTGCGATGGTTCTGGTGCTGATGGTCGCCGTGGCCGGGGAATTGTTCGCGGCCGAGAGCGCGGCCATTATTCGCGGCCACGTCACGGGCGGGGACAAGCCTCTGTCCGACGTGTGCGTCTCTGACGGGTACCGCATTGTCCGCACGAATCCCAGCGGAGAGTATGACCTGCCGATTGGGCCCAAGAGTGGCCGTTTTGTGTTCGTGGTCACACCCCGTGGCTACTGGACCGAGGCGTTCTACGTCCCGGTCCGCAAGGCAGCCGCGTCGGGACGGGCCGACTTCGCGCTGTGGCCAAAGGAACAGCCCGATCGCTTCGATTTCGTGTTCGCGTGCGATCTGGGCGACCTGAGCGACGGGCCGGGCAAGGTCGGCATGCCGAAGACGAAGGCCAGCATCCGCGAGATCAATTCGCTCGAGCCCACGCCCGCCTTCATCATGGTACAAGGCGATATCTCGATCTGGCCCAACAACGGCAAGAACTGCGTCGAGTGCTTCTCGGTCTCCCGGGCCTCCACAAGAATCGGCATTGGCAACCATGAGATCAAGGTCGGACAGCAGAACCCGTACGGCGCCTATGAGCGGCTATTCGGCCCCACCTACTACTCTTTCGATTGGGGCTCGGTCCATCTTGTCATCCTCAACGGCAACAAGCCGATGCCGGGCGCATCGGGCAACGCGGCCGTCCATGGAGCGGTCGAGGGCAGCGAGCTGGCTTGGCTCGAGGCCGATCTGGCCGCCCAGCCCAAGGGCAGACCGATCGTCGTCGGCGTCCACATACCCATCGTCTCGACCTATCCTGCACGCCGAACCGATCTGGACGACGGTCCCTTCTGGGAATCCCCGAACGACAAGCTGCTGACCGACCTGTTCACCCGATATCACGTCAGGCTGGTCCTCCAGGGCCACATGCACGAGAACGAACGGATCACGGTCGGCGATGTGGAGTATGTCGAATCGGTCTCACTGTCGGGCAGTTGGTGGCACAGCGGCCGGGGCTTCGAACGTGCAACCGACGGCTGCCCTCGCGGCTACCGAATCGTCTCGGTCGATGGGACCAAGATCACTCACCGCTACCAGTCGAGCTGCGAATCTCGCGTGGACCGCCGAGGGGAGTTCATGCACCCCGGCGACCGCATCCTGGCCAAGAAGGGCGCCGTGTTCATCTTCAATTGTTATGACGCCCCCAGCGGTTCGACCGCACGCGCCCGTATCGACGGAGGTCCTTGGCTGGCAATGGCACGCTTCAAGTACAAATCTTCTCCCATCGACAAGCCCCATCACTGGCGGCTGGTGACCGACACTACGAAACTCGGTCTCGGGCGTCACACAATCCAGGCTCACGTAACCTGGTCAGACGGGACGATTGTCGTCGAAAAAGAAACGTTCGTGGTTGCCGAATAGTGATTTTCCGTCGTACTGACTACTTGCCCAGAAACAGCCAGATATTCCCACCCATCGGTTTCTTGTAGCTGTAGAAATTACCAACGAGCAAGTCGAGTTTTCCATCGTTGTTCCAGTCTGAGACGTCGATCCGACATCGGCATCCCAAGGCGAATTCTTCACCGACCAGGTTGATTTCCTTGCCCGGTTCGAGTTTCGGGTTCTGCTCGGTGCCTACGTTTCGGAAGAAGTAGAGCGGCGGGCGTTCCGTCCCAAACACGACATCCAGCTTTCCGTCGAGGTCCCAGTCGACCAGATAGGGCGACGGTCGAGACATCCCCGGGCCCGGCAGTTCCAGCGGTTCCGGTTTGCCGAACTTCGGCTCGTTCTTCGTGCCAATGTTCTTATAGAAAAGAACGTCGTGACCCGCGGGACCCGTCTGGCCAACCAGAAGATCTCCGAGGCCGTCACCATTCCAGTCTCCGAAGTGGATTTTGGAGTAAATGCCGATCATCGCGTCCGGATCCAACGGCTCGCCACGATTCTTTCGAATTCCGACGATGGGTTTGCCGTCGGCCTCGATGCGAGTTCCGGCGGCGAGCTCTGGCTCTTCCTGCGTACCGGTGTTCAGGTACAGCCAAATCTGCCCCCTCGTGTCACCCGAGAGTAAGTCCTTCTTCCCGTCATCGTTCCAATCCACAACATGTGGATAAGCGCCGATGCATCACCCCGCGTCCAGTCGAATGGGTCTTCCGTCAGCATGGAGCATCGAGAAACCTTCGAAAACCGGCTCTGCGTCCGTCCCCTGGTTCAGGTAAAGGCGTATCGCTCCTGAACTGAACTGCCCAACGACCAAGTCTTTCTTTCCGTCACTGTTCCAGTCGGTGACACAAGGGACAAGGTGTCCTACCGCGACATCGATCGGCTCTCCGGCGGCCATCAGCATTTCGCCACGGCCAAACCTCGACTCGGCCAAAGCCGCACTGTCGCTATCGGTACCCGGCGTCTGATCGGTTGTCCTGTCGGGTTCGTTTCCCTGGGTCTCCTCGACTCTCCTGACCGTCTCGGTTTCTGGCGTCCGATCAATCTTTGTCACGGACTCTGGTTGGTTCTGTTCGCATCCCGGCTGCGCTATCAGCGCCAGGACGATCGCGAGTGAGAGAACCGCCGTCTGGTGGGTTGCAGGCATAACGATTCCTTCATCATTCCCCGACACACTGCATAGCGACCGATGGCTTCGGGGAGGCCAGCGGTCACACAGTGAAGAACTGTCAATTGTCACGTGTTCCGCCAAGTGACGGAACCCGAATTCTAGCGATTCCGCTTGGCGTCGTCAAAAACATGACCACTGAAATGTCTGCCTTGGCCGCGTCGGGCAGGTCTGGCCAAGCGTTCATGACGGCCTGCAGATCGGGGCAGAGTCACCAGGAACAGGAAGAGCACCAACGCAACAAACGGGTAAGCCGGATGCTTCTGGCGATATTGTTCATCACCGACATCTCCCACATCTTCGATTTGCCTGGCCGAGGGCCTTGAGACTGGCAAGGGCCCGATACCCTGGTTTCAGCCGTTCCACTTTACGGGAATACTCGTCGACAAGCCAGCATGGTTCGCGACTGGAAAGGCAGGGCTGGGGCAGCTATGATTATGAATAGGCTTACGTAATTATGGTCGCCCCACCGTTTGCGAACTGGGTCGGAATCGATGAATAGACGCGTCCCCCCGAAACCCAAGAAGTTCCCTGCCGCGAAGCAACGCCGACTTGACGAGTTGCTGGAGAAAAACAGCGAAGGAAATATTACCGGCAGGGAAAAAGCCAGGCTGGAGCAACTGGTCGCCGAGGCCGAACAACTGATGGTTGCCAACGCCAAGCTGCTTGCGGAGTTCTCCCAAGCTGAAGACTTGGGCGCGCCTGACGGGGCGGTGCCTGTCACGGTTTGGGTCAAGCCCGAGCATGCGGAGCACTGACGTATGTCGCAGGCTGAAGCGTACCGGCAGCTTGTCGTCGCACGCGCCGGCGGTGCGTGTGAGTACTGTCGGCTACTGGAGGCTGCTACCGGGGCAACATTTCACATCGAACACATCGTGCCACGATCCCTGGGCGGCGACACGGTGATGAGCAACCTGGCACTGAGCTGCCCAGGCTGTAATCTGGCCAAGGCGGACAAGACAGCAGGAAGAGACAAACGCGGTCGAATTCAGCCTCTCTTCAATCCCCGCGATTTCGAACCGTGGCTATTGGGTTGGCACCTACATTTCGTCCTCGATCGTGAGTCCGGGGTGGTTCTTCCGCGAACGCCGAGAGGCGAAGCAACGGTGGCGGCTCTTGGTATGAATGGACCACAGCGAGTCTTTGCCCGCAAACTTCAAATCGGGGCGGGTTTGATTGGCTGATCTATGGCTGGAGAATCCGGGGACGACTCATCTTTCCTCGACAGAAAGGAGCCTGCCATGTTGGTTTTGGCCCGCGCGCTGGTGGTTGGGACGCTTCTGTTGGGTGTCTGCGCCTCGTCCGGCGAGGACAAGCCACGAGTTTGGCCGTCTGAACGAACACGGTACCGCGACGAGGTTACCGGGGCCGAAGTGTGGCGACTGACTTCGCATCCAGAGGTCGACATAGCCACGCATCGTACGCAGAGTTGCTGGTCGCCGGATGGGGCGAGGATTCTGTTTCGTTCGCGGCGCGACGGCCGGGATCATTTCTATGTGATGGACGCGGATGGCTCGAAGATCACACGTATCGACGATCTGCGAGGTGCGACGACGTACGCGGTGTGGAGTTGTTCTGGACGCGAGGTCGTGTGCACGCGTAGTGTTCCGGATTCCGGCTTTGGGATCTATGGGATTGATATCCGCACGTTCGAATCACGGTTGATCGCCGGGCCATTCGAGGAGAAATGCGGGGGGCCGGATGTGAGCCCGGACGGCGCCAGCGTGTTGTTCCTTCGCTTTTTGCCGCAGCCCGAAGGACAGAAGCAAGACGTGGTCGACTCGTGGCGAGTGAATATGGATGGCACGGGTTTGACCAAGTTCGAAGGCACATCGAAGCACGGCGGCATCAGGTGGGTGCCGGGCCGCATGGATATTCTGCACATGAAGTCGGCTCGCAAGCAGTTCATCGTTCAGCCGGACGGATCGCAGGCGCGCCTGTTGGCCGAGGGCGGTCACGAATGCTTCTCGCCTGACGGCCGATCGCTGTTGGTGTGCGATCCCAAAGGCGGCGACCCGTCGGAATGGCTCGGCAAATGCTCCGCGGGAATCTACGATGTGGAAACAGGCCAACGTCGCGATTTGACGGACGAACTGGTGTGGGTCGGTACGCATCCCAGCTTCAGCCCGGACGGACGCTTCGTGGCCATCGATAATGCCGGGCACGACTATCCTGGGGCAATCCTCATCGTACGCACCGACGGCACAGGCCCCGTCACACCCCTCTGCTACCACCACGCATCGTGGGAATCCGGCCACATGACGCATCCCACAATGCACTGGAGTCCGGACGGCACGAAGATCGTGTTCGTCTCGGACAAAGACTCCGAAGACAAGGCAAAAGGCGACTTGTATCTCGTTGTCGTCAATAGTCCGGCGGCACCCAGCGATGTGGCAGTTCGGTGCAAGGGCAGCCAAGCGACTGTGACCTGGCGGCCGGCGCCGCAGCACCACGAGACGAAGGAGTACGTGGTGCTACGAAGCGTACCGTCTCCGCGAGAAGACTATCGAGGCCGGAGACTGGATCGGACGGGTGTCTTCGAGCCGTTGGGTACGGTGCCCGTCCTGAGCACGTACCTCGTGCCTGATGGAGTCGACGAGGGAGCACAAGAGATCCATGTCGAGTCCACCGAGGGATTCCCCGAGTCCGGAGTGCTGGAAATCGCCGGCAACCATGCCCTTTGTCCTCACGAATTGGCCGAGTACGAGGGAAAAACGGAGAATAGCTTCCTGAACTGCAAACGTGGTATCGACGGCACCAAAGCGACTTCCCACTGGGGCGAGGCCCGCGTATGGTCTCAGAATGCTAACCGATTTATGGATACCATTCCGCCGACCGGGCGGCAGTACCACTACGTTGTGCGAGTTCGTGAACACTCGGGCCTGCTAAGCGCGTATTCGCGGATCACATCTTCCACGCTGGCCGTCGAACGAGAACAATGAGGGCCAGGGCTAGTGTGGCGGGATTCCTGGAACGGGCCGTAGTCATTGCGATCGACTCAGACAGAGGGAGACAACCATGAGGAAGGCAGCCTACGTGTTGGTATGTCTTTGCAGTTTGATATGTCTTGGGGAATCGGCTATGGCGGAGCAGTTCAATCTGCGATTGCGATACCAGAAGCAGACGGACGAGGAGCCGGGCAGTTTTCAGCGAATTGAGCGCGAAGAGAGCTGGGATGCAAGCGAAACGGCGGTAATCGTCTGCGACGTCTGGGATCTGCATCACTGTCTGAACGCCGTACGTCGTCTGGAGCAATTCGGACCCCGGCTGAACGAGGTTCTGATCGAAGCCCGCCGGCGCGGCACCGTAGTGATTCACTCGCCCAGCGACTGCATGGATGCCTACCAGGATCATCCGGCTCGTCGACGCGCGATAGCGGCACCGCGAGCGGATACCGTGCCGGAAGACATCGAGCACTGGTGCTCTCGGATTCCGGCAGAAGAGCGGGCAGATTACCCGATCGACCAATCGGACGGAGGCGAGGACGATGATCCGCAAGAACATGCGGCGTGGGCAGCGAAACTGAAGGCGATGGGACGAAATCCGGGCATGCCGTGGAAGACTCAGTCGTCCATGATCTCGATTGACGCCGAACGCGACTACATCAGTGACCGAGGGGACGAAGTCTGGAACATTCTCGAACACTGTGGAATCCGCAACGTGATTCTGACAGGTGTCCACACCAACATGTGCGTGCTTGGGCGTCCCTTTGGCCTGCGACAGATGAGCCGAAACGGTAAGAACGTGGTGTTGATGCGCGATATGACCGATACGATGTATAACCCGAAACGCTGGCCCTATGTGGATCATTTCACGGCCAACGATTTGATCGTCTCGCACATCGAACGCTATGTCTGTCCGTCGATTACCAGCGATCAGCTCATTGGTGGAAAGCCGTTTCGGTTTGGCAACGACAACCGAACAAAACGTGACATTGTGGCTCTGGCCAGCCTTCCGAAACGTGATGTCGACCTGCTGGCAAACACCTGGTCGCCCGTTACGATTCCTGCGCCACTTGACACGGTCGCACGACAGGCAATCCGCCGATCGAACGGAGTTGCCTGGTACCGTTGTGCGGTCCGCATTCGGAAATCGTGGATGGCCGGCGGGCCGTTGCGTCTGCAGATTCCAACACGGGTGGACGGAGTCACTGCATGGTGCAACGGGCACCCGCTGAAGTCTCAGGCCGGAGATCTCCCAGAAACGCTCGTCTTCCAGATCGCCCCGAAGGCCGTCAGGCCGGACGATGCCAATCTGATTGTCTTGCGTGTTCAGCAGGGAAGGAAATGGGCATTCACGACAGCACCGACAATCGTGGCCGGCGATACGAAGGTGACGCTCAAGGGACGCTGGCAGTTTCGCGCCGGCGACGATCCGACCTGCAAAAACATGCCACTTCCAGCCCGTTTCGGAGCATCAACGGACATTCTGTTCGAGAAGTGAGTGGAGGTTTCAGCCGGCGTTTTCCGACTGCTTCCGTGAGCCTAGTACGAATCGGGACGCATTCACTAGGAGATGAACCAGCCACATCAGCATCGCACACGCCAACGCGCCGGCAAGTGCGGCCGCGCAATAGAAGACGGCCAATAGCATTCCGAGCGGCCATAGCGTTTCGCCCTCCGGTTCGTACACATACAGGCCGAACAGAAGCTGCCCGACGTACACGCCAATCGGGGCGACCCAGAGTGCTTTTGGCAAGAAGACGGCGGCCACAAAGCCAGCGACGAACAGCGTGCCCACGTAGTACCGTCCGTCGGCGTCCCACGGCTCGTCGTGTCCAGTGAACATGGGCGATGCCCACCAGATGGCTGCGCCCAGAAGCACACCCACCGCAAACACCACGGCGGCGCGAAACCAGTCTCGAAACGACCAACTGAACGGCAACATCGACTTGGCCCCTTGAACGGGGTACGGATTCAGCGTCTACCTGCCCCAAGGGCTATTCGTAGCCGAGTGAGGATTCTTGGGCACTGTGTGATGTGGAGCGATTCGCCTGAGAACGAGAAAAATCGGGAAATCCAAGCGGGCCAAGGGTTTCCTGCAGCCACGCGTCGAGTACGATAGTGTACCCGCGAGATTCAACAGACCGTTGGTCACCAGTTGGATTCCCCCCGGGCCTATCCCTGCCTAGTGAAGTGTGTTCCTTCTAGTTGATAGTGGCCAGTCGTGTGCGAGTAGGCATTCGCATCCGTTACCCATTAGTCGATCGGAGGAATCCGGTCACTAGGGGGCGCGAAGTTGCCGAAATTGCGAGATTTGCTGGAACATGGAAACGGTCTCGGACGTATAATACGAAAGCATATTGGGGTATGACCCCAAGACATCCGGTAGAGCGGCAGACGTGCCGGGGAGACGACCAGATGGCAACAGAGCAGGTGAGGCGGTTGGCGGGGCTTCGCGGTGGCGTCAACGAGTTGAAGGAGCACGTCGAGAGAATCTGGCGGAAGAGCCGCCCCAAGCTGATGAAGCTGTACGACGAGACGGAACAGACCGAGAAGCGTACGCGAGAGGCCGCCCGATTCTGGCTGGAGACGACCGAAGACCTGGAACAGCAGGGTTTGCCCTACGAGCAGGCATACAACTTTGCGATGTCCGAATGGGTCAGCTTGCCCGATATCGAAGAAGACGACGAAGAGCAAATCACGTCGTAGAGACCGTCACATGCCCTGCGCGGCTTGTTCCTGGTCGTCGGAGAAATCGAAGAAGCCTTCGAGCTTGGTGATCTGAAAGATCTCGCGCACGACCTCGTTCAGAGCGCACAAAGTCAGCTTTCTCTCTGCACTCTTCAGTCTTTTCTGCAGGGCCAGCAAGCGCCCAAGGAATGTGCTGCTGACGAATTCCACGTTGGCAAAGTTGATGATAACGCGAGACGGGCCGTCGGACCGGACAAGCCATCCGCCGACGGGTTCGAAGTCTGCGTGCTCGGGATCCATACTCGGCATCAAGTTGAGTATGACGAAATCCTTCATCTCCTGCGTGCGAAACCACACCAGGCGACCGCAGTGCGAACACTGCGCGTCGCTGCTGGTATTTGACGGGTCGGCGGTCACTTTTTGACCGCAGACCGGGCACGGATCGGCGGAGTCTTCTGGGATGCTGGATTCGGGCGCCATTACTTGCCTCTTAACGTCTGCATTTTTGAAGACAAACTCCAGACCATCTTATTGGACCAGATGAACGCCTAGTCGGAAAGGTGGGATGACCGTTTTGGCCCGTCCGTCTCGGGACAGATGGCTTGCCGAACCGCGAAAATTATCTTGCGCTGCTGTATCCCGCCCATTTAGGGATTATACTATTTGGAACGGTGCGGGGACGACAGCCAGACCGATTTGGCGTCTTGGCCGGAGCGGTTGCGAGTGGAGGCCCCGAGCCAAACGAACCAATACGGCGTACGCAAGTCAGAATTCTAGACCTTGCCGTACTCTTCCAACGGCCCTATCCCTTGGTTCCGCCTACAGGTGGTGATTCCGCGAATCTCGCGTGCGGCGGAGAGAGAGGAGACAAGAAAATGAAAATAGTGTTGTGTTCACTTGGCCTGCTGTTGATCGGCGGAGCAGGCAGCGCCATGGCACAGGACTGGCATGGCTACGGCAACCCTTGGGGTTACGGTACTGGCTACCATCACGCATCGACGTACGAGGAAGGTATACGACGTGGCATGGCCGATATCATTCGTTCTAAAGGCGCATACAATCTGATGTCCTCCGAGGCGCTGAAAAAGTTCGAAGACGCACGTCGACAGTACATCGACAACCGTGTATACGGCACGGAAAAGTACTTCGAGTTGCGCAACATCAACAGACAGGCCCGCGCCGCCGAGCGTGGACCGCGGCCTACCATGGAAGACCTTCTCCGCTATTCCAGCTCACGAAAACCGAACCGGCTCAGCCCCAGCGAACTCGATCCGCTAACGGGCAAAATCGCTTGGCCGATTATCCTCCGACAGAGCCAATACGAGGAGGACCGAGAGAAACTGGAAAATCTCTACAGCGTTCGAGCATTCAACGGAGGAATGAGCGGCGACCAACTCATGCAAGTTAACAGTCTGATCGCCAGCATCGAAGCCGAACTCAAGAGAAACGTGAATAAGCTTCCACCGCAGTCCTATGGCCAAGCGAAGACCTTCCTGAAAGGCCTGGCCTACGAGTCCCGTTTGCAGGCCGGCTAGGCGGTCGCTCTTGCCGGGTGGCCCTTTCGTGTTTCTTGTAGCTGATTCGTAGACGCAAAACAAAGAACGAGGTTTGACATGAGATACACCGTGACCACAACGTTTGCAGCTTGTCTGGCATTGGCGATGGTCGCCAGGGCGGCCGACGATTTGCAGCAGCTTACCGCCGATGTCGCGAGCAACGACAAAGAGGTCTGTCTGGGCGCAATCGACGAACTGGGGAAGTTAGGGGCTGAGGCGAAATCAGCCGTACCGGCCCTGGTGAAGGCTCTAAGCCAAGAAGACGAGACCGTTTGCTGGCACGCAGCGCGATCGCTCGGATCGATCGGCCCGGATGCCGAAGCGGCCGTGCCAGCGCTGGTCAAGGCACTAGACAACGAGGATCCACAGGTGTGTGCCTACGCGGCATTCGCGTTGGGGAAGATTGGCAGCGATTCGGAAGATGTGGTTGATGCGTTGATCGGCAAGGCTTTCGACAAGAGCGTGCTGGTGCGCCGGGCGTGTTTTGGAGCACTCCGAGCGATCGACCCGCCTGTGGACAAAACGCTTCCTGTCATGTTGAAGACCCTAGAGGCAGCGGATCCCGCCATTGTGATGCCGGTGCTGCACACGGCGGCAGAGGAAGGCAAGGAGATCGTGCCGCGGCTGTGTGAAGTGCTGAAACATGAAAAGGGCTGTTATTGGGCGTGCCTGGTTTTGGCCGAGATCGGCGCGGACGCCGAGGGTGCGGTTCCCCATCTGAAGAAACACGACGTATTGAAGCATGAGGACCCGGACGTTCGTTTGCAGGCGCTGGTCACACTGGGCGAAATCGGTCCGTCGTCCAAGGAACTCTTACCGGATGTCGTCGAAGCATTCGAGAAGGACGAATTTGGCGGCGTTCGTTATGCTGCGGCGTTCGCGTTGGGCAAAATCGGGCTGAACGACAAGTCGAAAGAAGCCCTGGAAAAGGCCCTGGAAGATGATGATGATCCATTCTTGCAGATGGTCAGCGCGTGGGCACTTGCCAAAAACGCCCCCGAGGACACGGCCATGGTCGAGCGCGCCGTCAGGCTGATCGTCGCGGCGTTCAAGTCAGATGACATTCATCTTCGCCGCCTGGCAGCCAATGCGGCCATCGAGTTCGACGTGCGACGCGATGTGGTCGTTCCGGTTCTGGTGGACGCTCTGGACGACAAGGACCCAGACGTCGTCGGCAATGCCATTGCGGCTCTGGCCGAGTTTGGCGCGGAAGCGCTCGAACACGTCGACGAGTCGCTGAAGAACAAGGATCTTAGGCGATACGCCGTTCTGTTGATCCGTCGGGTGGGCGAGGACGCGGAATCGGCTGTGCCGGCGTTGATCGAGGCGTTACAGCAGAAAGCTGAGAGCGAAGACGACGTGCTGTTTCACCGCGAAGTCCAGTTCACCCTAGCCGCACTTGGCCCGAAGGCGCGAGAAGCCGTGCCGGCGTTGATCGCGTCGCTGGATTCAGATCGCGAGGAGATTCGAGCTAGCGCATGTTTCGCTTTAGGCAGAATCGGACGGAAGGCCAGTGTGAGGAGACTGCGCGAGTTGGAGAACGACGAGAGTCCTATGGTTCGGCTTGCTGCTCTTTTCGCACTGGTGAAGATCCAGCCGGATGAACCCGTGTTAGTGAGACGCGCAGTCGTGGACCTTTCGAAGGCCCTGGGCAGCGACGACGAACGCTATCGGGCTGGAGCCGCGTTGGCACTCGGCGAACTCAGCGAAGAACTCGGCGACCTCGGCAAACGAACGGTCCCGCGATTGAAGCCACTGCTGAACGACGAGAGCCAACTGGTTCGAGACATGGCGGCTGAAGCCCTGAGAAAGCTCGGAGGCTGACGTCACGGACGTGCTTCATGCCTGACGAATCGTATCCCGCTCTTTTTGAAGTCTCTACTGACCGCTCCTTTCCACTCGGCGGCCGCCAGTCGTTGACCGTCGGTGCCGGCCCCCAGGCCGATGTCGCGCTGGATGACGTCGCAAGCGACCAAGTGGCCTTTCGACTCGAAGCGGAAGACGGCCGTTGGTTCCTGCAGCCATTGGACGGCGATGTGGCGTTAAGCGTCAATCAGACGCCCGCCACGCAGCGGACGCTGTTGGAGCACATGGCGATCGTTCAGGCCGGGCAGCATGTGTTCGTCTTCATCCAGCATGACGATCCGACCGTGTCGACCTCTTTCGCCGCCAACCAGTGGCTCGTTGGCCAGGTGGTCGAGGGAGTGGAAGAAGAGGTGTCGCCGGCGGCAACGATGTACGCGGCGGATTTCGCGGTCGCTCGCGAGCGTCCACCCGGAACTGAGGGTCGGCACGTTCCCCTGGAATTGCCGGGAGCGATCAAGCTGCAGGACCGGCAGATGCTGATCGGTCGCGATGCCACCCGCGCCGACATTTGCCTGACCGACGTACGGGTCTCGCGAGTTCATGCCTGGATCTCGCGCACGGGCAGGACCGCAACGATCACCGATCTTAGAAGTGCGAACGGGACCTTCGTCGATGGCCGGCCCATCGACCGACCCACAGTGATCCACGAAGGCGCCCGAGTCCAAATCGGCCCTTACAGTCTGGTATTTACGGGTGACGCGCTTTACCCGTTGAGGCACGACAAGGACGTTCAACTCGTCGCACGCAACCTGGTGCGTCGAGTGCCGGACCGCAAGAACCCGGGTCAGATGAAGGTGATCCTGGACGACGTCACCCTGGTCATCCAGCCTCGGGAATTCGTGTGCATCGTGGGGCCGAGCGGCTCGGGTAAATCGACGCTTCTCTCGGCACTGAGCGCCCGCCAACTCGCCGACGAAGGATTTGTGCTGCTTAACGGCGAAAACCTGTACACGCGGTTCGACGCCCTCAAGCAAAACCTGGCCGTTGTGCCTCAGAGGGACGTCCTTCACGATGTGTTGCCCTTGCATACGGCTCTGCGTTACACGGCTAAAATGCGATTGCCCGCCGACATGTCGAAAGAGGACCTCGACGAGCGTATCGCGGAGATGCTCGATTCGGTCCGCTTGACCGACCATCGCTCGACGCAGATTCGGCGGCTCAGCGGCGGGCAAGCGAAACGCGCGAGCTGGGTGAACGAAGCGATCTGCAACCCCAGCCTGATTTTCTTGGACGAGGTGACGTCCGGACTCGACGAACAGACCGACTGCGAGATGATGCAGTTGTTCCGCCAGATGGCAGCGGACGGCAAGACGATCGTCTGCGTCACCCACAGCGTTACGTACGTCGAGGAGAATTGTGACCTGATCGTCGTGCTCGCTTCGGGCGGAGTTCTGGCGTTTGCCGGATCGCCAAAGGACGCCCTGCAGTACTTCGATATTTCGCGTCTGGGTGACGTATACCAGCGATTGGGCGAGCGAACGCCGGACGAGTGGAAACGGCGTTATCGGGACAGCCGATTTCACGAGGAATACGTTCAGCGCCGTCTGCCGGAGACGGACGACAAGACGTCTGAAACTGCCTACGTCGCCAAGCGGAAGAAGTCTCGGGAACTGGTCGCCTTCTGGCGCCAGTTCGTCCTTCTCACGCGACGGTACTTGGCCGTTCAACTGGCCAACAAGAAGGCTTTGGCCATGATGATCGGTCAGAGCTTGCTCATTGCCGGATTGATTGTCTGGTTGTTCGGCGATATCTCCAAGCCGGACGTACCCGATTTGGACGAAACGGCTCGCCAGATTGCCCGGGCGGAAGGCATGACCTGGGCCGACGTTACGGAGTTTCCGTCACTCGAATTGGACAAGGAGTATCTCGCCAAGGCGAAGGAAATCGTCGACGAAGTGGAATTGGACAAACGCGCGGACTACTCGTCGAAGCTCCTGTTCTTGCTCTGCATTTCCTGCATTTGGTTCGGGTGCAACAACGCAGCGAAGGAGATTGTCAAGGAGCGCGATATCTACGACAAGGAGCGCGACGTCGGCTTGAATGTGATGAGCTATTACGGCTCGAAGTTGATGTTGCTAGGCGTATTCAGCGTGCTGCAGACGTCGCTGCTCTATTGGGGCGTTCTTCACTTCACCAAACTGGGAGGCTCGGCGACAGAACAATGGCTGCTGTTGTCATTGGCTTCGCTGGCCGGCGTGGCCATGGGGCTGGCCATTTCAGCAATCGCCAACACAGAGGATCTGGCGGCAACCGTCGTCCCTATCTCATTGATCCCCCAGATCATTTTTGCTGGATTGATTGCACCCCTCCTGCACTACACACGGGAATTCTCCCAGATGTGCATCTCGGCGTTCTGGTCGTATCAAGGCCTGCTTGGATCCCTGGAAGCTCCGATCCAGGACCGATTGCGCGACGCGGACAATCTGGACCTGGAATCCGAGTGGACGCTGGTAATCATCTGTTGCATCCTTCTGGCCCACGTCGTCGCGTTTGCGGTTGTTGCTGTCATGGCCCTTTACGCCAAGGACATCCAAGACAACCGGCTGCTTCGCTTCGCTCGGCGGTTGCGACGCAGGTAGCGATTCGAAGGTAAACTGGTTGGGCTGCCGACCGTGTGATCGCGAACCTCGTCGCCTTGTGGCAAACGCAGGACGCCCGTAGACTGCACTCTGCACGCGAGTCGCCAAGGCGACCGCCATTACACCCAAACCAGCCCGGATGTCCCGCGAATTTTGGAATGGCGTGACAGAGTGTCGTAGCTACGTTCGCCAGAACGTGGTCGCAAACCCGGACGCCGTCCCACGTTCTGGCGAACGTGGCTACAAACGGATGAAATATTCCGGCTAGCAGACAGGATCGCCCAGGAGCCCCAAGTTGTGAATGTGTTAGTGACCGGAGGTGCAGGTTACGTCGGATCGTTTTCCGCTCGGCTGCTGGAGCGCAGTGGCCACGACGTTTGCGTGTACGACAATCTGTCCAAGGGACACCGAGGGGCCGTGGCTGGCGATCGGTTGATCGTTGGCGATCTGATGGACCGTCAACTTCTGGAACACGTCCTCAAAGACAGACGAATCGATGCCGTCATGCATTTCGCCGCCCTGGCCTATGTGGGCGAGTCGGTCGAGGAACCCGCCAAGTATTATCAGAACAATGTCGGGGGAACGCTGTCTTTGCTGGAAGCCATGCGCGCCGTGGGTGTCGGGCGCATCGTGTTTTCCAGTACCTGTGCCACTTACGGCGAACCGGACCAGGTCCCGATCACGGAAGACGAGAAACAACAACCCATCAATCCCTACGGCTTCACGAAACTGGTCATCGAACACGCGTTGGCCGACTATACGCAGGCATACGGTTGGGGCTATGCGGCACTGAGGTATTTTAACGCGGCCGGGGCGTCCGCCGACGGTGAGATCGGCGAGGATCACGATCCGGAAACGCACCTGATTCCAATCGTTCTGCAAGTCGCCTTGGGCCAGCGGGCTCAAGTTTCGGTGTTTGGCGACGACTACCCGACGCCCGACGGTACGTGCATCCGAGACTACATCCACGTGGACGACTTGGCCACCGCGCATCTGGCCGCGTTGGAGCGACTCGAGTCGGGCACCGAATTCAAGCTGAACCTGGGCACCGGACAAGGAGCCAGCGTTCGCGAGGTGATCGAAGCGTGCCGGCGCGTAACCGGCCATTCGATCCCGGCCGACATGTCCGACCGTCGTCCCGGCGACCCGCCAGTCCTGGTGGCCGACGCCAGCCTCGCACGCGAGACGCTAGATTGGCAGCCGGAATACACGGACGTGGAATCGATCGTCGAATCCGCCTGGCGCTGGCACCAATCGCATCCGAACGGATTCGCGGACTGAGGCGAGGAGAAGTCGAAGAGTCAAAAAGTCAAAGAGTACTCTAGTACCGCGCGACTCTTGTTCTTGTAAGTTGGGCATTCCTGCCCGACCCGTCGTGTCGCGCTGAACTCGATTTATGCGTCGGCTCACTAGCGTTTACTCTTTGACATTTTGACTCTTCGACTCTTCGGCTTCCCTCCTCGCGCTCCACGTCCAGTGGCGGTCGCTGGTGGCTTGCACCGTTTCGGGGTCGAAGCCCAACTCGGCGACGAATTCACGCATTTCGTCCAGGCTGAGTGCCGCGCGAAGCGAGTCTTCAAACATCTTCTGCTGGTGCTCGTTCTCCTGGCCGGCGTAAGCCTCGACAAGCTGACGAACCTCCTCGTCGCTCTCGGGCCTCATCAAGTCGCGGAAGAACAGAAGCCCGCCCGTTTCGACAACACGGATCGCCTCTTTCAGTACAACAGACGGGTCCGGGACGTGGTGTATGATGCTGTTCGACAGCACGGCCGCAAAATATCCGTCCTGGTACGGCATCTCCTTGGCGTCGGAATGGTCCAGTTGAATGCGCTCGATCAGCCCCGCGATCTCGATGTTGTACCGGGCCAGATCCAGCATGTTGACCGAGGCATCAGCGGCCATTACGTAGCAGTCCTCGTGACGCTGGCACAATTCGATCGGTATCAGAGCCGTACCGGTTCCAAGGTCGAGGAACAGCCCGCTGACATCGCCCGCCACCAGGAAATCGGTCACAAAAGCACGATTCACCTCCGAATGGTCCATCGAATCATAATCGGAAGCTTCCTCCCACGTATCCATAACTTCCGGTTCCAACACTCGCTCCAACGCCATGATTCATCTCCAATTGGGGCTCTACGGCAGCAGACGGAACACAGTGGCGATCCGCGCAACTGCCCATCCAAACAGCACCACGAAGAGAACTGTCAAACCAAATGCCAGAAGCACCGCCCTAATGGTAGCTTTCTGCGATCGTTTCCCATCGCCGGTTGTCCTCTTCATGTCGACGCCCTCTTCTGATTGGCCAGAGGACTTTCTCAACTGAAAACGCTACCGTAACTTGCGGGCCTTGAAAAGACGGGCCGCGAATACGTGGCTCACCCGACTCGTCTGCGGCCCGATGCCGCGGTATGCACATCGCCTTAGCATTTCGTATATTATGATACCGTGCATCCTGTCTCGCTGGAAACTGAAAGGAGGAACCGCATGCCAAGCCAACATCAATCAGACCGCCGCAATTTCCTGAAACAGACCGCTTTTGCCGGCTCCGTGCTCACCGGCGGACTGAGCCTCGCCCGCGCAGCGCACGCCTCGGGCAGCGATACGATCCGGCTGGCGCTGATCGGCTGCGGGGGACGCGGAACGGGGGCTGCGGTGCAGGCGTTGAACGCTTGCGAGCGGGCGAGGCTGGTTGCCATGGCAGATGCGTTCGAAGATCGCTTGACGAGCAGCCACCAGTCCATTGCCAGAAAGCACCCGAATCGCGTCGACGTGCCCTCCGAGCGACGCTTCGTCGGCATGGACGCATTCGTGAAAGCAATCGAAGCCGACGTCGATCTGGTGCTGCTGTGTACACCGCCCGGTTTCCGACCGGTTCAGTTTGATGCGGCTGTCATGGCAAACAAACATGTGTTCATGGAGAAACCTGTGGCCGTGGACGTGCCGGGCATCCGAAGGATGATTGAGGCTAACGCGGAGGCAAAGAAGAAGGGCTTGGCGGTAGCCGTTGGCTTGAACATGCGGCATACGAACAGCTATCAGGAAGTGGTTAAACGCGTACACGACGGAGCAATCGGCAAGATCAACTTCCTTCGCGCCTACGGCAATACGGGCGGTGTCTGGGTGCGGCCCCGCCAGGCGGACCAGACGGAAATGCAGTACCAGATGCGCAATTGGTACTACTTCAACTGGCTCTGCGGCGACTTGATCGTCGAACAGACGGTTCACGCTCTGGACTTGGTCAACTGGGCCAAAGGAGAACACCCGGTCGAAGCGCAAGGTATGGGGGGACGCCAAGTGCGCGTGGGCACTGAATACGGCGAGAGCTTTGACCATTTCGACGTCGAATACACGTATCCTGACCGCACGAAGATGTTTCTGTTTTGCCGTCACGTCCGCGGATGTTGGAATTACTTTGGCGGCCTTGCTCACGGCACGAAGGGCGACGCCGACCTCAAGGGCGAACTCCGTCTACATGGCCAGGAGCCGATCCAGTTCGAACGAGGCATCGACGGCCATCAGGTCGAACACGACGACCTGTTCGAGGCTTTGGAGGAAGGTAGGCCCTACAACGAAGGCGATTACGGAATCACCAGCACGATGACGGCGATTCTTGGCCGTATGGCGGCTTACTCGGGCCAATTGGTCACGTGGGACGACGCAATGAAGTCCGATGCCGACCTCGGTCCGAAAAGATACGATTGGGACGCTGAACCGCCGGTGAAACCGGGCCCTGACGGAATGTACGCGAGTGCCATGCCGGGGAAGAGCAAGCCCTACTGAAGATAGCTGCAGAGATTGGAATCCAACGGAGAGAACGGGCATCGGTTCGCCTCGAACACAACTGCAACCTCGTTCGACTCAGCGGAGGCTCGTTCCGTCTGGCGTCAGCAACTCAATGCCGTTACGCGCCTCGTTGACTCGAAAGCGAACAACGTGGATGCGGCTGGGTGCGTTGCCTCGTTCGACGTAGGAAACCAGGATCGAATCGTCCGCGAGCCGTGTGCCGCCGGGATATCCGTACGAGGAACTGTCCAAGGGAATCGAGTTGGTCCATGTGCGGCCGTGGTCGGAACTGATGAAAACGTACAGCCTGCCGACCGTTGCCGCGCAGACGACGGTACCCTCGTTGAGGACAAACAATCGGGGCGCTTTGAAGGTTCCGCTGACCGGGAGATGGCCGGTTTCCTTCCAGGTGATGCCTTGGTCCGCCGAGTGGAATACGCCGCCGTCCGGTCGACAGACCATGAGGAGTCGGCCATCAGCCAAGAGCGCGATCGCCGGTTCGTCCACTCGTTTGTTCTTGCGTCGAACCGTCGAGAACACGCGCCAGGTCTTGCCGGCGTCGTCCGAGCGGTGGATGACGCCAAACTCCAAAGCGTCGCGTGAATCGAGACAGTAGGTCGGCCAGAGAATACCACCATCGGCCAATTGTATCGGCTGGGCGTGGGATCGCTCGTAGAACCGGCCGGGACTGTCGAGCCAAATGGGTCTGCTCCACGTCTTTCCCTCGTCGGTCGATCGGATCACACACTGGCGCGTGTTCAAGCCGTTGAGTGTGTGAGCCAGTTCTGCCGGGGCCTTGTCGTATCCGTACCACGATGCCTGGACGTTCACGAAGCACAACAGCGTACCGTCATCAAGCCGGAGTAAACCGTACGGACTGTCGTCCTGCGGAAGGTCCATGATGGTTCGCGGCTTGGACCACGTTCGGCCACCATCCTTCGATGTGGTGAACATCGACCGGCCGCCCGTTGGTGCTTTGAAGTCGAGCGGCCATCCCTGCGACCGCCAGCGTCGAGCCAATTCTGGTTCGATCAACCGCGGCTCGGCAAACGAACTGTGCCAGTAGCCCCACTGATGCACCAACATCAAACGGCCGTCGCCCAGACGCTGGACGTTGCCGGCCCAGCCAAAGTCGCCCATGCCGGGAAACGGATTGGGTCGATTGAAGTCAAACCCGGTGACCACCACGCGGGCTTCCTTAATCGAAAGAGGCTTCGTCACGCCTTCCGATCGCGATTCAGCCGCCCGCATAGATTGCGCTGCAAAAGAGCAAACGACGATCATCAGCAGTATTCGCATGGCTTTCCCTCGGGTCTGTTGAAGTGGAAACGGGCTCAAGTCACGCAGCTTTCTAGGCGCGAGGCGATTAATGCAGCAGCAGGACTATTCCATCCGCGTCCAGACAGAGTTACGTTGATATGGTCTAATACAGAGCACTGACGAGACTCCCGAAACGAGAGGACGATTATGCGCACTATTACTGTATCACATTTGACGCGTCGCCGTTTTCTGAAGGCGAGTGCGGGGGCGATCGGAGCGGCCATGGTTCCGACGATTGTTCCCGGCAGCGCACTTGGGTTGAACGGCATTGTCGCTCCCAGTGAGCGAATCACGTTGGGTGGCATCGGCATTCGTAACCGCGGCGGTTATGTGCTGAGCTTCATGTTGCAGCAACCCGACGTGCAGTTCGTGGCCATTGCCGATGTCCGGGCCGACCGGCGTAAGGCCGTCAAAGGCATGGCCGACAACAAGTACGGCAACAGCGACTGCGACACTTATCGCGATTTTCGTGAGTTACTTGCCCGCGACGATATCGACGCCGTTTTGATCGCCACCGGCGATCGTTGGCATGCTCACGCGTCGATGATGGCGGCCGAGGCCGGCAAGGATATCTACTCCGAGAAACCGTGTGCCATCACACTCAACCTGGCCCGCAACCTGGCCGACACGATTCGCCGTCATGGGCGCGTGTTTCAGGCGGGAACGCAGCGGCGAACCGTCAGCAATTTCGTCCAGGCCGTTCGGTGGGCGCAAAGCGGAAAACTCGGCAAACTTCATACGCTTCATGCTTCGATCTATCGACTGCGCGACAGCCACGATTGGCTGCCAGCCGAACCTGAACCGCCGAAAGATGTGGTCGACTGGGACATGTGGTTGGGACCCGCGCCATGGCGGCCTTACAACCACCAGTATGTCGATGGCAGATGGCGTGGATACTTCGACTTCGATTCCGGCGCCACGCTCCACGACTGGGGAGCACATACTCTGGATCTTTGCCAGTGGGCCAACCAGGCCGATGACACGACGCCCGTCGAGTTTGAACCGATCGACGCCCCGGACGACAACGTGATCGTCGGCCGATACGCAAACGGGGTGAAGGCCGTGCTGCGTTATTCAGGGTGGCTCGGCCTGGGAACGTGTCCGGTGAGATTCGAAGGCGACGAGGGCTGGATCGAGACCGGCGACACCGGACAAACGGCCGTTTATCCCGATTCGCTGCGGTCCGAACTGGCATCGCCTCCAGCGGAACGGGGAACAGCGCCTAAGAATCATGTCCGAGATTTCCTCGACTGCGTCAAGTCACGAGCCAAACCGGCGGCCAATGCGGATATCACCGCACAATCGCACATCGCCTGTCACGTCGCCGCCATTGCATACCGCCTGGGACGCAAAGTGACGTTCGATCCGGTGAGGGAGGAGTTCGTCGGCGACGAAGAAGCCAACCGCATGCGAACTCGCGCCATGCGCGAGCCATGGACGGTATAGGGACGAAAGAGAGACACAACCTTTGTTTGTGACAGCAAAACGGGAGACACAATAATGCTTTGCTCGAGACGACTATCCGTGATACTCACGGTTACATGTCTGTTGACGATAACCGCGCACGTGCTACATGGGCAGACCGCCAAAGAGAGGCCGCAAAAAGAAACGGCTCGGCTGGTTGCCGTTCTGAAGTCGGGCGCCCCTGTGTTCGACAAAGCGAAGGCATGCCAGCGTCTGGCCGTCATCGGCGACAAGGAGGCCGTGACGGCCCTGGCTGCCTTACTTGCCGATGAGAACTTGTCGAACTACGCTCGCTGTGGACTGGAGGCGATTCCCGATCCGGCCGTGGACGAAGCACTGTGCGAGGCGATGGGCCGGCTTGAAGGAAATCGGCTGATTGGCGTAATCAGCTCAGTCGGACGGCGTCGGGACGCCAAAGCCGTCGACGGTCTGACAAAGCGACTTGACGACGGTGACCCAGCGGTGGCAGCGGCTGCCGCCAAAGCCCTGGGCTACATCGGCAATGCCCAGGCAGCCGGAATCCTGCAGAAGGCGTTGACCGAAGCCGTGCCTAACTTGCGTCCTGCCGCAGCCAACGCATGTCTACTCTGCGCCGAAGGCCTCTTGAAGCAGGAGCAGCGCGACCAGGCATTGGCCTTGTACGACGCCGTGCGCAAGGCGGATGTGCCCAAACACGCGGTCATGGCTGCGACTTTGCATGCCATCGTCGCTCGTGGAAACGATGGCATTCCGTTGTTGGTCAAAGAGCTCGAATCGGACGATGAAGCGCAGTTCCGCAACGCGATCCATGCGGTCAGGAGCCTGGACGGCGATGTATCTGATGCGCTCATCGCACAGTTCGACAAGCAACCAGCGGCACGCCAAGTCCTGTTACTTCTCGCACTTGGCGACATTGGTGACAAGACCGCCTTACCAACGATCTTGAAAGCGGCCAAGACGGGTACCGGTGATGTGCGAGTCGAGGGGATTCGCTTGCTGGCGACATTTGGGAATGCTTCGGTCGTGCCCATGTTGTTTGACGCCGCCGCCGAGTCGGATGAATCCATCGCACAAGCTGCCCGGTCCACCCTTGCTGCCATCGAGAGTGACGAGGTTGATGCGGCGATTGCCAGAATGCTCGACTCTGGCGACGAAGGAACTCGCCTATTGGCCATCGAGTTGGCAGGTCAACGCTGCATCCACTCCGCCGCGCCGACGCTGCTGAAACTGGCTGATGGCTCCGAGGCGAACGTTCGCCTGTCGGCCATCAAAGCGTTAGGAACAACGATCAGCCCCGACGGCTTTCGTCGACTCCTCGCTCGGATGATGGCTAAGAAAACGCCCGACGAAGATTCCGCTGTGAAGAAGGCCATCCAGGTGGCCTGCGCCAGGACGCCGGACCGGGAGGCGTGTGCCGAGCGAATCTCACAGGCTATGTCTAGTGGCCCGACCGATGTAAGAATCTTCCTGCTCGAACAGCTCGCTGTGGTCGGCGGCACCAGATCGCTGGCAACGATCGTCGCCGCGGCTCGCAGCGAAGATGACGCCATCCGGGACGCAGCAACCCGAGTGCTTGGCGAATGGATGAGCGCCGACGCCGCGCCGGAGTTGTTAGATCTAGCCAAAACGCTGACGAACAAGAAGTACAAAATCCGAGCGCTTCGCGGCTACATCCGCATCGCTCGGCAACTGAGTGCGTCGCCGGAACAGAGCGTGGAAATCTGCCGGAATGCGTTGGCCATCGCCGATCGCGACGAAGAGCGAACGCTTGTGATCGACGTGCTCCGTCGCGTGGCGACTTCCGACGCGCTGGCGGTAGTCGTTTCCTGCTTGAATGACGATCGCCTTAAAGGACGCGCCGCCAGTGCGGTCATCGCCATCGGTGAAAAGCTCGTCCGGTCGTCTCCAGGGGAAGTAGCCAAAGCGGTGCAGCAGGCTCTACCCGCCGTCAGCAATCCACCGTTGGCCGACCGAGCCAAGGTGCTGATCGCGCAGGCCGAGCGATTGTCCGCGGCGAACGCCGACGAAGAAGGGTTCGTCTCGATCTTCGACGGCAACACGATGAAGGGCTGGGAAGGAAACCTGGAGATGTTTCGCATCGAAGACGGTGCCATTGTCGCCGGCACCATGAAGGGCCGCATCCCACGGAACGAGTTCCTCTGCACGGAGAAGGAATACGGGAACTTCGAGCTTCGGCTTCAGTTCAAGCTCATTGGCGAGAAACCAAACGCCGGTGTCCAGATCCGCTCGCAACGGATACCAAACCATAACGAAGTGTCCGGCTATCAAGCCGACCTCGGTCCCGGTTGGTGGGGCTGCCTATACGATGAATCGCGACGCCGAAGAGTCTTGGCCGGTCCGCAACCCGAAAAGCGCGGTGAACCGGTTCGCGCGAACGATTGGAACGATTACCGGATTCGTTGTGAGGGCAAACGGATCCAACTTTGGATCAACGACCTTCAAACGGTCGACTACACCGAAGAGGACGCGGACATCGAGCAAAAGGGGATTATCGGAGTCCAGGTCCACTCCGGCGCTCCAATGGAAGCCTGGTATCGCAACATTCGCATCAAAGAACTGTGACCGCGAGAGGGGACTCGTGAAGGCCGCTTCTTGGGAGGACCACTATGACGGAACCCATCGCGTACTTGAACGGTCAGTACGTCCCGAATTCGCAGTGCGTTTTGCCGGTCTATGATGCCGGAATCGTGCTCGGAGCGGCGGTGACGGATCTGTTACGCACGTTCCGTGGCAATCCGTACGCTGCGGAGGAGCATGTCCATCGGTTCTTCGAGTCGGCGCGGTACGCGTACATCGACCTTGGGATGACCGAGGCAAAGATGCTGGCCATTGTCGAGCGACTCCTCACACACAATTTGGAAGTCTGGCCAGGACGGGAACTGGCTGTCGTGTTCTACGCTACGGCTGGTGAGTTTCCAGTGTACGCCGGTTCGGCGGGAATGGCCGGATCGCAACAGGCCACGGTTTGCCTGCACTGCTTTCCGCTGCCGCTGGAATTGTGGAAAGGGGCCGTGGCGGACGGCGTACACGTCGTCACTCCGGCGCAGCGACACGTGCCTCCGAATACGCTCAGTAGCAAGGTCAAACACCGCAATCGTCTACACATGTGGATTGGTGACCACCAGGCGCAACTGGTCGATCCCAAAGCGGTGGGCCTGTACCTCGATTTGGACGGCAACTTGACAGAGACGGGCGGGGCGAACTTCGTCATCCTGAAACAGGGAACGATCGTCAGCCCGAACCGTAACAATATCCTCTGGGGAGTCTCGTTGGAGACCGTGCGACGCCTGAGCGGCTCGCTCGGGCTGGAGTTCTGTGAACGCGACATACAAATCCACGACGTCGCGAATGCTGATGAAGCGTGGTTGTGCACGACGCCGTACTTCCTGGCGCCGGTAGTGAAAATCAATGGGCTGAGCATCGGTGTGGGGCGTCCGGGGCCGGTGTGGCGGCGGATGATGGACGCCTTCAGTGCCGAAGTGGGAGTCGATATCCTCCAGCAGATCCTCGACGCTTCTGCGTGAACGAGGCACGGGAGAATTCAAATGCATGCTGTGGCTCTGCTGGTCGCGTCGCTATCGTCCGCTGCTGAACCGGTCGAAACGGTCGCGCTGGACGCGATGACCGAAAAGGCCGTCTTTTTCGATGAACGGCTCGATTTCGCCGTTCAAGTGCAGCACATGCCGCGTCTGATCGACTGGCTGGCCGACAATGGCTTCAGCCGCCTGCGCAGCGAGGCGCTTCGCGAATGGATGCAGACAAAGATCGAAGCCAACGCCTACGGCAGCGTGGTGGTGATGCCGATGGGCTTGGCGCCGCAGTCGATCAACATCAAACCGGGCAAAGAAGCGACGTGGTACCGGTACCTGAAGGCAGGCGGGCGCGTCGTGTGGATTGGCAATCCGCCGTACTATGTGTGGAGGTCGGTACGGGGCGAGCCGGCAACGCACGCCGTCCCGGCGCTCGATACGTTAGGACTGAGTTCCGGCTGGGGCCAGCCGTTCTGGGGCAGCAACCGCAAGGTGACGATGACCGAGCAGGGCGGAGCGTGGGGGCTGGAGGTATGTGGCGCCAGCGTGACCGGCTACAACGCCGACGAAGTGTCGCTCGTTTTCTCCGAATACACCACCGCGCAAACGGGCCAGCGCGGCGCGGCGAGTTGGACGCTCAACTATCGCCCGGACATGCCTTGGAGCGGTTTGGTTCACTACCACCACGGAATGGATGCCCGCAACGACGCTCATCTGCGCGACGTGTGGCGTCTGGCGCACTATGTTGGCAAATCCGTGACCGACATCCCCCAACTGCCCAAACCCTGGCAACCGCCGGTGCCGCCGGCGATCGAGGTGGGCACGATGGCGTCAGATCTGGAAGGCCGAACGCAGTTCGCTCGTGGCGAGAAGGTCCAGATCACATGCAAACCGGCACGTGCCGGCACGTTCGACAACGTTCGCGTACATCTGGTCCAGGACGATCTCGTTATCGAGACTCTAGCTGGTGACATGACGGTCACTCTTGACACCGGGCCGTATGCATTTGGCGATTACCTGCTGCGGATCGAGGCGATCAAGGATGGCAAGCCCGTCGCGTTTCAGGATATCGAAATTGGCATCCGCCACGTGCGGCCGGTTGACTTCGGTTGGGAGGTATGGACGGGAGTCCCCGAGAACCCACACCAGGCGAAACTCGTGCTGGAAGACATCCGGCGATGCGGTATGGACGTCTACATCGGCCACTCGGTGCGCGCTATGGACTGGCTGCTGCGCTACCACCGTCGTTTCTCCGAGCGCGTGCACGCTGACCCCGGTCGCGGCGTCACACCCGATTCGCATCCCCATCGGTTCATCGTCGGCCCCGACGGCGAGTTCCGCCGTTGGGGCAGCGGCAACATCATGTTCGGGACAAGCCATCCGGAGAGCCTTGACGAGGGCCGCAAGCAGATGATCGAGAAGATCACCCCCGCGTCCAAGCATCCCGCGTTCAACGGCATGGTTCTGACCAACGACGACTACTCGTCCCTGCACTACGGCGTCGATTACGGCAAGCATAACCTCGATCGCTTCAAGGCGATGACCGGACACGACGCGCCAACCGAACGCCCCGAACGCGAGCCCGGTATCGTGCCTGACGACGATCCGTGGGTCCAATGGTGCCTGTTCACTCTGAAGCACGTCAGCGGCGGGTGGAACCAAATGCAGAAGGAGGCCGTCACATCGGTGCGCAATGATATCCGTATTGGTCCAATCCCCGGTGGAATGCAGATCCCGATGATCCATATGTGGCCCGCGGGGCAGTACCCGCCGCTGAACTTCGGCGAATGGGGGCACAATCTGGTCGCCTGCTACTACTACAACAGTTTCTGGCAGCCCGTCACCACCAACACCTGCTGGATCGAATGCGGTCGCATGAATAACCGCGACTTGCCGACGTGGCTCATGCCCGACTTGATGCGGCCGCTGACCAGTTACACACGCAACAATCTGTTCCACCTGCTCGCGGGCGGCGTGCGCGGCCTGTCCTACTTCACGCACGATTCCCGCACGCGCGAGGCATGGGCCGAGATGCAGCGAGTCACGCCGATGATCTGGCGCATCGCCCCGGTGCAGAAACGCATCCAACCCAACGGCCGCCGCATCGCACTGTTGCACTCGGTGACCACCGACATTTTCCGCCAAGGCAACTGGCTCATGCTGCCCTACGCCTATGCCAATCTGATCCAATCGCACTACGACGTGGACATCATCTGCGAGGAAGAGGTGCTCGACGGCATCTGCAAGAAGTACGATGCCGTGCTGTTGTACAGGACGCTGTACTTGCGGCAGTCAGTCCATGATGCGCTGGTGAGTCAGGCGAAAGACGGGGCCCGGATCTACCTGGACAGCAGTGTGCCGCTGGACATTCCCGGCGCCACGCGATTGGGCGTCGACCTCGGCATGGGCACCCTCGCCAGCAAGGACCTGCCGCCGGCGGGTGCCCATCTGGCCAATCCCGGACCGCAAGACTACGGATATCACGATCGCATCAGAGCCGTTGGCCAGGCGCTTCGAGAGTACATCCAACCGCCGTTCGAATGCGACGACGAGCGTCTGGTCGCCCACCCGTTCGAATACGACGGTGTCAAGTACGTCTGGTACGTCAATGCACTGTCCGGCGAGGAATACCGCATGTGCCAGAATCGCCTGATGGCGCTTCGCACCGCCGCCGCGAAGCAGGAAGTGGTCGACTGGGAGAAAAGGGAGTTGCGCCAGCATCCAACGTTCGAAGCCAAGGTCCGTTATCACGAAGTTCCCGGCGTACCATACGACCTGTGGAGAGGCGAGCGTCTCGACACCAGCGCGGACAAAGACGGCACCAGCGTGACATTATCCATGGACCGCTTCGGCGGCACGCTCATCGCGTTTTATCCCACGCCCATCGAACAAGTCACGATCGCGTGCCCCACACGGGCCAAACCCATGCAAGCCGTCAAAGTCGAGGTGACTGTAGTCGGCAAATCCGGCCCGATGCCCGGCACCGTGCCCGTCGAGATCGAATTGCTCGACCCCAACGGCGACCGCTCTCCCCTGTCACGCATCATCGGCACGGAAGAAGGCAAATGCACGTTCCAGTGGACGCCAGCGGTAAACGACCCCGCCGGACAGTGGACAATCACCGCACGCGAATGCGCATCAAGCAAGCAGGCAATAACCATGATCGTGCTGGGCGATTAGCGTTTCAGTTCGATGGCTCGTTGGTGAAGCCCCGCCTCCATTTCATGAAAACCGCGAGAATTCCGAAGCCCAGGCCCAGGATGACGATCAGGAACTTGACGGCTGCGCATATGCTGGCGATGAGCGGCAGAATTGACGAGGTTGCTGTGCCGGCGTTCAGCAGTTGCAGGAGACAGATGTTCTCAGTTATGTCCAGGACGGCCGCGCCCCATTGAAGCCAGGCCGTCGAGATCAGCACGACGCGCCAACTCAAGCCCGCACCGGTGGCGGCGTACCCGCACAAGAAGGCAAGCGCGGTCGAGTAGGCCAGGGCGAAGGGGAAATCCCAATAGAGGTCGTTTCTGGCGGTAGCAGTTCTCTCCCCCTCCCAGTCATCGAGAATTCGGTTGGCCTTGTCTTCGGTCCAGCATAATTCGAAAGAGACGATGCCGAACGGAGCCTCCGGTGTTTCCAGGTGAAAACCGTGACGCACCAGCAAGAGGAAGAGCAGAATCGCGGCAACGCTGCTGATGCCGAGAATCCATGGTCCGCGCGATCCAGCAAGTTCGTAGGGATTCGGTAACATGACAGGTTGACCTGCGCCTGCTCCTGAAGGCATGGTGTCGATAGAGTCTAGTCGTTCGGCTCTTTCGGCGGAGGTTGTTTGCCTCGCCGACGATGGAACCAGCGGTAGTAGTGGGCTGTGTGCCCTGATTCCTTCTGCGTTTTCAGATAAGTGTACAGCCGCGGCAGCCGGTATTCCGTGGCGGACTGTGGTGCTGGGATCACCAAGAAGAAGAAGTCCGCGGGAAGCGCACCCGCCTGGGATTCGATCTCCAACAGGACGGCTCGATGGAATCGCATCGCCTCGTATTCCAGCATCTCGTGCGCCAATCCAAACTCCTCGGGCGTGCGGATGTAGCCTTTGTCCACGGCTCGGTCGATCTCCTGATGCTCCGGATTGCGGTAGGCGTTCGCCATCTCGAAGATGAGTACGGACACACGAAGCGGCCCCGAGAGCTTTGGATGTAATTGAATCTCCAGGGAGCCATCAACCCAGGCAACGTTGCCGCATGCGATGTCTCTGCTGGCGGCAAAGCGGTAGCCTCGTAGGTTTTCCCGAGATTCAATGTCCTTGACCATCATCGCGTACGTGGCGCTTGCTTCGCGTAGCCACTTATCGACCTCCACATCGGTTTTGAAGGCGTGCCAGTCGACGGCCGGCGCGGCGGCATCGGCCGCGAGTACGCTCGGCCCGCATGTGAACAGGAGGGATGCGAATAGAAAACCAATTCTTGATGCGCTTTGCATGACGATCCTCCCTCAACGCGTCGTTGCCGCAGCCAAAGACGTCTGCAGAATGATCGAGGGCAGAATGATGAAGAGATCAAGCATCTTCCGGTCATTCTGCCCTCGATCATTCTGCAAATCCTCAATCTGTTCAAGACTCATGCGCGCACCGTGCGTGCATGACTCCGCCAAAGACCCTGTGACGCTACTCCGGCCACGCGGTTGATTCTGGCGGTTGTTGAAAGCGGTCAAGGTCTGGACATGGATACTGAGTCGCGTCGAACCATTCTTCTTTGCGCGAGGCGATGAAGGGTTTCATGCCTCGGAGTTCGTGGAACGCGTGCCAATCGAAGCTGCCGCACAGGAGAGAATACAGGCCCTTTGAATTCGGGCCCGGCTTGAAACAGCACGGCTCGCCCTTGGGAAGCTGTCGGAGCCCTAACCATGTCTTGCTTTCGATCGTCTCGTTGATGTGATTGGAGCCCACGACCTTGCCATCCGGGGCGAAGGCCACGATTCGCGCTTGCGGAAAGTTGTGCGGGTCGCCGATCAACACTTCGGCATCTTCCTCCGGTTCAAACCATGCCTGTCCACCCCAAATCGGCGAACACATGACGCGGCGTCCTTCGGGCATGTAGTGAACCACTTTGCCCGTAGAGGAAACTGCGCTGGTCGGCAGCGCTCCCTTTTTCGACCAGATCTCGAAGGCGTAGACGCCTTTCTGCCTATCGACAGGCACCTCCACAGCGAATCCCTGTACGGCCGCGGGATCAGTCTTGCTCGCCTCCACGAAGCGCACTTCGTCAGTCACCGGGCCGCCGTCCGGGGCGAAGATGCGTACTCGCACCGGCTTCTTCGTTCCTTGATTGTGCATCATGAAATGCAGATCCAAACGGAACGGACGATCCTCCGTGTCGAGAGCCAACACGACGTGCCGGCCTCGGCAACCTGCCTTTGTATCGGCCTCGGACACCGGCAACTGAGCGTTGAAGTAACGCAGCGGGGCAAGGTCCGCTGCAGATTGCTGCAACGGTGATTCAGCAAGTGCCGCCATGGCCGCGGGCCAGTCTCTCAGCGTTGGCCCCGCCAGATGGGCTTCGAAGCGAGACAGGCCGCGCCAATCGCCTTGGTCGCCCACGACGCACCATGCCCGAGCGCGAGCAACTTGGCCTGCCATGTCGGCATAGTGCGGTTCGCCAGTCTCCTTGGCCAAAGCGTACATCGTCCAGAGCGAAGCCGGTCCCACACCGCTGGCGCCCGTTCGGGCACGGACAGGATCGCCGGTGAACTCGTGCCATTTCTTCAGCGCATTCAAAATGCGCGGCTCTTGATGGGGTAGGGCGCGGGCTGCGATCAGCAGAGGTTGGTCGAGGTAGTGATTCGAGGTGATGTTCAGGAACTTGCCATTCTCCAATTGTGCGTCCAGCATCAGCTCGAGATAAGCTCGAAGATACGCGAGCAACCGTTCGTCCCACGTAGCCTCGTACAGGGCAGCAAGGTCTTTGACGACTGCATAAAGGTGCCGAGATCGGCTGTCCGGTTCCGCCTTGAAATGCTCCACACGCGCTTTCCAGTCGTCACGGGCCAACGCTTCGGCACGTTCGAGCATGACGTCGCGAGCCCGTTCGTAGCCGGTCATGTAGTAGCAGTAGGGAAGATACTCCGAGTCGACATAGAACGTGGAAACCTGCGGACCGTAGCCCCAGTGGATCGCGCTGTAATGGTACTGGCCGCCGCGAATCTTGCCATCAGCCCCGATCTTCCACTCTGGAACGTGGCAAGTGTCTATGTCCATCACGTGGCGACTGTTGATCTCGCCATTCTCCCAATACTTGCGGTCGCCGGACCGAAGCCACAGCGTCCACGGCAGGATCGACCAGCCCTTGCCGTGGTTCATCCAGTATCGGTATGTCGTGTACCCGCCGCGTCCTATCCACGACCACTGGACATCGCCGAAGTTCCAGGTGCCAAAATCGCCGTCGAAGGCTCGCGAGCGAGCGAACCAATCGAAGGCGCGATCGAGCGCGCTCTCCATCACTGGAAAGCGTGCCGGATCGCAAGGTGACATGGGCGATGGCAAGTTCGCTCGCGTGGCGAACGCAGGATCGGCATAGGCGAGAACAGGGTGCTGAGCAAGGACGTTCTTCTGCTCGGGAGTCACGGGTGAGTCCGCCGTGTCATACCACAGCAGCATCTCGTACGTTCGCGCCACGCCACGCGGCGAAATGTGAGGCCGCGCGTCCGGCCCGTTGTACTTCATGCTCCATAGGGCTTGGTCGTCGAAGACTCGCAGGTTCCACGTTTCCATTTGCGATCGGACGTATTCCACCGCCACATCCTCGGCCTTCAAGGACATCGGCTTATCGGGTCCGATGAGCTGCAATTCGATGTGGCCGTCAGATGCAGACAAACCCGTCGGAAACTGCTGCCACGGCCAACGAAGCGATGCAAACAGCGATTCCTTGTTGTTCGAAACTTGAATCCAGCCGTCGAGGTGTTTTCCATGGCTGCTGCCCTGGGCCGTGCTCCAATCTGTCTGTGCCAACACAGTCGACTGTGTTGGGCCGATGCGTTTTCCATCCACGCCAGCCATGGCTTGAGAGTTTTCGACGACGGCTTGCGAGCGGAACGACAGTCGGCCAATCTGCGTGTTGGCGTCTGCTTGCCAGATCATGGTGTGGAATACGCGCACAAACGGACAATTCGCGTAGAACCGTTCCCGCGTGACGAACTGGGCGATACTGCTGCCGTCCTCGGCCACATAGTCGCCCGTCGACCTCACCACAGCACGAACCGGCCCGGCCTTTTCACGTCTCGTTTCCAGCGTGCCGTCCCCGCCGCCAGCGCGGTAGACTTTCCCGGTTCCATCGGTCAGCACGTACTGGCCCAAGACCCTTTGACGGCCAAGCGTGAATCTCCAGATGCCGGTGTCGACCACCACCTCGCCGTCCAGCGTTTGGGCTTCAAGATCCGTTTTCGCCCTCGTTTTTGGCACATCCGGGCCAAATTCAAGGAACGTCTGCGGTGCGTGACCGTTCCGGATTTCAACGAGCAAGTCAACAAGAAGCCAGCGAATCTGATCGGACTCAGGCCCCCACGTGGCCGTCACTTCGAACTGCGCCGGCAGCACGCGGCCGGCGGTATCGACGACTCGCACGCCGTGAGACTCGTGCAGCAGACCGCGCTCGAACGGAACGCCGAAGGTTACCGGCTGGTGTCCCGAGTATCGTTCCAGACCACTTGGCACGTCGAAACGAATCTGTACACGCTCGGCAGCAAGAGCCGTGCGCGGAAGCAACAAAAGGACAAACACGACATGGTTGCTACGCATCGAATTGCTCCTTGCGCAAAGCCTTGCCTGTGGCATTGGTTGTGGCGACACGATATTCTTTGTGTCTGGCAAGTCGCGTGATCGAAGCCGTTGTTTGTGGGGTCGCCAACGGAGTTGATTCTGAAGCCGCAGATTCTATCACATTCTGGAGCATCCGTAATGTATCGCCAACGTATCACTCGTCGAGAAATGCTGTGGTATTCGACAGTGTCATTGGGCGGAGCCGTTGTTGCGACACGTACCCGTGCCGACGAGAAGACCTCATCTGGGTCGCAGACGCTGAAGAAGCCCGTGACGTGGCAGCGTGATGCGCGGAATCCGATTCTACCGCCGGGCAAGCCAGGAACGTTCGATTCAACCCGGTGCATGAACCCGTGGATACGTCGTGTGGGCGACCAGTATCATCTGTATTACTCCGGCGGCGACGATAAGGGCCGCCAACGTGTTTGTCTTGCCACCGCCTCGGTCGATGATCTTGGCGCGTGGCAGCGGCATGGTCCGTTGTTCGACATCGGACCGGACGGTGCGTTCGATGCACGCTGGTGTGTGCTGCCGCACGTCATCCAGATGGCGCCGGATTGTTGGCACCTGTACTACACGGGCAATTGTGGCCGCGGCAAAGGGCTGAGTGCGTTTCCCGCCATCGGAATGGCGACTAGCCACGATGGAAAGTCCTGGGAGAAGTGCGAAGACAATCCGGTGCTGGAGCGCAGCGGCAAGGATGGCGATCCCGATGCCATCGGCATGGCCGGCGGTTCGGTGCTGCAGGCCCGCTGGCCCGGCGGCGGGTCCGAATGGCGATTCTATTACACTGGCGCTCCGACGGTTGGCAACACGGTGTTTTCGGATCAGAACAAGACGGTATGCTTGGCGGTATCACAAGACGGTATCCAGTGGAGAAAACGCGGCGCCGTGATGCTGCGCGATCCGGATCGCGACTACGAGAACATCGCAGCGGCCGGGCCGGTGGTACACCAAAACGCCGACGGCAGTTACCGCATGTGGTACTCGGCCATCGGAACGCGTTGGGGCTACTACAGCATTTGCTACGCGGAATCGGACGACGGAATCCACTGGCGGCGCGGGGAGCGTTACGGTGATAACCTGCAACTGACACCGCAAGGCGATGGTTGGGAAAATCAGATGGTCGAATACCCTTCGGTGATTCCGGAAGGGGATCGGCTGAGGCTGTTCTACTGCGGCAATGGCTACGGCCGGACAGGAATCGGCACCGCAGTGAGCAACGCGTGACGGGATACGAATGCCGGCCCAAGGATTTTGTTTGGCTCTGTTGGCCTATACGAGCAAAATGATTCTGCCCCAACATGATTTTGCTTGGTTTTCTTCTGGCAGAGTGATTGGCGGGGAAAATAATCTGATTCGCAGCATATCGGGAGGTTATTCTTCATGACAATTCACGCTGTTTTCGCGTTGTGTCTGCTGGCGAGCGATCTTTCGTATCACGAGAACTTCGTCACGAATCCATCGTGTGAAGAGGACCGGGATCGGGATACACTCCCCGACGGTTGGCGTCCCTTTTCCTTCGATTCGCCGGCCCGGCTGGAGTGGGACGATTCCGTCTCGCGAACGGGCAAACGCAGTTTCAAGATCAGCGACTCGTTCCGCTCGGGCGACCAGCGCGACTGGAAACGCTGCACGGGACGCTGGATTGCCGCGGCGCGGCCGATCGAACCGGGGAGCGCATACAAACTGGAGGTGTGGGTCAAAACCGAAGGTGTCACCGGGCAGGCCTATGCACATTTGGCCTGGCAACGCGGTTCGAAGTGGTTGAGTGAAACCGCGACCGAACGCGCTTCGGGCACGGAGGACTGGCGGAAGCTGACTGTCTCGGCCGTTGCTCCAGCAGAGGCGGACGCGTTGATCGTCTCGCTGAACTTGGCTCGCAGTAAGGGATCAGCCTGGTTTGACGACGTGAAGGTCTCAGGCAAAAGCGACGAACTTCCTGAAGTCGAATACGTCTTCAAAGACACCGAGGACTGGTTTCCGTTCGAATTCCCGCTGGACGATACGAATCTGGACAGTATCGACCTGACCGGCCTGCTGGACGCCCCCGCGGGAAAGCGCGGGTTTGTCACGGTGCGACCGGACGGTCATTTCTATTTCGAGGATGGTACGCGGGCACGATTCTTCGGCACGAACGTGGGTGGGCGCGATTGCGCTCCCGACAGAGACTTGGCCCGTGTCGTCGCCGCCCGACTGGCCAAGTACGGCGTTAATATGCTCCGGCTGCATTCGATGGACGGCCGGTGGGGACCGCTGATCGACTATCGCGACGGCACCAGCCAACAGTTTGATGCCGACGCCCTCGATCGGATCGACTATTTCATTGCCGAACTCAAGAAGCGAGGCATCTATGTCTATCTCGACTTGCTCGACTACCGGCAGTTCCGCACGGCCGACGGCGTCAAGCACGGCGACGAATTCACTCACAACTGGCAGGGCTCGATGAAGGGCGCGTCCATTTTCGACGAACGAATGATCGAGCTTCAAAAGGACTATGCCACAAAGCTGCTCACGCACCGCAACCCTTACACAGGGCTGCGGTACGTGGACGAGCCTGCCATCGCCGTGATCGAAACGACGAACGAAAACTCGATCTTCTACTTCTTCAATATGTCAGGATTATCGCTGCCATATTATCGCGACCAGTTGCAGCAACGCTGGAACCGCTGGTTGGCGTCGCGATACGACAGCCGTGAAGAGTTGGCCAATGCGTGGACGGACGAAGAAGGCCACTGCGCACTGCTGGCGGACGAGGTACCGGCAAAGGGAAATGTGGCACTGTCCTTCGGCATGCTCGGCCGTTTCCGGCCGACGGCGGACGGCAAGCCGATCGACCCTCTGCTCAGCCCGCCGCGTGTTAGCGATATGCTGCGCTTCTTCGTCGAGATTCAGCGGCACTACTACGAGACGATGCGAGTACACCTGAAACAACTCGGCGTTCGGGTACCGATCGCAGGCACGAACCAGCAGTTCGTCGTGGTCGACACCGAGGTCGATTCAATGAACGACTTCATGTCGCGGAACCAGTACTGGCGTCATCCCCATCGCAGCGCGAAACCGTTCTACAAGTTTGCCAACGATCCGCTGGTAAACGTCGACATTCCCACCGAGCGCAATCCGCTTTCAGTGATTGCCCGTACAACGGTGGCCGGAAAACCGCAAGCGATTGCCGAGTTCAACTTCCCGTGGCCGAACGAGTACCGTAGCGAAGGGCTACTGATGGCGGCCGCCTACTCATGTCTGCAGGACTGGGACATCTTCTTGCTGTTCTCGTACGAATTGAAGGACAAACGTTTGTCGATGTTTCGCAGCCAGTCCGATCCGGCCCGTTGGGGTGAATTTCCCGCGGCCGCATTGATGTTCCACCGCAACGATGTGGCCGCGGCCCGGAACGAAGTGCACGTCGTTCATACGCCGGAAGACACCTACACGCTGCGTCCACACACTCGGAATGCCAAGTACACGAACTACCGATTCCTCACGTTCACATCGAAAGTGCGAAACGTGTTCATCAAAGACGCCTACCGCAGCGATGCGGATGTCGTGTTGGCTTGCGGATCCTCGGCCAATGCCAGGGTAGAAGGCAATGCGAAAGTGGTGCGGCTTGCCGAACGTCCGTGGGAACAGTGGCTGTATCCGAAGTTTGTCGAAGCGGCCCGCGAGTTGCGATTGGCGGGCTACGACCGCATGGATGCCGAAGCAAAACGAATGGACAGCGATACCGGCGAACTGTCGTTGAACTACGGCGACGGCGTGCTGACGATCAATACGCCCTGTACCAAATCGGCCATCGGATATCTCGTCAAGGCGGATACGATTGACCTGAACGGATTGTGTGTCGATTGCCAGACGGAATTCGCCACGGTGACGGCCACGTCGCTGGACGGAGCCCCGATCGGCCGGTCACGTCACATACTGCTGACCTCGGTCGGCAGGGCGGAAAACACGGCCCAAGGTTTCTGGCCGCCGACCGCGAAACAACGTTCCTGGGGCGCCATGTCGTGGATGCTGCCCGGCGAAGGCCGGCTACCGGTTATCGTTGAGCCCGTCCAGGCAGAAGTACGCCTCAAGGTCCCAGGGCCGGCGACCGTGTACGCGCTGGACGCGACCGGTAAACGCGACGATCGCCTCGAAGTCACCATCGACTCCGGAACGCTACTGCTGAATCCCGCGGCCGCACAAAGCATATGGTGCGAAATCGTCGTCCCGTGAAACCGCGGCGTCGGCCGTCTATTCCGCGCGAGCGGGTTGGCCAACCAAAGAGGCGAGTCTCTTCAGCGTCAGTTGTTCCACGGGGTCCAATTGCTCGAACAGCCTCTTCTCGCGCATGTAGAAAGATCGGCGAGGCCGGGCGTCAGGGGCCCAGCGATTGTCCCCGTTGTGGAGGCACCAGCCCGCGGCGCCGCGCTCCATCGCGCCGCGGAGATCGGTTGCGAAATCCTCAACCTTCGGCTGCCAGCCCCTGCTGAAGTCGCGACGGAATGGTTCCTGGTAGTGAACCGGGATGACTCGACCGAATTCGCGCATCCACGTCAGGTACTGGCGCGTTGTCTGGGCCGTCTCACCCGGCGAACGAGGGTTCCGCGGCCGGTGAGGGCTAAGGAAATCAACCTTGACGTCGAACACATAGCGACGAATGTCTTCCTTCGATATATCGCGCACAAAGGAAATCGTGACCAGCCGCCTTTCATCCACCTTCTTGACGCTATCACGGAGCGTGCGTGCATCTTCCATCGAGACATACTTGGTCGAAACGGTTCTGCTGCGGATGTTGTGCTCGTTGGCCATGTCCAGATACCAGTTCCGCCATGCTCTGAGCTCAGTAGTCAGCGTTTGGAGCGCTCGGGCGTGTTTGTCGAGCGCCGAGACATGGGCGTTGCCCAGACGGCCTTCGCCTCGGGTGAGCGTTACGTCGACAATCATGCCGCGACGGTCGCACTCGGCCACCAGCCATTTCAGCTTATCCATGTGTGACTCGCGCACTCGGCCTTCGTTGTCCACGGCCGACACATCGTTGTCGAATGCACTCCACGTGGCCCACACGCGAATCCAGTTGATGCCGCAACGCTGCATGTCGTCCAAGTCGCGAAGCATGAACTGCTGCGACGCTCCCAACGCCCCGTAGTAGCTGATGCCGTGCAGAAACGTCGGTTTTCCGTTGATCGTGAAGCGGCTACCGTCGATTTTCAGTCGTGTCTTGGACTCGGTTGGTTCAGGAGTCGAGTCGGCCGCCTCGGCGGCGCGCCACGTTGCTCCGGACGATACGGCAACAAACGCCGAAATACTGAACAGTGCGGATCGAACGGACTTCGACATGATCATCTCCTTGCACGAGGCAATCGTTATCAGTCAAGCGGCAGCCACTCGATGCCGGTCGGCGTTGCCCGGAATCGCTTGGCCCGGATGCTGGAACCGCCACCCTCTTCGTAGTAGACGATCAATACGGTTCCGTCTTTCAGGTTCACCATCGAAGGGTATGCGCCTCCGACCGTGTCGACCTGAACGTTTTCACTCCAAGTCTTGCACTCGTCCAGACTGTAATGCAGGCTGGTCGACGGTACGCGATGGGCCAGCAAGATGATATCGTCGCGCGTGCGCAGGAAGTAAGGGCAATGGCCGGCAAAACCGATCGGTTTCGATACGCTCCACGTCTTGCCGCGGTCTTTCGAAACGGTGAAGCACATATGGGGCCGTTGGGCGGCGTACAGCGTGCCGTCTTTCAGTTCGATAACGTCTGTTTCGGCATCCAGCCGAATTCCCCCGTTGTCGATGTCGATCACGTCGCTCCACGTCTTGGCTCCGTCGTCGCTGATTGTGACCGCGCCGGCGGCCGACTGCTTCGTTTCCCGATACAGTCCCAGAATCAGCCGACCGTCCGACAGTTCGCGGATCGGGGCGCTACAGTACGCGCCTTCTGCGATCTGTCGCGGCTCGGACCAGGTCTTGCCCAAATCATCGGAAGTGACCATCCAACTGCCTAGGCCGATCCAACGCTTCCCCGGCTCGTCGGTCTTTCGCAACGAGAAGAAGTTGCAGATCAGTAGACCGCTGCTCAATTGCACAATGGACGGATCGCGATCGTCATCCGGACCATCGTACAGTACCTTGGCGTCACTCCATGCCCGGCCTTCGTCGCTGGACGTGCAGTAGCTAATGCGGCCGCCTTTGGGCAATTGCTCGTTCGGTAGAGCCACGTGACCATAGCCGGCATAGAATACTGCCATCAGCCGCCCGTCGCTCAACCGGCATACATCAGGGAACGCTTCGTAGCCGCCGGCTCCTGCGTCCGTGCAGACGTGGACGTATGGCTTCGGCGGGATTCGCAACTCGCCAGTCGTTGCTCGTCCCTGCCCCGTTACGACGATATCCTTGACATGGGCCAGACCTTGATTTGCATAGAAGCCGATCCGTCCGCCTTTCAGCGTCGGGTCTTTCGCCTCGAAGAGCAACTGCCCATTCAGCGACACTCTCAAAGTATCGCCAACCGATTCGAGTTGTCCCTCGTGCCATTCTCCCGCCGGTTTCTTCAGACCACCAACTCGCTTGATTTCGTTCCACGAGACGCTCGGGTCGGACCGGACGAGGATAGCTTGAGCGCGATCGAAATGGACGTAGTAGTAGCTCGCGGCATCCACGGCGCGCACGACAAACCCACACGCCAGCACCCCGCGCTCCGCCGGTTCCACCAGGAATTTCGCCCGCAGTGCCACATCATCCCACTCCGTCGGCTTGAAAATAGCCCGTGACATTTTCTTGCGGCCGTCGAAGACCAGTTCGCCGTCACTGATTGAGGCTGTATCTTCCAAGAACACCCAATTGTCGGCCGCTCCTTCTGCCGACAAGTCGATGGACACTTCCTCCGCAAGGGTGCCTTCCGGTTGAAGACACGTGAAAGCGACGGGTAAACAACATAGCATGAAGAGACAAATTGACTTCATTTGACGTCCTCCGTTGGGTCAAGACAGATCGTGTTTGGCAGGTAACGCGTAGGCCGGAACAAGTCCGCGCAGTTCCGGCGTCTTGCCGCACTCGTGCCGGAACTGCGCGGACTTGGTCCGGCCTACTCCTCCTTCGCTCAGTCGACAGCGAATGGTTGGCTGGTTTTTAGCTTTCCGAGTTGCACAGGAGTCCCTTTCGCTTCGTAGTTGACGATCGCGTTGAACGACATCCCGTCCGTCCGCGTTATTCTAACACCGACGGCATTTGCGGTGCCACCGTTGGCTTTCCGCAGGGCCAGTTGTTCGAGCTGCCGAACGTCGGGTGAAAAAACAGCAATAAAGTCGGTCCGCTTCGCGTTTTTGCGGCGGACCATCAGGACCGGTACGCCGGTTTTTCGCTCTTTCACGGAGGCGGAAAAGGCAGCACGCACCGCAAACACCATCACCTCGGTGCCGCGTTCGCCAGCCATGGACATTTCGCCCTTTGCCTGCCGCCAGGTCTTTTCGGTATCTGCCACGTAGTAGCCCATGGACTTCAGATCGCGGCCGAAGTTGACTCCGTGAGCCGAATCGCCGGGCTTGTTCGTGAAAGAGCCGGTTCGGTGTTTGAGGGGCAGATCCACGGCGTCGGCCACGTCTTTTTCCGTCTGATTGCCGCCGGCATAGCGAAGACACCAATCGACGGTGCGCGGCTCGTTGCTTTCGACGCGGTCGATGGCCAGAACCGTTTCGTCAACCAGGGCAAACGTTCGTGTAATGGTCGAGCCCGGATAATGCTCGTCGCTGCGTGTTTGGACAAACTGTACCGGACCTTCGACGTCGTGAGCTATCACTTTGGCCGGCATGGGGTTCTGCAGTCCTTCGTCCACAATGATGATGCTCTGGCCGAGCGAGCTGTGCGAGTAGTTACCGCCTCCGATGCGGTGCAACGGGTTTCGCTCGGGAGCGTTGACGCGAAAGCTGCAGCGATCCGGCGCGCCGCGATGGATCTGTTTGCCCCAGTTCATCGACACTTCCAGTTCTTTCCAGCGAAGCGAGGTGACACCGGTGCTCAAGTGCACGCCGTCGGCCTTGCGTGCGACGCCGCCAACCGCTTTTCCCTTGAAACGGTGTTCGTCGATGTAGCCGCGGATCGAATCGCGAAACGGCTTGCCGATGGCGTCGGCAGCCGGACTGTGCGTGATCAGGTACAGTCGGTCGTCGTACAGGTCGACACCCACCTGGTGGAGTAGTTCGGTGGCATAGAGCACCGGTCGAAGGGCCGGGGTGTGGTAGTGCCCCTCGCCGGCCAAGCCATCGTCGTCGAAGTCCCATTTGATCTCGTTCAAGAGCCCGTAGTCCGACGAGTAGGCAAATGAAACCAGCGGCCAGTTTCGGGCCGCCAAGCCACCGTAGAGGATCGCATAGTTGACCACGTCTTGCTGGTTGCCAAGGCCGAACGTGTGGTTGCGCATGTGTATGGCGGCCGGCAAGATGAACTCGTCGATGATCTGTTGGCGGTCTTGCGGCTTCATGTTGGCGGCCAGCAGGTCGAAATCGTTGAACATGCCGTGTCGCTGGTACAGATATGGCGGACGCATTCCGCCCGTGCTCCAGCCAAGCCTGAGTGTGTTGACCGCGAACAGCCCGTGCGAAATGGTTGTAACCTCCTCCCGCTCCCATTTGTCCTTCATGCGCGGGAAATGGTCCGCGGCTGCTCTTAGCAATGCAATTCCTTTGTCCAGGTACTGTGCCTCACGCGTGAAGTCGTACAGGAAGGCGGCTGCTGTCAGGCCCCCGATGTATCGTTGGCCGGGTTCGTTATCTCCCCAGGCATAAAGACCGACGCCACGACTTATTTCTAGTTCGTTGCCGACGCTATCTTGCAGGTCTCGCGGACGAACTGCCTCGGCAAGTTGCACAGCGGTTCCGCGGTGTCGCTCTTGAAACCCAGTTACCGTCTCCGGCAAGTCATTGCGTCGCGGCAGCAATGGAAAGCGGAGCTTGTTGTCGGGGACGGGAACGGTCACCGTCAGCGGGACGGGGTCCGAACTGCGGAGGATCGTCACTTGCGAGTCGTCCTGCCCTTCCGCCTCGGCCAGCGCGAGAAACCGTTCGCAATACAACGGTGGGCTCTTAGCGGCCACCGCGGCAGGCAAACCGATCGTGGCCTCGACCACTTTGGTCTCACCAGGCCCCAGATCAACTGCGTCCGCCGCGAGTTTTCCTGTCGCGTGAGTCACATCGATTGGCACCAACTCCAGTGTGGCCGTGATCGGTTCTCGCAGGCGGTTGGTTACACGCAACGCATAGCGAAACGCAAGCCCCTCACGTCGGTTCGACGTGAATGGCGCTTCGCGTTGATCCCAGTCCAGGTGAACGGCCTTCTTCACAAAGCGAATCGGTCCGATCCAAGTCCGACGGCCGGGCGGCTGAATCTTGCGGTGCGAGTCCGACACGAAGCCGGCGATTCGCAAACCGCGCAGCGAGGGATCGGCTTCATCCAGGCCCTTGTAGGCGCCGGCTTCTTTGATCTCCTCAGGACGCCGCAAATCCATCCAAGCGGTCTCCCAGTCGAACGCGTCGCGCGACTTGCAGTACAAGTACCAGTGAGACAGAAGCCCCGGCTTAGGGTAGTTCTCCAGCGAGATCTGCAACGTCGAACGGCCATCCGCCCGAACGTCAATCTTGATCAAATCAAACTCGCGAGGTTCGATGTTTCTTGACTTCAGGTTGATTCTTCCCGAGAACCGACCGTCGGCGCGAAGCGCCGTTGCATTGTCACGTCCTTCGGGTACCATTCGCAAATCGCCTTCCAGAGACTCGAATACGCCAGGATCACTGGCATCAGAAACAAGGCGAGAGAGTGACTGGCCGACGAGCGGGCGCTGAGTCACAGCCACCGTGGCACAGATCAACACCAATCCGCTGACACACTTCTTGATCGAATTCTGCCAAGACATCATGGTCACCTTTCCATCGTCATGGTACCTTGCCGCGTACGGGTCCAAAGCTGATGATAACCGCGATTCTATCCGCCATGCCACATAGGAGCGACCAAAAGATGACGCGATACGTGATCTTTGCCATGACAGCTTCAACGATCGTCTGGGCCGCCATGTCCGCATGGTGCGGCGAGCCGGCACCTCGGGCGGGCGGCCAACCGGACGATCCCCATGTGTTTGTCAATGTTCGCAACTTCGCCCATTTGGCGAACGACGACGACTGGTCGCCGGCAATCCAGGCGGCGATCGACTATGTGTGCAAAGACAATGGTTTCGATGCCGGCGGCACTGTGCTGTTTCCTGCCGGAACGTATCGAATTGATCGTCCGATTGTCGTCGGCGAGAAGCCCGCGCACTGGGGCTTGCGGCTATCGGGCTACGGCGCAACGTTGGTCGGGACTCCCGAGTTGGACAAGCAACCTTTGCCCGATCCGGAGCCGGAAGCGAAGGACAAAGGCGTACCGATGCTGGTGCTCGAAGCGCCGGAAGGTATTGAAGGGGCCGGGTACTGCGTCGAGGGGTTGCGACTGACGCGCGAGCGCGAGCCAGGGTCCTCGGTCACGGGTGTGGGGATTTCCGTCCCGTACAAAGAAGTACCGAAAGGCACCACGATCCGCAACGTGAAGATCCACGGCCAGAAGGTCGGCGTTCACATCAAGTTCGCCTGGCAGATCTATTTCACGGACTGCATCTTTCGCGGCAACGAGACGGGTATGATCATCCAGTGCCACGGCAACAACATCGGCATCACGAACTGCATCTTCCGCCGCAACCATCATCACGGCTTGGTGATCGGCCCGGACCGCGGGCAGACGGCGTCGAACGCACAGCATATCTCGAACTCCATCTTCGAAGCCAACAAGGGGTACGGCATTCTATTGCTCACCAGCGGCCAGACGATGATCACGGGCAACTACTTCGAGGCGAACGGAAACGATATCGGCGCGATGAGTCCTTGGCAAACGACGATCGACACCAACTTCTTCTGGGGCAGCTACGGACATGGATGGGAAGTCAATCCATACTCCGACAGCGCTCACATCGTCGTTGGAAAGGCGTGCAGCCTGCAACTTCGCAACAACCAATACAGCCAAGTCACCGCCTGGTTCTGTCGCAAGGAAGGTACGGAGCGGTGGGAATATGCACCGCGAGCAAAAGGCCCGCATGGCGTCAGCGAGCACAAGCCAAGGCCGCCCGACAAGCAACCAGGGTACGAGTACCGAGAACTGCCCTGCCCCATCCTGATTGCCGGCTCTGTCTGGGGCGACGACAACGTGTTCGACGCGGTTCCGCTGGTCCACCACCGCGCCGAAATCCGCCAGACGCGCGTGGCCAGGGATAGTGGGCTGCAGTACTACAAGTACGAGGCCGACACGAACGAGTTTGTGGTCAAGAGTTTGCTGCCAGAGTTAAGCAAGGAAGAAACGTCCGAACCGCGTTGAGGTAGAGAATGAAACATCCGCTCGTCCAGATACTATTGATCATCGCCTTGCCGCTCGTGTCTGCTTGGCCTACAAATGCGTCAGTGCCCGTCTCCGTCAAGTCGGTCAATGGCCGCGCGGTTGTGCTGTCCGATTTGACGGGCGTGGAACCCGGTACGGTGCTGGAGGTTCGTAGCGGCGAAGATCTGCTTGGCTTTCTGACAGCACAGCGGGATGAAAATGGCAGCTTGCGCGTCGAGGTGATCGCAGGCCGAGTTGTCGCAGGTGCCGACGCAATTCCTATCCAGCGGCCCCAATCGCGGGTTGGCTTCCTAGGTGGCGATGAAGGTGTGCGGGTAAGGGCAGAGCTTCAGATGCTTTGCCCTAATCGGGTCAGCAAGCTCGACAGCGTCGAACAACTTGATCCCAAGCAACTCGACGCGGTGGTGATCACCTCGACGGTGCCCGAAGAACCGGTACGGGAATTCGTCCGCCAAGGAAGAACGGCCATCGTGGACTCGGCGACATACGCGGCTTGGTCGGGCGGCACGGCCGGGGAAGTCATAACGGAGCAGCCCTTGCGCGTCGAAGTGGCTGCTGCGAGCGACGCAACCCGCGGCGTTGCCGTCGGTCAGGCGTACGATTGTTATGGGCGGGAAGACGGCTTCCACGTGTGTCGGTACCTGAAAGAAACGCGAGAGAATGACCGCGTGTTGCTGCGGCTTGTGGGCGAGGGTCACTCGGTTGCTATCGAGCGTACCGTGGGACGCGGTAGATTGCTGGCGTTGGATCTGCTCTCGTTTAACCGCGAACCGGGACACGATCCAGGTTCGGTATTGAAGTGGCTGCTGCCGGGCAATGTACTGAACGGCAGTGTACGTTATGTGCGAGCGTTGTCCAGACAAGTCGATTACGACGCGTACATGAAGGCCCAAGAAACGGTGGCCGAGCGGATGCGCGGCAAATGGGTTCGAGAGAAAGCGGGCGTAGACTCGGGCGGGAAGACGATTTGGCGTTTCCGCATGGGCCCGCCGGATCGGCCCACGCTTTGCTTCGATGGTGCGCTGCACGGCGGCGAATGGCTCAATCCTCATCTGCTGTTGGACTTCGTCGAATACTTGGCCGATCCGGCCGAAGACGACTACAAGACTCGCTGGGTGCTGCGCAATTTCACGATCGCGGTGATCCCTATGCTCAGCGCTTCGATGCAGCAAGAGAGCGCGGCCGGTTGTGATCTGAACCGCAATTTCGACTTCCGCTGGGAGGACTACACCAAGGGCACTGGCTGGCGTGCCGGACGGGCATTGAAACTGCGTGGCCCGGCGCCGTTCTCCGAACCGGAGGCACGGGCGGTGCGGGACTACGTTTGGAACAACCCGGTCATCGGCCGAATCGACATGCACATGCACGGCATCCAACACGGGGCGATGTTCATTTACGCCGACAAGACGGCCGATCCGGACCAGACCACTTTCGCCGCCGCCACCGCAATCATCGACGCGAATCTCCGGGACCGCTTCCTATGGGTAGGCCCAACGCAGTTGACATTCCGCCGAGCCGTTCACGGCGGCCGCGTCTTGCCGTTTTCGACAAACTGGGCCGCCTACCAGGGATTGTGGGCGGTGTCGACCGAGCTAGTCGGCGGCGCCGACCACGCCCTGCAGGAGAAGGAACTCGGATTCGAGGGGCTGCTGGCGTTTATGTATGCCGTGGGGGTGGACTTTGCCGCCGGTAAACGACGGTGGCTCGGCTATCCTCGCACAGGCTTCGCCCGGCCGGGAGGCTACAAGGACGCCACTGCGCTAGTATTCGCCCACGACGGCAAGCAAACGATCGCCTACCGGACCAGCCGCGGTTCCGGCAGGTTGCGTCTGCTCCTGCCCAGCGACGGCTGCCGACTGTACGACGAAGCCGGACAACCCGCGCCGTGGACCGCGGCCGGTGATCATTGCATCGTGCCGATGGGACTGGGCCGTCACTTCTTCGAATGCGGTGCGGCCTCGCGGCAAGTGGTCTTGGGCGCTTTGGATCAATCCACCTTCGAGCAAACGGGCGGAGAGCAATGAACACGCTCAAGAGACTCGCCGTGCTGGCGATCCTATCGCTGGCCGTGACAGCTTCTACCGGTCGCGCACATGACCAGCAACAGCTTCTCGATGCCATCACCAAAGCGGCTCGCGCCTACTGGGAACAGCGCGTCGTGATCGAACACCCGAGAGGGACGTTCTATGGGTATTCGGGCAAGCAAACCGTCGTCGATCCAACGGATCCCGATGATCGGTACTATGCCAGCGACAGTGGATGGATTCCCGAGCCGCACATCTTCCAGGAATGGGAAGACTCGAAGGGACATCCCGGCGTGGGATTCGCCTTCGTGCGCGCGTACGAAGCGACTAAAGACGAGTTCCTCAAACACGCCGCCAAGAGTCTCGGTGATACGCTCGTCAGCGCGCAAAAGGACAACGACAGCGGTGGCTGGTGGTACGACATGGGCGTGGTCGGTTATGACCGCCAACCGGGCAGCCCGACTTACCGCCAGACGCGCGACTACCGCCGTTGGGTAAACTACTTTCCTTGGGGCGGGCACGGCAACGTCCTGGACCAATACCAAGAGATATCGACCTTTGACGGTGTCAGTCATCTCTGCGGCTACTTCCTGTTGCGGCTTTACCAGGCATTGCCAGCAGACGACGACGATCGCGAGAAGTACCTGCAGAGCACGAAATGGCTGGCCGATACGATCGTCGGCTTCAAAGACGTTCCAGATCCGGTCCAGCATTTCAAACCCTACTCGACTGGCGGCATCCCACAGGTCTTTCCGTACAACACGCTGAAATCTCGAGCGGGCGTGGACGCGTCCGAGGAATACCCGTACGACATCCCCCACAATCTCATGCCGACACTGAACGACGACGCCATGATCGGTGCGTTGTTCTTTCTGATCGAATTCTGGCAGGAGGCCCAGCAGAATCCTTCACTGAACGAAGACGAGTATCTTGCAGCGATCCGTTTGAACGTGGATTATCTGATGGATCGCTTCGACCAGAGCGCCAATCCGAACGGACGCGGCTCTTGGGCTTCCCAGTATTGGGTCAATGACGGCAGCCCGCGAGCCGGCAAGCCGACATGGGGCCGGGCAATGGAGCCGCCCGCCGTGGGTTTCTTTTCGGAGCGAGCGGACGAAGTCCTGGTCAAGTGGCACGGGCTGGAGACGGATGCGGCCAGAAAACGCCGGATCGAAGATACTCTCACACGATTTCTGCTCTACTGGAAATATGACGCGCCACCGGTGAACAGCAGGCCCGAATGGTGCGCCGCCTTGGCCGACTGCCCATACTACAACCCGAACACCATGGGCAAATACGATCCAAAGAATCCACGCACTTGGTGGTGGTGGCTATGGTACAACCACGACCCGAGTCGTGGACCGCTCGATACCTTCGTTTCGGCAAGCTCGCGCAAGAGCCCCGAAAACCCGTCACTGTACACCGTCTATTCCGGCGACGTCGCGCTGATCTTCGGCCATTACAATCGCAGTTCGTACCCGATGATCCGCAATCAGATCGCCGCCAAATTCAGCCTCTGTCTGGTCGAGGAAGACGAACGACCTTCTGTGAATCTCAAAGCACGCCAAATGGACCACTATTTCCGACTGGACACTGAAGTGCGGTTCTTCGGCAAGTGGGAAAACTCGCCATCGCGGGTCGACCAAGCACTGGGCGATCTGGACGCCTCCACTGGTTTCTTCCTGCCCCGCAAGGAAAACGTCGCGGGGACCGCAAGGCTGGTCGTCCACGACGATACTTTTTGCACCCGTATGCGTTTCCTGGCTTGGGGAGTTGAGCAGGCCGCGAAAACTCCTTAGCGGCCTGAGTCGTCTGTACTGATGAACGTGTGCAATGGTGACTGACCCCAAAAGAAGGAGTCGATTGATGCTCGGGCAACATACGACACAGCGTTGGCTGACGAGGCGAACTATCCCCTTGCTATTCCTATTCCCATTGATTGACGCGTACCAACCCGCCGCATTGGCCGAGATGGCAAGTCCTCCCAAGCCCGATCTCGCCGCCCTGCGGGCTCTCGGAGCGGAAGTCGCGGAAAAGGATGGAAAGCCGTATCAAGTCAACATGTCGGATCGCACGGATCTCGCGGCATTGGAGCTAGTCGGTGAACTGCGCGATCTGAAAGTGCTGTACCTTGTCCACTGCAAACAACTCGGCGACGAACATCTGCTGGTTTGTCGGAGACTGAAGAAGCTCAGGAAGCTGTATTTGCCCGCTCAAATCGGCGACGCAGGAATGCGGCATCTTGACGTGTTGACAAAACTGCAGGTTTTGCATCTGGCCGACGCGCAGATCACCGACCTGGGATTGTCCTACATCAAGGAAATGTCTCGCCTCAAAGAACTGTCGTTGTGGCGATGCCGGTACATCACTGATGATGGACTGGAACATTTGAAAGTGCTCAACGGGCTCCGCTCACTCGACCTGCGCCGGTGTCCGCAACTGACCGACCGAGGGCTGGAGCACATAAAGGGATTGACGCGTCTTGAGCATCTGGATTTCAGTGTCGTGCCGGGGATCACGACCGTCGGTTTGCAGCACATCCAAGGGTTGACCGGCTTGAAGAGGTTGGGGGCGACGCGAACCGGCATCAGGGATCTGGCGCCGCTGAAACGTCTGCCCCAACTCGAATCATTGAGCGTCCCCGAAGAGATCGACGACGCGCAGATCGCGCACCTCGAAACACTGACGAACTTGAACTGCCTCATTCTTGAGTGCACGCAAATCACTGATGACGCCGTGGCTCATCTGCGAAACATGAAGCGGCTGGAGCGTTTGGACATCCACAAAACAAAAGTCAGCGATGCCAGCCTCACGTACCTAATGGCACTCACCAAACTCCGCTACCTTCAACTTCAAGGGACGAAGGTGAGCGACAACGGTCTTCTCCAGCTCAAAGCGGCACTTCCAAAATGCGAGATCATTCCTCCGGATCATCCAGCGGGATAAGCCGAGTCGTAGATGGTACGCCGAACCTTCACGGTGGTTCCGCGGCATACTGGTCAAGGAGCCAGCGACAATTGACGACCTTCTCCGCTAGATCCAGCGGGAGATAGAAATACTGGCTGGCGGCCTCGTAGCCGACGCATGAGTTGAGTTGGGCTAGGGTGAACATCTCACGGGCTACCGCCATCTCGTTATGCAGCACAAGGCGGATCTCGTCCAGATGCTCCGCGCGTGCATTTGGCGAAAGAGGCTTCGTGGTATCTGCCAAGGCGTCCCGGAGCAACACGAATTGGGTCTGGTTGGCGACGCTCTGAAAATAGAGCCGGGCCGCGCGGGCAAAGATCAGTTCCGCCCCTGCATCGGAACGCAGTTCGGTAGGAGCGTTCTGCGTCGCGAGCTTCAACTCGCCCAATCCCCTTTCCCAACCGCTGGCGGTTTTCTCGAACTGCGCAGCGAAGATCTCGGGAGGATACGGGCCACGCCAACTCGTCAGATCGTCGTATGGAAAGCCGACCATCGTCGCCTGCCAGCCCGTCCTGCCTGGATAGAGCAGGTTCGCTGGCCCCAGTTGCACCGGGGCCAGATACAATACACGGATGTGATAAGGGTACTCGGCAAACGCCCTGCTAAATGCCGTCCAAGCTTTCCTAGCATGTGGTGCGCCGTCAGGGCCAAAGCAATCGAGAGCGACTGCGTCCAGCGCTTCTTCGACCGATGGTGTCGGAGAGCGGCTGAAGCGATCGGCGATCTTGAGATTCGGCGACGGGTATCCGCCGAGGCTCCAAGAGAGCATCATTCCGTCCACACCGGTCTGTGCCAGATTGTGGCAGTGCTCGGCTACCAGATCCAATACTGGCAGGTACGGCAGGGAGGACAGCTCCCAGGAAGTGTTCAATTGGACTTTGGCGACGGTCTTCAGTCCCGCTTGCCTGGCCAAGGCCCAATGACTCGTCGCGCGCGGACCGGGGCCAACGGCTGAAACGGAGTACTCGCCTACCGTCGTGGGAACGCCACCGCGCTCGATTGGTTTTGACCATTCGCTAACGGACATCAGCCAAACGGAGTTCGGCAAGCGGGGTATGATCTCGTCGGCTTTGCGATTGCCGAACCAGCCCCAATCCCAGGCGATCACCTTGGCTTCGGGATTGCCCCGTTTGACGCCTTCGGCGATCGTGGCGTTCACTTCGGCGATGATTTCGGCAGCCGAGCGTTTTCCGCACCGAGGGCACAACGCATGCCGCCCGCCCCAGGCACAGTTTGTTTGGTTTTCCGACGCAGTGATGGTGAACACTCCGGCCAGATCCGGCACGTGGCTGAACAGGTGAGCCAGCGCGTCTCGCATCCAGTCGCGCACGACCGGATGCGA
>CAZURK010000055.1:0-61576 GCA_964623055.1 uncultured Pirellulaceae bacterium
CAAGACATCACCGTCACGGGCAACTGGGCTCACAGCACTTTTCGGGGCGGTGATTATCTGCACGACGACAACACGGACAAGGGGAAGAAGTCCGTTAGCTTCAACCTGAATGTCAAAAAAGCCGGACGCTATCGAGTGTTCCTCGGCTACATCGCCTTTGAGAATCGGGCCAAGAGCGTCCCCGTGACCGTCGTTCACGCGAATGGGATTGAGGAAGTCACGATAGATCAGACAGCCAATAATCGCGGCTGGAGAGAACTGGGTACGTACCTTCTTAACCCTGGCAAGCCGGCTCGAGTGACGATCAGCAATGCGGGAACCACCGGCGTAGTCGTTGCCGACTGTGTGCGGCTCTTGGAGGAAGGACAACCCGAGGCGCTGTCGAAGGAAGAGTTGGAACGACGCGAAAACTCGTTGCGGTTCGAGTGCCCCGAGTGGGCCTACCAGTGGAAATCGCCAGAGGATTTCGAGCCGCGCGGCTCCCACCGTCGCCGAAGCGACATCGTACGACCCGAGAATTTCGATCGGCCGTCGACTGGCCAGGGCCGCAATCCGGGAAACGACCCAAGCGGAGGGATTCTCTATTCATGGTGGGTGGAGTACGGCGGGGTCCTCGATACGATCCAGGACGCGGAGAAGATTCGGGACGAACTGTTCAGAATCAACATAGGGTTATGGAACTATGCCAAGAACCACAATCCAAGCACGATCGAGAAGAACAAGAACCGCGAGCTGGTCTGGTTGAACTATGTGCCAGGTGTTCGCGAGAGCCGGCGGCTCGTAGGCGACTATATCATGAGTCAGGAAGACTATGATCACCGGATCGTCCACAACGATACGGTTGCATTTACCGACTGGGGGCCGGACGTACATCATCCCGAAGGCTTTTGGGTGAGGGGTAACGATTGTATTCATGTGTACCAAGGCCGGCGGACGAGCATCCCGTACCGTTCGCTCTACTCGCAGAACATCGAAAACCTCTTCATGGCAGGCCGGTGTCATTCGGCGACTCACATCGCGATGGGCGGCACGCGGGTGATCCGGCCCATGTGCGCCACCGGTCAGGCAGCGGGCACCGCCGCGGCGATCGCCACGAAACGTGAGACCTCTCCGCGCGGAGTCTACGAGGAACACATCGCGGAACTCCAACAGACGCTCCTCAGGGATGGGTGCTACCTGATGGGAGTGAAGAATGCCGACGAGAACGATCTTGCCCGATCGGCAAGACTCACGGCATCGAGTTCAGCCGAGGGTTTGGGGCCGGAAAATGCCGTCAACGGCTGGAACCGGATAGTTGACGGAGAACGGAATGCGTGGACACCCGATGCGAACACCAATGGCCCGCACTGGATCCAATTCCAGCTTGATGGCATCACAACGATCAGCACCATTCACGTAACGTTCGAGGAGCGTAATTCGGCGACAGATTTCGCAGCGGAAGCCTGGGTAGACGGCACATGGAAGACGGTCGTCGAGGTCGACGGAAATGTAGCCCGTCGCCGTGTTCTAGGCATCGACGGCGTGAAGACCGACAGGATCCGGATCGTCGTGCCGCATTTCCTGCGGAACAAGGGAGTCTGCGAGGTGAGGGTCTACGCGGAAAGCGACTGACTGCGAGCAACGAACGTGACTGCTCAGAGTTCTTTCCAACTTGTCAACTTCGGTGGATCGTTATCGTTCTCGATCAACTCGATCGTCTCTTGCATCTGCTCGTGAAAGCGTTTGTTCTTCTCCAGCATGCGGTTATCGCGATACTTGGCCGCATTCTCTTTCAACTTGGGCAGGTATGGCTTGGCGGCACCGCGATAGTGCTGGAAATTTTTCACGACGCGCGGAGCAAACCAGTAGCCTTCGTTACCGCGGGGATTGTCGGGATCCATGATCTTCATCAGTTGGGGGAGCCCTTCGGCGATCTGGTGTTCGGCAAGGAAGGCCAGTCCGTCTTCACGAACTCCGTTCGAGAACATCACGCTCCACGCCGGTCGCTCGATGGATGCAATGATATCCGGGATGATCGGCTTGAGGTCTTGCGGCGTCATTAGCTTGTACAGAGAAGTCACGTGGCCGCGGGCTCGCCCGTTGGGGTGCTGAAGGATCTTCTGCGCCATGGCAAGCAGTTCCTGCTTGTCGACACCGTCGATCCTTTCGGCCAGCAGGCCCGGTTTGCCGCCGACCCCGCGACGGCTGAATAAAGCTTCGCCCACAAACCGCGATTCGATCATCAGTGTGTCCGTCGGGTCTTCATTGGTCAGCAGCTCAAGAAGCCTGGGCGCCGCCTTCCTTGCACGATCGCCACCGATCGCAGCCAGCGCTTGGGCCGCGTTCACACGCAGCCATGGGTCTTGTTCATCGAGCACACCGATCAACGCTTCGACAGCCGCTTCGCAGGGAGCGCCAAGTCGTTGGATCGCCTGACAAGCGCCGTACTTCGCGTTGGAGTCATCGCTTTGCAGCAATTGGATGAGCTGCGGTGTGTGATCCCCCGACTTTTCCGTCAGGGCCTTCGCTGCCCGATGTCGCGTCATGGCGGACCAACTGCGCAGCGTATTGAACAGGTCGGCAACGCTCATCGCGCTGTAATACGCATGGCCCTGGTCCCAACTGGTGTATCCCCGCCCAGCCTGGATAGTCTCGGTGACGGCTTGCTGATCGAGCACGTTGGCTTCCCGCACACCGCGGCCGGAGAAGTAAGTCTTCTGCAACGGCAAGGCGTATGCCATCAGGTACACGCCCGTGCAATCCCAACCACTGTAGTTTTGCCGTCCCGCGCCGGCCTGTCCCTGGTAATGAAACCGCCCTCGATGATCGCGGGCCAAGTCGTAGTACCACTGCTGCTCCTGCATGAAGGCCGTCAACGCGGCGGGACCAATACGAGCGACACCCGGCGGTCCCCACAGATAACCGAAAAAGTTGCCAGTATGGCCCAGTTCGCGCGAGTCGTACGAAGCCAACGCCCAACGGGAAAAGTGCCGTGTATGGCCGTCCGTTTCAAGCAAATCGAAAGCGATCGCCGCCATGCAATTCTTGCCGTTGTCGTCGTGCTCGGACAGCCGTGGCGGGTGAAAACCGTAAGGGATAGAACCGCGGTTGGCGAAAAAGGCAAAAAACCGGCGGCTCCGCTCGATAGCGTCGTTGATTTCCCGGTCATCGACGATGCCGCACTTGCGGGCCAGAATCATGCCAACGAAACATGGCAAACCAGCGGCATTCACTGCGCCGTAACCGCCCAGCCGTCCGTGAATCTGACCTTTGTTGCGATCGGGATCCGCACCCCGGTGTCCCCACGTCCCCACGGCACTTTGCATGCGGGCAATCTCATGTGCGTACTGGCGGAGCGCCGGCAGCACGTACTCGTCGCCGGTGGCCAGATAGTACTCCGACAGGAAGATCGCCCGATAGCCAAAACCCCAACTGATATGTCCGCCGACTCGGGTGAAATCCAGCTCGAAGTCCGGCGGCGCAGTCGATCGGGCATACTCCTTGACGATTGGCAGATACTTCGGTTCTCCTGACGCCAACAGCGCCAAGGCGTTGACATCGCCAGGAATGGACTTGAGTTCCGTCGTGGCGATCCACTCGCACCCCTGCGCGAGAATCTTCCGTGACTTTTCGCAGTCGTAGGGCCAAGTGTCGCTATACGCGCCCAGGACCTTCAACTCCAACGTGACATTGGCCTGTCGACCGTCGCGCCAAATCAATAGCGGCAACTTGCCCGCCAGTTCAGCCTTGCCGATGGCGCGGCCGAAACTCCGGCGTGCATCTTCAGGAAATGGTTGACCGTCGATCCCGAGGATGACGTCACCGACCTGGAGCACACCCGCCGCGGGTGAATCTTCGGCGACTTCAGTCACCAGGATTTGGCGGCTATCGTATGAGCCGCATTTCCTGCCCCACACCCAACCGCGTGCGCCCGTCGGCCCCAGATTGAAGTCGGCCGTACCGGGCGTGCGTTCTCCGCCCGCCGTCAAGTCCGGAATTTCCCGTGGGGCCCCGGATGTTTGGCTGACCCAGCAGCCGAACACACCCAAAGCCATACCGATGGCCAGCCAACACGCTAACAACACGGTTCTTGCCCGCATGCGAATCTCCCCGTCGCCCTAACTGAAACTTGGTTGTGGCAGCGTCTCCCGACCCTGCCACCGTGAATGACCGGAGGTCTCCAAGCTGAAATACGATAGACGTTTGGTCGGTACGCGGAGGGCTATGGTCGCCGACGTGTCCCGGTCGGGAGACCGGGCCACAACATGGACACAACCTGTATCTCGGGAACTGAGCCCTGTATACCCGAACTCGCCACGAGACGACGGCTACTTCTCATCCGCCAGATCCAGCATGGCCTCACCCATCGCCTTGCCGATGCGGTTGAACCAGATGGCGCTTCCCATGTAGTGGTAGCCGAAATCCGACCCGGTCTTTTCCCACTGTTCAAAGTTATCGCGCCACTTGGGATAGAGTTCTTCGGCCGCCTTGTCGACCAGCACGTCGGTCCGCACTGCTTTCACGTTGCCTTTGAACTCGGGCAGTGTTTCCATCGAAAGCTGAGCCTCCTGGATGACCAACATGGCTCCCTGGGCAGGCTTCGACTGATTTTGCCCCATCACGCCGATCACGAACGGCATATTCGGGGCGTTCAGATCCTTCCGCACGTCGTTGACAAAGTTTTTCATGTTCGAGGCGTACTCCAACTCGGCCCCGTTGTACATGTCGTTCCAACCCTGGAACCAGACAAAGCCGGCGATCTCCAGTTTCTTGCCTTTAAGCACCGGGAACATCTCTTCGTAGTTGTCGAAGGTGTCTTTCACTTCGGCCAACATATTGCGGTACGAACTGCCGTATACATCTGTGATATCTTTCATCGTGGGCAGCGGGTCGTTCTTGCTTCTCTTCTCGTTATTCTTCTTGACGCGCTCCTGGGCCTTCTCCAGTTCTTGCTGGAGCGCTTCCTCGCTGGGCGTACCGGCCGATGGGGAACGGAACAGCTTGAACAGCGAGTGCCCGCCCCAGGCGGCTTTGATCAGCAGCACTGGCTCCTCGAAGTGATCGCCCATCACCGTGCCGAACTCCAACTCGACGCCCGTACGGTCGCGCGAACCGTAGCCGATCGTCAGCCCGCCTTTGCGCTCCAAGAACTTGATGAACACGTCATCACGAACAACCCACTCGCCGTCCTTCCTCAGGTGGGCAAACAACTCTGCCGTCTTCGGGTCCGTGGCCTGGTGTTCAAGCAGTTTGTTCTTGGCTTTGCCCTCCATATTCGATTGGCCCGCCAGGACGAACACCTTCACAGTGCTTTTGCCATCGGCGGCCCACGCGGTGGGAACGGAAACCAACGCCACTGCAGATAGTACGATGCCAGCGAGGGATAGATCGTGCTGCTTCATGATGGATACTCCGAGGGGAACGGTAGGGATACGAGGGGAATGAACGCGCGAGCAATCGCTCGTTGTGCGACACTGCGTCGCGCCCGGCGACGGATCGGAGACCCGCGGCCGAGATGGCAAGTATATCACCGAGGTTGGACGGCGGTAAGCCAACGTCCCAATTCCGCTTAGCCAGCCCCTGCCAATCCTCTGGTGCGTCGCGTCTCGGGATTTGCGGTGCCACTGCCATCCGCGAGTTGCTTTCGCCCACGGATAGAGACACACGGATGTTGGTTTGGCCGGTGCCTGGATCGGATATTCTGATTGCGTTCCTCCTTGGGAACCCGCAAAATGTGGTGAGTAACTGATGGAGGTGTCGAGATGAACAGAATGTACTGGTGTGTTGTGACGACCATCGTATCGATCCTGGCCAGCCAGCTTGTCGCTGCCGAGCGGCGACTGCTCGAACCCGAAGAGTTCGTCCAGGACGGCAAGCCGCTGAAGCGCTATCCATACTTCAAGGAGGACGCCGTCGGCTGGTATGCCCGAGAGACCAATTGCCGCAGCCTCGGGGGGCCAGGCAAAGGATATTCGGCCGCTATCCACGAGGGCGCTACTCGGCGCGTCGTCAAGGCCCCGCTCGATCGCCCGCTGCCACCCGGCAAGTACCAGGTTTTCCTCAGCAGTGCCGGACTGTACTGGCAGGACAAGCCCAATATCGTTCGCATCCGCCTGGGCGGCGCGTCGGCGGACGTGTCGTGGACGCAGATCGAAAAGCGGATCCGGTGGATGCCTCCACAGCAAATCGAGTTGAAAGCTCCCGCGACCACGATCATGCTGGAAGCCATCCAGTTCGGCGGCAAGGGCTTCAGCAAGCTCTATGACATCAACAGCCGGTGCATCCTGATCGATCAGGTCTACCTCACCTCTGACCTGACGGAAAGGACCGGCCCCACTGCGGCTGGCTCCCACGTCGTACTCGGCGATCGGGCCGCGCCGGCCGAGACGATCGGCCAACCCGGCAGTGGCTACCGCGAGGTGAACACCATCGCCACCCCGCCACCAGTGGCCGAACCGAAACGCTTTCCGATTCGTCTCACGCCGATTCGCGGTCGAGCCAACCTTATCCCCAATAGCTCGTTCGAGTTGGGCGGCGGCGACGGGTGGTGCACCGCCAACAACAGTCGCAGTCAGGCCGTCCATATCTTCAGTGAAGCCGACCACGTGCGCGACGCATTCCACGGCGGGTACGCCCTCCGCCTGCCGGGCAAAGGCATCGGCGGCATGCAGTACAGCCGCGTGTTCGAGTTGCCGGCCGGCGGGACCTACACGCTATCGGGATACGTCAAGGCCATCGGCGACGGCGTCGGAAAGCTGAACCTTCGCATCACGCCGATCGGCGATAAGAACCAATTCGAAGAGGCGGACAGCAGGCTGCAGGAAAAGCGTCCCGTACTGAAAGCGGAAACGCAGGCGACGACCGGCTGGCAGCGTTTCAGCGTGACCGGACGGCTGGAAGCCGGTTCTGTTGTGCTGGCCGTCAATGGTGCCTGTTTGCTAGACGCGGTGCAACTGGAGAAGGGCAGTAAGGCTACCGACTACGCCCCGCGCGCGGCGGTCGAGGCATCGCTCAGCACCGACCAACTCGGCCACATCCTCTACGCGGACATGCCGACCGAGTTGTTCGCCTGGGCCCATAACTCCGGGGCGGCCGACACGAAGGCCGCGCTGAAGTACCGCATCGTGGACGTGCGCGAACGCGTGATCGAGGAGAAGTCGCTGGGCATCCCCGTGCCCGCGGGGAAGACCGTCTCCAAGCGAGTCGTTGTCTCGCCTACGCGCCGCGGGCTGTTTAACGTCGTCTACGCTGCCGGGGGACGCCCCTACGCCGAGGGCGAGCTGATCTACGCGGTGCTGCCGCCGATCCCCGACGGCATGCCACGTCACGCCCTGGCCTCGAACATGGACAGCGATCCCGCGTCGTTCGAGTTGATGAAACGGATGGGTCACAAGTGGCAGCTTTACTGCAAGCTCTACGCTGATCGGCCCGACCAGACGAACCCCAACCCCGGCGAGTACCACTGGGACAAGCTGCGCGAGATCGTTACCTTGCCGCGTCCGTTCGGCATGAAGACCATGCCAGCGATGTGGCCGACCCACATTCCGCCGCACTTGCGCGACATGCGGCTGTGTGAATGGAGTGCCTATGGCGATGGGCGGCGCGACCTGACGCGACAGATCAAGAACATGGCCGGTCGCCCCGCCGAACAGCGAACAGCCGTGCTGTATCCCGATCTAAAGAAGTGGCGCGAGTACTGCAAGCGGCTGGCCGAGAACGTCGGCGATGTACAGCCTTGGTGGACCGTCGAGGACGAGACCGAGCTATACTACTCGGCCCGCGAGTTCGCCCGGATCGTCCGAGCGACCGCCGACGGCTTTCGCGACAGCGGCAAGCCGATGAAGATCTCGCTGTCGTGCATGACGAACTACATCGACGAAATGATCGCGGAACTGGGCGGCGAGGTTCCGCTGTCGGGCTTCGGCGCCAGTTCCTACGACTATGAATACTGGGGAGCTCGCAAGGCCCGCTACCTCCAACGGCGTTGGGATGTGCCGTGGGCCTGCATAGGCGTCGGGTCGGCACGCTGCCCGCAGCTCCGCCGCACCGGTCCATTTGGCGAGGCCGTCTACGGCGACGCCGTGCGCACCGCTCAGCACATGGTGATGCTGGCCATAGGGCAGGATGCCAAGGTGCTGGGCCACTACACTGGCCGCCTGTGGTGGCGCGGCAGCCTGCGCAACAACGATTTCCCGTTGATGGACATCGACGGCACGCCCCTGCCGCACGGGTTCAGCTACAGTTGCATCCCGCTGCTGGTGGCCGATGCCGAACCCGTCAAGGATGTCTACCTCGATGCACTGCGAACCATCGTCTTCGTATTCCGCCAAGGCGGCCGGCTGCACGCGGTGACGTGGAGCAACAACGTCCCCGGAGTCGATCTGCACTGGGAGACCGATCCCCACGCCTGGCGCGATGTGCGTCTGCCAGGCGCCGCAGGCAAGGTTACCGTCGCAGGCATGTACGGCAACCCCCGCGACGATGCCAGGTCCGATGGCGGCGACATCGTCTTCGATCTAAACGAAGAGCCAACGTTCATCTTCAACCGTGCTCTTTCCGACGAGGCACTCCTGGCGATGGTGCAGGGCATCACGGCCGCCCCCCGACAGATCGACATGAGCCTGGCGCTCATTCCCGACGGTAAGGGTGGCGTGGCCCTGGGCGTGCGGGCGACCAGCAACACGCCGGCGACGCTGAAGGACCTGAAGCTCGACGCCAACTTTCCGCCCAATCGCATGTTGTCCAGAATGGACTGGACGCTGCCGAGCCGCATTGGCACGATCGCCGACATTTCGGCTGGAGAAAGCGTCTGGGGCCGGCTTGCGACAAAGATCGACCTGGACGCTCCCGTCGAGAACGCCACATACACCGCTTGGATCACTGACGCCACTGGTCGCGAGCATCGCATGTATGACACCTGCTGGATGACGGTCGCGCCGCGCCAAACGGCGTCGCTTGACGGCCGCCTCGACGAGTGGCAGCACGTCCAGCCCGCGTGGATGTACTTCACCTACGCCTGGGACCGCTTCGGCCGCCACAACGTTCAGTTCCAGCAGCAGGGCGAGCACTTCAACTATGTCAATCGCATCGATGCCCGGGCGGCCATATACGCCAGCCACGACGACCGCAATCTGTACGCGGCCGTCCGCTGCGAGGACGACGACCTGATACGGGTCGGCGCAGCCCCCGCGGCCGACCGTCTCGAGATTCACGTGAACGGCGCGGTAGGACAGCGCAACGGCACACGGACGCTCGTACTGGACCCGACCAAGGACGGAGTGACGCTCTCGGGATCGGCCGCCACCAGCGCCCGGGCGCGGATCAGTGTCGCCGACGCCCGCAACGAATACGCCCCGTACAAGGTCTGGATCGTCGAGGCCGCCATACCGCTCTCGTCGTTGGGCGGTAAGAAGAAGACCGGAGACGCAATCGGTTTCGACATCGTCTGGCACGACAGCGACCACGATGGCAAACAAGTCGTCACCGGCACCTGGCGCTGGGCCGGCCGCAGCACCAGCCTTGGATCATTGTTCTTCGGTCAATGATCTCGGCTGGCGATTCGTGGCTTACTCACATCAGGTCGTTTGCCGCAGAATCTGACTTCTCGCGTCTAGTTCACACGATCCCGGTGCCCAAGCACGAAATTGACAGGGCAGGACCAGCCAAATTGGCGGGTAGTAAGATGCGGCTAAACGGCGCGAAATGCCCCTTGATTGTTTTTGCGCAAGATGTTCATGTTGTCTTAGTGCATTCTTAACACAACGATGGTCTACTTCTGGATCTTTAGGAACTAGGGAACGACGAACAGGTAGATGTCCGAAATTCTGATCATCGAAGACGATCGCTCACTGGCCGATGTGCTGGCCTACAACTTGCGTCAGGAGGGCCACGAGGTCCACACGGCCTATGACGGGATGGACGGTCTCTCGCAGGCCCAATTGAAATCGCCCGAGATCATTATCCTGGACCTGATGCTGCCGGTGTTGGAGGGCAAAGAAGTCTGTCGCCGCATTCGAAGCGATCCGCAGATGCGGGACGTGATGATCCTTATGCTGACGGCCAAGGCCGACGAATCGGACCAACTGATTGGCTTTTCGTTGGGCGCCGATGACTACGTCACGAAGCCGTACAGCGTGAAAGTGCTGATCGAGCGCATCAAGGCGCTCGACCGTCGACGACGAGTCTCGCAAGACACCGACCAGGACGTCGTCTGCCTGGCCGGAGTAACCGTGGACCGACGGCGCCATCAGATCAAGGTCGGAGACCGTCCGCTGCACGTGACTCGAAGCGAATTCCGCTTGTTGGATACTTTGATTCGCCAGCCGGGACGAGCGTTTCAACGATCGGAACTCATCAACTCCGCCTTGGGAGACGACGCCATCGTCCTGGAGCGGACGATCGACGTCCACATCCGCGCTGTACGAAAAAAGCTGGGAGACTTGGCAGACGTGATTCAGACTGTGCGTGGTGTTGGCTATCGGTTCCGTGATCCGAAGGCCGTGTGACGGGTATCGTCATTGCGTTTTATGCCGCCGCCGCTCAGAAATGCCCGTAGCCGGACTCGCAAGAGTTCGGGACCAGAAGTCTTGCGACTTCTGCTACCGGGTATGGCAAACCGGCGGCGTCTTACCACAGTGCAAACAGTCGCCCGCTAGATGACCGAACTCGGCTCGCCCGCAATCAACGGCTGTGTGCACGGCGCGCTGCCAAGCGAAATGACGGATCGCCTGGGTCGTAGCCGTCTGCGGGCCACCGGTATTGGCACGTCTTGCCGTACGCGATTGACGAAGAAGCTGATGTGCTCGTAGCCGCAGGATTGCAGCAGGTCCAATGCCTCGTGGAATCGGTCGCCCACACGCTGCGGTTCGTGGGCATCCGAGCCAATAACCACGGGAATGGATCGCTTCCGCATCTGTACCAGCATATCGGGAAACGGATGCATTTCCCGGGTCGCTCTGTAGATGCCCGACGTGTTCAGTTCCATGGCGACGCCAGTGGCGGCGATCCGATCCAGCGCGTCACAGATATCGTCCATGATTCGCTGCGGACGCCACGCGTCCGGCACGTCATTCTTCACGGAATCCGGATGCGCCAGGCAGTCAAAGAAACCGGTCTCGGCAGCGTCGCCAAGCAGCCGGAAATAGGTGCGCTGGAATGCAAGCGGATCGCCGTTCCAGTACCTGTCTCTGAACTCTTGCAGTTGCGGATGTATGGAGCCAAGCACGTATTGGAAGTCGGCCAACTGGAGTTGGTGCTCAAGCCATCGTTCGTGGCCAGGGAAGTAGTCAGCCTCGATGCCTAGACGAACGTCGATCCTGCCGCGCCAATCCTGCCGAGCCCGAAACACCATATGGAGATATTCGTCAAAGTGGTCGGGACGCATTCGTACGCGTGGCGCGAAACCGGCCGGCATTGGATTGTGACAAGTCACAATCAAGCCATCAAAACCTCGCCGAGAAGCAAAGTCCGCATGCTCGGTTGGTTCACCAACGGCGTGTTGACAAAGGGGGGTATGGGTGTGTGTTTCGTAAAGCACTGGCTGAATCATTCAATTCCTTCCTGCTGGTTGCCCCTTCGTGATTCCGGGTCATGGGGCTGCTCTATATCTTCACTCGTATTCTTCGTGTATTCCATGCTACAAGACCACCCCTATTGTAGGGCGCGATTATTAAGAGAATGGCGCGGAGAAGGTTAATTGTTCGTTAATTTGACTGCGTGGGCCGGAACAAGTTCGCGCAGTTCCGGCATTTCGTTGTATTCGCGCCGGAACTGCGCGGACTTGTTCCGGCCTACCCCCAAAGAGACCTTGTCACCCTGCAGACCGAATAGTCTTGACGGCCACAACGCGGAGGTCATGCAGATTTCGTTCAGGGCACAGGATGCCCGAACCCCGCTTCGTAACGGGCCTCCGATGCGTCAACGACGGTATCTGGCGAAGTCATCTCGGCCACTCGGCGACCGCTAGCCCTCCGGTAGAGCTGCTACCTATAATAATGTTCTGGAGGGCCTCCTCCGACAATGCCAGTGTCCGCAAGAGGGAAGACCGATGCCCGTCGAGATGCAGCTTTCGCGTATCATCATCAGCGAAATCCACGATCAGCAGATCATCTACCTGCGAGAGGTCGACGGTGATCGAACGTTTCCCATCGTGATCGGCATTTTCGAGGCCACCAGCATCGATCGTCGAGTCAAAGGTTATCAAACGCCACGCCCCCTGACCCATGACCTGCTGGTCAGCGTCGTCGAGCATCTGGACGGCGAGCCGGACAGCGTCGTGATCAGTGAACTGCGCGAAGGGACGTACTTCGCCGAATTGCGCGTGCGTCGCGACGGTGAACTAGTCGAAATCGACGCCCGCCCCTCCGACGCCATCGCCGTGGCCGTCACGTGTGATCCGCCGCTGCCCATCTACGTCTCTGAAGACGTGCTGGACGAAGCGATGAGCGATTCCGGCTGACCCCCAATTATCAGGGGTGTTGGGTGTCGCGCAACGCATCGAAGCCTGTAGCGCGAGCGAAGGAATCGCTGCGGTTTCCCTCGCTTGCGCGTCGTGCTTGCATAGTCCTGGCTAAACTCCCAATGTCGCCGGAGCCGAAGACAGTATCGTGGGATTTGACTCCACGGAGTGTTCCACCTACGATGATAGCGATACGAGCTTGTAGGCGAATTCTCTATTAGCTAGCGGACTACACAAACGATGGATGCCACTTTTCTGATCAATCCCGTTCTGTGTAACTGTCCACGTCCGGTATAACCGGACGTCTCGCTTCTCGTTTTCTCTTCATCTGGCTTTACGTGCCAGTTCTCTCCCTTTCCAGCGGTATTCCACCGCGGGGTCCGTATCATGGCTTCCGACTTGCGATTGAAAGAAGACTTGCCGAATCTGACCGACGAGATCGTCGAAACCTATACCACCGTGGGTACGATCAATCACCTGGGCCATTGCCCGTTGCCCAAGTACGAGGAGGTGATTTCGGCGACTCAGGACTTGAAGGATATCATCTACCCCGGTTACCGGCGGCGCGAAGGACTGCACATCGGCAATGTGACCTACCATGTTGGCGAATTGATCGATGGCCTGCACGACACGCTGACGACCCAGATCGCCCGCGCGCGGCTGCACGAGGCTCGTGTCGATCAGGACGTCGATCCGTGCGAGGACAAAGAGGACTGTCAAGCGATTGGGCAGAAGACAGCCATCGCAATCCTGGAACGGATCCCCGATCTGCGCCGGAAGCTGGCTCTTGACGTCCAAGCTGCCTATGACGGGGACCCGGCGTGCCAGAATCTGGACGAAGTGATCCTCTGCTATCCCGGCCTTGAGGCAGTAACTGTCTATCGACTCGCTCACGAACTGCACCTGTTAGGAGTGCCGTTCATTCCGCGGATGATGACCGAGTGGGCCCACAAGGAAACCGGCATCGACATTCATCCCGGCGCCAGGATTGGCGACCACTTCTTCATCGATCATGGAACGGGTGTCGTGATCGGCGAAACGTGCGAGATCGGCCACCGGGTCAAGCTGTATCAGGGCGTGACATTGGGTGCGCTCAGCTTCCCGACCGATGCCGATGGCAACGTCATCCGCAATATGAAGCGGCATCCGACGATCGAAGACCGAGTAGTCATTTACGCCAACGCCACGATCCTGGGAGGCAAGACGGTGATCGGACACGATTCGGTGATCGGTTCCAGCGTTTGGCTGACGCACAGCGTCGCACCACACACCACAGTCACCATCGAGAATCCCGAACTGCGCATTCGAGCAGACCTGCCCGTCGAGATCCTTGGACAGCCGGAGTGAACGGTACTCGCGTCTATTGTTCTCGTAGGTTGGGCATTCCTGCCCGACCCCAAGCAGACGGGTAAAAATGCACATCCTACTGATATAGATGACCTGAAGTACTAGCCTTCCGGCCGGTCCAGATGGACATCCATTTGCGGAAACGGCATTTCGATTCCCGCTTCGTCCAACGCCATTTTTGCGGCGCGCATGGCGGCTTGTTTGACCGCCCCGAAATCTTCATTCTTAGCCCACACGCGGACGGACCAGTTGACGGACGAGGCGCCCAATTCCAGCAGTAGGATTGCGGGCGCCGGATCCTCCAAAACGTCTTCCACGCCGGCTGCCGCGCCTTCCAGGACTTCGCGGGTCCGGTCGATATCGGCATCATAGCTGACACCAAGGTCCACATCCGCGCGGCGAACCGGATGATGGGTGATGTTTTCGATCGTCGATCCAAAAACCGAGCTGTTGGGAATGATGAATCGCCGATTGTCGAAAGTGTCCAACGTAGTTGTGAAAACGCCGATTTCGTACACCTTGCCCGACTGCCCGGCAACCGCCACGACATCGGCCACCTTGAAAGGCCGGAAGGCCAACAGCATCACACCCGAAGCGAAATTCGACAAGGTTCCTTGAAAAGCCAGCCCAACCGCCAAACCAGCGGCTCCGATGATCGCTGCAAAGCTGGTCGTCTCCACGCCGAAGATTCCCAAACAGCCGATCACGGCGCTCGCAAGCACGACCCACCAGGCAAGTTTTGCGAAGAACTTGGTCAGCGTCTCGTCAAAACTTGTCTTGGCCAGACTCCTGCGCACCAAACGGCTGACGATCCCCGCAACGATCCATGCCACCAGCAGCAGGAGCAGCGCACCAACGGCACTGGCGCCATACCTGAAAATATCCGGCATCAAATCCTTCAGATACTCCGGCATCTCCCGAATCCTCCCATCGAATGAGGCAGAAGCTCAAATCAGCGGCGTCATATCCTACTCGGCTGCGACATTCGCCGCGACGGCAACTGCGGTGGACGAAATCGACGCTAGCGTTGATATCAGCTCCCAGCCAATCGGCCGGCCTGTTCCGAGCGTCGGCCGGTCAAAAAAGTGCCCCATTCGCCGTAGCCACGAGCACAGAGATTTGCTACTTTCCCGCACCAATTTCCGAGTCGACTGTTTGTGATTGCGCCCCGACGCTTTTTGCCAGGAGTCACACTGTGCAAATCTCCAGCCTGCGAATCGATCGTTTTGGCGTTTGGACCGACCTCGAACTGAAAGGGGTCGCCGAGGGACTGAACGTCATCTACGGCCCACTCGACTCCGACCAAACGGCCATCATTCAGTTCCTTCGCACAATGCTCTTTGGTTTCAGCGACGAGATCCGCCAACGGTATATGTCCACCGATTCTCGTGGTGCCGGCGGTTCGATAAGGGTGCAGGGCAAGTTCGGCTATCAGACCATTCACCGCCACAACGACGGCGATCGTCACGACCATCTGATCATCGAAAGCGACAACGGCTCGATCGTCGGCAACCATCACTTGCGGCATCTGCTAGCTGGCGTTGTCCCGTCCGTGTTCGATCGTGTATTCATGCCGTCCGTCGGTGGACCGCCGGATGTCGGCAAGTTGATCGATGCCGCCGTTGCTCACGGTCTCGATATGATCGGTGACTCGGGCGACGGAAGGCGGCTCGATGAATTGCGCAAGGAGCTGGCCGACAAGTGCCGGCGGTTCGCCAACGCACCGCGCGCGGAAGAATCACTGGACGATCTGCTGGACGCGCGCCGCAATCTGACACAGAAGGTAAAGACGCTTGGAGCGTTGGTGACGCAGCAACGCGAGTCGTTCGATCTGTACACCCACAAACTAGCGTCGGAAATCCGAGACCTCGAAAGTCAACTCGACGAACTCGCCGAAGAGGTAAACAAGGTCGACTCGGAAATCGCAGTGCGCGAGAAGGAGAAACTCGAGAAGGAACAGGCCATCGAAGAGGCGAAGCGACAAATCGAGCGGCGAGTGGCCGAGCGTCGCCAGCGACTAAGCGATATGGACGCACAGTTGGAGCGCTGGGGCCGAGTACTGGAAGACATCGAGCAACTCGGCGTCGACCTGGACGATAACACGAACGATGATGGACGAGACGAGTGCTCAGTCGACAGCAACCCCCGATACCACCTGCGTCGACTGGAGAAGAACATCAACGGCCTCGACCAGGTTGCCACAACCGGAGACGACGCCGGCCGGGAAAACGATTGCCTTTGCGGCTCGCTACGAACGGCCTTGGCGCCCGCACTGGGTGCCATGCGCGAGGATGTCTATCACCTCTGCATGGAACTGAACCATCGGGAAACCGAATCACGGCACAGCGAATCTCGCAGTGAACTGAATCAATTGAAACGCACGGAAACGGAACTACGGCGGGCAATTCAGGGATTGTCGGTTCGTCGAAGAAGGTTGGTGGCCGAATTCTCCGAGACTCATGACATCAGGCAACTTCTCATCGATCCGGCGCACGCCAGTCTTTGTCAGTGCGCGGGACACCCGAACCATGTCGATGCGGCCCCAGCCGTCCGAGATGTTCCTGCGTTGGAGGAAGAGATCGTTGCCGCTTTGGATGCGGAGATGGGTCAGCTTCGGACTCGTCGCGATGAGATCCATGCGGATATCGACACGATCCAAGACGTATTGCGTCAGTCCCAGCAACGGCTGGAACAACTTCGATTGGACCAGGAGCGGGATTGCAGGAATGATCTGCTGAATACCACGAAACACGAATTGGAGCGCGTCGAGCAACAAATCGGCAACACCGACCGGCGCGGAGATCTGACCACCGCCATCGCCAAGGTCGAACGGGAAATCCGCCTTCTGGAATCGGCAACTCGTCGGCCTTCTATTCTGCGCGAAGCATCCGATCTGCTCAGGCGTCTAACCGCGGGCGAATTCGACGAGATTGCGGTCACTGAAGATCGTGCCGTATGGATCTGCAACCGGCGGGGACATGAGGTCGTATACCAGCAATTGAGTTCGCGGGCACGCGATCAGGTTTATCTGAGCTTATGCCTGGCCGTCGTGGCCGCGCACGCGCGGGAAGGGGTGCGTTTGCCCATTGTCCTTCAAGACAGGCTGCTCCGTGGCAATTCCGAGGATCTCGAAACGGCTGCTTCGCTGTTGAGTGCTTTCGCGGGCCGTGGTCACCAAGTCTTCGTGTTTACACAACGTGGGTACGTCGCCGATCTGTTCCGCTCGTTGAAGGTACGAGTGAGGGAACTGCCTCGCCCCATAACGACCGAAGCTGTTCCTAGCGATCTCGATAAGGAAAAGGAACTGACCGATACGCAACGTTCGGAAGTCAATCGCCAATTGAATGCCATCGCGGAGGAAGCGGTCCGGCCCCAGACCACTGTGGACCATTTGGCCTGGAACGCCGAGGAATTCCCCGGAGAATTGACCGATCGAGTCAAGACGGCCGAGCCAGCCGAAGCCGAGCCTGCGTCCAAGGCGGAGGAGGACCGATCCAAATCTCGTTTCTTCCTGCAGGAAACCAGTCCGATCCGCGAAGCGCCGTCCATCGATTCCGCAATTGCGGAGTGCTTTCGGAAAATCGGTGTGCTTCTGGTTCAAGATCTCCTGCATCTGGTTGTGGAGGAGGCCGCGGACCGATTGCGACATGCCGGCATCACCGCCGTCATGATCCGCCGGTGGCAAGCCGAGGCACTGCTGACCTGCCGAGTCGCCGGGCTGCGACCTTACGATGCTCGGATTCTGGTTGCATGCGGTATCACCGACCCGGACCAGTTGGCGCGCGTCGACGTGGACGAACTGCACCGGCGAGTCGAGCTGTTTGGCTCGACCGAGACCGGCCAGCGTCTGTTCCGGTCAGGCACTCGAAGTGAGTTGCTGCGAGTGACGGATTGGATTCGAGCGATGAAAGATGACGCCGGCAGCGAAACCGTTGTGGCAAACGAGCTTCGAGCGGCCTAGTGCCGCACATAGAATTGCTGCTGCAGCACCATCGTGGGGCACGTTTCCAACGTGCCTGGCACGATGGAATCGTGCCCCACACAATTTGGCACCAATCGCCCTACCGCAAATCTTGGCCTGCGTCGCTCACTTGTTCAAACCCCGGCAGCAGTTGTTGACGCGGTGGATGGACGCGTCTGACGAACCGGTCGCGATAACCTTCCGCCAGGTTCATCATCACTTCCAGAATCAGCAAATCGGCACGATTCATCACGTGCCGCGCGCTGCGACTGCCTAGTCCGCGAATCATGTCCTCCAAGACGTGCAGGTGCAGCATCATTGCCTCGGCCGCCGTAACACCGGCAGATACAAGCAGATCGGCCAGCATGTCCATTTCGTCGGTCAAGTTGCCGGCGCCCATGATCACGTACGCCCGCAGCAATTCCCGATAGTGCTGCACCAACGGTTCGGGTAGGTCCGGGCAGACGTTGTTGTCCACTTCCGTTAGCAGCTTGGCCAACAGTCGCGACTTTGCGGCGGGCTTGTTCTTCTCACACTCGACCTGGACTCGACCCACAATCAGCGTGCGCTGCTGCCCCAGCAAGCGCGTTGCCTCGTCGTGTTCCATTTGCAGTCGATGCCGGTACTCCTGCTGCAATCGGCGGTTCTCCGCCACCAATTGGTGCCGCTCCATGGCGCGAGCGACTCGCCAGATTAGCGACCGCGTGGTCGTGGTGTTCACGCAGATGTAGGCCTCGGCGCCGGATTCATAGCACAGGTCCGCCATCTGCTGTTCGCTCTGTTGGCCTAACACGATGATCGGCTGTTCGTCGCTGCTGCCGGTGCGGATGGCGTCCAGTACGTCCAGAGCATTCAACGCCTCGCCTTCGTGGCTGATCAGCACCGCGTCGAAGACCTCGTCCCGCAAGCGCGAGAGCCCGCTGGCGATGCCCACAGCTTCCTCCAGCACCACTTCCGACGCGCTGTCCGACGCGAAAGCCTCGGCCAGCCAGCCACCGGTACGGTGCAGGCTGGTAATGAACAGCACGCGCATGCGAGGCGGCAGATGCCCCCAAGGCGTTGTCGGCAGCTTCTTGCTAGCATCCTTGGCCGCAAAGCCCATGGCGCACGTCCTATGCGACCCAAATGAGGAAAACAACCGGCATACGGACCCGATTTGAGCAGGGCACTTCTAACAGATGGGGTAACCGCGGTCAATGTGAAAATTGCCACCACAGCGGGCGCGGAAACGAGTGCACGAGATCGCGACGAGTCGTTGGCAAAACTCGTAGCTGGATCCGCAAGAATTCAGGCTGTGACACGCTGATCGCCTGAATTCTTGCGAATTCAGCGACAAACCCACTCCTGCGCGCTATCGCATGGCCGCGCGCACGACGTCAAGAATTCCGGGCTGCACCTGGTCTAACGTGCCTTCGACAAATGCGCCGGCCGCAGCCTTATGGCCTCCGCCTCCGAACTGCTCGGCAATCTTACTGCAATCCAGTTCGCAGCGGCTGCGGAAACTCAGTTTGAAGCCTCCGCCGGACTGCTCGACCATGATCACCGCGGCCTCCGTTCCCGTGATAGCCAGTGTCATGTTGATCACGTCTTCGGTGTCGCTGGGCAACGCACCGGTGCGAGCGAAATCCTCTTTGAGCACGTACGTGTGTACCAGCCGCCCATCGAGTTCCGATTGGACGCGCGATAGAATCAGGCCGCGCAGACGCAACCGGCCGATCGTGTCTCGTTCGTACAACTCGGCGTAGATGTCGCTTGGCCGCACTCCTGCATCGACCAGCCGTGCGACGGCTCGATAGGTGACACTGCCAACGGAGGAAAACCGGAACCAGCCCGTGTCGGTGGCAATCGCGGCGAATAGAGGGGCGGCAATCTCCGGGGTCACGTCAACGCCAAGCTGCTCTGCCGCTTCCAGCACCAAACGGCCAGTGGCTTCGGCCGTTGTGTCCTTGAATGACTCCGCACCAATGTCGTCTCCGCTAACGTGGTGGTCCACCAGCAACTTCTTGGCTTTGCTCGCGCGGATCACGTCGCTCATCGGGCCCAGTTGGGCCCATGCGCTGGTGTCCAGAACGATCAGAACGTCGATCTCGTCCAATTCCGCCGCCTGAACTTCCTGGCCAAGCGTCTTGATACGATGCTGCGGGTCAATGAACGTCAGGTTGGGCGGAGTCTCGTCGCCATTGACGATGATCACATCCTTGCCCAACGCCTCCAGGATCATTGCCATGGCAAGCTCGCTGCCCAGCGCATCGCAATCCGGCCGGATGTGGCTAGTGACCAGGAACTTGTCGTGGTCACTTGTGATTTCCGCAAATCTCTGCCAGTCAATTGTCATTGGTGCGGTTCTTCGTATTCCTGTGTGCATTTCGTGGGGCACGTTTCCAACGTGCCTCGGCACGATAGAATCGTGCCCCACGAACGGTTGCGGCTTACGGCCCGAACGATTCCATCAGCCGCGTTCGGCGATTTCCCGTGCGGCCTTGATGTCGCTTGCAAGCTGACGCTTCAACTCGTCCACCGAGCCAAACGGATGAATGTCGCGAAGTCGAGCCAAGAAGTCAACCTCAAGTGGCTGGCCGTACAGCGATCCGCGAAAACCGATCAGGTGGGATTCGAACTTCAACGCATGTTCGCCGAACGTTGGATTGGGCCCGATGTTGATGGCCGCCGGCCAGGTATCGTCCACCGTCATGCCTCGTCCCGCATACACTCCCGGTCCCGGCAAGAGTGTGTCGATGGCCTCGACGTTCGCTGTCGGGAAACCGATGGACGCTCCGCGGCGAGCGCCGTGTGTTACGAGACCACGAACGCGGTAGGGCTTCGTCAACATCTCTCGGGCCGTATCCACATCGCCCGCTCGGATCCGTTCGCGAATCAGACTGCTGGACACGTAGCCGTCGCCATCGGTCAGTGGATCGACGATCTCCAGGGTTACTCCGGCACGTTCACACAGCGTCGTCAGCAGTTGAACTTCACCCACCCGATCCCGGCCGAAACGGAAGTTGGGGCCCTCGACCATGGCGCGAGCGCCCAGTTGTTCACACACGATGCAATCAAAGAACTCCGCAGCGGACATGGCCAGCAATGCTTCGTCGGTGGGATAGGCGATTACGGCATCGACGCCCAATTCGGTCAGCAACTCGGCTTTGCGTTCGGCCCAGGTCAGCGGCGGCGGAGCTTCATCGGGCCGAAGCAAGCGAGCCGGGTGGGGATCAAACGTGAACACAACAGCCGGTCCACCAGACTCGCGCGCCTGGGCCTCCAGTCGTTCTACTAGACGAGCATGCCCGAGATGCACGCCGTCGAAGTTGCCAATGGAAACGGCGCCATGACGCAAGTCTGACGGGAGGTTTTCCAACGTACGAAGCAGTCTCACGATACTCCTTGTCCAATCACTTTTCTCGCGGGATCTCGCGAATGTAGATGTTCTTGAAATACAACGTGTTCCCGTGGTTCTGCAATTCGATCTGTTCGGTCGGATAGATCGGCTTGTCCCGTTCCCAGTAGTTCTCCAACACCACGTTGTCCACCACCAGCTTGTCGTTCAGCCATACGGTGACCTTCTCGCCGATCATCTTGATACGAAACGTGTTCCACTCACCAATAGGATTGTCGGCGCACACCAACGGTTTGGATGGATTCTTCTTGTTGTTGAACAGACCTCCCGATCCTTCGGGGCGTTGAGCCGGATCCCAAATCTGCACCTGAGGCGTCCCGCGCAGGTAGATGCCGCTGTCGCCTCTTTCTTTGATCTTCCAATCGACATACATCTCGAAATCGCCGTAATCTTTCGCTGTGCACAGGCTCTTGCCTTTACCGTCGAAGACCAACGCTCCGTCCGCGACCTGCCAGTGTTGGCGCATGCTCTCATCGGCCTTCTTCTGCGCCTCGGCCAGCGCCCCGGGTGTCATCGCGGCTCGCTTTGGCGGGTTGGCCACCAAGCCTTTCCAGCCCGTCAGGTCCTTGCCGTTGAACAGGGCCACAAATCCTTCCGGCGGCGTGTTGTCCGCTGCGGGTGCCACATGGGCCGCAGTCAGGAAAAGGGTGGCAACCAAAGCAATGGAAAGCAGCATCTTCATCGTTATCCTCCTTCTCAAGTCGTGTGCCATATGCTGAACGAGTGACCGCAACGTTCCAGTCTACTGCGATTGGCGTGCCGGAGCAACGATTGAAGCATTGAACGGTTACTCGGATTGAGACGACGTGTAGCAGAGACGATCCGTTTCAGTTAACGTAGATACCCGATGAATTGTTCGTAGTACCGCCTTTAGGCGGCTGGAAAGCGGAGGAAGAAAGATGCTGGAATTCCGAAGTCTCGGTAGTCATTCTGTTGCTGCTCTCGTACTCATTGCCGCTGCCAGCCCGATATCTGGCGGAGTCCACGCGGAAACGCTCAGACCGAATATCGTCTACATCATGGCGGACGAGATGGGCTACTACGAGCTTTCCTGTTTGGGCAATCCGAATATCAAGACGCCGAATTTGGACCGCATGGCATCCGAGGGCATTCGATTCACCCAGGCATTGGCGGGTGCATCGGTCTGTGCTCCGACTCGCTGCTGCCTGATGACGGGCAAACACAGCGGCCACACGTCAGTGCGCAAGAACGATGGCGGCACTCCGATGCGAGCGGGCGAAGAGACGATCGCCTCGGTGCTCAAACGCGAAGGCTACGCCACCGGCGGTTTCGGCAAATGGGGCTGCGGCGGACGGGGCTCGACGGGCGTACCCGAGAAACACGGATTCGACATCTTCGTCGGCTACTACGATCAGGTACACGCGCACAGTTACTATCCCCCCTACATCGTCCGCAACAGCGAAGAACTGGCCTTGCCCAACAACCAGGGCGGAAGCGCCGGTGAAACCTATTCGCATTATGTAATCGTGGACGAGGCCATGAAGTTCATCCGCGAAAACCAAGACCAGCCATTCTTCTGCTACATGCCCATCACACCGCCACACGGAATATTCGACATACCCGATGCGGATCCGGCTTGGGAAATCTATGCGGACCAACCGTGGCCTGAGGAGGCCAAACGCTACGCTGCGATGGTCACCATGGTCGACCGGCAAGTCGGCGAAGTGTTCGCTTTGCTGAAAGAACTGAAGCTGGAGGAAAATACGATCGTAGTCTTCTGCGGCGATAACGGCGGCGCCGACTATTTCCGTGACGCCGATCACCCGCGAGGATTCCACGGCGCAAACGTCAATCCAAAGACGGGTATCGAGTTCCGGGGCCGTAAGGGCAATCTGTACGAGGGTGGTCTACGCATTCCCATGATTGCCCGATGGCCCGGTCGCATCAAAGCAGGACGCGTCAGCGAACTATTGTGGTATTTCCCCGACGTGCTGCCTACGTTGGCCGAAATCGCCGGGGCGTCGGCACCCGAGGACATCGACGGCATCTCGATCGTGCCGGAGCTTCTCGGCGAAGAAGCCACCGGCCGCAAACAGGAACAGCACGAGTACCTGTACTGGGAACTCGGCCAACAAGTCGCCGTCCGGATGGACAACTGGAAGGCCATTCAACCGCGGACCAACCGCCCCTGGGAACTGTACGATCTGAGCAAGGACATTAGCGAAGAGCACGACGTAGCCGACCAACACGCCGATATCCTGGACAAAATGAAGGCGCTGGCAGAACAGGCGCATGAACCGGCCGTGGAAGGCGTATTCCACGACCGGTCAATACACGAGGCAGACCGCCGCGCCAAATACGGCACGCCGCGAGTGACCGGGCCGGTCAACTCGATGCCCGCCGAGGGTCTGATTCCCAACAAAGCCTGGAAGATCCAACGAGCCAGCAGCGAATCACGATCCAACGGCAGATTGGCAAGCTGCGCCATCGATGGTGATCCACGCACACACTGGCACACGCAATTCCAGCCGAAGTTACGCGAACACCCGCACGAACTGGTGATTGACCTCGGCGCCGAACACACGATTCGCGGCTTCCGCTACCTGGCTCGGCAGGATGCCGGATGGAACGGCGCGCTGAAGGACTGCGAATTCTACGTCAGCGATTCGCCCGATGAATTCGGCAAACCGGTTGCAGAGGCGACCTTCAGCAAATCGAAAGAAGCCCAAGACGCCAAATGCGCGGAAGTACGAGGCCGCTATGTGCGGATACGAATTCTCTCGGAAGTGAACGGCCAACCCTGGGCCTCCATCGCCGAATTGGGCGTTGTCGGTGAATAAACGAAGAGCGCGCCCCTGCATCCAGTTCGACGGCCTCGGAGGGCCATCGTACCGGCGTTCTGATCGGCGAGCGAGGCTCATGAAGAATCGGTTTGGTCTGCTTCAACTGCAACAGAGTCATCTCTATTGGCCTGTACGGCTGGCCTTTCTTTATGCCGGCGTCGTTGTGCCTATCATGTGCCACGCGATGACCGCCGACAGTCCGCCCGATGCGGCGACCTGGCAGTCGGGGGCTTTGGACGACAAATTGTCTTTCGCACTGTCGGGCAGGGCCGGGTTCGTGTTCTATCCCCTGATGCTGTACCCGATGGTTTGCTTGACGCTGCTGCTGTTTCGCGAGGCGCGGTTTGCCGAGAAATGGAGCGTGCGGTTCGGCATTTATGCCGGGATACCGGTGGCGATGTGGTACTGGGCCTTGTTAGGAATCGTGGTGACGGATGTCCAGGGGCTATTGAGTCCCGATTGGCTGGGACTACTGTTGCTTGGGTTCGCCGCGATCGTGGTGCCCATTGCGGCATGGTGGCTGATTCGGCTTCTCCTTTGGGTGCGTCGAAAACTCGGCATTCGTTGGGAGGTGGTGGCCGTGGTTGGCTTGGCTCTCTACGTTTTGGGCATTTACATAGCCGACCCTGATGCCAATGCCATGACCGCGGCGTGCTTATGGCCACTTTGGCCGCTCGCTGCACTCTGGTTCCTCTCGTTGCTGTTCGGCCCGTCTTGGGCCTTCGGAGTGTATGTGGGAATGACGTTGCGTCTGTTCTGGCGATACCCGCGGCCACCACGGTTTCGGATGATACAACTGCTTGCCGCGTTCTCTTGGCTGGGGGCATTCCTGGGCGCTTGCCGTTGGACGATCGAACGATCGTTAGAGGAGTATGCGAAGCTGCCTGTCGAACAGTCGGGTGGTTGTTACGTTGCCTCGGCTGCCGCGCACGGCCATCGGGCCTTCGTTGGTGCGCAGGAGATTGTCGCGGCCGATGGGACCGTGGTCCGAGTCAACCGTCAACTGAGGACGCTGAAAGCCGGAGAGTTGGCCCTGCGTGCAGTGGCACCCGCAGTCCATCGCGTATTGCGATGTGTCTACGATGCGCTGGGACCCGCGCTGGCAAGCCGTTTGGTTAATCCATGGCTTGCCGACTTGGCGTACCTTTTGCTCAAGCCGGCCGAGTGGGCGAGCTACGCATTCCTAGCGTGCACACTGGCCAACGAGCGAAAACGAATCGACACGCTCTTTCGTTGATGCCCGTTCGTAGTCCCGCCTTCAGGCGGCGGAGTTCTGCACACGGTCGTTGTGAGTGTATCCGAGTCTCCGGCTAAAGCCGGTACTACGAACGGAGGATAGACGCGGTGGCCTATCCTTCGGCTTCCTTGATTGTGGCATCCATGTGAGCGATCAGATCCAGCACCTTGCAGGAGTACCCCCACTCGTTGTCGTACCACGAGATCAGCTTGACGAAATGATCGTTCAGCGAGATGCCCGCGTTCGCGTCGAAGATGCTTGTGCAAGATTCGCCGATGAAGTCTGACGACACCACCTGGTCCTCGGTGTATGCCAAGATCCCTTTCATCTTCTTCGGATCTTCGGCAGCATCTTTCATCCTTGCCTTGATGCATTCGTAGTTGGCCGCCTTCTCCAACCGGCACGTCAAGTCGACGACCGACACATCACCCGTTGGGACGCGAAACGCCATTCCCGTGAGTTTTCCGTTCAGGTCCGGGATCACTTTGCCAACCGCCTTCGCAGCTCCCGTACTCGCTGGAATGATGTTGCCCGACGCCGCGCGGCCGTCCCGCCAATTCTTTCCGGACGGTCCGTCTGCGACTTTCTGAGTTGCGGTCATGGCATGGACGGTTGTCATCAGGCCTTCCACGATCGTGAACTCGTCATGAAGCACCTTGGCCAGCGGGGCTAGGCAATTCGTGGTACACGAAGCGTTAGACGCCATCGTCATTTCCGGGCTGTACGTCTCGTGGTTCACTCCCATTACGAACATGGGAGTGTCGTCCTTGGACGGCGCCGACATGACGACTCGTTTTGCCCCTGCGTCAATGTGACCCTGCGCCTTCTCCTTGGTCAAAAACGCGCCTGAGGACTCGACCACAAACTCTGCTTCACATGCTGGCCACTTAATGTCGGCGGGATTCCTTTCACCCGATACGGCCACTTTCTGGCCATTCACCACGATGGCATCGTCCTGGACTTCCACTTCGCCGCCGAATCGGCCGTGAATGGTGTCATACTTCAGCAGGTACGCCATGTAGGCGGGATCCAGGAACGGATCGTTAATTCCCACTACGTCGATGTCGTCGCGTCCAAATGATGCCCGAAACACAAGGCGGCCAATCCTACCGAATCCGTTGATCCCAACTTTGATACTCATCTACTTTCTCCCATCTATTAAGCGTTACCGATTGATCTGGCATCAGGCCAAAGCCTGTTCGTTTCGAATTTGATGTCCAGACGCACGAAGTGGAGAATACCACATATGGCATTCGCGCTAAAGGTGCCAGAGCTTGCCGGATCTTAGTTGAACCACACCGCGAAGCCAATGAACTGGCCGCCGAACACTGTCTGCAACCGTCGCCACGTATCGGCCGACGTGAGGTCGCCCTCATCCAGATAGGGCACGGCCGCGCTGCCGTGTGCCCAGAGGATCGCATCGAATTCGCGTGGTTCGGTGAACACACGTCGCAGATTGACCCCCAATTTGTCGCCGCTGGTGCGCCAGAACGGAATCAGTTTCTCTCCTGCGAGCAACGCTTCCGCTTCGTCGAGGAATTCGTGCCAGCCGTCGACCATCTGCCGTGTCACGCGAATCCCCGGAATCACACCGCTCTGGCGCGGTCCGGGAATCCACTCCCGATTGTTGTCATCTTCCGCCTGAATGGCTTTCCACGTTAACCGGCTCTGTTCGATCATGATCTGCAGGTGCCGAAGCGCGGATTCCAGTCTCTCCGGCTCCTTCACGGGAAACCGAATCAAGTGATACAAGGCCACTTCGTCCAGGATCGGCCCGATGAAACCGCTGGACGACGATTGCGTGACTGAATACGGGGATTCGATATTGGCAAAGAACAGGTGACCGGTGCGTTCAAACAGCTCGGACCAATCGTATGCCAAACCGATGTCGCACATGGCCATCAGCAGATGACAGTAGCCACGCAGCCAATGCACGTCGGCCTTATCAAACGAGATAACGAAGCTCTCGGCCGTGGCCCGCGTGACGTTCCTGTTGCGGCGGAAAATGCTGGCGTAGACGCGCCATAGCTTCTCGTGTTCCTCTGCAACCCCGTCGCCGTTCAGATCGAGTCGTATCAAGCCAAAATGCAGAGGCAGCCTGACGCTTGGATCGTCGACCTGTGCCAATGTCTTTTCCGCCTTTTCCAGATCAGCGGCAAATCGTTCCAGGATTCGGCGAACCTGCTGATAGCCGATCCTCTCGGGATCAGGATTCTTCGGAACGGGCATACGCAGAATCGGCACACCACCTCCAGCTCCGAAGTTCCCACCCAACATCCCAAACAGCATCGACCGGTGCCCCTTGGCACCATAGCGATGCAGAGATTGCCCCAATCGCTCCACCGCCCGAATAACCCGCAAGACGCCCAACTCGAGGCGGATCTGATCATCGTTCGGATAGGTTTCAAGGTGATTGGCCAGGGTCTTCTCGCCCGCTGCCAGTTCACCAGTCAGCAGAAACTTCTCGACAAGCGGCTGACCATCGGCCGTGTCAGCCAAAGCCGCGGTAGGGACGGACGCCAACACGGCAACGAGAAGCAACAGAACGGTGTGTCGCATGGTTTTCTCCTAACGCGGCAAAAAGCCGCGACTAAGGTAGGACGGGTCTCCTGACCCGTCCAGACGGCTCGGGAGAGTCGTCCTACAAGATGCTCGTGCATCGCGCGTCCTACGATGGGAAACTCGACACGCTGGCTGGTTACAACGGCAACAATCCGAATTCCCGCCAATCCCCCTTGATAAGCCCATCCGTCAGTTTCAGCCAAAAGCCCCCGTTCACGTCCCCTTCTTCCAAATAAGGTTCCGCGGCCGTACCTTGAACCCACAGGACCAAATCGAATCTTCGAGGTTCGGTGAATACTCGGCGAACGTTCACACCGCGTTTCTGTTTGTAGTTCGGGTAATGACGGATAAGCGGAAGCAGCCTTTTGCCAGCCAGCAGTTGATCCACTTCATCCAGAAAGGCGCGCCGACGCGCGAACATTTCCCGTGAAATGCTCTTACCACTTAGCGTCACAACTTGCTTTGGGCCGGCAATCCACTCGTGGTCATCATCCGTTTCCGCTTCCGCAGCGTCGTGTACTTGGCGAAACTGCTGGACCATCGTTTCCAGGTGTTCAAGAGCCGCCGACATTCGCTTCGGTTCTGCAACGGGCCAGTCGATCAAATGAATGAAGGCTATTGCGTCGACATTGGATGACTGGCCCGTTCCGTCAAACGTTCCGGAGAAATAGAGGAAATCCATCGTCTTTCGCCAGTCATATGCCAGCAGAAACTCACACAGAGCCATGAGACCATGGCACTGCCCCCGAAACCAGTGAACGTCGGCCTGGTCGAAGGCAACAAGAAGATCTTCCTGCTGGCTGGCTCCCCTGATCTTGACAGCCGACTGTGAGACGGCTCGCAGCAACGTTTCGTCCGGCGACGTTGTTCCGTCCCCGTCGAGATCAAAACGGATGCGCCCGACGTGAAGCCGCAGCTTGGTCTTAGCGTTCGATACGTCGGCCAGGGTCGCCTCGGCCGCTCGAATATCTTTGGCAAATCGTCTGATGAACGTACGCACGACCGTATACGCCTCCGGCGGCAGCTTCGACCGTGGTTCCCTCGTCCCTCCGACGGTTGGCGAAATATAACGGGCCTTGAAACCGTTAGGTCCCTGCAACGAGTGAGATATTCGTTCTGCAGCCAATAAGAGCCGTGTTATACCAAGGCCGAACCGGACTTCACTGTCCTTCGGGTGCGATTCCAGATGCTCGCACAAAGCCGCCTCGGCCTGCGTCAGATCTCCGGACAGAAATGCCCTTTCAACGACTTTGCTGCCGTCGTCGGCATCGCAGAATCGGGCAACGATACAACACAATCCGCACACCATGATTACGTGGATGCGTGCCTTCACGACGTGACACTCCGGAAAGGGAGAATGTGAATGGAATGGGCTTGGTCAAACGCTCTGCTCGACGACACCCAGAGTCGCCACAACAAGCCACCGCTTATATACGTAATGGTCGCGGAACTCAGCAAGAATGCAAGACGCTGCAGACGAGTTGTTGCGCCGCTGTTCGCAGTAACGCTTTGTACCGTACGGTCGGTATCCAACAAGTTACCCCCAAGCCAATTGTGCGCTCGGGGGCCTTCGAATCCAAACTGTTGAAAGTGGCGTCGGTTCCTGGTAGCTTCGAGGCGCTCACACGTGGGGCACGTTTCCAACGTGCCGTGCCTCACCAACGCCCAATACGTAGGTGACAAGGTAATGTTGTCCATGAACTACCAACGGAAAGCAGCTTTCCTTCTCTTATGCGGCGTGGCGCTCGTCGCATCCGTGACTGCGGGTACCGCGTCGGCTGCCCAAGCTGATCGAGCCGAAGCAGCAGACCCGACGAGCAATGATCTGGACCGCTACGGCGGATGGCGCGCGGTGAAGTCTGAAGCCACCGGGTTCTTTCGCGTTGCAGAAGTCGATGGCCGTTGGTGGTTCATCACGCCCGATGGCCACGCCTTCATTTCGGCCGGGATCAACCATGTCGACTATCGAGAGGATTATTCTGACGACTTCGTCGATTTCGTTACCGGCCACTTGCGCGGATGGGGTTTCAACACGATTGGATGGTCGCAGGAGATTAGCAGTCGAGATCCGACAACAGGCGAAATGGTTCACTCGCGCGGTTGGGGCCCTGATCAGTACGCTCGAGCGAAGATGCCCTACACGCACCTGATTCGCTTCACCGATATCGAATGGTACGTGGATGAGCAATTCCCCGATGTCTTCAGCGATGCGTTTCTCCAGAAATGTGACCGGCTGGCAAAGAATGTTTGCACGAAGCTTCGTGATGATCCTTGCCTGATCGGATACTTCTATGCCGACACACCCAACTGGCCGCTCTGGGCCGAAAGGGTCGGCTGGGAAAAGCTTGGGAAGGTCGCCCGGCGGTACTACCAGGTAATCCACGATGCTATCCGTCGGTACGATACAAACCACCTGCTGTTGGGCGATCGTTACAAAGGCGACCGCGTTTTCTCGGTCGGTACGTTCAGCGTGGATGGATTGCCCGAAGTAGTTCTGGAGGCCATGAAGTCCACCGTCGACGTATTGTCGGTCGAGTACTATCGTCCCGATCCGCGGATCGAGGAGGACTTGGCTCGTTGGCATGCGGTGACGGGCAAACCGATCCTGATGGCCGATTCAGCCTTTCTGGCGCCAACCGATGCACTCAAGGTCTCGCCCAACAGCCCCTGCTACGTTCCCGATCAAACAGCCCGCGGAAAAGCCTACCAGAAACACGCCCAGCGGCTTTATGCGAATCCGCTGATCATCGGCTGGCATTGGTGTGCATTCGGCCGAAGCAAGGGCAGAAAGAGCGGCTTGCTTGACGGCGAAGATCGACCGTACGAGGAATGCGTCGAGCGGATGCGCGACTTCAATCGCGCCGAGCTATATCCGGTCGCGCGGTCGTCAGCCTCAACGGCGGATGGCGCAAACGGCCCACCCCGAGACGCCCGCGAAGAGACCGAGTCGCCCGATGACGCTCGTGATGCATACGGCGGCACGACCGCCGTCCGTGCTAAGGCGACCGGCTACTTTCGCATAGAGAGAATCAACGATCGCTGGTGGTTTGTTACGCCCGATGGCAGTGGTTTCCTGTCGGTGGGCATCAATCACTTGGATCTGGCAGCGCTGAAACACCCCGACAACGTTCATATCTTTCGGGAGCGCTACGGCGGGCAAGACGACCGCTTCATCAGAGATGGGATCGCAGCGCCATTGCGCGATTGGGGGTTCAACACGATCGGTTGGACGCAGGAACTGGTCGGCGGAGTGTGGATGAAGCCGAATTCGATTCTGCGCCATTCGCACGAATGGACTCAGCGGCAATTCCACGTTGCCGGACTCCCGTACGTCTACAACCTGAAATTCGCCGACATCGAAGGATTTAACACATACGTCAACTACCCCGATGTCTTCGACAGCGAGTTTGAAGAATGGGCCGACTATGTCGCACGGAGCGTGTGTTTCGATTTGGCCGAGGACCGTCTGTTACTGGGCTACGCCGACGTGCCAGTGCCGGCGATCATGGCCGACAAACCGGGCGCTTGGGCCGAGGGGCTCGACTTGGACAACGCGGAGGACCTGGCCAAGCTCCAGCGGATCGTTCGCCAGTACTTTCAAGTCACGACCGACGCGATCCGCCGATACGACCAGAATCATTTGATTTTTGGGCCCCGCTTCGGCCGTGCCGACGAAATGCCCGACTGGCTGCTGAAGCTGGCCGGCGAGTACTTCGACGTGTTGCTGATGAATCGTTACGTCACACCCGAACAAGTGCGAACCGACGTGGCCCACTGGCACGAGTTGACAGGCAAGCCGGTGCTGATCTCCGACATGCTGTATCTGGCCCCCACAAAGTTGTTGAAAGTGGGCAAGAAAGCCGCCTGCTACGTTCCGGATCAGAAGGCTCGGGGCGAGGCATACCAACGATTCGCCGAAGCGGCCTTCGCCGAGCCATACGTTGTCGGCCTGCATTGGTGCGCGTTCATCGAAAACCGCGCTCGTAAATCAGGCCTGAAGAACTACCTGGACGAACCGTACGAAGAGTGTGTCAGCCGAATGCGAGAGTTCAATCGCAATCGGCTCTATTCCACGGCGCTGCGGCGATGAGCGCCCATGGTCCCAGCACCAAATGGTTTTTGTGTACGTGCCAGTCAAGGTTGAAATGTCACGGTTTGGGATGCCGGTGCCGCCAACGAGAGAGGCAGTTAGCCGGGATAAGAATGACAGGTTATACATCAGAGGTTATAAATGAAGACATTGGCGGGCCGAGTTCCTTTCTTTATATATAACCCCCCATCTATAACCCGCGCCTTCTACCAAACCACGCCATCTCAAGCTGAACGCCATTCGATGCGGACACCGTTTGGTGCTAGTTCCGTTCTACAGTCAAATACGAGAGGATGTCACAATGCCAGTTCATTCGGATCATCCGTCCAGGGCGTGGTGGTCAGTCACTGTCTCTTTCATCTTGCTCGCCTCGACCTCCATCGCTTCTGCTGCCGAGTTGAGAATCAAGGTCGTCGACGAACAGAGTCATCTGCTTCCCTGCCGCATACTAGTTCGCCCTATCGGCGGCGACTGCATCGTGCCCAAAGGCGCCGTCACGGTGCCAACTCCTCCGGATAGATGGTTCGCATGCGCGGGCAACGCGGTTGTGGAAGTGCCGGAAAGTGACGTGCTACTGCGAGTGGAGCGAGGACTGGAATATGTCCGTGTCAAGCAAGAAGTCGAAGTCACCGCACCAAAAACGACCAGGACCGTGACACTCCGACGCTGGATCGACATGCGATCACGCGGATACCTTTGTGGCGAAAACCACGTTCACGTGGCTCCGGCAGACCTCGGCCCAATGCTCGTGGCGGAAGGACTCGACTTCGGCACCTCGCTTACCTGGTGGAACGGCCCGGATGCACGGCGGCCAATTCCGGCAGGAAGCCAGCGAGTAAGCTCGTTGGAGTTCGCTGGGCAAAGCGTGCCGTCAAGCGTTTTCGACGCGGAGCTGGAATACGGCTGGGGGGCCGCCTACATCCAGAACTTGCCCGCACCAATGCCGATCGAGACCAATCGTGCCCGGCCCAACCTTGACTACGTTCGTCACGCTTGCGAGGCGGGTGGGTTGGTCAGCTACCAGGCCGGCTGGTCGCGAGAGGTCTTGCTGGATGCCCTGCTGGGCTACGTGCACGTGGTCAATATCTGCAACAACAATTTTCATCTGCACCGCTTCCAGCCGCGCACCCACTACTCGAATCTGCTCCAGGTGCCCGACTTTCCGGTCTACGAAGGCACCGACCAAGGCATGATGCGGATGAACACCGACACGTATTACCGGCTCCTGAACTGCGGATTGAAGCTCGCAGCCGGAGCGGGAACCGCTATCGGCGTCAAGCCAAACCCCGTGGGGTACAACCGAGCTTATGTGCGCGTGCCGGCTGACGCCTCGTTGCAGGAGTTCAACAAGGCGTGGGCGGCCGGCAAGAACTTCGTGACCAACGGTCCGATGATCTTCCTGAAGACGGAAACCGGTCAGAAGCCCGGCGATACAATCGAACTCAAGGCAGACGACGATCCCGTGTCAGTGGAACTGACAATTCTGTCTGACCAGCCCTTGACGACGGCTGAAGTAATGCTGAACGGCGAAGTGGTACACGCGTTTGAGGTCGCAGGAAAAAGCGAGTTCTCCGGCACCACCGAAATCGACGTCCGGAAGGGCTCTTGGCTGGCAGCCCGATGCACGGCGCGCGACGACCTGCTCAGCGACCAAGAGTTGTCCGTGTACCGATCGGGGGACGACGAGCATCGCTTCCGCCAGCGACCGTCTCGATTGCGCTTTGCCCACACGAGCCCGATCTACCTGTCTGTCGGCGGTCAGGACGCGGCGGTGGAAGAATCCATTCGCGAAGGCCTATTGATGCTGGACCACTTCGAGCGTTTCACGCGCGAGCAGGCAGACCAACAATACATCGGCCCGACGACCGCAGCAATCGAAAAGGCGCGAGCAGAGCTGAAGGCCCGGTTGACGAACCCGTAGCAACACGCATCTGTCTTATGATTCTGCCCCGTATGATTCTGCCGCGTCCTTTTCACTAGAATGACTGCCCGTCAGAATCATTCGAGGATGCCGATCCAGTACACGTAGTAAGACCTATATCCAACAAAGGAGGCGATACCATGCGCCACATAACTCCTTCGATTCTCGCTGTCCTGACCGGTTGGGTTGCTCTGGCTGCGGCAACGGCCGTGGCCGCAGACTTGGAGTTCAGCGGATGGCGGCCTTTCGCACCCCGCGATGAGGTTTGCCCGGAGTTCGCAGTCAACCCGAACGGTGGACCTGATGGAAAGGGCGGTCTGCTGATCAAGCACGGTGATCGCGAGGGTCTGGATGGGGCCTGGACGAAGACGTTCGAGGTGGAAGGCGATAACCACTACCGCATCACGGCGCACGCGCAGACCACCGACGTTGCCAATCCTCGCCATCATACTTATGTCGAGTTGCTGTTCCACGACGCCAAGGGCAATCTGGTTCCAGACCGCAGAATCGGTGTTCGGTCTCGGCCGTTCTACCCTCGGGAGGTCCAGAAGGACGCTCAGGGCTGGACAAAGTTCACGGACATCTTCCGTGCCCCGGCTGCCGCTACGCACGCCACGGTGAAGCTGCACCTGCGATGGGAGCCTCGGGGGCAGGTCGAATGGGGCGACGTGTCGTTGGTCAAGAGCGAACCGCGACCGCCGCGTAAAGTCCGCTTGGCCGCGGCCAACTTCCGACCGCGTGGCGGCAAAACGGCAATGGACAACCTTCGGCAGTCGGAGCCACACGTCGCCAAAGCCGTCGAGCAGCGCGCCGATCTGGTCGTGCTGGGCGAATGCATCACCTCGGTCGGCAACGGCTTGTCGTATGTCGAGGCGGCCGAGCCTGTGCCGGGGCCGTCTACTGACTTCCTGGCAGGATTGGCCAAGAAGCACAACATCCATATCGTGACCAGCATCCACGAACGCGTCGGCCATTTGGTATACAACACCGCTGTTCTGCTGAGCCCGGACAGCGAACTTGTCGACAAGTACCGCAAAGTCTGCCCGGCTCGTGACGAGTACCGCGGCGGCATCGCTCCGGGCCGCGAGTATCCCGTCTTCGACACGTCGATCGGCAAGATTGGCATGATGATCTGTTTCGATGTACACGTGCCCGAAGTCGCCCGCGGCTTGGCCGCCAACGGCGCCGAGATCATCGCCATGCCCATCATGGGAGGCCACCCGGCGCTCGGCCGGGCGCGAGCCATCGAGAATCAGGTCTACCTGGTTACTTCGACCTACAGCATCAACGACGACTGGATGCAATCGGGCGTTTGGGGGTTGAGTGGCGACTTGCTGGTTCGCGCCACCGAAAAGGACACCGTGGTTGTCGCCGAGGTCGATTTGTCCGAGTAGTACTTCTGGCGTGCCAACATGGGCGAATTCAAGTGCCGCATCCGCCACGAGCGTCCCGCCGTCCCACTGCCGAGATAGGTAGGATGATTCTCGGTCAATTCGTTGCCGCCCTGAATTCGTTGGGCAATGAAGATAGACCCCAACGAATTCGGGGCGGCAACCAATGAGGTGGCATAGAAGTGCGTGGGGCACGTTTCCAACGTGCCTTGGCGCACCAGATTTCAGGCGTTGGCACGTTGGAAACGTGCCCCACGGCCTTCTCACCACGCACCATTTCGGAAACAGGAAGAATAAGCTATCATTGATATGTGTGTTTCGCGGAGATGTCTGGAATGCAAAGATCCAATGTCGAACTGTTTGTCTTAGGCCTCTTGCGAGTCGGTGTGGGCTGGCATTTTGCTTACGAGGGCCTTTCGAAATTGTTCGATGGCAATTGGAGTTCCGCTAGGTACCTGGAAAGCGCCGATTGGATCGCTGCCGATTTGTTCCATTGGATGGCTGCCAACTCCGCCGTGCTGAAGGTGGTTGATGTACTGAACGTCTGGGGCCTGATCCTGATAGGCGGGGCCCTGATGCTGGGCTGCCTGACGCGTTTGGCGGCCGTGTTGGGGATTGTGATGCTCGCGCTGTATTACGTGGCGCATCCGTCGCTGCTTGCGAACGCGTCGGGGGTGACGGAAGGAACCTACCTGATCGTCAACAAGAATCTGGTGGAGCTTCTAGCTCTGTGCGTTGTGGCTGTGCTGCCCGCCGGCCGTTTTGGGTTGGACGGGATACTGTTCGGATGGCGTCGTCGAACGTCGCATTCGGGCACCGCCGAGAATTCGCCCGCCGTTTCAGCCGTGCCCATGCCACCTGCACCACTCGCTCGCCGACAGGTGCTGGCCGGCCTTCTTGGCGTGCCTTTTGTTGGCGGCTTCGTTTGGGCCGTGTTGAAGAAACGTGGATACGAAAGTCACGAGGAGAATCAACTGGCCGGCCGGATCGACGCCCTCAGCGGCGCTACGATGAAGCCTTTCAAGGTCAAAACCGTGGAAGATTTGGAGGGGAAGATTGCCACGGCAAAGATCGGCGACGTCGAACTCAGTCGCTTGATCCTCGGCGGAAACCTCATGAACGGCTTTGCTCATGCCCGGGACTTGATCTACGTATCGACGCTGATCCGGGCCTATCACTACCCGGACAAGGTCTTCGAGACGTTTCGGCTGGCCGAGGATTGCGGCGTCAACACGGTGCTGACCAATCCGAGACTCGCTCCCTTGATCACCGAATACCGGAAGCGCGGGATGGGCAAGATCAAGTTCATCGCGCAGTGCAAAGGTAAGAGCGAGAAGGAGTTGCTCGAAAGCGTGCGCTACTCGATCGACAACGGCGCTTGCGCCGCCTATGTCCAGGGCGAAGCCGCCGACAGTTACGTGCGTGACGGCAAGTTTGGCACCATCGCCAAAGCGTTGGATTTGATGCGCGCCAACGGCCTGCCAGCGGGTATCGGCGGGCACTACCTCCGGACGATCAAGCTGTGCGTCGATCAGGGGTTGGAGCCGGACTTGTGGGTGAAGACGCTGCATCACCACACATACTGGTCCGCCGACGTCGAGAACCAACACGACAACATCTGGTGCGAAGATCCACACGAAACCATCGACTTCATGAAGGGATTACCCCAACCCTGGATTGCCTTCAAGGTGCTCGCGGCCGGCGCCATCAATCCGCGCAGCGGATTCAAGTATGCTTTCAAGCGCGGTGCCGACTTCATCTGCGTGGGCATGTACGACTTCCAGGTTGTAGACGACGTAAACATCGCATTGACCGCGCTTAAGGAAGCACGCAATCGCGCGCGACCGTGGCGGGCCGTTTAGCGTCGCGACGGGTCGTTCGAGCAGGTGTCGGCCACATGGATGGAATCACGCGTCTCGGGTAAGTTGCATGGCTGCACGAAAGACAAAGCAGACCGCGGAATTCGGGGATTTCCAGACGCCGCTGGAGCTTGCCCGAATCGTCTGTCGCATCCTGGCCAATACGAGACGATTCGCCCCGACTTCGATTGTCGAACCTACTTGCGGGAAAGGCAGTTTTCTTGTTGCTGCGATGGAGGCTTTCCCAGATGCCAAGAAGATCGTCGGCTTGGAGGTCAATGCTGAGTATCTCGAAGAGGCGGCACGTGCAGTTTTACCACTGGACAAGTCCAACAGAGTGAAGCTGGTTGAATCTGACTTCTTTTCCACGGACTGGCACGTGCTTTTTTCAGCTCTTCCCGAGCCGATTCTCGTCATCGGTAACCCTCCTTGGGTGACAAACGCGGAACTCGGCACGCTTGGAAGCAGGAACTTGCCAGAGAAGTCGAATTTCCAGAACCACACAGGCTTGGACGCCATGACCGGCAAGAGCAATTTTGACATCTCCGAGTGGATGCTCGTCAAATTGCTGGACCTGTTGGATGGAAGGCGGGCCACTATAGCCATGCTGTGCAAAACGGCCGTGGCCAGGAAATCACTTCTTCATGGGTGGAAGAACCACTTGCACATCTCATCCTCTTCACTGCATTTGATAGACGCGCGTAAACACTTCGGAGCCGCAGTGGATGCTTGTCTGTTGACCGCCAACTTGTCGGCAGCCTCGAGAAAATATGACTGCTCGGTGCGCGAGGGCGTCGAGACCGCACGCAAGGTATCGGCTTTCGGTTTTCGTGATGGTCGTCTTATTGCCGATGTGGAAGCGTACGAAAGCTGGAAACAATTGCAAGGAGAGTGCCCCTATCGTTGGCGTTCGGGTGTGAAACACGACTGCAGCAAAGTGATGGAATTTCGCAAGGAGGGAGACGCGTACCGAAACGGGTACGGCGAGCTCGTGGAACTGGAGGACGAGTATCTCTTTCCGGTGCTGAAGAGTTCCGAGCTTGCCAACGGCAGGACGAAGCAGCCGACTCGATTCATGCTGGTTACGCAGCGCTCGATCGGGCAAGACACGACCGAAATTGAGATGCGGGCCCCCAAGACTTGGAAGTACCTGTTGGACCACGCCGAAGTGCTGGATCGTCGTGGAAGCTCTGTCTACAGGAAGCGGCCAAGTTTCTCGGTCTTTGGCGTAGGGGACTACACGTTTGCTCCCTGGAAGGTAGCCATATCTGGCTTGTACAAGAAGCTCGAATTCCGTGCGGTCGGCACTTGGCAAGGCAAGTCAATCGTCCTTGACGACACGTCCTATTTCGTTGCCTGCAAATCGAAGGCGGAAGCTACTCTCGTTTGCAGTCTGCTGAACTCGGATGCCGCAAGAGCGTTCTATTCAGCCTTCATTTTCTGGGACGCAAAACGTCCCATCACAGTCGGCGTGCTTAAACTGCTGGATCTGTTCGCCCTGGCGGAGGCGATGGGAAGAAACGAAGAAATGGAACGCCACGCACGGAAGTCAGGCAGAACCAAGGCACAACTCCAATTGCAGCTCGACTAGCACGCACGCTCACCACCCCAGGGCAGCCTCTCGGCTTATGCCCGGCCATCTCGCGTCGATGCGACCAATCGCCGCGCTGTATTTGAGAACAGGTCTTCGATCTGGCGACGCGTCAGGTCTAGCCGTTGACATGCGCGACGCATCGCTCGCAACTGTTCGTAACGTGTGAAGGTCATCTGTTCGTTGCAGTGGGACAGATCCAGCGAGTGGTTGTTCGGAGAAAGGTACGCCCAGGCGTATCCGAAAGTAATGTACTTCCCGCGAAGCACACCGACGGGAAGGTCATCGCTGCCGTACATTACTCGATCCACGCCGACCGTTGCCAGCAGGGCTTCCATCGCGTCGGATTCGCAGACCGACGAAGTGTCGTACCAGACATTGGGCAGCGCATGGAGTTCTGCAGCAACTCGTTCGATCGGCCATGCCGAGTAGCTGCGCGCGCAATGGGCCAGGATCCATTTCACGTTTGGGTATTGAACCGTGAACCGTCCGAGATCTGTGATGTTATCCGAATCCGCTATGGCGTTGCGTTTGGGTAGGTGCAACATGACAATCAGGCCGTGTCGGTCGGCCACTGCGATTTGGTGTTCGGGCAACATGTCGCCAATGCGGCACTCGACCGGGTCGCCAGTGGTCGCATAGAAGCGATAGGGTTTGAAACCGATGAGATTGAGGTCATGGGTTACTCTCTCCAGCTCTTCCTCGGTCATCTTTGGATGGACCAGCATCAGACCGGCTGACGCGGGATCATTCGCCGTTTCTTGCACCACAAATCGGTTGGCAGCCTGGAAGTCGCACCCATCGGGGAAAGGAAAGCCGAATGACAACCGCGATACCCGTCGGCCGGGCATCAGCAACTGGTCGCAACGGTCCAGCCGTAGCCAATCCGAGACTGGGTACGTGCAGCCGATTTGGTCGTACAGTCTTCCGGAATCCTTCGCCGGATCGGTGTTGAAATCCCAACGGTAGACGTGGGTATGGACGTCGAAGATTTGAGACGGAACGAACTCGTCAAGTTCTTCCTGCCAGATGCGGCGGTCCATGTCGGTTACTTCGAAGTTTGGCTCAGTTTCCATTAGTGGCTCCCACGACCAGCCGCGAAGCGGCCAGACCCGATAGCCCAGGGTGTCAGCCCTGGGCTGAGTGTCCCACCTCAAAACGTCCCAACGCCCAACGGGCCGTGACCCGCATTGTGGCTACTAATCCCAAACGTAGCGTTCGTCGAATTCGATGTTGTGCCTCCCAAGCAACTCGCGGTACTCCTCTCGAAAGGTCATCCTTCGATGATGTTCTTCTTGCGTGCTGATGTAATGCATAACAGCCTCAACGTTTGATTGGCTGACCGAAAAAGCCCCGTATCCGTTTTGCCAATAGAAGCTCCGCAACGAAAGGGCCTCTTGTTTGATCCGCGCCGACGAACTCGATTTCACCTCTTCGATGAGCTTGGCGATTGTGATCGTGCGGGCAAGGTTGCAGAGAACGTGGATGTGGTCCTCCACGACGCCGACGATCAGCGAAGGGCATTTCAGATTCCGGAAAGCGCCGACCAGATAGCCGGTCATGACGTCCCGAGCTTGCGGTTGTTTGAGAAATGGTTGGCGATGCTTCGTGCTGAAGGTGATATGCAGCAGGACGTTCGAAAGAGACTGAGGCATGATGGAACTCCTTCGTATCGGGTGACGGCCCGTTGGGCCTTGTAGGATTGTTGCGGTTATCCCTTCCCCCAGGGCTGCCACCCTGGGCTGCCGGGTTCGTGCCCTTTGGGCTTCTCGACATTCCGCCACGAACCAAAACAACCCATACCCGCCCAGACCCCCGCCTGCGGTGGCAGGCGGCTGGCAGCGTGTCGCTACGGCGTCGGCTTCTGGCGGCCGATCGGGAGGAAACTGAGCAGCGCGCCTACGACAACTTGTGCCACGAAGCCTAACGGCATAGCCCAGAGGAAACTGATCCCCTCGGTGCTGCCGGTGAACTCCTTCCAGAAGTTGATCGCGATTACTACGGCCAAGCCACACATCGCACCGACGATCGTTGCCCATCCTTTAGCCCAGCGCACAAACATGGCCATGAAGAACAGGCCGAACAAGGGTGCCGTAATCAGGTTCACCAGTTTGTAGGCCACTTCGAGCAGGTTGCCCTGCACGACGCCGACGTAAGCACTGAGAACCACAACGACGATACCCACGAGAACGGAAACGTACTTGGCCAACTTGACGTGATCCAGATCGTTGTCTTTGCTCCGGCGGAAGCGGTCGATGAAGTCGACGGTGATAACCGAGCACGAGGAATTGACGCCCGAGGACAGGCTGGACATGGCTGCGGCCAGAAGACCGGCCACGACCAAACCACTCAAACCGGCCGGCAATGCCACTGCGATAAACTGCGGGAAAAGCCGATCCGCATCGCTGAGAACCGTCTGGCCGTCAGGAATCAAATGCGGGTTGAGACGGAAGTAGGCCAACAGCGACAGGCCTACTAGCGTCAACAGCAGATTGACCAGGGTGTTGGCCCCAAGCGTCGTGATCAGCACGTTGCGGGCAGCTTTGACGTCGCGCGTCGCCAAGTAGCGTTGGATGGCCATTTGGTCCGATCCGGACGTGCACACCCACCACGTGAATGTTGCCAGCACGATTCCGAAGAACGTGATCCGCTCGTTCGGATCGTACGCTTTCGGTTCGGGCCAGTGAGGCGCCCACTCGGCAGGCCACCAGCTTCCCACGCCTCCCAGATGGATCGTGATCAGGATCACCGTAAGAACCGCACCGCCTAGCAGAATCACCGTCTGCACAACGTCCGTCAGCACAACCGCTCGCAGGCCGCCCATCGACGTGTAGGTTACCGTGATCAACCCCAACACGGCGCATAGCCAAGGCGTGGCCGACGAGTCCAGACCCAACAGCGGCACCAGGACCTTGTCCGTCGTGGCATAGATGATGACCGCCATCCAGAGCAATCGCAGCGAGAGAAAGAACACCGATCCCAACATGCGCACGCTGAGGCCCAGTCGCATCTCGAGAATCTGGTATGCGCTGGTCAATTGGAGCCTCATGAAGAACGGGATCATGAACCAGCCCACCACAAACGCAATGAAGGGATACGCTACGACCATGGCCAACACCATCGGGCCATAACGGATCATTTCACCGGGGTACGCCAAATAGGAAATTGTGCTCAAGAGTGTGGCGAACAAGGAAAGGCCGACGTTCAGGGGTTTCATGTTACGGCCGCCGAGCAAGTAGTCGTCGGTCGTTTCCGTACGCCGGGCGTAATACCATCCCACCCCCAACATCCCCAGGGCGTATAGGCCGATCACGATCCAGTCCAGAACGCTCAGAGAATGGCGTGCCCGCCGGCCGACTCGCAACACCGCATAGGCGGCGGCCGATCGGACATCCGCGTCAGCGTCCTCCAATCCTCCGACCAACAAGGCCAGATCGTTTTGGCTCGCCACCTGCGCCAACGTTTGGCAGGCTTGGTATTTCGCGCCCGGATTGCCTTCCTTGGCATATTTCCGCAGTTCTTCGATCCAGTCGTCACGAACGTCCGCTGGAGCATACACCGCCATCGCACAAACAAAGTGAACCCGCCAAGGCGACTCCTGCGGCTCGGCTGTTCCCGCGACCGCTAATGCCTTCTGTGTAGCTGGGGAGACCGTCGGCAGATGCCGAATCGCATATGCGGCAAGGCCGGGAACGTCATCGACCGAGGAAGCGAGCAGTTTGCGCAGTGACGAGTCGTCGTGTTTCGGATCGCTGGTCACCATGACCCAACGAGCAAACGCGGCTATCTTGTCCTCTGCCCGGGCCGCGCGTTCGAACGTTTTCCTTTCGGCTTGCTTCTGCTTTGCAGCAGCAATCTGGTCTTTCAGTGCTCTGCGCTCCGATTTATTCACGCACTCGTTCAGCTTCCTCTGAAGGTCCTCGATTTCTTCTTCGCTGGGTGCGACGGGGACCTTGTATCCCAGCTTGGCCAGGGTCTCGACGGCGTGCAGCCGGTCCGGGGCCTTCGCGTCGAGAAACACATCGCGTATCTCATGAACCCAACGGCTTTTTTGGGGGGGATCGTATGTGGCTTTGGCCAACACTCGCCATATGCCGATTCGATACTCGGCCTTCTCTTCGTGCCTCTCAAGCTCCTTGACAAACTCCTCTTCGACTCCCTCCGGATATTCCAACGCCAACAGGAACTCGGCTGCGTGCACCTTGACCCAACGGTCTTCGTTTGCAAGCACGTCCCGCATCGTGCGGACTGCTCGCTCCCGGAGTTCTGCCGTCATCTCCGGCGTTTCGTCGGCTGCGGAAGCCACTTGGCAGAGGTTGATACATAGCCCAGCGGCCAAAGCAAGAAGAACAGAGCCGTGCCGGACGACTCCGAAGGCCGCGAGGTTGGGAGGGCGAAGCTCCTGCTGAGCCGAGGCTCTTTTGCGACTCTGCGGCTCGGCGGGAGCCTCGCCCTCCCGTGTTCGGACCAAGCCTGGGGCAGCAAGAAGGTTTTGGCGTATTGAACTCATTGCGGAAGGTGCCTATCAAAGAAACTTAGCCAGTTGCCGTGAAATACGGCGTCGATATCGTCGTCGGAGTAGCCTCGGCCGTTAAGGATGTCAGCCAGCCTTTGCAGATCGGCGATCGTATCCAGTCCGACCGGCGTCTGCTCGGTTCCATAGCCGCCATCCAAATCGCTGCCGATTCCCACGTGACGGCAATCGCCGGACAACTGACAGATGTGATCAACGTGGTCGCACACGGCATCGATGCGAACGACTTCGCGAGAGGTGCGGCCTTTTTCCCAACCGGGGTGCAGCATCCAGGCGTCCAAGGCCACGCCGATCACGGTGTGTCGCGCAACCAGCCGTCGGATCTGCTCGTCCGAGAACTGGCGGTCGCCCGGCACGACTGCTCGACAGTTGTTGTGACTGGCCATCACTGGGCCGCCAAACAACTCCAATGCTTCTGTGAATCCCGGTTCCGACAAGTGTGTGATGTCCAGGATCATGCCCAACCGTTCCATCTCGGCCAATAGCTGCCGGCCTTCCGCCGCGAGTGATCCCACTTCACCGGTTCCGACCGCATAGCGGCTTCGACCGTAGTGGGCCAGACTGAGCGATCGCAGACCGTCGTGCCACCAGCTTCCTGCCTGCTCGGCCGAGACGATCGGATCGGCCCCTTCCATGGCGAGGATGATTCCGATTGGAGGGTCCGCAGCCGCCGGCCGTTCCCACTGTTCCCAGTGACGTTTGAGATCGTCGGCGGTGTGCAAGAATTTGACTTTGCCTTGAGATTCCAACAAGCGATAGTAGGCCAGTTGCCCTTGCGCCACCGCATAGGCCGCCGCCGGGTGGCCATGATCGACGCTCAGCCGCGGTTCACCTCCGCGCGCCCAAGCCCGCGGGCTGACCCGCGCCAATACGGTTGCCAGGCACACGGCCACACCACCGGCACGCATTTCGGGCAAGCACGTGGTAGCGCGGCCGCGGGCATCGTCGTCGCTCATGCCCGCTTCCGTGTCGTTGATATCGGCCAAAGCCAGGGTCAGGTCGCGGTCCCACCCCAGAGCGCTCCATGCCAAGTCCAAATGCGAGTCGATGATCAGTCTCATGAGTCCTCAGGCGGAAAGTACTCGTTCACTAGTTCACGTACGTTCCAGGCATGCTTGAGAAACAGCTTTTCCCATTTCTGGGCTTCTTCCTCGGTGTATTCGTAGAAGCCGTTGCCATCGGCAGCGCCCTGGGCGCCGCTGTCCAAGAACGCCTGGAGCGTCTTTGGCAACTCGGTGGCGTTGCTCAAGCTGGGCAGCACGCCGCGGATGGCTTTGGCGTAGAGCCCCGGCCCACCGGTTATGTCCATCCAACGAAAGGGGCCGCAAATGGTCGCCCACAGGCCCAACGCATTGCGGGCCGATCGGTCGATGGTCTCCACGTCGGCCACGCCCATTTCCAGAATGTTCACCGCCTCGCGGAACATAGCGTAACCGATGCGGTTGACGATGAACGCCGGAACGTCTTTTTGCACCAGGCAGGGCTCTTTGCCAATAGCCTTCGCCAGTTCGGCAGCCGTTTGAAACGCAGCATCCGACGTATACTCGCCCCGGATCAATTCCATGAAACGCGTGATATGAGCGGGCTCGGCCCAGTGCATGCCCAGGAAACGTTCCGGATGCTTCCGGCCAAGTTGAAGTTGCGATATCGGCAAAGCCGACGTGTTGCTGGCAATCGGCACTTCGGCCGCCACCAGCGACTCGAGCTGATCGAAAATTCCTTGCTTCGTCTCCACATCTTCGATGACCGTCTCAATCACGAAGTCGGAACCAGCCATCGGCTCCAGAGAGTTGACCGGCTCGTACCGCTCGGCCCATTCGTGCAGAAGCTCTGGTGCGAAGCCGGCCCGTTCGACCAAATCGCTGATCGCACGAGCAATGTATGCCCGTGCCTCGTCATGTGTCGTCTTGCGCCGAGTAAACGCGACCACGCGAAACCCGTGCCCCACCAGACACGCTGCAATCCCGCGGCCCAGTAGCCCCAGTCCTGCCACACCGATGGTCTTGATATCCATGCTCGAATTCCCTTTCTCACGCGTTTGCTTGCTGTCAGTCCTGTTACTGTGGTTCAGGTTCCGAAAGGCGAGGCTCTGACACATTCAAAGCACATTGTGCCTCATGGCATCTGGACAGGTCGACCTCGTAATCGTAGCCAAACGGCTCCAGAACACGCCGATACAGCACGTCGCAGTGCCGGCAGTAATCGTGATACGGCTCGATGTGCTCGGTTTCAAGAAGTCGGCCCATGGAAGGGCAATGGTGCATGATGATTCGGAATTGACCTTCCTCTTCGTCCAACTCCATCGTGAAGTCCGCGGCTTCTTCGTTCAGCGTATGGCTCCAGTAGATCCAGCAGCCGCGCAGCCCGTGCTGCTCGACCGCGCTCTTGAGATTTCCCAAGAACGTATCGGACAGGTGTTCCCAAAAGTTTTCAACGGCTTGCCGGCCGCCAAGGGCTTCGAGGAATTTGAACAATTCGCTGTAGGCCGGAATGAACTCGGTACAAGAAATCATGACGTGCTCCGATAGAACCGCTGAATGCTACGACCGGTTTCGTCGTCGTATTCGAGCAGATCCGCCGCGAAAGGCGTCTCGTGACATATGGCCCGGTTTACCGTCTCCGTGGTTTCGCGAAACAGTCGCGCAACGGGGTATCCCTCCTTGCGCATATGTGTGACGGCTGGACACGCATCCACCTCGATGCGCAGCTCGTTCTCCGACCGATCGAAACGCACCTCGCCCCCTTCCAACTCGTAGATCTTGCGGAAGTGCTCTTCGACGGCAGCTAATCCCCTTCGTTTCAGGTCGTCGACCAGCGGGGCATAGAACGTTCGAGCGAACTGCCACAGGTACTCGCGTACTGCCTCTTCGCTGTATTTCTCATGCAAGTACTCGATCCCCGCGCTCAGTGCTCCGTGGAAGTCGCGGTGCAGATACTCGTTGTCGCCGGCGGTCCGGCGCATGCTCTCTTTGGTCATGGGAAAGTCGCTTGGCCTGGTTGATTCGTTTTCAGTTCTCCGAAAAAAGTCGCTCCAACTGCGTCACTGCTGATTCGACGATCCGTTCTGCCGAGCCTGGTTCGTAGAAAGTGCTGCCACTAGTCGTCTCGTAGCCGCCTTGATCGAACGATTCTCGGGTCGGCAAATAGCCGATGGCATCGTTCGCCAATTCCACAACCAAGCTATGGCGGGCCGGCGAACGACGTTTGATCTCCAAACCCAACCGGCAAAAAGTTTCCCCCGGCAACCCCACGATCGCCACGTCGCCGATACGGATTACCATGACTTCCGCGTGATCCGGACGGTCTTGTTCGTCCCACATCCGCAGACGGAGTTTCGCGTAATAGACATCCGGTACGCCGTCCACTTGGCCCTGTGGTGGATGAATTCGTGCTTTTTCCAGGACCTCCTCGCACCAACGTCGGTCGCTTGCGCTGATTTTCAACCGTTCGAGCGCCACCTGCTCGCGAGACACGCACAGGCCATCTGTTTCTATCGGCACACCGGAATTCACCGCTTGGTGAGCCGCAGCACCTAGCATGTAGCCGACGCGTTGGGTCATTTGAAGGCCGCGGCCTTGTGGCTGGTCACGGTAGTCGACATGGTTGACGTCCCCACAGCATCCATTCAGAAACAGACAGGTGAACCCGTCACCCAACGTACGCGACATTGCCTCAGCCAAGTATCCGGGAAAGTCGGCCGAATACAGCCAATTGTCTCCCGCCAGGATCGCCGGATGCAGGCCGTAGTTAACCAGACCCGCGATCGGTTCGTGCTCGCGGCGGACCGTCAGGCAAGTCAACTCCGGGTCGACTGGGCCCCATGCCCCCACGACTTGCTCTGGATCGAAATCCGGCTGCAAAGCCTCCCAGTTCATTTGCGTTGTGCCGTCGCGGCGACGCAAACGTCGATTGAAGCACAGCCGATCCTCGGTAGCATGCCCAACCTCCAGCGTTGCATCCACCAAAGCTCGATCGGCTTCGCCAACTGCCGACGCGGCTTTCTCCAGAAATGCCTCGATCGCAGCACCGTGCGGCGCCACCTCTTCCTCCAAACCGATCTTGCCGCTAGCGGCCGGGGCGCTGTGCGTGTGGGTGGCATGAATCAGCACGTTGTCCGGTGGCACGTCGCAATCCGAGCCGATGACCTCGCGCATAAACCCCACGTTCTGTCGATCGAGCATACAGATATCGACGGCCAGCAAGGCTGCCTTGGCACCCTGCTCGTCGGCGAAGACCATGGCTTTGGCGCGCAGCGGATCATGCACGCCGCGAGCCGCATAATCGTCGCGAAAGTTGCCCATCAACGGCAGACCCAACTCGGGCGTGAAATCCACGCTAGCCACGCCAACTCGGATATCGGACATCGCCATACACCATAGAACGGGGTCAGGTCTTGACTTGTAACTTATGGCCGAACGCGCTGCAGCATAAGTTACAAGTCAAGACCTGACCCCAGTTTCCTTAACGTTCGACCTTGACGCCGCACAGTTTGAAATCGTCCCAGTTGCCGTTGTCGTCGAACGATCCCAGTCCGACTTGCCCCCATGTGAACGTCTTGTCGACGGCGATCATCATGGGCTTTTCCATGTCGTCGAAGTAAATCTCGATGGTGCCGTCGGCCGTGCGGCGGACGATCTTGATGTCGTGCCAGCCGTCATCCCACGGGACGCCGGGGGACTTGTTCTTGGTGATCATCACACGCGGCGCGTCGTTCACGATCATGATCTGGCTGGAGTGAGGATCGGGCCGGAATCCCATGTGAACGTAGTAGAAGTTGGCTGGATCCTGATAGTTGAAGAACAGGCACATGTCGCGGTGAGCGCCGGCTTTCGAGTTGGTACTTTGCACCTTGACCTTCAGCACAAAGTCGCCGACCAGGACGTCTTTGACCAGCGAGATGTTGTGGGGGCTGCGGTGGGGCGGTTTGTACTTGCTGTTCTTGAACTGGTTGTAGACCTTGCCGCGATCGGTTTCCGAAATCCGCCAAGCGTCGGCATCCGTAGGCTGCCAGTTGTCGGCGCCTTTTTCGAAATCGTCTTCAAACACGAGTGGCAGATCGGACTTCTCCGCCCCAATTGCCGGGGCGCCGGCGAGGATAGTCAATCCCAGGGCCAGAATCGTCAGGTAGCGCAGCATCGTAGAGTCCTCCGCGTCAAAAGAGAGCAAACAAGATGTAGTCCGCATGTTTCTCGGATAACCGGTTCTCGAAAGCGAAGCATCAACACGCCCGCTTCCAGGCGTGCCGCCCATTATCATCGCCCGGCACAAGCCGGTCAACTTGCCGACCACCTCAAGCGGTTTTGCCGCGCGAGCATTGCCGCTAAACTGATTGTCGGATTCTGCCATCGGTAACAACACATGGGAGGAAGGAGGGAACCGGACGATGTTTGACCTCCACTGCGCAACGCGTAGGCCGGACCGAGGCCGACTCCTTGCCGGAACAGCGCAAACCGGCTTTATTGCTTTGACAGCCTGTACCATAAATAACTGCATTAGAAGAGGCCGAAGTTCCGGCAGTTGCACGGTTTGCTCGGTCCGGCCTACAAATCGGTGCACGTTACGAATTAAGCTTCTGGTCATATCGTGGACGGTACTCTGGACACCCGTTTCGTTCGGTCTGGCGCAAGAGCCGGAGCGACAAGAAAAGCCTCAGGCGGCGGGGAAGGATCTGCAGGTCCTGGAATCGGACGGTCACTCGCTGTTGCGCGATTATCTCTTGCGTGGGATCCACCGACAGTACGAAACACGTCGGAAACGGGTCCAGCGAGCTCTCCAATCCCGTGAGTCTGTCCTTGAGTATCAGGAAGAGCTTCGTCGCGGATATCAGCAACTCATGGGGCCGTTTCCCGATAAGACGCCGCTCAATGCAAGAGTCACGGGCATGATTGACGCAGACGACTATCGTATCGAGAAAGTCGTCTACGAGAGCCGGCCGCGATTCTACGTGACAGCCAATCTGTACGTACCGATGCGCGGAGACCCACCGTACCCCGGTGTGCTGGTGCCATGCGGCCACAGCCTTGCTGGGAAGGCATACGCGGCGTACCAGAACGTCGGAATCTTGATGGCGAAGAATGGCCTCGTAGCGTTGGTCTACGATCCCATGGGGCAGGGGGAACGACAGCAGCTTCCCGGCGGCCCGCGCCATGCCGGCTCGCGTCACAAACTGCTGAACGTCAATTCGATCCCCGTCGGATGTCACTTCGTTCACTATTCCGCCTGGGATGGTGTCCGCAGCATCGACTATCTGCTAAGTCGTCCGGAAGTGGACCGAAGCAAACCGGTGGGAGTGACGGGCAATTCCGGCGGCGGTGGACAGACAATGTTTCTGATGGCGTTGGACGACCGTGTCGGGACGGCGGGGCCGTCGTGTCACATTACGGCCCTGGAGCGCAATTTTGACCTGGGCGGCGCCGGCGACGGCTGTCAATCGCCGCCGAACACGGGAGCATTGGGTTTCGAGCACCCCGACTTCTTTTGGCTCCGAGCACCCAAACCTTCGATTATCCTTGCGGCCGAACGCGACTACAAAGACATTACGTTTACCCGCAAGACGTTCCGTGAGGTGCATCGAGCCTTTGATCTGCTGGGACAACCCGATTCCGCGGATATGTTCGTCTACGACGATACTCACGCTTTCAGCAAACCACGCCGCGAGGCGGCCGTTCGGTGGATGCGCCGTTGGTTGCTGGACGATCCGCGGCCAGTGACCGAGCCCAAACTCCGTCTGCAACCAGAAAAGGCCCTGCGGTCCACCGAGTCCGGACAGGTACTGCAGGAATATGATGATGCAGCTTCCCTGGTCGATATCAATCTTGCCTTGGCGCGCGAACTGGCATCCACGCGGCGTCAATTCTGGAAGACGCACGGTCGGGACGAATGCCTGGTTCACATACGTGGACTGCTGGCATTGCGCGAGCCGGCTGGCGCCGTGTCCGTCGAGCGGAAAGGCACGGTTTCGCGCAACGACTACCGTATCGAACGGCTCGTGATCCAACGAACCGGCGAACCGCCGATCCCGGCGCTTCTTTTCGCGGCGGCCAAACCACCGGCAAAGCTGCCAGTGACGATCTATGTGGACGGACGCGGCAAAGCAGCAGACTCCGGTCCCGGCGGCGCGATCGAAGCGATCGTCGCCCGCGGACATGCAGTGCTCAGCATCGACATCCGCGGCTGCGGCGAAACAGCAGATGAAGGCGGTCGAGCCCCTTACTCGAAAGGCGATCATCGCACAGCCATGTGGTCGCTGCACATCGGGCGCCCGCTGCTTGGGCAAAGGCTCGAAGACGTGTTGACCGCAGCCGACGCACTCGCCCAGCGTTCGGATATCGACTGCGAGCAGATTGAGCTTGTTGGCGTCGACAAAGGAGGCCCGGTGGCGCTGCACGCCGCAGCACTGGATACCCGCTTCTCGTCAGTAACTCTTCGCCATTCGATTCGAAGTTGGATAGATGACGTGATCTCCAAGCCCCTGGAGTCAGACACCATCGGAAACGTGATTCCAGAAGCACTGGTTAGCTACGACCTGCCGGATCTGATCAAACTGCTCGGCGGAAGAGCCCACCTTGGCTGGGACGAGCCGTAGGATCCGATATCATTTAGACTAGGCCGGAAGGCGACGGTTGTGGCTCGATGCGCCACGGCCGTCGCCTTCCGGCCCGCCTAGAATCTGCCGGACCGGGGAAATTTTTCGATCTTCCAGCTTCCGTCGACTTTTTTGAACGTGATCTGCCCTCGACGCTCTTTGCCGTTTCTGGTTTGGACGATGAACCCGGTTGCCGAATCCTCGCCGACTTCCACATCCTCCAGCGTGTCATCGGCCACCATTAGCGATGCCCTTCGCGCCCCGTCGTCGAGTTGCAGCATCGCAGTCATCATGTCGGCGATGAACTTGTTGCGGTTCTTGATCGGGGCAAGCATCTGCTGCAGGCGTTCGTTGTCAGGGCGGCCTGGCGTCATTTGCCCTTGGGGGACTAGGTTTTTCAAGGTTTCTTCGTTCAATCCGTGTTTTTCCAGCACGTCCATAACTGGTTTGAGCTTCTCTTCGGCTTCTTGGACCTTTTCCGGTCCGCCCCGGGCTGTCATACCACTGAAGCCCTTCGCCAGTACCGCGATGAACAGCATCCCTGCCGCCATCTCATCCCGAGTCTCGGGCGTCACGCACCCGCAGAAGCGCTCCCAGTCCTCCTCTTGCACGGCCTCTTTTGCGGCCTCGAACACAGCTTCCGGGGACCCATAACCGCCAAGGTAACTCCACAGTATCAACGCCCCAGCCACCAACACACCGATCCCAAGCACCACTCCGCCACCGATCAACCCGATGCGAATGATCGGACCCCAGTCTCGTTTCGGTTTGGGTGCGGAGTAGGAAGGCAGCGTCGATTGCAGAGGCTGGGAACCTGGCATCTGAGGAGGAGGCGCTCCCACCGCCTGCTCGTTAAAGCCGCCCAGCCCCAACGGATCGTTCGAATCATCGAGCGGAGGCGCGGGCTGAGCCGGCTGAGCGGGCTGGGGGATCTGCAACACCGAACCGCAGGTCGGACACTTTACGCGTTTACCGGCCAGTTCCGGCTTGGCGCGAAACGATTGACCGCAAGTACAAGTAACGGGGATGGACATAAGACCGCTCCTACCTTGGACGTCCACAGGCGATTCGCCAGATCGATTCGCGTCTATTCGAAATGCGGCTACTACGATAGCCGGGTTGTGCCCACCATACAAGCGTGTGTCTCACGGTCCGTGGCTATTTGCCAAACTGAAACGAGTACAAATCGGCATCGCGCAGCCGGAAGCGTATGCGGACCGGCTGACCGGCAAGGCTATCGAGGTCGCCGTCCCCCTTCCATGTGACGGGGCGATCCAATTCGTCGCCAAATACCTCCTGGCAATCGGCCAGCGAGAAACCGGGGATCGGCTTGCCATCGGGACTCTGCAGTTCGACGCGGATACCGCCGGCGGCGCTGGTGGAAAAGTTCAGAGACAGTTTGTTCCCCGTGAACGTCACCGGTTTGGTGACCAACTCGCCGCCAGCAAACGGCGCCGACACCGAGACGAAGCCGTCCAGCCGAAGCGTGTAGCGGCGCACTTCACTGCTGTTGCCGGTCCAGTAGCTTTCACAGGCGTACAGCGACAATTCGTTCGGCGCGCCTTCGATTGCCGATTGCGTTTCGACCACGTGCCAAGCGATATACTGATGGCCGTAGTGCCACGTTCCCTCGCGCTCGACACCTGGACGCAGGAAGCCTTCGTTCCAACGCTGGAAATGCACCCCGTCGCGGCTGCTCATCAACAGACCCTCGGTCAACGCCGTGCCGAACCGCACATGAGCCTTGGCGCGCAGCTCGCGATGTTCCGGTTCCGGCAACACGCGCATCGAATCGGACCAGCCACGTTCGATGTACCGGGTCGGAAAGCCGATGAAGATGTGCGGCGCGCGGTAGTACGCTTTGATCTGGTTCGTGTAAAGGTGCTCGGAGGGAGAGTCTTCATACGTCAGGTCAGCGTGCGGCCCCCACTTGAGGAAATCCTTCGAGGTCGCCGTGCGAATCGCTCGGTGCCCACTGGGCCTCCAGGTTTTCTCAGTCGTTACCCCCGCGGTGAAGATCCGCCAATACGCGCGATACTCGCACCGCACCGGATCCCAGAAAGCAAGGTTCTGGGAGTCGAACGCACCATCGGTGATCACCGGCGCGTCGCTCATCGGAGACCAGTGGGTCCCATCGGGCGACTTGAACGCCAGCAGCCCTCTTGGCCCGCGCGAGCGGATGATCGCCTTGTACTTCGCGTCGGCCGGGCAGTCGGGATTGTCATCTTTGAAGACGGCCGGATGGCCCGGATCAGCGTCGACTCCGCCGATCTTGCCCGTAACCATAACGATGTTATTCGCCTTCGAGCCGCGAAAATCGTGCAGCCCCAATTCAGGCTTGCGCCACTGGATTCCATCGTCGCTCTCGGCATAGCAGCAGTAGAGCGGATGCGCACCCGAATTGAGTCTTCCGTTCGACACATCCAGGTGCCACGCTTTGTAGTACATTCGGTACAACTCGCCGTCGCGAAACACCGAGTGATACCCGCTGCCACTGCCCTCCCACGGGGCATCGTGTGTCAGAACGACTTCTTGCGGCGTCGGCCGGTGCATCACGCGACGCGCGCCTTCCAGGCGCTCGATCAGACAGTCGTCCACGAACAGTTCCCGCTGCGAGCCAATGTCGATGACGCTCGGGGCACGGTCTTCCTCGGCCCCACTCTGCTGTGGAAACAGAACAATGCTTGCCACAGCAAGAGTCGGTGCAAGCGCAATCCTCGGCCGATCACGTCGTGAACCGTCGACTTCATTCATGGTGGCTTCCTTTCGATTCGAAATTGGATGGCGTATGCATCATACCACTTCCTGAACGGTCTTTCGCCACTCTGGCGCTGATCTTTGGACTATAGTGGAAGAGTTCTCGCGAATCCCACGCCAAAACTTCAAGCCGAGACACAAATTCGCCGAGGCATCACCGTCTGGCCGTTTACGGCCATTCTCGCGCAGCGATACTAGCCCCGGCGTTGACGCCGGGGTGAACGGATCGAACGTCACCTTTCAAATGAGGCCCGTTTACGGGCCTTCTCGTTGTTAGGCTTGAGCCCCTGGCCCATCACTCAACGTCATCCAATTGTGTGATACCCTCCAAACGCTCGTGAACTGCGCCTCGTTCGTGATGATCGCGTTGATTTCGTACGTACGCTTTCACCCATTCGAGATCGCCTGTGCCAAAACTGACCACGCCGTAACCGGCCTGCCACTGCAGGACCTTCTGACGCTTGCCGACGTGTTGGTTCATGTCGTGGGAAGTGCCTCCCTTGAGCCTGCCAATCCACTCGCTGATTGTCAGCGTTGGTGGAATCGTCACGGCTAGGTGGACGTGGTTTTCGGTTCCGCCGACCTCATGGACGAACACCTCGGGCGTGTCAATGATACGCTTCTTCAAGAATCGTTGAGTCACCGGTTCAACTGTAGGTGTTAGCAGGGGTGAGCTGTTCTTCGTATGCCAGACGATGTGCAGGTTGATTTCGCAGTAGTAGCTCTTCGACATGGTTTGGGTCTCCCCGTCGGTCACAGGTGGCTCAAGCCGAACAGCGAGAAGGCCCGTAAACGGGCCTGACCATACAATCGTCGTGACACTGCGCCACCCCGGCGTGAACGCCGGGGCTAATACCGCTGCGCGGTGATGGGCCGTGAACGGCCCTCTCGCACCTTCTCGTGCGATCTGGATTCTCCCCCAGTTAAGACACATTATCATCGTTGAAAATCACATAACAATTCACCATCCTGGTATAAATGCCTCTGGACACGATCCCCACACGTGATTCTTGGGACACACAATTAGCTGTCGAGGTGACGATCATGTGTTTGCGTCTTCCGTGCAACGTCTGCTTGATGATTCTGCTGTTCTCACGTATGGCCTTCGCTGCGACGTATTTCTTGTCCTCTGACGGACGCGACGACAATCCGGGCACGACCGAGCGGCCTTGGCGCACTCTGGCCAAGGCTAACGCGATGCTGCAGCCGGGCGACACGGCAATTCTGGCCGATGGCGAATACGAGGGCATTATGGAACCGGCCCGGTCTGGGCGCGACGGAGCGCCGATTTCGTTCCGGGCTCAGTCCACACACGGCGCCATTGTCACGGGTGGTAGGTCCAGTGACGGAATCTCGACTTGTATCCGGCTGAAGGATCGCGACTACATCGTGGTGGACAGGCTCAAGCTGTTGCCGAAGCGCGGCGGATGGATGCAGCTTGACTCCGCCAGACATTGCTTGATCCGTAATTGCCACATGGAACGCGCCACGGAGGTCTACACGCCGATCTACTGCCGCGACTGCCACTACAACCGCTACGAGAACCTCGCCTGCTGGCGTTCGATCCACATTCGCGGAGACGGCCATGTGTACGGCGACTTGTGGATGAACTCCGGCTGCAGCCACAACGTGTTCGAGCGAATCCACATCAGCCGCGCGGGCCACCGGCCGTTTGGCCTGTGGTTCGATTGCGATCACAACGTGGTTCGGCAATGCACCTTCGATTGTCGCTGGGGACGCAATTTCGAGTGTTTTTCCACGCCGCGGCTTCTGATGGAGGCGTGCGTGATCACCAACGGTTTTGAAGGCTCCGGGTCGGCAGACGGCCGGGCGAAGCTGTTTGTTATCGATGCGATCTTTCGGCGCAATGTCATCTACCGCAACTACTACGGACCGCTCGTGATCAACTCCTATAAGTACGGAAGGGATACACCTTGGGCAATGAAACACTCGCGACTTTATCACAACACGTGGTGCCGGAATCACGAGTACGGCTTCGAGATGGTCGATTATGGCGAGAAGCCCCACGAACACATGGTCGCGGGCAATGTCTTCCAGAACAATATCTTTGCGGGAAACGATCCGGGCGGCGACGGACTCGCGCTGCTTTTGTACTCGAACATCGCCGACGACAACTCCTTCAGGCATAACCTGCTGTTCGGCTCGAAACCCGGCGACAAGACGGTGCGGTATGACTGGGCGTTTCCGAACGCGACCGCGTGGCCGGGATTGACAATGACCGCAGAGGAATCGAACCGGCAGAAGCCGGCCCAGTTTGCCGGCAACATCGAATCGGACCCGCTGTTTGTCGATCCTGACAGCGACGACTACCACTTGCAGGCCGACAGCGTCGGCATCGACGCCGGAAAGCCATTGGCAACCGCCGGAACGTCCGGCTCGGGACGAAAGATGCCGGTGGACGACGCACGACCGTTCTACGACGGCTTCGGGATTCCCGGCGAGCGTGGCGATTTGGTCTACATTGGCCCAGCGAAAAACGAAGCGATCGTCACGAAAGCGGACATCACGGCAAACGTGCTCACGCTGGACCGAGAGCTTTCGTGGAATACGGGCGACGGGGTTTCGTTACCCTTCGTGGGCAACGCCCCGGACCTCGGAGCGTATGAGTTCGGCGCGGAAGATGCCCCGTGGTACGTCGCGCCGTCGATTCCCGGCGGCCTGCGCGTCGAAACGATGGAAACGGCAACCGAGCCGGTGGTCGTCACCGACTTCGAGCCGGAGAATCGAGAACAATGGTTCTACTATTGGAGCTTCACGAGACAGCGAAATACGACTTCGCAACTCGCAACGTCAACCGCGGCATCAGGCAAGCACTCGATCCGCGTGAACGCCGAAAAAGACGGAGCGACCATGTCGTGCCATATGCGCCCGCGCTGGTGGGACATCGACCGATTCCCGATCGTCAAGTTCGCCTATCGCATACCGCGGGCCGTGCCCGTGGGCGTGTGCGTCGACGCCTTCAGGAGCACCAAGGTCGGCCGAGGGGCGGTCTACGTGGGCGGCAGTCCAGCCAGCAAAGCGGGAGGCGTCCCCAATCTCGAACAACTCTCGCTGAAAGACGACGGGCAATGGCACGAAGCCGAATTCGACGCGCGGCTCATCCGCGAAATCTTCCCGAATGTGAAACTGGTTCAAACGTTCCGCTTCTACACGAATGCAAACGGCAAAAAGGGCGACGAATTCTGGTTCGACAACGTTCGGATCATGCCAAGGCGGTAGTCGTCCGGTAGTCGGGACGCCGAACGATCACAAAGCAATGCGGTAGAGGTGTGTCTTCGTTCGCACGAACAATGCGTTGTCGGCAACGGCAGGCGAAGCCATGCAAATTCCATCCAGCTTGTTCACAGCAAGACTCTTGAATTCCCGGGCCGGCTGGAACACGGTGCAGATCGCGTCGTGATTGAAACAGTAGATGCGGCCGTCGGCGTACACGGGCGACGACGAGAAGTTACCGCCCAATCGTTCGCGCCAGACGACTTCACCCGTCTTGGCTTCCACACACACAGCAACACCCGTGTCGTTGACCATGAACAGCAAGTCGCCGATCAACAGCAGCGAAGGCGTGGCCGGCATACTGCTGGTCGACCGCCACGCCACGTGCGTGTCGGTCACATCGCCATGACCGTCGGGCCGTATCGCCCAGAGTTGCGGACGTTCGTAGTCCATGATGACGTAGACGAAACCGTGGCCGAAAAGCGGCCGTGGCACCATGGACCATCCGTAGTAGCGGACTGTCCACAGTTTATCGCCCGTACGCGGATCGCAGGACATGACCGCTTTCGAACCCGGACTGATCAGTTGAAGACGATCGTCCGCGCGGATGACGACCGGAGTGCAAAATGCCTTGCGACAGAAACGATGGACGCGGCTGTAGTCCATCGTTCGATCGGTGCGCCAGACGGTTTTGCCCGTCGTTTTGTCCAACGCGACCACGTATTGAACGTCCGTGCCGTCCACCTGGAAGATCAGCAACTCGTCAAAGAGAATCGGCGAAGAGCCAGGACCCATGTGATGGTCGCAGTTCAGGTCGCCTCGAGCCCATAGGACCTTGCCGGTGCCGGTGTCCAGACAGGCGGTGCCATAGGTGCCGTAGTGCACGTATACTCGGCCGTCTTCCACGACGGGCGTGGGCGACGCATAGCTGTTGACCTGAGCGATTCTCTGCGGCTGCTCGACATCAAATACCTTCACATCGTGTACGATTTTACCGGTATCACGGTCGACGCAGACCGCGAACATCTTCATGCCATCCTCGGTTGCCGTCGTCAGCCAGATCTGCTTCTTCCAGATCACAGGCGAAGACCATCCGTGGCCGTGGATCGCGGTTTTCCAGGCAACGTTCTCCGTTTCGCTCCACGTCAACGGTAGTCCGGCAGCGTCGCCATGGCCCGTGCCATTCGCGCCGCGAAGCTCCGGCCAATTGTCAGCAGCCGATGTGGCGTTTGCCGCGAAAAGCGTGACAAGAACAAGCAAGGTGACTCTCATGGCATGTGTCCTCATGGTTCTTCCGCTTCTTCTTCGTCATCCATTTCATCAAGGTTGAGGGCATCTACCTCATCGAGGATTAGGATTACCTGGTGCCCTTCCGCTTCGACAAGTCTCTTCGCCGCCTCCAGCCCTGCGCCAATTTCCAGGTCCGTGTGCCCGGTGAAGACGTTCGCGCAGTCGGCAGGCCGTATCTTCAACACGGGAGGTCCCGAAACTCCAAGCTCTTTCAATTGCTTCTTGATGTGTTCGGCCAACATCCGAGCAAGGAGGCTCTTTCCGCTGCCTGGGCCGAAAGGCGTTTTGTCGCTCGGATTGGGATCGCCGCCGTTTTGGTCATCGTCGCTCATGGCGTTTTGCCCCGTCCTTTCACGCGATGGAAACGCTTTCGGGATATACAGCGAACGCACCTACGGCGCCACGGACGCCTGCAAGTTTGAAACTTGGCGGCGGATCGCCTTCAGATCGCGTCGTGGACGCTTCCAGGCCTTTTCCACCGCCGCTTCCACAAGCTGCAAAACGCTTTGGTAGTCCATGTCGTCGCAGTTTTCATAGGTCCTCTTGTTGCATCTCCCTGTTCCGCCCGCCGCCTTGGCCAACGGCGCTACCAGAAACAGGCTTCGTTTTGGCTGTCGGAGGTCAACCCAGTCGGCGCGGGTGACGTCGTTCGCCTGGTGGCAGGAGCTGCAACGCTGTGTGTGAATCGCGGCGATGTGGGAAAACAGTTCACTGTCGTCCGGCAGGCTGTACGGTCGCGATTTGGCGCGTTTGTTCACGAATTGATCGTGATAGGGCGCGTTGGCATCAATCCACGTCACCAACCGCAACCACTCCTCGCCGCTCAGCGAAGCTCGTTTACTGCACGCACCGTTGCGCAAGGCATGAACAAGCGGGCTCTTATGCGAGCCGAACTCCAGCGGTTGCGTAATGCTGGCGTCGCCGTGAATCGCCGACCAAGCGACCAGCTTGTGTTGGATGATCGTATCGAACGCACGATTGTGTCCGTAACCAGGGATTGGCGTGCCGTGGCCGGGGCCCTTGGAAGGACTGGCCGTCAACCCGCCGCAGAAATCCAAGCCGCCGGCCGGCTTCAGGCCACTGTGACATGACACGCAGTGTTCGTCGAATATGGGTTGGATGTCCCGGAGAAAACTGATTGTTCGATCACCCCATGGCGGTGGTACTGGATCCACAGGCTCGTGCAATAGTGCCAGCGGAAATCCTTGGTCTGGCGGCGCTTCCTCTCGTGTCTCGTGGCAGCCGACACAACCACGGGCCTCGCCAGGCTGGAAGCTGATGAACGAGCGCATCCGCCGCAGTTCCATGTGCTTTTCGTCCAGCAATTGGAAGTAGACAGGCGTATCGGCCGGCACTTTGAAAAATGCACTGCCGTCTCTTTCGATCGGCACAGTGCCAAGCACACGGGCGGGCGTCCAATTGTTGGGCCGGGCTTTCTCCGTGTATCGCCACCCGCCGTTCTGGTTGTCGTAGGGCCACTGGAGTCGCTGTGATATCCGCAGGTAGCGAACCGTATTCGGGTCGACGCCTTCGACACCGTGTGTTACGTCGGAAACGGAGCAGACGGCATAGTCGACGGTTCGGTCGGTCACGTCCGGAACCACCGGCGGTTGGAGCCGTGGCCGCAGCGGGATCGGCGTGAAACACGAGATCTCTGGATCGCGGTACAGCAACTCTTTGGTACCGAACACGTCGATCAAGTACAGCGCATAGCCGGTCGGGTCCGTCTGACCGCCGTAGCCGTACGACACCAGGAAGTACTTGTCGGACAACGCCCACGGCGACATGTAGAAGCCCCCACGATCAAACACACCGCCTTGGTCCACGGGCGTACCAGACATTCCGCCCTCGGGCGGTTGGACCCCTGGGGTGACAATCCGAATGGCTCTTGGATCGTTCATGCCATCGCTTGGCGTGACGACGACAACCGGCCCGGCGGCCAGCGTATGATGGCCTGCAGCGACTGCTACCAGCTTGTGCCTGCCTGTGTGTGGGATCGACCGCATGTCCTCAAGTGCCCACGGATCGTTCAAATGCTGCTTGAACAAGGCATCTGCACCCGTCCCATCCGGCCGAAGAAACCAGATCGATTGGATATTCGCCCAACTACGCTCCTGATACTCCCATCGTGTGTAGGCGATCGATCCGTCGTCCAAGCAGTGTGGCAGGTAATCGCCGTCCTTCGAGACACTCATCCAGCGAATATCGGACCCGTCCGGCCGGCATACGAACAGATTGCAGCTCGTTTCGTCCTTATCGTATTCGTTGCACTGCAGCGAGCACCCGCAACGTTCGGATACAAAGACGATGTCCCCATTGGGAGCGTACGTGGGGTCCAAATCGCTCCACTCGCCATCGGTGATCTGACGCAAGCCCTTCCCATCGACGCCGATTTCATAGATGTGAATCGGTTCCTCGGTGCGACGCAGGTCGTAGTTAGTTCGCCGATCGCGCCAGCCGTCGGGCGGCTCGTTGCTCTTGGCTCTTGCGTATCCGAATACGATCCTTTTGGCATCCCAACGCAAGTCCATGCCGTGAACATGCCCCGGTCCCAATGCGCCGCCGATCACATTTTGCACTCGTGGTGGCACATCCGGCCCCTCGAACGCAAGTGTGCAAATGTCCCCGCCGGGACGTGAAACCCAGGGCATGTGGTTCAGGCAAACGTCGGGATAAGTCTCCTGTGTAAACCGTTTGACGAAGACCAGCCGGTTGAAATCCAACAACGGATTGGCAAACACGAGTTGCCTGATTGTCCGGCGGGCCTTCAAATACACCGCCCGTTGGGCTTCTTCCGGTGCGTCATCGGGCATCTTCGCGAGTTGTTCGGCGATTTCGTCCAACGCGCGCTCTGCCGTACGTGTGTCAACGCCTGCCGTGCGCAGATCGGCTGCTAGCATCTGTCCGCGTTCAAAAAAGTACTTCGTCGGGTAGGGTTCGTCTGGCTTGACAATGACGTGAGACTTGACCGTGGACCACTGGCTGACGCTGCTCTGATCCGCAGGTTTCTTCAATGCGATGTTCTTCTGGGGGTCCGCCGTGCCGTAGACTTCGACCTCGTCAAGATGAAACCAGATGGGCGCGTCGCTCCGGACCTGCAAACGCACGAAACGAGCGGTCACTGGCGGCTTGAACGCGATGGTCAACGGTTCTCCGTGGCCGACGCCACCGAAGAATTTTCCGCGGTTGTCGTAACGAATAGACCAATCCTGGCCGTTATCGGAGGTAAGAACGAGCAGATTGTCGGCGTTGTGTAGACCAGGCGCGTAATCGAGACGGTTGTACACCACAATCCGGCTGATCGGCAGTTGCTGATCCAGATCCACCTGCCACCAGGGGTTCGGCTTTCGGTCTGTATGGAAGGCGTACTTGCCGTTCTTCACGCCGTCAACTGCACCGGCCGCGTCTGCGAACGTTGGTACTCGTATCCCCGTACCTCCGGGCGGCCTACGCCACGCATCGGCCTGTCTGAGCCAGTCGGCTTGGATCTGTTCGCTGTACTCGTTGGCAGAGCAACGTGCGGCTGGAAGCACAACCGTCACACCGAATATCAGAATGACGACAGACATTATGCCGGACG
>CAZURK010000056.1:0-61369 GCA_964623055.1 uncultured Pirellulaceae bacterium
CGGCAAACGATGGGGATGTTCAGCTTCCCTACCTAATCTGGGGCAACGTTGAACATTCCTCCGCCCATTCCCATACCGCCCTCGCCGCCACCGCCCATTCCCATGCCACCCATGCCACCCATGCCACCGCCCATGCCTTGCATGCCGCCACCACCCATGCCACCCATGCCGCCCATTCCGCCCATGCCACCCATTCCGCCCATGCCCATTTGGGCTAGGACGTCTGCAGGTACGCCGGCAAACGCCTCGGGCAACTTGATAGCCAGAGGCTTCTTCGCCTTGTTTTCGATCAGCAGATTTGCCTGTTTCGCGTCTTTGGGAATCAGCTTGACGGCGATGTCGCCAGCCTTCATCGCGGCAAAGAATTCGACCTGCTTGGCGTCTGCGGGCGCCTTTGCATCGGCCGCTGCGAGAGACGGGGCCGACAACAACGCGGCAACAATCACCACACAAATAGTGCACACACCGACCAATGACGATTTCATGTTCCGATACTCCTGCCTGGTTTTCCAGTTTCGGCAGCCCAATGCGCCCGGTCGATACAACCGGAGCGCATGCCCCTGTCCCTTAAGCATAACTGGGTAAGACGGAAAATCCAAGAATATTTTCGTGCGTTGCGTGTGCTTCAGGCGAGAAAAAAGGCTTACTGTGCGGAAAAGGGCGAGAGGCCCCGCTCATTTTGGCGGCAGTGCGACTTCAAAGTCCTGATTTGTCTATTGCTTGCATAGGGATTGCAGAAGTCAGTTGGGGGGACGTTTCGCCTATCTGGCGGGCGAGTTGGCGACCCCGACTCGGCCAATCGTAGTTGACCGTACTGTGTGGATCGCTATAAACTGCTTAATCAGAAGATGTTGCGCGATTTATTAGGAAACGACACGCAATGGAAGTCTTAGCACGCATCTGGGAACTGCTTGGTATTTTTTTCGGCGGGATCCTCCGGGGATTCGAGCGGACGGTGACGTCCGTATTCGGTTCCTCGAACACTCGCTATATCAAGCGGCTCCAGGGCAGAGTGGGCGCAATAAGCGCCCTGGAACCGAAATGCGAGGCCATGACGGAGGCCGAGTTGAAGGAGCAAACCGCCAAGTTCCGCCAGCGTTTGCGGGCCGGCGAGACACTGGATGACTTGCTTACGGAAGCGTTCGCCGTCTGCCGTGAGGCCGGTCGCCGGTATCTGAACATGCGTCACTACGACGTCCAGTTGATCGGCGGCATGGTGCTTCACAGCGGCGCGATTGCCGAGATGGTCACGGGGGAAGGCAAGACATTGGTGGCCACCTTGGCGGCCTACCTGAATGCCCTGGAAGGCAAAGGCGTTCACGTCGTGACTGTGAACGACTACCTGGCTCGCCGCGACATGGAATGGATGGGACCGCTGTACATCGGATTGGGACTGACGGTTGGGACCATTCAGAGTGATATGAAGGTCTTGGACCGGCAGAAGGCCTACGCTTGCGACATCACGTATGGGACTAACAACGAATTCGGCTTCGACTATCTGCGCGACAATATGAGGCCGGCGGCACGCGGTGATGAGCGCTATCCCAAGCACCTGCAGCAATCGCAAGGTCGGCTGCATTACGCCATCGTGGACGAAGTGGACAACATCCTGATCGACGAAGCCCGAACGCCGCTGATCATCTCGGGGCCCGCTTATGACGACGTGCGAAAATATGGTGAAGCGGATCGCATCGCTCGCCAATTGAAGAAAGACAAGCACTTTGTAGTCAACGAAAAGGACCACTCCGCTCACCTGACCGACGAAGGCGTTCGCGAGGCCGAGCGTTTGGCCGGTGTCGAGAGCTTCTACACAGCCGGCAATATGGACTGGCCGCACCTGATCGATAACTCGCTGAAGGCGCATCACTTGTACCAGAAGGATGTGCGATACGTCATCAAAGAAGGCCGCATCGTCATCGTAGACGAATTCACTGGTCGATTGATGGAGGGCCGCCAGTGGAGTGATGGACTGCACCAGGCGGTTGAAGCCAAAGAAGGCGTGAAGGTCAAGGAAGAAACACAAACGCTGGCTACCATCACGCTACAAAATTTCTTCAAGTTGTACGACAAGATCTCCGGAATGACCGGTACGGCCATGACCGAGGCCAACGAGTTCTGGAAGATCTACGAACTGGAAGTCGTAGCGATCCCAACCAATCGGCCACTCCGGCGGCTTGTGCACCCTGACGTCATCTACCAAACGGAAACGGAGAAGTACAAGGCGGTTGCCGACGAGGTGGAGCGCATGAATCGCTGGGATGTGCTGGCAACGGCAGACGGCAACATACAGCGGGGAACCATCGTCAAGGAGCAAGAGAACTCCATCGAGTTCCAGCCCAGGGACGGCAAGAAAAAGAAGAGCATCTCACTCGACGATATCAGAGAAATCGAGCGCAAGGGCCGCCCGATGCTGATCGGTACGGTGTCCATCGAGAAGAGCGAACGGCTCTCGTCGCTGCTCGACAAGCGTGGCGTCAAGCACCAAGTCCTGAATGCCAAACACCACAAACGCGAGGCCGAGATCATCGCCCAGGCAGGCCGAATAGGCGCCGTCACGATTGCCACGAACATGGCCGGACGCGGTACGGATATCGTGCTGGGCGGCAACCCCGAAACGATGGCTTGGGCTCGACTGCAGGACAAGTACGAGACTCGCTTGGACGTGCCGCGCGACGAATGGGACGAGCTGGTCGCCGAAATCGGACGAGAAGAGAAGATGGACGAGGAGGGCGAGCACTTGAAGTCGATCGGCGGTCTGCACGTGATGGCCACCGAGCGGCACGAGGCCCGGCGTATCGATTTGCAGCTCCGCGGGCGGTGCGGTCGCCAGGGCGACCCCGGAAGCAGCCGCTTCTTCTTGTCGCTGGAAGACGACTTGATGCGTATCTTTGCCGGCGAATGGGTGAAGAGGATTCTGGAAACGCTCGGCATGAAGGAGGGCGAAGCCATCGAGAGCCGCATGGTCACGCGGCGTATCGAGGCGGCGCAGAAGAAGGTCGAAGAACGCCATTTCGAGGGCCGCAAGCATCTGCTCGAATACGACGAGGTGATGGATGAGCAGCGAAGACGCGTGTACGGCTACCGGCAGACGATTCTGGATGGCGGCAATTGCCGCGACCTGATTATCGAAGCAATCCGCGAGCAGGTCGAACATCACCTGGGCACGTACATGGAGCGAGACTTCGGCGTCGCGACATTTGCCGAATGGGCTGGCAAGCGGCTGGCGACTCAATTGGAGGGCCGCGATTTCCGCGGGATGGATATCGAGCAAGCCACGTACCACGCCAAAGATGAAGCCGAACGGTTCGCCGAAACGCAAGTGATAGACGGCATCGAAGAGAATCTGCCCGATGTGGAGGACGGCGACGGCAGCGCTGACTGGAACTGGCAGGCCTTGACGAAGTTGGCAAACTCGCGCTGGGGCTTGAATCTCCGGGACCGCGAACTGAAAAAGGTCGGCCGTGATGATGTGGCCGAACTGATCATCGGACGGGCCCGCGAAGCGATACAGCGGATCGACCTTGTGGACGGTGCTCCGCTGCTGGAGGACGAATTCGGGCTGCGCAGTGCGATCGGCTGGGTGCGACACAAATTTGGAATCGAGTTGGACTTCGAGGAAGTCCGCGAATTGGAGCCGGAGGAGTTGCGGCAACTGGTCTGCGACCGGGGGGGAGTGGCCTATGACGATAAAGAGGCGGAATACCCGGTCATGGCCAGTCTGTACCGGTTCGCCACGGGCGCGGGGCGCGCGAGATTAGACCGCGAGGCGCTGGCCGCTTGGGCCAAGGAGCGGTTCCAGGCGGATTTGAGCATCGAAGATTTCAAGCACAAACAACGTGAAGAAATCCGCGCGTTGCTGATCGACCACAGTCGCGCATGCCAGCGGCGAGCCAATGCGGTGACAGAGGAAGTCCAGCAGAAGATCGACGAGGTGTTCGGTCCCGAATCCGAGGGCCAGACGGCGGGGATTGCCGTTGGGGGCGACGGTGTCTTGGCCTCGGTTTCGGATTGGCTGAAGGAAACTCTCAACTGCGACATGCCGGTCGAAGACATGGAACGGCTGGAACGCGACGAGTTGGCTCAGAAGCTGACCGAGGCGGTCGAAGAACGCTACCGTCCAGAGATGCGCCGCATGGAGCGTACGCTGCTGCTGCAGATCGTGGATATGGCGTGGAAAGATCACTTGCTGGCGATGGACCACCTTCGCAGTTCGATCGGTTTGGCCGGTTACGCGCAGATGGATCCCAAGGTCGAATACAAACGCGAGGGCATGAAACTGTTCGACGGCATGTGGGAATCCATCTATGAACGGGTCACCGACCTGATCTTCCGCATGGAACAGTTGGACGAAGGTCTGGTGGACAGTACTTGGGTGGAGACATCGGCGACGCATGCCGAAGCCCAGAGCGCCAGCGAGATCGCTCAACAACAGCAGGCCGCCATCGACGCCAGCAAGGGTGATGCTGCGGTGGAGACAATCCGCCGGCGCGGGCCGCGCGTCGGCCGTAACGAGCCTTGCCCGTGCAAGAGCGGAAAGAAGTACAAGAACTGCTGCATGAGAAAAGTAGGAGCGACGTAAAGCTTACTCGATGCCCTACCTGTTGAACCTCGTATACCTCGTGCTGCTTGTTGTCTTTTCGCCGTGGCTGGTTTACTCAGCCATCCGCAAAGGCAAGTACCGCGAAGGCTGGGGAGCCAAGCTGCTTGGCCGTGTGCCGATGCGCGAAGAGGAAGGGCCGTGCATCTGGTTCCACGCGGTCAGTGTCGGCGAGGTGAATGTGCTTGCGCCGCTACTCATGCGGCTTGAACAACAACACCCGCAGTGGGTATGCGTGATCTCTACGACTACGAAAACCGGTTTCGACTTGGCGTGGAAGAAATACGCACCGCGCACGGTGTTCTACTGCCCACTGGACTTCAGTTGGTCCGTCGGGCGGGCCATGCGGCGGATACGACCCGATCTGTTAGTGCTTGCAGAACTCGAACTGTGGCCGAATCTGATCGGCGCGGCAAAGCGACGCGGCGCCAAGGTGGCGGTGATCAACGGTCGTCTTAGCGATCACAGTGCTCGCGGCTATCGACGAATTCGTCCGCTGGTTGCCCGATTGCTGCGGACTATGGATCTTGTTGCTGCGCAGAATCAAGAGTACGCCGATCGTTTCCTGGAATTGGGGGCGCGCTCGGAAACCGTCCAGGTGACCGGCTCCGTCAAATTCGACGGCGCGCAAACCGATCGTGACAATGCCAACACCCGTCAACTGGCTGCCTTGGCCGGAATTAGCGCCGACGACGTGGTGTTCCTGGCCGGCAGCACGCAGGAACCCGAAGAGACGCTGGCTTTGGAGACCTACCGCGAGCTGGCTGACGAGCATCCGCGGCTGCGTCTAATCATCACACCGCGACACCCTGAGAGATTCGAGGACGTGGCGGATTTGCTCGGTCAATCCGGCGTCGCGTGGCAACGGAGGAGTGAACTGGAAGCCGACGGCCCTGCTTCGGATGCGCGGATACTTCTGGTGGATGCCGTTGGAGAACTGGGGGCTTGGTGGGGAACGGCTCACATCGCCTACGTGGGTGGCAGTATGGGCAGGCGAGGCGGCCAGAACATGATCGAACCAGCCGCATACGGCGCCGCCGTATCGTTCGGCCCAAACACCGCCAACTTCCGCGACATCGTCGCCATGATGTTAGACCGCGATGCAGCCGTCGTCATTCAGGACGGGAAACAGCTCACATCCTTCGTCCGCCGCTCGATCGAGGAGCCGGAGTTTGCCCAGCGTCTAGGCCACCAGGCACAGCAACTGGTGCTGGAGCAAGCGGGCGCGGCGGACCGAACCAGCGAGATGATTGCCGCGTTGATGGAAGACGGCGGTTGACGCGGAACACAGGGGAATGGTCAACTCTTCGGGGAAAGTCCGGAAGGTCTGCTGTTCTTGTAGGTTGGGCATTCCTTCCCGACCCCGAGTAGACAGGTAGAAATGCCCACCTTACTGACTATTTCACATGACCTGAGGTACCAGGGACGCGACTCACTCGTCGCGCCAATCGGCAGTCACGTCACCGCTGAGAAATCCGTGGATATCTTGCGCCGCGACTCGACCGGCGCCCATGGCTTCGATCACGGTTGCCGATCCGGTGATGATGTCGCCGCCGGCCCAGACTCGCTCTTTCTCGGTGCGGCCATTCTCGTTCGCCTTGATGTAGCCCCAGCGGTTCAGATCCAGGCCGGGCGTTGCTTTCGTCAGCAGAGGATTCGCGCCCGCGCCGATGGCAACGATTACCAGATCCGTATCGATGTAGAAATCGGAACCCTCGATCGGTACGGGTCGACGACGTCCGGAGTCGTCCGGCTCGCCCAACTCCATGCGAATGCACTTCATTCGCCGGACCATCCCGCGATCGTCGCCTTCGAACTCGATGGGGTTCGTCAGTAATTCAAAGACGATCCCTTCCTCTTCGGCGTGGTGGATTTCCTCGGCTCGCGCCGGCAACTCGGTACGCGAGCGGCGATAGACGATGTTCACCTGTTTCGATCCCAGCCGCGCAGCAACTCGCGCGGAGTCCATAGCCACGTTGCCGCCGCCTATCACGCACACGTTGTCTCCATGCACGACCGGTGTATCGTAACGCGGGAAGCGATACGCCTTCATTAGATTCGAGCGGGTAAGGTACTCGCTGGCCGAATACACGCCGCCGAGGTCCTCGCCCGGCACGCCCAGGAACATCGGCAGGCCGGCGCCCACGCCGATAAAGACCGCTTCGTATCCCTCTTCGTCGAGCAATTCGTCCACTGTCACCGAACGGCCGACGACGTGATTCAGTTCGAGGTCAACGCCCAGCTTGACCAAGTAGTCGACTTCCTTCTCGACGATCGCCTTCGGCAGCCGGAATTCGGGGATGCCGTACATCAACACGCCACCCGGCTTGTGGAACGCCTCGAAGATCGTCACCTCGTAGCCCAGCAGGATCAAGTCGCCTGCTACGGTCAAACCGGCGGGGCCCGCTCCGACAATGGCGATTCGTTTGCCCACCTGCGGCTTCTTCTCCGGCAATTCGATCAGGTCGTTTTCCCGTTCGTAGTCGGCCGCAAAACGCTCCAGCCGGCCGATCGCCACGGGCTCGAACTTCTTGCCCAGCACGCAACGTTCCTCGCATTGCGTTTCCTGCGGGCAGACGCGTCCGCAAACCGCGGGCAACGCGTTCGTCGATTTGATCTGTCGCGCGGCTGCGGCGAACTCGCCATCGGCCACAAGCTGAAGGAAGCCGGGTATGTCGACGCTGACGGGGCAACCGCAAATGCACACCGGCTTCTTGCACTGCATGCAGCGCGCGGCCTCTTGACGAGCCTGCTCGGGAGTATAGCCGAAAGGAACTTCGTCAAAATTGCCCGTGCGCACGTCCGGATCCTGCTCGGACATCGGCGTGCGGGTCTTCTGGATCTTCTTCTTTTTCTTCTTCTTTGGTTCACTCATCCTTTCTGGGACTCCTCAATGTACCGGTCCAGCGAGCATTTCTCCTCGGCCAGATAGATCTTCTGGCGATCAAGCGCTCCGTCCCAATCCACCAAGTGCCCGTCGAATTCCGGTCCGTCGACACAGGTGAAAAGCGACTGGTCGCCCACTCGGACGCGGCATCCACCGCACATGCCCGTTCCATCTACCATAATGGTGTTCAGGCTGACGATGGTCTTAACGCCAAACGGTTTCGTGGTCGCGGAGCAAAACTTCATCATGATGGCAGGGCCGATGGCGTAGACGCAGCCGATCTGACGATCCGCGTCCTGTTCCAGCAGTTCTTGAAGAGGTTCCGTGACCAGGCCCTTGCGACCTTGCGATCCGTCGTCTGTGGTGATTATATGTTGGTCGCTCACTGCGGCCAGCTTGTCCGTCCAGAACAGCAGCCCCGCCGTCCGTGCGCCTTGGATGGATATAACTCGGTTTCCTTTATCGCGCATCGCTTTGGCGATGGGGTAAATCGGCGCGGTACCCACGCCGCCTGCCACCATCACAGCAGTGCCGGAATCCTCGATCTCCGACGGCTGGCCAAGCGGGCCCATCAGCGCGAGCAACTCGTCGCCAACGTTCATTTTGCACAGCTTGGCCGACGATGTTCCCACCACCATGATCACCATCGTGATGGTGCCGGCCGACCGGTCGAAGTCGGCAATGGTAAGCGGGATTCGTTCGGCCCGCTCGTCGCACATCGCGATGACGAATTGTCCCGGGCTGGCCTTGGCCGCCAAGCGAGGAGCTTCGACAACCATTTCATGGATATTCTGGACCAGTTCTCTTTTCTCTAGGATGCGCGGCATGCATCACTCCCCCAAAAAGGCGTCTTCCGCGGGGAAAAGGGCAGGGGACGAGGCTCTTTTGCCGGAACCATCCGCACGGTGCTCCGCACAAATGAGGCTCGCCCCCCTTTTTTCCATCTGCGATCAGAGGATATCACGGATCGGCCACCACGCAAGTGGGTGTCCAGGAGCGTTCCGGCCCGCCCGTCTTCTGCCGCACGGAATCAGCCCAGATCCACACTCTCTTCGTAGACTGGTACGTGTGCAGGCCATTCCATTTGTTGGTCGATGTGTTGGGCCAGGGCCAGCGAGCTTTCCTCCTCGCCGTGCGTCACAAAGACGCGTCGCGGCGGCCCGTTCAGGTTGCCAAGCCAGCGCAACAGAGCACTGCGATCGGCGTGTCCTGAAAAACCGTGAAGCTGGTCGATCCGGGCTCGGACGCGACGATTCTTGCCGTGGATGCGGACTTCCGGTTCTCCTTCCAGAATCCGCCGGCCCAGCGTGCCACGGCCTTGGTAGCCGACGAACAGGATCGTGTTCTCGGCTCGCCCGATGTGTCGCTTCAAATGGTGTTTGATGCGCCCTGCGGTGCACATTCCCGAGGTAGCCATGATGACGCTGGGCACTTGCAGGGTATTGATGGCCTTCGACTCCTGGACCTTGCGCACAAGTCGCAAGCCGGGAAACCTAAACGGCGGCTCATTCGCTTCGATCAGTTTCCACGTTTCGTCATCGAAGCATTCCCGGTGCTTGCGGAAGATCGAGGTGACGTCCACCGCCATCGGGCTGTCCAGATAGACTTGAATGTCCGGTATCCGATCAGCGTGCACCAAACGGCCGATCTGGTACATCAATTCCTGAGCCCGCTCGATCGCAAAGGTAGGAATCACAACGAACCCGCCGCGCGAAAGAGTCTTGTTGATTACGTCGCAAAGTTGCGTCTCGGTATCTCCGGCATCCGCGTGCTCACGATCGCCATAGGTAGACTCGATCACCACGTAGTCCGCCTCCTCAAAGAGCGTGGGATCACGCAGCAGCGGTTTGTCCCATTGGCCCAAGTCACCGGAGAACAGCAATCGACGCGTTATGTCTCCTTCGGTAGCCAGCACCTCCAGCACGGCCGATCCCAGGATGTGGCCAGCATCATGGAAGGTGACAGAAAACGCGTCGTTGATCTTAACGGGTGACCGATAGGCAGCGGGCTGAAACAGCGGAAGTGTCAAATCCACATCGGCTTCGGTGTACAGCGGCACGACTGGATACTTGCCGCGACGCCCCTCTTTCTCGTGTCGTTTGTTCTTGTAGGCCGCGTCTTCCATCTGGATATGAGCCGAATCGTACAAGACGATTTCCGCCAACTCGGCGGTTGGCCGAGTCGCGTAGATGCCCCCGCGGAAACCTTCGTGCACGAATTTCGGAGTCAATCCGCAGTGATCGATGTGAATGTGCGTCAGCAGCAGCGCGTCAAACTCGCTGGCCGGGACAGGACATGGATCCCAGTTGCGCGACAGATACGCTCGTTCCTGGACCATGCCGCAATCGATCATGATTTTCGAACCGGCCGCTTCCAAGCAGTATCGCGACCCGGTTACTTGACGGTTGGCACCCAGAAAGGTCAACTTCATCTTCAGCCCCTTGAGACAGGCATGGTTGATCGTGTAAGACAGGAACTTCGACGACAAGACTGTAACAGCCGGTCGATACTGATGATTCCACTACGAGATAATATACCATCACAGACCACACCGGTCGCCTGGTGGGCGCACACAGGCGGTTCTGATGCTTCGATTGTGCTTGGCTGCCGTGTCCCCGCAGTTTTTCCTGAGCAACGCTCTGGCGATTTGCCGTACGACTACGCATTCATCCGTCAGGAATAATTTGACGCGGTACCAGCAGGACGCATATGTTCTATTTGACCGTGCCCCTGAGGCAGGGTCGCGAAGCCAGGAGCATCTACGATCACCGGTACCACCAGCCATCAGAGGATCGACATCTACGGCACGGCGGCCATCTTGGGCAGTGTGCTTTGCTGGGGATCGGTTCCGGTCCTGCTGCGCGAGTTGACGGACGATGTCGATGCGTGGACGGCAAACGCCGTCCGCTATCCGCTTTCCGCGATGTTGTACTGGCCCGTCCTGTTCGTCTCATGGCGCGCGGGCGTCCTGAATCGCCAACTGATTGCGAGGTGTGCGATACCGGCATTTTTCGCCCTGTCCGGTCAAATACTCTGGGCCCTGGCACCGTACTACCTCCCGGCCAGTGCCATTGGTTTCCTCGTTCGTATGTCGCTGGTCTGGTCGCTGCTGGGCGCGATGACCCTTTTTCCAGATGAAAGGCGATTGCTTCGGGTGTCCGGATTCTACGTCGGCCTGCTACTGTCCGTCGGAGGATTCATCGTTCTGTCGATTTCCAAAGGGATGTTCGACGCGAACGTAACAGTGACCGGAATCGTCATCATTCTTGCCTGCAGCTTCTTCTTTGGTTTCTACGGGGTAAGCGTTCGCCGGTGCCTGCGGGGCGTTCACCCGTTGGTCGGATTCGGCGTCGTGTCACAGTTCGTGTCGATCGGCACGCTGATTGCTCTGACACTTATGGCTGCGGCTAAGATTGGCCGGCCACAAGATCTGTTGTCGCTTGCGCCACTCGCTTGGTGCCAGCTAGTCGCTTCGTCGATTCTGGGCATCGCCTTTGGGCATTTCTTCCTGTACGCGGCCCTCGGGCGACTTGGGGCAGCGATCACCTCCGGTGTGCAGGCTATTACGCCTCTGGTGACCGTCGCGTTGGCGATCATCTTCTTGGGCGAGTCAATGTCGGCGCCTCAATGGGCAGCAGGCATCGCGATGGTGATTGGCGCGGTTGTTCTATTGCGCACCCAGCAGGTGGTTGTGGCCGAAACCCGGCTCCGGGAGCCCGTTGAAGAAGATATGGCATGAGGCACAAGAGGGGAGCATCCCGTCTGCCGGGCAGCGGCACAGAATAACTTGGCGCGGCAGAGCCGTAACCAAGACGAAGCCCCGAAACTGATGGGGATATCATGATTCTGCCCCACAATGATCTTGCTAGAGACGGGTTGAGCAAGATGATCTGTGGGCAAAGTGATTCCGAATTCGCGCAGATTGCGCGCAGTTCCGGCACGTCTGCAATAAGGCGCCGGAACTGCGCGGACTTGTTCCGGCCTACCCGTCGCTTTCGACTTGACTCCGGGCTAGGCCTTTGGAGGATCCGCCTTTGGTCTGCCCTTTGGTGGAATTGGTGGTTTTCCCCCGCCGAAGTTCGGGCGTGGTCCACCTTTCGGCTGAATCTTGCGATGTCCGCCGTGGCTGTGCATATCCGGTTTCGGCCCTGGTGGCAGCATTCCCGGCATGGGAGGCCGCGTGCGCAGTTCGCGTCGCAATTGCTGCAGTTCGCGCATAACTGCGTCAAGCTTCTTCTCTAGACGTTGCAGCCTGGCTTCGATCCCCTGCGATCCTGACATGGGGCCCCTCGGTGCCACGAAGAGCATTTTCTTGTTGGGAGCCTTTCCGGGCGCCGCCATCAGTTCTTTGTGGATGAACGGTTTCTTCGGTACGGCCAGAATCTTCTTGTCGATGGTCGGCTTCTTCGGCGGAGCAGCCGGTTTCTCCGCCGCCGATACGGTTGCCACCAAACTCGCAGCCAACATCGCAATCACGCTTCCGAACGATAGAACCTTCAGACTCATGTCACTCATCCTCCTTCGAATACACACGAATGCTAGAAATTGAGATCATCTGCTGGCGCGTGCCAGTTCGGTATCATTTGCGATCAAGAACGTGGCATGTTAGCAGTTATTCCAGCGGGAATGAAGAAAAATGGAAAAGATCCGAAAATGCACGAAGATTGCTGGGGATTCCCCGGGAAAACGATGTTGCACGAAATCGCCGATCAACGCATCATATGCTCTCGCAAGTAGGATGGGCACCTCCCATTCACATTGGTGCGCACGTTGCGGACGATCAATACCCGCGGCATCTCGCCAGCGGCCGTGGGCCAACCAGTACGACGCATGGAGGCATTCGCGATGCAAAGGAACCGGAAACCTGCCAGCAGATCGCTACTCTTTCTTCCGCTAGCACTGGCTGTGGCAGTCGGCTGCGGTTCTGAAGAAGGAGCCCCACCCGCAAACATCGGTGCGGAAGGACAGGACGCCGCTTCATCCGCGCAAGACAGCTTTTCGTCCGCGCCGACTGAGCATATTGAAATTCGTGCCCGCAAAGCGCAGAACAGAACACCAGCCCCATTGGACATTGACATTGAGGACACGCGAGGATTTTCGGAAATTCGGATCGAGACCGCGTTGGGCGGAACCAGATTGGGTGACATCCACGTACGACTGAACGCCGAGAAGGCCCCGTTGACGGTGGACAACTTCCTGCTGAACTACGTCGATCAAGGGTTTTATGACAATACGATTTTCCACTACGTCGACAAGGAATCCATGGTCATTGCCGGCGGGTACTCGTCTGACTTGCAGCAAAAAGAGACGCGAGACGGAATCCCCAGCGAGGCGGACAACGGACTGAGGAACCTCCGCGGAACGATCGCCATGGCCCGGTATCCCGAGGAACCGGACAGCGCCACGTGCCAGTTTTTCATCAATCTGGCGGACAACGCCAAGCTTGACTACAAGAATTCGGATGGCCCCAAGGACAAGGGCTATTGCGTGTTCGGCAAAGTCACGCGCGGCATGGATGTCGTGGAGAGCATCGCAGAAGTCGCAGTCGAGGACCGAAATCAATTCCCTAAAACACCCTCAAAACAGGTTAGCATTCTTTCGATAAAAAGGGTCAGGTGAACGCGCTGTAATCCCGGCAAAAGGTGGACAAAGGATCAGTATGTAGCACTGTAAATTCCCCCCTTCATGGTAGCTTTATTGAAAAAATACGTTCATGTAGTACACTTTAACTCCTCGTCATAACTTCCGCGCAGGAGTCCAGTACTGCGGGAGAGATGGCAGCAGGAGGTTTTCGCCATGTCTTCAAGAGCTACCTTCTTCATTCAAGAGTGCCCAACGTGTGGGCGCAAGGTTCGCGTTTGTGTCGAGTATCTCGGGATGGAAATCCAGTGCCGACATTGCCACGCCGTTTTCGTGGCCTGCGACCCGGACAACGCTCCATTGCTCGGCGATTCGCATTTCGCCTTGATGCAACGCGTGGACAAACTGTTGGGATCCGAGAAGACGGAACACCGCACGATCTAGCGAGCACTCATCCCAGGTGAGCGTTGGACTTCGACGTCGAGCGTTTAGCCGTTCCGCTCAACTCGTCAGCAGACTTCTTGTGATCGCGTCGAATACCGGCCCCTCTCGATCAAACTCGCGGTTCTCGGCTTGGCACGTCAGCAAGTATGTCCGGCTGCCTACATGCAGGCTGCGTACGCGTGAAATCACGAGAAGGTCCAGGCAGAAGAAACTCAGATTGAAGCCGACCGCCGACACGTCCACGATATCTTCGCTCACCGCATCCGACTCCACGTCCTCATACTCCTGCCGCATGGCCGCCAGCGCTTCGTTCACCAGTTGGTCGCGATCGGCGAGCGATGGGTAGATCTTCAACTCCCAGTAGCCGCCTTCGGGGCTCTGGACGGAAACGCCGCGAGGCCAATTGTCCGGTTCTTCATCGACGATCTGCCAATTCTCTGGGTACAGGAAACTCACTCCGAGATTCTCGTAATGAGCGGTCATCGTTTTCGCCTCGCCGTCATGATTGGAAAACACCCCTGCTAGCAGCGTTTGGTCTTCAACGCAACCGTTATTGTCTCCGGAAAGCACATCTGATATATCGCCTGCGGCCGGGATTGTCCGATTGAGTTAGTGTAGCCGAATTCGGCGTGTTGCGGGTGATCGGCGCGTCCAGGTTCGGTTTCCACCCGCTTCTGCCGATGGGTCAGATTCCATCCCAGTTTACCGTCACGACCATCATGTTCCGTCACGCGACAACGCGTTTCGTTCACTCCGGCCTTGCCGGCGCTGCATTGATCGCTCTTTGCGTCGCTGGTGGTTGTGCCTCTCTATCCAAGAACCGGGTAGACAAGGATGTGGTCGCTGCACGCCAGTTTTCGCTGCGTGGGGTGGACGCAGCGCAGCGTGGGCAACTGGCAGAAGCGGAATCGCTGTTCGGCAACGCCCTAGAGTTGTGCCCGCTGGACGAGCGTATTCAGTATCACTACGGCGAGACGCTTTGGGAATTGGGGCGACACGATGAAGCTGTGTCTCATATGGAGCGGGCGGTACGGCTGTCGGGCGGCAATGCAGACCTGCTGGTGCGACTGGGCGACATGTACCTGGCTCGTGGAGATCTGCAGCGAGCGGCCAATCAGGCTGAGCTGGCAGTCCAGGCGAATCGGCAGTTGGCTTCGGCGTGGGCGTTGCGTGGGGATGTGTTGAGTCAGACGGGCCGTTACGACGATTCGCTGGCTAGCTACCACCGAGCGCTCAGCTACAAGGAACACTACCCTCGCGTGCAACTGGCAATCGCCCAGACCTACCGCCATCAAGGTCGCCATGCCCGCGCGCTGGCCACGCTGCGATCGTTGGCCGACGGATACCCCGTGGATGAAGTGCCGCCGGACGTGCTTTTTCTACAGGGCATCGCCTTGAAAGAGTTGAAACGCTACGAAGCCGCGGTGGAGACGCTAGGCGATGCGACCAAGCAGGGCGAACCGTCGCCCGACCTGCTGTTTCATCTCGCCGAATCTCAGTTGCTTGCGGGCGATCCGATCAACGCGCAAGTGACCATAGACGCTGCCTTGGCCAAAACGCCCCAACACCGCCCGAGCGTGGCCCTTGACCAGCATCTCCGGTCCATCCAAGGGCGTTTCGCCACACCGGATGTTGACATTCGGCAACGTTGATTCTTGGCAACGTCATGTTGCCGAATCTCAACCTTCTGACCGATCCAGAAAGCGGCCTTTCGCCACCCACACTTCGGGAGTACAACGCTAACGCGGAATGTGGCAGGCACTTAGACGATTTGCCCAGTCGGCAGACCCGCCAATTGCCTCGGCTGGCACGGCGCTTGCGAATATCCAGCAGAAACCTCGGCGAAGGTGACGTTCGCCTTTGTTTCGTCAAGCTTGCCGTATTCTGTTCAAAGGAGCGTTGCGCATGCGTAGCCCGATTGTATTTGTAGCCTTGCTGGCCGCCACTTGTTTGCTGAGTGTCGGCACGGTCGGTGCGGCCGAAAAGGCAGCAACCGACCAGCTTCCCGCCGCCCTCAAGGAACTAGGGACCCAAGAGAGCCAAATCGTAACCGTGGACGAGGCGAAACAGGTCCGAGGTCAACGGATCTGGTTCGGCGTAGACCTCATCTTCAGCAACTATGTGTCGGAGGGATACATCGGCGCGGAGGGTTCCGTTCGGAACTACCTGAACCTCTATATCGATCCCTTCACCGTCTTCTTCGAAGCATACTGATCACGAAGGTCGCACCAACGCCGCCGGCGGGCTGTTGATTTAATCGTGGGATAGGCTTCCAGCCTGTCAATTGGGCGACCTGAGTGCACTTGGCAATTGAAGTTAGGGGATCCTGACAGGCTGGAAGCCTATCCCACGCTCGTTTCCCGATCAAATCAACAGACCGCTGGCTTGTGCATTCGGTAACCCATTTGTGATCGATCCCGATCGTCGCGTCAAAGCGGAAGCTGTCGCGTTCTGCGGCATATTCCGCTTTTTCTATTTGAAGGGCGTCCCGGCAGCGGCGAATTTGTGGACGCTTTTGACGGCTCGTGCTTCGTGACCTACGCTTATTCTAGTGGCTGTGTAGAGCCATCGGTTTTGACGTTTCGACCGCTCCCGATCCAGCCGACTGATACGTAACCCGAAGCGTCAGCGAGGGCATGATGTGTGTCCTTGCCTACGCCACGGGTTTCTATGAGATGCACAAACTCGACCGGGGACCGTACAGGAGCCGCAAGCATGTCGCCACTCGCCGCCAGTTCTTCCAACGCCTTCGTGGAACGCCGTGACTACGCAACCACCGGAATGGCCCCGGTGCGCGAGCGCCGCCAATTCACCAACAGCCACAGCGAACTGTCCCCCGAAGCCAGAGAGTTGGCCACCGCGATCGACCAATACAAGCTCCACCATCGTCGCCGCTTCATCAACTACGAAGAGATGCTGATGGTGGTCAAGTCATTGGGATACAGCAAGGACGCCGATTCCTAGCGACGGAGTTTCGCCCTTGCTCTCCTGACTCTGTCTGTAGAGCAGACGCAGAAACTGGTTTGTAGTCCCGCCTTTAGGCGGTCTTTGAGAAGAAGCAGCGTGGAAAACCGCCCAAAGGCGGGACTACGAACGGCCTCACGACTCATTTATGCGTCGGCTCTGTACTTCGCGGTTTTCGGGTCGTAGCGGAACAGGAGTGTCCTCAGCCTGCGACTGAAGCCCTCTGGGATCAGGGCAACTACGACATCGTGGATCGGGTCGTAGTCGAGCGAACACTCGTGTGTGTAACTGCCCTGGGGCAAAGCCACGTCGAGGTGCTTCCATTCGTTCGTCTCGCAGTGGAAGACGTATACATTGTCACGGTCTAGCAGCGCCAGTAGGGCGTCCTGCTTCGGCAGGTAGACGATCTCCCGCGCCGGCAGCGGCGTGATGCCCTTGAAGTCGATCCGCTCCCACTTTTCGTCCTTGCCAAGGCCGCGGGCATGCATCTGAAACCATGGCGGCTTGCCTTCGTCGCCGCCACCCATTGTGTGGATCAGCCGATCGCGTTTACTGTCGTATACGATGGGCAGGAATTCGTAGTTGTATCGGCCGGTGGGAGCAGTCTTCGGAAAGCTCTCGTCGACGAGTTCCCACCTAACGTCCGCGCCCGCAACCATGGCCTTGTACAGATGCGGCGCTGTGCCGCCGGTAGTCGCGTAGACTCCGCCAGGCGTGGTGCAGAGGGCGAGGCCCCAACTCTGACGAAACGGTCGGCCGAAAATCGGACCACACATCTGTTTCTTCGCCGGGTCGTACAGCCACGTCCAGTAGCCGTGCTTCTTCGTGTCGTAGATGGACGTTTTGTCCGGATCGTCCGGATCAAGGGCCAACTCGACGCCGTCGTGGATCGTGGGTCGCGCGCAATAGACCACCATCTTGCTGACCGGATCGTAGGCGTACCACAGGTACGTGTGCTGACTCCAAGGTCGGCAGCCGTAGCTGTAGCCCCAGGGCGAGCCGTTGCTTGCTTCAAGATACGGCGGGAAGCAGGGATCGACGGCGATTGACCAGCGATTGGTGGCGACGTCGTACTGTGCCCAGTCGTTGCCTGAATAGCCGCTGTGTCCGCCGCCGTGGTAGATGATCTGCCCGGTCGTGGTTGCGATCCCGGTCGACCACGTCTTGCTGACCAGCGATCCCGGATACTCGACGTCAACGAACTGATTCGCCGGAAGGCTGTCGAGCAACTGCTTGTGAGCCGCCGCGTCGGACAACGGAGCCTGGGCGAGCGAGTCTCGCTGATCCGGATACTTCCACCGCACGACACCGGGCGGATGACCGGCGTGCTCGGCCTGTTCCTCAAGGGGATCATATCGAAATGCGTAAGTCCGCCTTTGCTGGCCGAACGCGACCAGGAAGACGAGGCCGTGCTTGCCGCCGCCGGCTGCCGTCAGCCAGGTGTAGCGGAGAAGATCAAGTGTTTTGCCGACCGGCGTCCACGCGTTCTTCTTCACGTCGTAGATCCACGTCTCCGTCGCCGCGCGGGTGGCCGAGTGCGTGCGTTTGCTGGTCGTCGCATCGGTACCGATGACGAGCACCTTTCCGCCGCCGGGGATGGCGGCCGCCGCGGGCGCGAACATCGGCGGCGGCGAAGGATCGGGCTTGCGAAGCTCCCACCTGCGATCCTGGCAATGATACACCCACGTGTCGTTCAGAGCCGCCTGCTGGTTGTACCCGCCGAACATCACGAGCATTTCCGTGGCGGAGTCGTATACGATTGGCGACGTGCAACGCAAGGGCGGCTCGATGCCCAACCCCGCCCGCCTCCACGTATTCGTTTCACAAGAGTAAAGCCAAGTGTGCGCGCCGCCATCGAGGTTCAGCGCGTCGCCGCCGCCGAAGAGTAGCAACTCGTCGTTCACCGGATCGTAGGCGAGGCTGGCCCAGGCAAGCTGCTGACAGGCGGTGGGGCTGTTGGTGGGCACCAGATCAGCCCAGGTGTTCGTTGCCGGGTCGAGCGCGAAGGTGTGCCCGCCGGCGAACAGAACGGCCCTATCGCGTTTGCTGTCGTAGCAGATCTGGTTGAAAATCAGAAGCGGACTGGGACGAATTACGCTATCGAAGTCGTGGAAACTGATGCGATTGAAACTCTGGTTGCCGACACTCCGAAAGCTCGGACCCTCGGCTGGGCCACGCTGACCATAGATAACGAACGGCGGATGCTCCCCGTCACCCCAAACATCGGCCTTTGCCGCTGGTAGCGCCTCGATCCACGTCGCGTCGAGTGGGGCGAAGCTCTCCAGTTCGTACCGGAGATAGCGGTTGCGATCCGGTTGCTTTCCGCCGAAGCCCCAAAGGTACAGTCGGTCAACGTTGGGCGCATAGATCACCCTCGCACCCCACTTACCGCCTGAGTTATCCTCGACGTGGATGAGCGTCCAAGTGTTTGCGGCGAGATTCGAATGGTCCTCTACTCTCGCGACGGCTGGTAGCTGTTCGTCCGCGGCGATTGCAGATACCGGCAGCGCCAGCGAGAGTACAAGAATGGTCGCTCGCTTCATGGCAAGGCTCCCTACTTGATTGTGGTAGCGACTTCCAAGGCGTGCATCAGCTCCTCCATCGCTCGTCTGATGAAGATACCGCACACAGATGAGCCGGACAATTCATCGAGGAAATCGATAATTAGATTCCCCAAGAGCATCATGCCACTTGGAGGTTGTGCTACACTGAGGCGCGACTTGGGCACGAAGTGATCTTGACGCAATCGGTCTGCAAAGAGAAAGGGTAGAAAATGAACCCGCACGCCTCATGGCTTGCCAAAGCCGTCTTCGCCGTCGTCGTCCTCGTACTCAATCTTACGGCTGGCAGCCCGCGGGTCTGGTCCGCTGAAGATGAGGACATGCTCGGGGCCGGCATCGCGAAAGTGGACATCACACCGGAGAAGCCCGTCAGAATGTCCGGCTACTCCGGTCGCAAGGAACTGTCGACCGGCGTTCACGACCCTCTGTACGCTCGGATTGTGGCGTTCGAGAGCGCGGGCAAACGTCTGGTGTTGGTCTCTACTGACCTGATCGGTTTCTATGGAACGTACGAGCCCATTCGCGACGCCATCTGCGATCAGTTCGATCTGAAGCCATGCGAGATCTTCCTCAGTGGTACGCATACTCACAGCGGACCTACGCCCACGCTCAGCGAGGATGGACATCCGAACAACGTCGAGTACACGCGGAGTCTTAAGGCCATGTTATTAGATGCCACTGGTCAAGCGATCAAGAACATCGCCCCGGTGCACATGGGGGCCGGTCGAGGGCACAGCCCCGTGGGCTCGAATCGGCGAGAGAAGCAAGCTGACGGCTCGGTGAAGCTGGGCCGCAATCCCTACGGGCCAACCGACAAGGAAGTCCTGGTGATGAAACTGACGAAGCCTGACGGCACGCCCATCGCTGCATTGTTCGACTACGCAACCCACGCGACGTCGTTGGGCCCCAGAAACTTGCAGATCAGTGGCGACGTTCTGGGAATCGCAGCGCAATTCGTCGAGAAGATCCTGGGGCAGGACGTTACAGCGCCGGTCTTCGCGGGTGCATCAGGGGATATTGACCCGTGGTATCGAGTTCTGCCGTCATTCAACACCGAGAAGGGCTGGATTCCCGAACCCGAACTCTTGGGAATTCTGCTGGGTGAGGAGGTAGTACACGTCTTCCGGCGTATCGAGACAAATTCGGCGAAAGCCGAGATCAGAACCGGTTTCGCAACGCTCGAACTTCCGGCCAAGAAAACAGATGATCGCGACGAAGGCGAAGCCTCTGCCACAAAACCGATGAACGTGACGGTAGCGAGGATAGATGACGTCGCACTGGTCGGCATAGGCTGCGAACTGCTGACCGAGGTCGGTATGGCGATCAAAGCTGGATCACCACACGAACATACGTTCGTCATCACACACTGCAACGGAAGCGCCGGCTATCTCGCACCAAAGCACCTGTACAAAGACGGAGGGTACGAAATCCGGCGTACGGGCTTTGCACCCGAGGCCGCGGACATCCTCGTCAAGCAGACCATCCGGATGTTGAAGGATCTGAAGTAGTGAGATCAGCACTATGCAGGCGATCCCTGTCCCGCGCATCGCATGATCTCAATCCGAACGCCAACCGTGGAAGAAACCATTTGGTGCCAGGAGTTCGATATCTTGCCCGGAGGTAACACCGTGAACAAACAGTGCGATCGCAGGCGTTTTGTGAAGATTGGGGCGGCTGCAGGGGCGGCGTGGGCCGTGGGGCGAGGGTGCTTCGCAGCGGATGCCTCTGACGTGAAGGCGCGGCCGATAGACAACGTCCGCGTTGGTCTGGTGGGTATCGGCAGACGCGGATCGTGGCTGCTGACCCTTCTGCTGGAGCAGGAAGGGGTCGAAGTAAAGGCGGTTTGCGACATCATTCCCGGGCGTGTCGCCAAGGCGCAGCATATGGTGACCACAGCCAAGCAGTCCACGCCGACCGGGTACTCGCGCGGTGAGACGGACTTCAAACGCCTTTGCGAGACCGAAGATTTGGACTTGGTGATCAACGCAACCCGGCCCTGGAAATGGCACGTGCCGATCTCCGTGGCTGCCATGACGACCGGCAAACACGCCGCCACCGAAGTCCCGGCGGCGGAGACTATCGAGGAGTGCTGGCAGTTGGTCGAGACCGCGGAGGAGACGCAGAAGTACTGCGTCATGCTGGAGAATTGCTGCTACTTCCGCGAGGCCATGCTGGTTCACAATATGGTGCGAAAAGGCTTGTTCGGAGAGCTTCGCCATTGCGAGGCGGGTTACCAGCACTACGGCGGCAGGGTGCGCCGGCCGGCACCAAAACGCACAACGGTGGGCAAGGTCCGTACTGCCAACAGCTATCCGACGCATCCCATCGGGCCGGTCGCCCAATGGATGGATATCAACCGCGGCAACCGTTTCGATTATCTCGTATCCATGAGCGCCGATGGCACCGAGGGCAACCGCAGCGCCGATATCAACACCAGCCTTATCCGTACCGCGCGCGGGCAGACGATCACACTGTACTTCGACACCAAACTGCCACGGCCCTACGATCTGATCTATCGTGTGCAGGGTACTCGGGGCATATGCATGGCCACCGCGGACAAGATTTATATCGAGGGGCGCAGCCCGAAACCGGAGGCTTGGGAGTCGATGGAGGCTTACTACGACGAGTTCGAGCATCCTCTGTGGAAAGAACTGGGAGAGCAGGCTCGGAGACGCGGTGGCCACGGGGGCGGCGATTGGCTGGAAATGCACCGTTTGATCAAGGCGTTACGAACTGGCACGCCTCCGGACATGGATGTGTACGATGCCGCCACGTGGAGTTGTATCACCGAGTTGACAGAGAAGTCGGTTGCCAACAGAAGTAGTCCCATGGATTTCCCCGATTTCACGCACGGTCGCTGGCAGACTACTCCGCCGGTCGACATCATCGGTTCTTGACGGCCCCGTCGGCGTAGTCCCATCAAACCACGCCACGGAGATCCCGATCAGATCTTGCAGAGCGAGCCACAACCGCAACACGGTTAGCTAGAATAGCTGGCAGTTCCGACAATCGTCACAGAACTTGAGCAGCGAAGTCGCCCGAATGCCATCACAACAGAGACGGTTAGGGCCCCAGTTTCGTGATGGGACGGCAGGAAGCGGAATTGCTGCCTTCGTCCTTGCCCCACGCGATGGTGCGCGTGGGAGCATGATGGTTGTTGCAGCGGGCGTGCGGTCAGCGGCGATTACCACCGGCATGGTCCTGTCTCTGCTGGCTGTGGGCGGTGCGAGGGCTGTTGCCGAACGCTTGGTTGTTCCGCTGGACGGAGTGTGGGAGATCGCCGAGAGCATTGAGGCGGATGACCTGCCCGGGAAGTTTCCCCGTACCGTCGCCGTGCCGGGGTTGGTCAATCAGGCCGAACCGCCGTTTCCCGACGTAGACCGTTACGAGACGGCGGAAATCGTCCGACGTTGGGCGCGGTTCGGTTCGGCTTTGCTCCCGCCTGCCGAAGCAACGGTCGACGGGTTGGGGCGCACGTGCCAGAAGCGGAACTTCTTTTGGTACCGGCGAACGTTCACCGTACCGGCCCGTCGGCAGCGCGCGGTGTTGGTGGTCAGCAAGGCGCAGTTCGGCACGGCCGTTTGGCTGAACGGCAAGAAAGTGGGCGAGCACTTGGGTTGCGTGACGACGGGTATCTTCGACGTGACCGGGGCATTGGACTGGACCGGCGAGAATCGCCTGGTAATCCGTATCGGCGCGCACCCAGGCTCCGTGCCCGACTGGGCGCCGCCCGGCGCCGATTGTGGAAGGGTCCACTGGGCACCGGGTATCTACGACCGTGTGTCGCTGTGGCTGGCCGACCCTCCCACCATCGAGACGGTGCAAGTGGCGCCGCGGATCGCTACGTCCGGAATTCTCGTCCAGACACGAATCAGGAACCACGGGCCGGCGCGCGAGTGCGAGTTAGTCCAGCGGGTGGCGACGTGGAAAGACGCCCGGCCCGTGGGGCAGCCCGTTAGCCGGCCACTCCGCTTGGCTGCAGACGAAGAACAGGTCATTGAGCAGGTGCTGCCGGTGCCGGATGCGGTCCTTTGGAGCCCCGATAACCCGATGCTGTACATGCTGGCGACGACCACCGGCGGCGATTCGTGCACAACGCGCTTCGGCATGCGTGAGTTCCGCTTCGACGCGGCAACCCGCCGCGCGATGCTCAACGGCAAGCCGTGCTTCCTCCGCGGGGCCAGTTTCGAGCTTCAACGGTTCTTCGGCGACCCGAAATGCGGCAACCTCCCCTGGAACGAGGCTTGGGTGCGCAAACTGCTGGGCGACATACCCAAGGACATGCACTGGAACTGCTTTCGTACAACGCTCGGCCCGCCGCCCGGCCTGTGGTTGGACGTCGCCGACGAGGCCGGGCTGTTGCTGCAGCTCGAGTTTCCCATCTGGGTAAGCTCCGGTCCCCCGCACCGCCACAAGCTCTGGCGCGAGGAGGAGTTGATTACCCAGTTTGGCGAATACTTACGCGACAACTGGAATCATCCCAGCGTGGTCATCTGGGACACATCGAACGAGACACGTTGGGATTTCCTCGGCCAGAAGCTGATTCCGGCGGTGCGGCGGTTGGATCTTTCGGACCGTCCTTGGGAGAACAGCTACAACCTGACCCAGGGGCCAAACGATCCGTACGAAGATCACCCATACCTGTTCAGCAACCAACGCTTCGACATGCGCAGCCTGGAGCGGATGACGGGCGGGCCCACGAAGCAGCGAGGCGGTCTGAACCAGCCCGACCACGCAGCGATCATCAACGAATACGACTGGCTCTGGCTCCACCGTGACGGCTCGCCCTGCCTGCTTTCCAAGGGCGTATTCGGCAATCTGCTGGGGCCCGAGGCCGCGGCGGAGAAGCGCCGAGCGTTGGCCGCATACCTGATGGGAGGCCTTACCGAGTATTGGCGGGCCCACCGACAGTACGCTGGCGTGATGTTCTACACATATCTCGCGCTGGATGACCCCCGCGCGTTCACTTGCGATTATTTCTGCGACGTGCAGCAGGGCATCCTGGAGCCGCACTTTGCAGACCACATGCGCGAGGCATCCAAACCGCTGGGCGTCTATGTTCGTTTCTGGCAGCCCCGCCTGCCGGCGGGCCAGTCGCGTCGCTACGACGTGATGCTGGTCAATGACACGCACGAAGCGGGTCGGGGACGCCTGGAATTGCTCTGGGAATCGGACGGTCAGGCCGTGGAGCGAGCCGAGACCTCGTACGATGTCTCCGCCGCGGGACAACAGATCTGCCAACTGACGTTGACCACGCCCCGGCGTGCCGGCAAGTACATACTGAAGGCCCGCGCGTTCTGGGAGGGCAAGCCGTGGAGCCCGACCGTATCGCGCCGCAAGGTGTCGGTCATCGCCGCCGGTGCTGACTGACGTACGGAGAAGCCACCCGGCGAGTTTTGTCGCAATGACATGGGCCAGCAGACCGTAAGAAGTAGGCCCCGGAAAGTAACAATTGCGGGAAACTCCATAATGCCCGAAATCGGAATGGAAGAATGACGGAGCACAGCGGATTCACCTATCCTTTACAGCTCGAAGCGGTCAGACGCCAGCTACCACCGCCGCTGCGCATTCCGAATGCGCGTGCGCGACTGCGCGCAGACCACGCGCGCCGGCAGCGAGTACTTGTCGTGCTTGACGACGACCCCACCGGGACGCAGACGGTCCGGGATGTGGATGTCTATCTCACGTGGGACGATGACCATGTCGAAGAAGCGATTGCATCCTCAAGCGGGTGCGTCTATCTATCCACCAACTCGCGAAGCCTGAAGCCGGCCGAGGCTACCGAGCTGGCTCGATCGCTGGGGGAACGCATTGCGCGTGCCGAGCGCAAGACCGGCCGCCGCGTGACCGTTGCCAGCCGCAGCGACAGCACGTTGCGTGGGCACTTCCCCGCTGAAGTGGACGCCTTCTTCGAAGGGTACGGACAAACGGCTGATGGAATTCTGATCGTCCCGGCCTTCTTCGAAGGGGGACGTTATACCTTCCGGGACACTCACTGGGTGCTTGGCGGGACCGGTTTGGTGCCGGCAGCAGAAACCGAATTCGCGCGGGATCCGCAATTCGGCTACGGCGAGTCCGATTTGCGAGAGTGGGTGCAGGAGAAGACCCAAGGGAGGATTCGATCAGACGTCGTCCAGTCTGTTTCGCTCGATCTGATTCGAAGCGAGGGCGTGGAAGCCGTTGCAGCACTCTTCAGGGCAGCCAAAGATGGCAAATACTTCGCCGTGAACGCCATGGAAGACTCCGACCTCGAAGTCGTTGCCCTGGCCCTGCTCGAGGCCGAGCGGCTGGGTAAGCGTTTCTTCTTCCGTTGCGCCGCTTCGATCGTGAAGGTCTATGCGGGCATCGAAGACGCGGCTCTGTTGAAAGCCGGCGACATTGCGGCGGCGGGACCCGGGCTGATCATCGTGGGATCGTACGTCCGAAAAACGACGGAGCAACTGGATCGCTTGCTCCAACTGAGCAACATTGAGTCGATCGAGGTGCCGGTTGACGAGTTGGCCGCCGCACACGGGCGAAGCGACAGCCTCGCGCCGATCGCGGCGCGAATTGACGTCGCTCTGCGAGAAGGCCGCACGGCCGTCCTTTCTACAAGCCGGAAGCGCAAGGACCTGGATGGCGAGCTGTTCCTGAGTTTTGGCGAACGTATAATGCAGAGTTTGACGGCCATTGTCACGTGCATCGAAGCCAAACCCGCTTTCGTTGTTGCCAAGGGCGGAATCACCAGTTTCTGCGTGGCCAGCGACGGACTGGCCGTGTCGCGTGCCAAGGTCCTCGGTCAAATTGCACCCGGCGTGCCCGTGTGGAGTCTCGGTCGGGGAGCGCGGTGGGCACAGATCCCCTATGTCGTCTTTCCCGGAAATGTCGGAACGGTTGACGCTCTCAAGACTGTTGTGGCCTCCCTGTCCGAAAACCCGTAGCTGCACTCGCCAGAGTGCGGGAATCCCCGCGTTCTGGCGAACGCGGCTACGGCGGATTATGACTTCCAAACCGAGCCTCGTAAGAGGAGTGAACACGATGAAGAAGAAACTCGCGCTAATTCACACGAGCATGGTCTTCGTCAAGGCCGAGACCATGATGAGCGACATTTTTGCCGAGGTCATGCCTGACGTGGAGTTGGTCAATATCGTCGATGACTCGCTTCTGCCCGACGTGATGGCGGCCGGCGAGATCACTCCGGCCGTGCAGCGCCGGATGACGGCTTACGTGAAGGCGGCGCAAGAGACCGGCGCGGACGCTGTTTTTTCGCTCTGTTCGTCGCTCGGCCCGGCTATTGATGTGGCGCGCAAGGAGGTCTCGATTCCAGTCATCAAGATCGACGACGCAATGGCCGAGAAGGCAATCGAAATGGCCGAGCGCATAGGCGTCATGGCGACCGTGGCGACCACGCTTGGACCGACTGTTGATCTTATCAAGGAAAAGGCGGCGGCAAAGGCGAAGGCTGTCGACGTCAAAGAAGCGTTGGTCAACGGCGCGTTCGAGCTGCTCATGGGCGGGAAGACGGACGAGCATGATCAGCAAGTCTACGCCGCCGCTCGTGACCTGGCCCCCGACGTCGAGCTCATCGTCTTTGCGCAAGGTTCGATGACACGCCTCGCGCCCCAGACCCAAAAGGAAACGGGCCTGCCTGTCCTCACCAGCCCGCGCCTCGGCATTGAATACGTCAAGCGACTTCTGGATTCCCTAGAGCCGAGGCCATAGGACAGGCGAGGCGACCGAGTTTCGGCAATTCCCAACGATCGCGCCGCGGGAGATTCACCATGCGAAAAGCCAATTCTCACAAGCCATCAATCATGCCCGGCCGGCCGCAGGCTTTGGACTCCGGCAAGCGTTGTGCGAACCGGCGGCATCTTCTCCTGTGGTTTGTGCTTTGCCTGACATTGGCTAACGGCCGCCTGACGAGCTATGCCGAGGACATCTCCCCTGTCAATGCGCCGCGGAGCGAATCTCCCGGAGAGCTTTCAGAGCATTGGGTCCTGGCCTCGCAGACGTCGGCCTTGATCTACGTGCAGACGGAGAACCGAGCCCGCACTTACGTCGAATACGGTGGCGCCGAGCCGCTGGATCGCAAGACGGCGGTTTCGCCTGTTTCGCAGATCACAGGGCAGCCGTATTGGTCACACTTTCATCGACTCACGGGGCTGGAGATGGCAAAGGCGTACTACTACCGCATCGTATGTCAGGGAACCGACGGCGAGCAGGTGGTCGATCGCATTCGAGAGTTCCGAACGACGCGATACGCCGACGCCGTGCCCGTTCCTGGCGACCTGCCGGGGCCACCGTTTGTGCTCGATCGCAGTAACACGACGTACGTGCTGACCGAGGACGTCACGGCGCCTTTGGCCGGTTTTGAGATCAAAGCCGACGGCGTCACGCTCGATCTCGGCGGACACACGGTTACCTACAACGCCCGCCCGGCGGAGCGTCCCGACGATTGGCCCGTGCGCGCTTACCGCGAGAACGATCACGGTGTGAAGGTGACCGTGCGTGGTGGGCGAGTGCGGATATTGGGCGGCACGATTGGGCAAGGTGCGGGGAACAACTCCGGCACGGCGGTCGGCATCGGCTGCAATCCCGTATATGTGGGAAACGCGGCTGTGGAGATGGCGGGCGTCGAGTTCGTGTGGACCGGCGCGGACATCTCCGGGGCGTTCTTCCACTGGAACACCGGCAATCATGTCCACCACTGCATTTTCGACGACCGCGGCACGGCCGTGAGCAATCGCCACCAGGCCATCAGCAGCATCGATGGCAACTCGTGGGGCGATTACGATCACAACCTCGTGAAGTCCACCCGCCAACAAGGCTTGCAGGGCTGTGTCGCCGCTACCCGCAACGAGATCTACATCGACTCACAGGCGACCAATGCGTTCGGGATGGTCGGTTCGTCCAAGGCAGGCAAACCTGTCGAGATCGCTAACAACCGCATCATCGGCATCGGCGAACACCCGGTGGGCATTGCCATGTTCAAACAGTTCCCGCCGGGCTCGTCGGTCCATCACAACTACGTCGAAGTGAAATGCACGCGGAGCGGCCAGGAATACGGTTACACGGGCAGCGCTTGCTTCCGCACGACGTGGGGGGCCGATTATCTCGACGTACACGACAACACCTTTATCGGGCATGCCGACGTTTACGATGGGAAAGTCTCCAAGACCCGCGTGTTATGGGTCGGGCTCCCGCACTTTACGCCCAAGGATACGACGCAGCCGATTACTGACGCACGAGGCATTTTCCACGACAACCGAATCATCGCGCGGGGTCGCAAGGGAGCGAAGGCGGGCGGCATCTGCGTGGTCTGCCTGAACCAGTCGCCCAACCTGATCTTTCGCGGCAACACGGTCACCAGCACGTGGGCGAACGTGTTGCTGAGCGACGAGTACGGTCACGCCGACGGCTACCCCAAATTCGTCGAAAACACCTTTCTGCGCGAGGGCGAATTCGACAACTACTGCACGATCCTCCAACAGTACCCGCGCCGACCAGCCACAGGCGTCTTTTTGGACAACAAATACGGACAAGGCGCAGGCGCGGAGCAGCTCAAGCTGGAAGAAGGCGGCCGTGCGCTGTTCCAAGTGCCGATCACCGTTCAAGTGACCGATGCGGCGGGCCAAGCGCTCGGCGACGCGAACGTGACGATTCGCGACGCCGACGGAAACACCGTCTGCCACGCCGAAACACACGACGCAAAAACCGCTGCGATGCTTGTGGCCGAGCGTGAGCGGCTGTTGGTCAAGCATCCCGTCGACGCCAAGCACAAGGGCTTTGTGGGCACACTGCCGCTGGAAGCCGGACATGTACGGATCATTCTCACACTGCGCGAAGTCACTCAAGCCGGCACGAGGGCGACACCCGCGTACACACTCGAAGTACGCAAGCCAGGTTACCAGACCGTCAAGCGACCACTCGAACCGTCCGAAGCAACCGACGTGGAGATCAAGCTGGAAAGAAGCGCCAGTTAGCCCCGATACAGTTCAGTTTTCGTGTGGGATAGGCATCTTGCCTGTCATACTTGCACAACATCTCGGGATGCCGAGCAGTGCGACTACCAGATATGACAGGCTGGAAGCCTCTCCCACTACGGATCCACGAAACATTGAACGGTACTGCAGTTAGCGTCACGGAGACCTGCCCCGGACAAATGCAGTCACTGCTGTCTCGCGCCGACGCCGAATTGCATGGGTGGGGTGCCGCGCTGGTGGGCGCCGACGTCGGGTGCGCTGCCGGTATAGCCATCGCTGAAGTTGGGGATCGGCTGGCCCGCGCCGGCGCCGGGACTTGACGGAGCAAGCTGGAACTGGCCGGTCTTAGCGGCTGAGTCGAAACCGGCGTCTGGGGCATAGACCGGTTCGCCCTTGATGCCGTGTGCTTCCTGGCCCTGCGGGACTCGGCCGTTGTACAGGTCGTAGTCGAAGTCGTTGTCGATGTTCTGCCTTGCCTCGCTGGCGCAACGGCTCTCCGGCGAGCGCACGTGGAGAATGTTGTTCCGCGATACGACGTGTTTGACGATGCGATTGCCGCCAAGTCCGCCGGTCGGGAGCCATTCGTCCGACTGGTACAGCGTATTGTGGAATATGTACTGGTGACCGGTCATCCAGTGCTCGCCGCCGGCGAAGCCCATCTTCAGAAAGTACCCGCCGCTGGCGCCCGGTTGCCACTGGCTGCGAGCGCAAACGTTGCGCCAGATGTAGAGCGGCCCGATCGATGTCGCCGCATTGCCGATCATCATCATGGACTGCGAGATGTAGTTGTCCCAGATGCGATTGTTCCGGTTGCCTCCTTCCACTTCCAGGCCATCGTCCCAGCAATGACTCACGATGTTGCCGTAGATGTCCGAGTCCGGCCCCGGCGAGCCGCGAAAACTGCCGTTGCTTCCGCCGCCGATGATATCGTTGTACATGTGCTCCAGATCCGAGTAGCATTCGTTGTACCGGATGACGTGGTTGCCCGCGGTGTTGAACAACGAGATGCACTGCGGTCCCCTCGTGTGCGTTGGGTACGTCGGTTCGTACCAAGTGCTGCCGTCCCAGCGCGGATGGTGCAACTTGCATCGTTGGATGACCAGACGCTCCAAGGTGTCGCTCCCGGAGAAGATGGCCGAGTCGTAGTTGAAGCCGAACCCAGTCTCGGGATTGAGCCGGCCCCAGTCCGAGACATCACAATCCTCGATCACGATGTCGTGCCCGCCCTCGATCCGGATGGCGCCTATCGGCGACCTGCGAGTATTATCGGCCGCGCCGGCACCCTTGAGCGTGAAGCCGCGAAGAACGACGTACGAGGCGTTGACGGTGATGCACGAGTCGTGCTTATGCTGTACGTCGATGGTCGCCCCCCGGCCATCATAGACTCGCCAAGCGTCCGGCGTGCCCGACTCGGTGATCGCCAGTGGCGTATCGCGATCGGGCACACGGACCGTTTCGCCGACCGGGAAATCCTCGCTCCAGGTTGTTGCGGTCAATTTGGCGCTCGTCTGCGTGCCGGCGAGGGTCAGTTGGATTTCGTACGTAGTGGCCGGCGCAAGGTGGACGATACTGCCGCGGTAGTCGGCCAGGTCGTTATCCGTTTTGGGAATGGGGTTGTACCGCATGGACAACCCCTCGCTCCAATCGACCGCGCCTTGCCGCCGATAGCGAACCGCGACTTCGTTGTCCGCAGCCCCACCGTCAGGAGACCAGTAGAGCCCCAGACAATGAAACGTTGGTATCGCAAACGCCGTTTCGCCTTCGCCCTCAGTATCCCCTTGGGCGAAGCCGATCTCTGTGGCCTGATTGCAGAGCAAGAATAGAATCGCGATGGTGAACAGCCGGCGTTTGAAGCAGTTGAGTATCATCATTCGCTCCTTTCCGCATTCAGTTCAGTCGTAGCGTGTGGCCCTATCAGCTCGAAGCCACGCAGGTTTCCGCCGCGCGACGACGCACGACACAGCCGAGGTAGGCACTACTGGTCTTCGTCCCAAGCATCGAGAAGGCGGCTCAATTCAGCATCATAATCGACGCCGTGGTTGATGCGTTGCCCCGGAAGCAGGACAACGCCTCGGGACTTGAATATGTCAAGGCGAAGATATGATGCGACCAATACTTCGTCGTGATCGCTTACCACGGTGTGATAATCGTCGGTCTTGGGAAGCTGCTGAAACGTCGCGTCAGATTCCAGACGGACTGCAGCTCGACAAGCTGAGTCCAATACGCGCGCTTCATATTCAAACCAGTCATCTTGCGTCAGTTCTTCCCGATCGAATTGGTCGCTCGCATTTTTCGCCCACTTCCCGAGCATGTCGCGGGCTATGTCTGTGAGCGCTTGTGGCGCTGCCCCAAACGAAGAATACGCCCAATCTCCGCAATTCCAGCGATACTGCCAGCGAGCCTGCTTCGTTTGTATGTACTCGGGATTCGTCCGCGACAGGCAGTCCGGATACGAAGAATTGGTTGCGAAATAGAAGCCGCAGTCCGTGTAATAGCCATCGGCGTACAAGGTGAAACCGTAATAGGGTTCTTTCGGCCCTTCTTCGATCATAACTTCGAAGCTTCTGACTGCGGCACGAAACAGGTCCTCTTCGAAGGTCTCGGAATCGAATTCTACTGGCATTTCTTGCTACTCCCAAAACGTGAACGGCCGTCACCGCCGATGCCGATAGAATACGGTTTGAACAACGAGTGATTTTACCAACGTCACCGCCGTTTGCACTACGTCAAAGGTACCCGTGCAGGTGGACGCCCCAGGACATCGTCACACACGCTAATGCCCCAGCCCCTTCACGGCCCAGCCGTCTCGGTAGGTTCGGCGAAGATACTGGTTGGCCTCGGGCACGTTGGTGACCTCCATCCGCTCGGCGTCCCAAGCGAGTTCCTTGTCCGCGCATAGTAGAGCAACCGTGCCCAGCAGGACTGTCTCGGTCAGTGGACCCGAGTAGTCGAACCCTGCAGCCGTAGTGGCTTTTCCGAGGCAGGCGTCGATCCAGTGGTGATAGTGGTTGCGGGGTGCCAGCTTGGGAAGTGGATAGTCTCTGAATTGGGCCTTGGGGAGAAGTTGGGGATCGTCGACGTGCGGCAATAGCAGCGAACCGGCCTCGCCAATCAGCAGCGAGCCCTGGGCGGGGTACTGTTGGTTGTCGATGTGCTGACGCACCTCGTCAGGCGGGTACTTGCCTCCATCGGACCAAGTGAACCTGAGGGTCTTGTCGGCGGTCAGGTCTGTGCCTGCGAAGGTGTAGTGGAGGATCTGCCAGGTCGGCCAGGTTTCGCTGCGTCGGCCAGGAGTATTCCACCACGCCCCTTCGACTTCCGCTCGAATGCGTAGCGGCGCGGTCAGCTTCAGGGCCTGAAACGGCGAGTCGATGATGTGGCAGCCCATGTCGCCCAGCCAGCCCACGCCGAAGTCCCGCCAGCCGCGCCACCATTTCGGATGATACACGCCTGCTTTGTACGGGCGCACCGGCGCCGCGCCGAGCCATACGTCCCAGTCGAGCGTTTCAGGGACAGGGTCCTCGCCCTTCGGGCGCGGGCCGGTTGGACGGTACTTGCCCGACGGTTTGTTCGACCAGGCATAGACGCGTTTCACCTTCCCAATCGCCCCATCGCGGATCAACTGGACCGCCGCGCGATAGCAGACCATCGCGTTGGCCTGGATGCCCATCTGAGTAGCCAGCCCGGCCTTGGCAGCCGCCTCGGACACACGGCGTGCCTCGTACACGTCATGCGTCATCGGCTTCTGGACGAACACATGTTTGCCCAGGTTGATCGCCGACATGCTGATCGGTGCGTGCATATGATCGGGCGTAGAGACGCTGACCGCGTCGATCTTGTCGCCCTCCTTGGCCAACAGTTCCCGCCAGTCTTGGTAGCGACGAGCCTGAGGGAATTGTTGGGCGGCTCGGCGCATTTGGGCCTCGTCGACATCACACACCGCTGCGACCACGACCTCAGGATGCGACGCAAACGCCATCACGTCGGACCAACCCTTGCCCCCGACGCCAATCGCCGCATGGTGAATCTTGCCGTTCGGCGACTTGCCCGAGGCCGCATGCGCCCAACTGACGGCGCAAAGGCCCGCGCCAATCCCCTGTTTCAGAAAGCTCCGGCGGTCGCTCTGTTGTCTCATAGGGTGACTCCTTTGCGTTTGTCTGTCGAGGTTGATCGAGGCTGATGCGATTCATTGTCCGCGGAACTGAGGTCTCTGCCAAGAGCCTCGGCGACCGGGTCGCCACCCAAGTCGATTGGCCCGCCTTGAGCTACGGCGACTCCGAGCCATCGTGTCCAAGAGGCTGGAGGTTAGTCGCGAGCCAAAGCAGTCTGTTTCTCCATGGGTGGCGCACGAGTTCACATTGTGTTATGGCTCACTCCGGATCAGAAATGCGTCGAAGTCTGGGGCGATTGGCGACATTAGCATGGGAAGTCTGATTGGTTTGCCGTCGTAGCGACCGGACGCCACGGGCCGACCGTACAAGTCCTGGACGTTGTGGATCACATAGCTCGCGCCCGGCTTTAGCACTTTGCTCAGGTCTGCCTCCACATGAGTCTGGCGGTCCCAATTGAACACGGCCACGTGCCCGCGTCCCGGTTCGTACTTGTTCGGGCGAACGTAGACCCATGTGCCCGCGGGTCTCCCGTCGCTGCCTTCGACGATCTTTGAGTTGCGATCAAATCCCGTTTGCTCCTTCCAGCGGTCAAAGCCGACTCCAGGATGCCTCTCGGCAGTGCCTTTCTGCCCTGCGACGACAAACGGAGCGTCCGGGCCGGTAACGACATAGGTATTCGTATCCCATTTGTAGTTGCCAAACTGCGTGCCATGCGGCGGTCGGACTGAGGCGACAACCTCGGGGCCCCAGATCTTGTTGCCGGTGATCGTGGCCTGTTTCCATCGACCTACTTGCAGTCCCCGCGCGCCCATGATCACGTTGTCGCGAATCAGGCACGTGCCGTTGACGGTGTCGCGGTAACAGTCGACGCGAACACACGGCCGCCATCGGGCGCCTCTGTCGGGCTCGCCGCCTGGGTGGTAACAGCAATTGTCCGCCAGTGTAATGTCGTCGGCAGGCAAGTAGCCGCTCACCAGAATGTTGTCCGTCACTTGCCCGCGAACTCGAGTTCCGGCGCTGAAGCAGATGTTTCCTTCAACGTGATATCCGCGGACTTGTCCCTGCTGGCCGTAGACGTGAACGTTCCAGCCGAAGCCGCGAAACATGATATTATCGACGATCCTCTTCGTGCCCTTCTCGTTCTGAGTGTAAATCGCATGGCCGTGACCGCGATCGGCAGCGTTGTAGCCAAAGTCGTGGATCAGACAGCCGTAGATTTCGCAGTCCACTGCCGGAGCCCAGCATCCAAAGCCCATCGCCCCGTCGTGCACGTCCAGGTTGATGAACCGAGTGCTGCGTCCGAACACGGTGACCGACGTTCCATGCCCCGCGACGCCCTCTTTCGTCTTGTTCGTGTACGTCGAGTCGGCGATCTCAAAGCCCCAATACCATGTGTGGGCGCCCTTGACTTCCAGCCAGCCGTCCAATCGCACACGCTCACCAGGCATCGCCCGCAGAACAATCGGCCGATCCGCAGTGCCGGTCAGTTCCGAGACGAAGGCTTGACGCTTGCCGTCTTTCTTCGGCGCATGGTAATCTCCGGGCGTAAGCCACACCGTGTCTCCGGGCTTGACATCGCCATCGCCCGCGAGGACCGATGCCAAATCGCGGGGTGCCCGCTGCGTGCCGGATGCGTCGGACGTTCCATTCGGCGCCGCGTACCACTCGCGACCTGTCGCAGGCAAAAGCCACATCGTGCCAGCGATCAAAGCCGCTGCCAACATTGTTGAAGGCGGAAGCTTCATCGGCCTCAGGTGCATTTCGTACATGTCCTGTCCTCGCGTTTTCGTACGGAACGTTGCTACTCGTAGCCCAGCCAGTCCATCACGGCCAGGGCGTAGATCTTCATGCCAGGGACCAACTGCTTGAGTTCGATGTACTCGTCGATGGCGTGCGCAACCCGGTAGTCGCCGGGCCCAATCAAGATCGAGGGGACGCCGGCATTCTGGTACCACGTCGCGTCACTCACGGGCTGCCAGGGCTGATAGTGGGCCGGCTTCTCGTACACCGCTTCGAAAGAAGACGCAACGGCCTGGGTCAAAGAATGTTCGCGTTCGATCGTAAACGCCGGCCAATCGAAGCACCAGTCGATCATGGGTGGGTTCCCTCGCAGCCATGGATCGCTCTGCACCACGCCGTCGATTACCCGATTCACTTCGGCCCGAACCTCGTCCCGGTCTTCCCACCAGTACCGCCAAACCGCCATGCCCAGCTCGCAGTGGTCGGGTACGAAGAAGGGAAGCTCGATGCCACGCGGATGGCCCTTCACCCAGCCAATCGGGATCGTGGGAAAACCGTAAGGAGTGAGCCCGGATTTGTCCGGTTTCAGACCCCATTCCTGTTCCAGTTCGTACAGAGCCCGGTATATCTTGTACGCTTTGTCTACAGCACTCACAGCGACGTCGTGCCCCTCGTATCCCGCGCGAATGGCGTGGTAACGCATCGCTGCGTGGACCGGTTTGCCCCGCACCGTGATGTTCAGGGCGCTGGCCCCCGGCGAGCAGACACAGATTCCATTCTCATACGGAGGGGCGGAACTCTCCGCGACAATGCAGGCATCGGTCTTGTATTTGGGATCCTCCCGGATCAACCATCCCGGGCCGAGCGTATCACCTTCGGCAGACTCTTCGCCTGCGGTAAGCTGAAGCTGCAGCTCGCCCTTCAGCTTGAAACCGGCCTTGAGGACGGCCTGCACGGCCATGATCGCTGCCGCAGCCGGGCCTTTGTCGTCAGTTGCGCCCCGACCGAAAAGCTTGCCGTCCTTGATCACCGGATTGAACGGATTGCCTTCACAGTTCACCCATTCATCGTGGTCGCCCGTCGGAACGGTGTCGATGTGGGCGTTCAGAGCGAGACTCTTTCCCACGCCGCCGTTCATGATGCCCACGATGTTTGCTCGCAACGGATCGGAGGCCACGATCGCGGTGTCGTCACAGAAGCTCCCAAGCACGGGACGGAGATGCTCGCAAACCTTGGTTTCGCCGCCCCGAGTGATCGGTTCGTCGTAGAGCTTGGTATATCCTTTCTCCAGGTATAGTCTCTCCTCGTATTTGTAGCCCGGGTTCTCGCTCGGGATCTTCACCAACTCCGCCAGCAGGTCGATCGTCTCCTGTTCCAGTTCTTCGCAGGCATTGAAGACCCTCTGCTGATCTCGCTCCGGAATGGCCATGTTTCTACTCCTTGCATGATTACGGCGTTGACTATCGTAGCACGATGCCCACCCCCACTGTCTACAACCCGCACAGATTTCTCCACGCAGGGAGCTTACTCTCACCATGCTGCCGGGCCTGAGAAGAGAAGGCCAAGCGCGGCAGAGCCGCGACCAAGGTCGTTTAACGGAAGCCGAAGGCACCGGCGATGGCCGGAAACACAGTCGCCTTCGGCTTGCCGTTAAACGAGTCTGCGCACGGTGCGCGAATTCTAGTCGTTTGCAGTGCAGCTAGTCGTTCGTTGACGCTGGAACGTGCATCAGTTAGATTCGCCGCGTGCAACGATATCTTTGAGAGGCGCGAGAGGCATGGATTTTCTAACGGGCATGGCTTATTGGGGTATTCTCGTTCTGGCCCTGGTCAACGCGTTGATCGTTTGGCGCATGAGAGTGGATATCGGAAAAGAGGGCGAGGATTAGTACAGAGCCGCTCCAATTCACGGGCGCAGTCCGGTTTGCGGGGCGCTCGAAAGAAGCGTGCGCAGAGGTCAGATCATGGAATATCTGGCGGACAACTGGATCGTACTGCTGCTGATGGGCATCTATGGCGTCTTCTGTTTGGGCGCCGGGTGGTGGTTCCAGAAACGGGCTTCCAAAGGCGTGAAGGAATACTTCGTTGCGAGGCGCGAAATACCAGGATGGGTCATTTCGTTAGCTTTCTTTTCCACGTTCATTAGCACAAACACCTACATCGGACAGGCGGGGCACGCTTTCAAAGCCGGCCTGTGTTGGGCGTGGGTCGGCGTCTTTTGGACCGTGTTCTGCATGATTTCCTGGCTTGTTCTAGGGCCAAGATTGCGCAGGCAGACCGCCGCAATCGGGTCGATGACGATTCCCGACTACTTCGACTTTCGCTACAAGAGCGAGCTGTCCAAGGCGATGCGAGTGCTGTCCGCCTTCGTGATTCTGTTCGCGACCATGTGGTACATGGCTGCTATCGCGATAGGCTGCGCGAACCTGCTGGAGTCGATCCTGCAGATCCCATACGAATGCGGCGTTTTTCTCATCATCTTCCTGACTTGTGCCTACACCGTCTGCGGCGGTATGTACAGCGTGCTATGGGTGGACGCGATTCAGGGCCTCATGATGTTCATTGTGGCGATCATCATGGTATTGATCCCGGTGTTTTACGTAGGCGGGTTCGATCCGCTGATGGCGAAGGTGGCCAATGTGACGCACGTGACAGCGGGCAACAACCCCGTGCCCATGGGCGACGGCCTTGTGACCTTTTGCAGCCTTGTCTCCTTCACGTACATCCTGGGTATGGGGCTGGCCGTGGGTATGAAGCAGATTAGCGAACCGAGATGTTTGATCCGGTTCTATTCCGTGGACAATGCGAGAAGCATGAAGTTCGCGATGATTGCGACGCCAATCCTGCTGGGGATCTCGCTGGTGTGCGTCATGGGACTGGGGGCGCTGGTCCACGTGATGACCACCGACCGGGAAGCCGCCTTTCTGGTCAATAACACGGACAAAGTTATCGGAACCATGCTCGCGAAATGTGGCAGCCCGCTTCTGAGCGGCATTTGCTTGGCAGGGCTGTTTGCCGCAGGTATGTCCTCCCTTGCGTCGGTGACGCTGATCGTCGGCACCGCCTTTGTCGGTGACATGCTACGTGTGTTTCGTCCGATATCCGAGTCGGGGGTCGTGACGGGGACGAAATGGACGATGGTGGTCTACTGCGTCGTCGTCTTCGTGATTGCTGTATTGCGTCCCGCAGGAATTGTCGAACTGACGGCATTCTCCGGGGCCGTGTTTGCGGCCAGTTTCTTTCCAGCCGTCTTCGGCGGCCTCTATCTGCGTTGGGGAACCGGCCACGGGGCTTTCTATTCCATGCTGATCGGCATGGTCTGCTGCGTCGGTTGGAGAGTGTCTGTCAAACCCTACTTCCCCGTGCTGACAGACGTGCACGAGATAATTCCGTCCTTCGTCATCTCCCTGATCGCCTATCTGATCATCAGCGGATTGACGCGCAGCAAGACTCCTCCCAAGGATCACCTGGATCGGGTCTTTGGAACATGATATGGGAGCAAGATCATGAACCTGATCGAACTGTTTCACCCCAGTTTTCGCGGCCGGGCGGAAAAGCCGGCGATCGACTTCGGCGGCAAGGTACTGACGTTCGGTGAACTCGATCGGTTTTCGGACGCCGCCGCCTTTGCATTGCGAGATCGCTTTGGTGTCCGCCAGGGCGACCGCTTGGCCATGTACTTGGGCAATTGCCCCGAGTTGGTGATCTGGTACCTGGCAGGTCTGAAGCTGGGCGCTATCATCGTCCCGATGAACCTGCTGTACCGCGATCGCGAGTTGAACCATCTGGTTGGCGATGCCGAGCCGAAGCTGCTAATCACGGACCGCGAACGTTACGAGGTGTTCCGGCCGTTACGCGACGGTTTTCCGTGCTTGGAGCAGGTTTTCCTGGCCGACGACGACGGCGACGGGCAGACCATTGGATTCAGCGAACTGACTGCGACACCGGCGCCTGCCCCGATTTCCGTGGCACCGGTGACCGGCGACACCCCGGCGCTAATGGTCTACACCTCCGGTACCACTGGACGCTCGAAAGGGGCGCTGCTGAGCCACGACAACCTGGGCTCGAACATCATCGCCCTTCTGCACTGCTGGCAATGGACCGAAGACGACCGTTTCCTTCTGGCCTTACCGCTGTTCCACGTTCACGGCTTGTGCAACGGTCTTCACGGTGCCCTGGCGTCAGGCTGCACGAGCTTTCTTCTGCCGCGTTTCAAGGCCGACATTGCGAACGACACACTGAACCGCGAGCAGTGTACTCTGTTTTTTGGCGTACCGACGATGTACGAGCGGCTGCTGGAAGCTGCAGGCCAGGGCGCGGAAATCCCCAGCCACATGCGTTTGTATGTCTCCGGGTCGGCACCCCTTTCGCCGGACACCTTCAACCGATTCAAGGCCATCTACGGCCACGAGATCCTGGAACGCTATGGCATGTCGGAAACGGCGATGATCACGTCCAATCTGTACGCGGGCGGGCGAATTCAAAGCACGGTCGGCCGACCGTTGCCGGGCGTGCGTTTGCGCATCGCCGATGAAGACGGCCGCCCGGTTGCCGATGGCGACGCGGGCGAGATCCAGATCAAAGGGCCCAACGTACTGAAGGAATACTGGCGACAACCAGAGAAGACGGCAGAGAGCTTCCAAGACGGTTGGTTCAAGACGGGCGACCTAGGGCGTTTCGACGAGCACGGCCATGTCGTCATTTGCGGACGTGGCAAGGAACTGATCATCTCCGGCGGATTCAACATCTATCCACAGGAAGTCATTAACTGCCTGGTGGAGCATCCGGCCGTAAGCGAAGCGGCCGTGATCGGCGTGCCCGACCAGCGTCGCGGCGAACTGGTCAAGGCATACATCGTCATCGCCGCCGGGCACAACGTCGACGAGCAGGAGCTGATGGACTACTGCAAGAAGCACTTGGCCAGTTTCAAGGTTCCCAAGAGCGTTGTCTTTCTCGACGCCCTGCCGCGAAACGCCATGGGAAAGATCCAACTCCAGAACCTCCCAAATCGGGATCGACTCTGAGAACGGCGGGAGGCGTTCCAAGAACGAATCCCGCCCCGCTTCTTCTCAGGCCGCCATGCGCGAGGAAGAGGCGACCGTCCTCGCCAGAATCTGTCCCGCCCGGACAACGGCCAAAACGAGGTTCGACTATTTGCCCACCGCGGCGCTTCGGCGATTTCGTTTCAGGGGATGGGCTAAGGGTGCGTAAGTGCCGCGGTCGGCGTCTTACGCGGAACGAGTCGATTTTGCGCGGCGGCTCTTCTTGTTTGGTCGTGATCTTCGCCGGGCCTGCTGCCGCTACAGTCGAAGTTTCATGATCCGGAAACGGCCATAGCCGATAGCGGTCTCGCACCTGTGTTATTGCAGGAGTATACCACAGCAACGCCTTAACGGAGTTGTTCGACCACCGAGGCGTCCAGCTTGAGCGGGCGAGCCGCCGCAGAAGGAGAAAAAGCAGAATCTGCCGACAATACGAGCAGCATCGAGTTACGTGCCCCACGTGGCGCTCACGGCGGTGACGGCATTGAGGTCAATCGTCCGCCTGATTAGGGGGAGTTCTGGCCGAACCCGCCCTTCGCAAGCGTGCGTCCGCCCAGTTGGCCATGTCGGAGAAGTAGTTGTCTCCGGCATCGGTGACGACAAGCCGAAGCCGCTTCACGCCGACAACGCCGATGTCGACCGGCTTCGTGCCGCGCATGCCGTGCATCAAATCGCTTTCGAATAACAGTTTGTCGTCGCCGAAAACCTGGAACACAACCGTACCGCGTGCCTCGGCGCCGCCGACGACCGCCTGGAAACGATCGTGGCTGCCGTCCAGGCTGCACACGATCTCCGACGGTGCGTGGGTGCCGATGCCCTTGCGAAATCGCCGCCCGCCGAGGTGCAGCAGGTTGTCTTGCGCGTCGCGATCGCGTCGCGGGAGTTTGTCGCCATTGCAGCTCCAACCGGCTCGCGCGGACTGCCACGGAAGATCACTCAGGTAGGCCCAGTCACCCGGAGGCAATTTGGGCCCGGTTCGCTTCCGAGGAGGCGGTGGCGGGGGAAGCTCTACCGTCTGCCGATCGACGTCGGTTCCAGCGATCGAAAGTAGGTCCTCTCGAGGTCGCTTAGCGAGCAACTCGCGGAGCGAACTCATCGCTCCGAGCAGCTTCGCGTAATCGGGATCATTCGTATCGGCAAACACCGGTGCGCCGCACCGCTGCCAGCCGCCAGCCGCTTGGGCCAGCGGCGCCATCAGAGCCCGGCTCATCTTCACGTTACGTCGATTGATCGAAAGCCACCATGTGTCGTGCCGGCCATCGTGCGCGCCATGGCAGGTCGCACAACGTCGCCTGTGAACTTCGTTCATGGCGTCTCTTGTCGAACCGACGAAGATATTGCGTTTTGGGCCGTATGCGTCGGATTCGTAGCAGTCGTAGTAAACGCCGTTGGCGTCAATCCAGTTCACCAGCCGCAGTCGCTCCTCCTCCGTCAATTCAACGTCATGGTGGCCCGCGTCCAGTAGTTTCATCAGCCGGGAAGCTGTCGAGCCATAGGTGTAAGGCGGCTGCGCGAAAACGTCGTTGGGATGGTCCCAGCGGTTAGCGTTGGCCGCGCTCACATACGGCAGCAGTTCCTCGTATGCGACCGTGAACTGATCGCTCAGGTCGTCGGTCAGAATGACACCGCACGCGAAGCGGTCGTGCGTGTGGCAGCCAGTACATTTGTCGTTGATCAGCGGCTGCACGTCTCGAAGAAAACTCACGATTTTCGTGCCCCAAGGAGGCGGGTTCGGACGACTGGGCTCCCGACCGAGCGCCGTGAGTGGGCGATTCGGCGGCGCCGCGTTTTTCGGCTCGTGGCAGCCGATACAGGTTCGTTGTTCGCCCGGCCGCAGGCAAACAACGCTTCGCATTCGTTGAATTTCTCGCTGTTGGGCGTCCAGTACCTCGAAATAGACATTTCGGTCGGCCGGAACGACAAAGCACGCCGATCCGTCGGACTCGATCGGCACCGTCCCCAGGACTCGCTTGATAGTGAAGATCTGTGTGCCCGAGGTCAGCACCACCCCGCCTCGGCGCACGGATTTTCGCGGCACATCTTCCAGCAATCGCAGATACTTGGCCGTACCGCGCGAGACATCCTGCAGGCCATCATAGACATCGACTAGGGCCAACGTGGCCTCGGGTTCGCTTGCGTGCATAGCCTCCAGAGCCGAAGGACGTGAGTGGGGTCGCGAGCGTGGCACCAGCGGGACGGGCTCGGCGCAAGAGATCATCGGATCGCGATAGACTAACGCCAGATTGCCGTGCCGATCGCCCACGTACAGAGCCCAACTTCGTTCGAGCCACGGCAGTACGGTGGGCGTGTAGGAGCAGAGATACGTCGATTCCGAAAGTGGCACAGGGTCGCTGAACCAACCGTAGCGGCTGTCGTCAGCATGTTCGCCCATCAAAGGAAGGCCGGGCGTGAGGATCTCCAGCGGTTCCTCGCCATCCGGTCCCCGCCGCACGTCAATCAAACCGATTGGCCCGTGCGTTTGACCATGGTGAGCGGTTAACAGGGCCATCACTTTGTGGCTTCCCGGCACCGGGCGCGGAAACATCACGACGTTGGGTCGAATTGTCGCATTACCATAGAACGGAGCGACCATCGTGCCGTCCGGGTTCATCGTGAACGGGTTGTGCAGCGACGTGACGCTACGCTCGTTGTATTCCCAACGGCTGTACAGGATTCGCCCGTCCGGCAACACCGTGGGATTGAAGTCGTTGAATACGTTGTAGCTCAACTGCCGGACATCGGAACCATCCACCTCCGCCACGAACAACGTGGGCGAATGCCGGTTGCCGCCGCACATCACGTAATGTTCCGAGCGGTCCGAGGTGAAACCGATACGACGGTTTGGCAGGTAGAAGGGCTCGCAATCGTTTTTCGGCCCCGATGTCAACTGCCGCAGATCCGTCCCGTCGACACCTACTTCATAAAGGTCGTAGCTCTGGCCGCCGTCCCATTGGTCCGAGCCGTTACCAAACGCGAATAGCAATCGCTGGGCGCAGAAGTGCAGGCAGGCATCGCGATAGACACCGTCGCCCATTGAATCGACCACCGGCGTCACCTTTCCATCCGGTCGAACAGGCGAAAGGCGGTAGATACCCCCGCCCGGCCGATTGAACAAATGATGGGCGTCCATGAACGGTTGTTCGGAGAAGTAGGGCTTGCGTTTCACGAACAAAAGCGTGTCGAAGTGAACACGGCGCAGAAGCAGTTCGTCTCGGAGTCGCGATGCCTCCTCGAATAGCCTTCGCCAGCTTTCGCCCGAAACGTTCGCAGAAAGCTCAACCTTACGAGTGAGAGCTGCCAAACGTTCGGCCGCGTCGGCGTCGGGCGTGTCATCGAGGATTTGCCCAACGCTCCGCAGAACTGAGGTTATGTCCTCTAGGTGCGCAAGCAGCGGAATCCAGAACGAATCGTCCCCCGCGGTCAGGCTGAGCCCCACCAGCCCGCCGCCTTCCTCTTCGAGCAGGAGATCAAGCCGCAACGCTTTTTCTTGTCCGGGCGGAACGACGGCTTCCAGAGGTTTGCCCGCGCGTGACACATCGGGGCGGTGGAAGTCGAGCCGAGCAGCAACCGTAACGGGTTTTTCGGTCACGTTTGCCACACGCACGACGATTTCGTTGTCTCCGCGACGAAAGTCAAACGGAGCGTCAAGCGATACTGCCAACGCTGACGGCTTCGCACGAAACCGCAACAAGCGGTCGAACCGCCGTTCATATCGGTGATACCATTGATCCTTGCCTCCCCCGCCAGGATGAACGTAGCCGACTACCTCTTTGTCAACGTCAGCCGCTTTCCATTCCGCGCCAAGCTGGCGACCTGAACGCTGGACCTGCAGGCTCACCTCCGAGAATCGAAGCCACAGGCAACGGTCCCGGTCTTCCTCGGGCTGAAGCATCCGCGGAATTGGATTTGGCCAAGTGACCGGACGACCGTCAACCGGCACAGGGTAGATCGACTCTTGCGTCGTTTCGTCGAGCCGAGCAAGCAGCGTTTCCCAGCCACGAATCGCAACGAGCGATTCGCGGAACTGCCAATCCCAACGGACCATATCGTCCGCCATCACCGGGGATGTAGCGAGTGGACTAGCGCACGGCAGGAAAAGCAGAATCCCGACGAGGAACAGAAGAACGAATCGCACCGAGTACATCATCCTGGCCCCTCCATTACGCCCATCTACTCGTCTACGTAGTCCCGCAATTCAGCCAGTTCTCGATCGAAACCGCCCGATAGAATCGGAAAACGGCACCAGGTCTTTGGATCCAAGTTCTCATCATCCAAATGGAACGACGGCGCGTACCGTTCGCGCTTCCACTGGTTGCGGCACCAGAGTCGGAAAAATCGTTTAACCCACGCAGCCAATTGCTCGCGCGAGTAGTCCCAATCGCGTGCCTCCATGCGGTGAAGCACTTCTAACGGCGTGAGTTTGTCGCGAATCGCAGCCCTTTCGATTTCGTCAAGCACAACGTAAGGCATCAAGTCGTCTTCGTCGGTTTGCCCCGCATCCTGCGGACGCAGTTCGGCCGTCGGCTGTTGGTCGTTCACTTTCGACAGGGCCGGCAACGGCCCGACGCCCTCTGGGCCGTGCTGCTCCATCCAGCGGAGCCAGCGGCGCAAGTATGCCTTGTCGATTCCGGCGATCGGCGACAGGCCGCCACACGTGTCGCCGTCCATCGTCGCATAGCCAACCGCCGCCTCGCTGCGATTGCTGGTGGCCAGCAGCAGAGCGCCGCGGATATTGGCCAACAGCCAGACGCTGGGCGCGCGGGCACGGGCCTGGATGTTCTGTAGGGCTATGTCGTCTTGGCCCCAGGTAAGCGGTCGACCGATGGCGTCCGACACAACCGTGACGTAATTCTGGACCAACGCATCCACGTCGAAGCGGAGGAACTGAGCCGCGATTGCCTCAGCAACGCCGCGAGCCGCTTCGAAGGTGGTAGTCGAACTGTTCTGTGTGGCTTGGTAGACGCACGTCAGCAGACGGCTCACCAATTCACGAGCGTCCGCAGCCGTGTCCAGTCCTGGGATGTGCGACAGCTTCTCAACGAATCTAAGCTGGCCCAGTTCGGCGACGCCAAGTTGGACCTGCATCGCCGACAGCGTCGCGACCGTTGCCGAATCGGCACCGCCGCTCAATGATACGACGAGACCGCGCGAGCGGCTCTTTCGCATGTAGTCGAATAGTCCCAGCGAAACAGCGCGGGCGAATTCCTCCTCTTTCACGTGTTGCCCGTTTTCCCAGGCTGGCGGTTCGATATTTGTTTGTTCCGGACCGATGGACGGAAAATCGAAATCGGCGGAAACGCAGGACTCCGGCTGATACTTCACCTCGACGCGAGACGTGCCAGATCGCGCACGACTCATCCTGGTCGCGTGTACGTCGATCACGGCGGTGGTGAGGTTGAAGTCCGCGTAGGAGAAGCGAGGACCGATTGCCAGCATTTGCCCGTCGCTGGCGATCATGGCGTCTCCGTCGTAGATTGCCCGCCCGGCTTCGTTACCCAGCAGATTCGCGTAGACATAGCTGACGTTGAAGGCACGAGAGCCTTCCAGCACAAAACGCTGGCGAATCTGGTGTTTGCCAAAGGCAAAATGGCTGGCGCTCGGGTTCAGAATGATGTCCACGTTGCGACGGGCCAGTTCTACCCCCGGACGACCGCCGACCCATGCGTCTTCGCAGATCTCGAAACCCAACAGCACATCGCCACAGTCGAACACCAAGTCCCCCAACGGGTACTTCCTGCCACCCATCTCAGCTTCCACGCAGACCTGCTCTGGCCATGGCTTGAACCACCGAGGCTCGTAATGGATGCCTTCGTTGGCCAGGTTCTGTTTGGCCACAAAGCCGAGGATTTGGCCGTTCGCAACCAGGCATGCAGTATTGAACAGCCCGCCACGATGCAAAAGCGGCAGCCCCAGTGACACGATCATGCCTTCGGTTTCGGGCACGATTTCCAGCAGTACATCCTGGGCAATCTGCTGTGTACCAGGCGAATGGAAGGCATCCTCGCAACCGTATCCACTGATGCACAGTTCCGGCAGGCAAAGCACGCGAACTTCCCGCTCGCGAGCGGCCCGGATCGCATCGACAATGTGCGATCTGTTTTCGTCCCAGGCCAAAGCGGTCTGGTTTAGTACGGCAGCGGCTACTTTGATCAGTTTCATGGCGAATCACAGGGCGTATTGAACTAGAGCGGGTAGTGCCCTTAACATAACACACTTCGCAGCTATTGCACGACAGTGATGTGTTCGTAGTACCGCCTTTAGGATCGGCCAATGAACTACTGTCGCATTTGAGTGTAGCCGGAGTCGTGAGACTTCGGTTCTTGCCGCTTCCGTCCGAAGTCTCACGACTTCGGCTACGACACCTATTGTTTGGCCAGTGCTTAGGCGGAAACGGCCGGCTGAAGCCGGTACTACGAACGTAGCGCAGACAAACCGGTAGATGGCCGGGCAGCGCGGTCTCGTTGGTCGCGGTCCTGCCGTTTTGAAAGGAAGAGACGATATGTTCAGCGGAATTGTAGAGCGAATGGGAACCGTACGGCGATTGATTTCGGACCCGCCCGGCGTTCGCCTCGTTATCGAAGCGGAAGAGATAGCTCGCGACACCAAGATTGGCGACAGTATTTCCGTCAACGGCTGCTGTCTGACCGTGGTCGAAATGGACGAGAAGACGTTTGGATTCGACGCCGGCGCCGAAACGCTCAGCCGCACGAATCTTGGGAAACTGGTGGAGGGAAGCCAAGTCAACCTGGAACGATCTCTGAAGATCGGCGACGAACTTGGCGGACATTTCGTCACCGGCCATATCGACGCCGTCGGACATCTCGACGAACGCCTGGACGAAAAAGACTGGTCAACGATCTGGTTTCGCATGCCAAAACGGCTGACCCCTCAGATGGCAAGCAAAGGTTCGATTGCGGTGGACGGTGTCAGTTTGACGTTGGTGGATGTCGAGGACGAGCGATTCAGCGTGGCCCTGATCCCTCACACGCTCCAAGTCACGACACTCGGCGGCCTGGGAGTGGGCGATCCCGTCAACTTGGAGACCGACGTGCTTGCCAAGTACGTCGAAAAGCAATTGGCGTGCGAAGCGGATACGACGCAGGGAGGCGATTGAGAGACCTTGCCTCGCCAAGCCCGATCGTAGCTTCGGCAGAGTGGGGCACGTTTCTAACGTGCCAGTGACCGGGATTTGGCGAGGTATGGCACGTTGGAAACGTGCCCCACGAACCGGCGACGTTTCACACGCGGGCCTCGCCTGCACCGCCCAACCATGTCGTCAAGTCGAGTGTCCGACGGCCAATGCATACGCCGTGGCGTGACTTCGGCAGTGAGATATGCTGATCAGCATCTCGTCGATTCCCAAACGCCGACTAACTTCCAGCGCGCCGCCTTCCAACTTGATGTGCGGTTTGCCGCCCAATTCGTTCTGCACTTCGATGTCGCGCCAACGAATTCCGCGCGACCAGCCGGTACCCAAGGCTTTCAAAACCGCCTCCTTGGCCGCCCAACGTCCGGCGTAGTGCTGCGTGGACGCTTTGCGCGCGCTGCAATAGTCAATCTCGTGAGGTGTGTACACGCGGTTGATAAACAACTCGCCGTGGCGTTCGATCATCTGCGCGATTCGCAGTGTCTCGACAATATCTGTGCCGATGCCAATAACATTCATGGTCGCGTCTCTACGCCGCACGCCTCTTGCGATCACAGCAGCACTTCACTGGCCTTAGTCCGATTTCTCGGTCTCGCGAGTGAACGCCGCGGCGTCCGTCTGCAGCGTTCCAACAATATCGCCAACCGCCGACGCACCAACTTCGGCCAGAGCCGTCGGCAAAGCGTCCAGCAACTTCATCGTCACCGTCGGATCGTAGTAGTTGGCGGTCCCAATCTGAACGGCGCTGGCTCCCGCCACGAGGAACTCCATTACATCGTCGATTGTGGCGATGCCGCCAATTCCAACCAGGGGTGTATCGACCGCTTGAGCTACTTGATAGACGCAACGCAAGGCTACCGGCTTGATCGCCGGCCCGCTCAGCCCTCCCAGCACATTGCCAAGCAACGGCCGCCTGCTTCTCCAGTCGATCGCCATCCCCAGCACGGTGTTGATCAGACTAATGGCGTCCACGCCGCCTTCGGCCGCCGCCGTGGCGATCCCCGCGATTTTCGTCACGTTCGGCGTCAATTTCGCCAAGATCGGCAGATCACACGCCTGTCGGACTGCAGACACCAACCGCCCACACGATTTGGCATCTGTCCCAAAGTCGATTCCGCCGGTTACGTTCGGGCAAGATATGTTCAATTCCAGCGCCGCCACGCCCGTTTCGCCGTCAAGCCGCTCGGCCATCTCGACAAACTCGTCGTGAGTACGTCCGGCGATGCTGACGATCGTTGGCGTGGATAAGCTTCGCAAATAGGGCATGTGATGGGCGACAAACGCCTCGATTCCATCGTTGTCCAGGCCGATCGAGTTGAGCAGACCGCCCGTCGTCTCGACCGTCCTCCACGGCTTGTTCCCCGGCCGAGGCTCTCTTGTGATCGTCTTTGGAAGAACGCCTCCCAGACGTCCCAGATCAACCACATTCTCCATCTCGCGCGCATAGCCGAACGTGCCCGACGCCACAAGAATCGGGTTTCGCAGGTGCAGCCGGCCAAGCCGGACGCCCAACACCACATCGGCGGGATCAATTGGATTTGAAGACACTTTGCAGATCCGGGACTTCCTTGGCGAGGGATGATGGACCAGCACGCTATGTCGCGCCAGTCGAACGAACCACACGAGCCCAATGTATCCGGAAGCCGCACGACAGGCAATTCCGTGGGAGAAGAAGCAAAGGGGCGCCATCAGGTGCTCATTTGTGGAGACCCCAACCACCCGCTCAAGGTATTCTATCCCCTTGGCCGGAATCTAACCGGGACCGATCCGAGATCCGGCCGTTTCCGCCGCCGTTGGATTCGATTGACGGATTGACCGTGTTACACTGAGCCGTGAAACGAGGGGCTCCTCCTCAGGAACGCGACTATGATATCCACCTACGATTACCTTTCGCTGTCGATCCCCGAGATGGATGCAGCATTGCAGCGGTTTGAGGAACGGGTCAATGCGGCACTATTGGCCGCGCCGCCCAGCAAGGATTGGGTGAAGAAGGCAGTTCACCGTGAAGGCTCCGGGCAGTGCCCGGTGTGGCTCAAGCGGCTGTCGCCGGACATCATCCTGCGACACGGCGATGCATTGGCCGATCTCTTCTGTCGCTACCCGGACGATGCCATCCGCATCGTGCCTTACGACCTGTGGATCGGGTATCAACCGCCGGGACAAGGCCACAGAATCGATCCGATCGAGGTGGCGATGCGAGATGCCGAATGGGAGGACGAGTGGGGAACACGTTGGGCGCACGCCGTCGGTGGTGTGGGCGCCACGCCCGTCGATTATCCGCTGAAGGACTGGTCGGTACTGGACGAATACCTTGCTCGTTGGCTACCCGATCCTCGGGCCCCGGGCCGGTTGGATGCCGGCGCAGCCGCGCTTGCGCAACACAGTGCTACCCGGTACTGCATGGGCACGATTCATCTTGCGCTGTTCGAACGTCTACATGCTGTGCGCGGCATGATGGACACATTCAGCGGTTTCTACACTCACGAGCGCGAAATGAGACGGCTGTTGGGTGCGATTGCCGGGTACGTACTGGAACTGATCCGCGCGTGGGGCGAGCTTGGCGCCGATGCCGTCTTCCTGACCGACGATTGGGGAAGCCAGACCGGGCTGATGATTTCGCCGGAGATGTGGCGAAGTTTCTTCAAACCGCACTACACCGCGTTCTTCGATGAAGCCCATCGTTACCAGATGGATGTGGTGTTCCACAGTTGTGGAAATGTGCTGGGGATCGTAGCAGACCTGATCGACATTGGCATGGACGTACTGGACCCGGTGCAACCGGGCGCGATGGACATGAGGCAGCTTGTTGAACAGTTCGGCGGTCGAGTATCATTTTGCGGCGCGATAGATCTGCAGCAGTTGCTCTGCCGCGGTACGCCCCAGCAGATTAGGGACGAGACCCGTCGCCTGATAGACCTGTTGGGCAGCCCATACGGCGACGGCTACATCATTAGTCCCGCAAACGTTCTGACCCCCGAAATCCCTTTCGAGAACCTTGAAGCCCTTTTCGAGGCGGCATCACAATAACCACTTGCACAGCAAGGAGACAGTCGATGAATGGGCAAACGAATCGGCGTGACTTCCTCAAGCGAACGACATTGGCCGGAGCCGGCGCATTGGTGGTCGGCAGTCGGGTCTTGGCCAGCGGCGAATCGCCTAACGAGAAGCTGAACATTGGCATCGTTGGCGTGGCCGGTCGCGGGGGCGGCAACATGAACAGCGTCGCCAGCGAAAACATCGTCGCACTGTGTGACGTGGACAGTAACAAACTGGCTGGTGCTGCCAAACGTTTTCCCAACGCCAAGACGTACGACGACTGGCGAAAGATGCTGGACCAGAAGGATCTAGACGCGGTCGTGTGCAGCACCACGGAACATACGCACGCCTTGGTCAGCGTCGGCGCGCTGCGGCGCGAGTTGCACGTGTACTGCGAGAAGCCAATCGCGCATACGCCGGAAGAGGCCCAGGCCGTCCGCCAGGCGTACCTGAAGGTCAAGGACAAAGTGGCCACACAACAAGGCACTCAAATCCACGCGGGCGAGAACTTCCGACGCGTGGTAGAACTGATTCGCGGCGGCGCGATCGGAACCGTTCGCGAGGTGCACAACTGGTGCAACCGAGTGCCGCTGGGCCCGCGACACCGCCCAGAGGACAAGCATCCCGTGCCGTCAAATCTGAACTGGGATCTGTGGCTCGGCCCGGCACCCGAACGTCCCTATCACCCCACGTACTTCGCCGGCGGTTGTCTATGGTGGGACAAATGGTGGGACTTCGGTAACGGTACCATCGGCGGAATGGGCCCGCATATCATCGACCTGGGTTGCTGGGCGCTTGACCTGGGCATCGCCACCACGGTCGAGGCCGATTCCGATCCCAAAGGCGGTTACCCCGAAGTCTACCCGGAGTGGCTTTCGATTCGGTGGGAGTACCCGGCATGTGGCCAGCGGCCGCCGGTGACGGTGTACTGGCACGACGGCGGCAAGAAACCGGAATCACCGCCGGACGTGGATCTTGAGAAGTGGGGCGGTTTGGGAATGCTCTTTAACGGCGACAAGGGCCAACTGCTTGCCAACTACAGCAGGCATGTCCTCCTGCCGCAGAAACAGTTCGAGGGTTTCCAGCCACCCGCGCCGTCGATTCCTCGCTCCATCGGCCATCACCGAGAATGGATACATGGCGCCAAAACCGGCGCACCCACGCCGTGCAACTTCGACTATGGTGGAAAGATGACGGAGAACATCCTGGCGGGGATCGTCTCTTGCCGGGTCAAACAGAAGTTGGAATGGGATTCGGAGAATCTGAGGGCAACAAATTGCCCGGAGGCGGATCGCTTCATTCGGAAGAAATACCGCGAGGGTTGGAGCCTGTAACATTCGCTGCTACGCCGTGCTCTCGCTGTGTCGCCTCAGCATGGTTAACGAACGTGCTTCGAGGTCCCAGCGATTCTTGGCCTCCGCGGAAGAATCTGTTACAGGCAGATATGCGGCCGACGTTTCGACTTGGGCCGAAGTAGCGCCGTAATTCGCCAACACCAGGTACGATGCCCGGTTGGCAAATGACGATGCGACGACGGATTCGGGGAGCGGCTTGGTGAACAGGTCCGAGCCCCCGATCTCGAGCCAAGCCCAGGTGCCCTCTTCCACCAGAGGCAGATACTGTTTCAACCAGCGGGCGTGCGTCGGCCGAGCTTCTGGACGGCCAGGCACGGAATCCCACCATCCGTAACTGTGCGGGCCGTTTGGGTTTGCCTGGTGGTGTCTCCACATCGCGCGGCAATGCCGTGTCCAGAAACACTTTTCCTCCGGCGGATACTCGATGCCGGGAATCAATGCCCGTTCGCCGGTGAAAGGCCGGCCGGCCAGCAATACCGGGAACTGCATGTACGGAATCGCATGCAGGTACAGTTCGTTCTCGTTGGCAATCGTGGCGCGGCTCATGTCCAGGCACGGCACCACGTAGGGGGGATGATCTTTGACCGCCTCTCGAAGCCGATCGCCTTGTCTTCCCCCTTCGCCGACCCAAAGATAATCGTAGACTTTCAGGTCCGTGTTTGGGCATCGCGGGCCGCCTCGATGCAGCTTCACAATGCCGCCACGACGGTGAACTTCGGCGTAGATCATGGCAAGCAAATCGGCCAGCGAGCCATCGTTGGTCCCACTCTCCTCGAACGCGAGTACTTGATCTCCGGTCGGTTGCTCAGAGAGATCCGGCGGCTGACGATATCCCAGGTCGTTGTAGATGCCGTCGACGCCGTAGTCGTCCAAGATGCGAACGAGGTGTTTCAGGTAGTACGCTCGCCATCCGGGACTGGCCGGCGAGCAATGGGCGTATCGAAAATAGATCTCACGCAACGGACGATCGCCCGCCTCGGTCCACTCTGGTCGAAAGTCCGGATCGTTCTGCTCGAAATAACCGCTCGACGCGTAGACAATCACCTTCATTCCGCGCCGATGAACCATGTCGACGAACCGGCGAAAACCGGCGGGATTCAACGGAGCCAACTTGTGACTGCCGAAAAGCCGCTGTGAATCGCTCCAGTCCTCGTGCAGGTGGATCAAGCGGATACCGTGATCCCGCAGGCGATCCAATTCCTGCTCGTCCCAGTCGTCCGGATTCCACGGCTTCCGGCAAGGGTATTCGCCCAGGTTGTAGCAGCATTGGCCGGGCAGGTAACTGGTGATCAAGTGCTTGCGCAAACACGATCGGATGCTGCGCTGGCAAACTCCGATGTTCAAGAGTCGCTTGCGGTGGTCCGCAGCCGTATAGTCGCGCAGAACGGCAGGCGCGGCAGATTCCGGCGTCTTGAGGGCTGCACGCGCCTCGCTCGCGTCAGACCCGCTCGAGATAATTGACCCAACCGCGGCCGTCGCGGCGCTCGCTCTGAAGAACTGGCGTCGGTCCATTGCTCTTCTCCTCTTGAGGGCTGAGACGCTTTCCACTCAGCCCGGATTAGTAATGAAGCAGTCATCCTTCGTTGCAGCATGCGTGACAACTAAGACTTGTGTCCATATGACCCAAAGCTCCGCGCATTGAAGCCTGAAGCGCAAGCGAAGGAATCGCCGCGTTTCCCTCGCTTGCGCTTCGGGCTTGCATAATCCGGTCTAGAAACTTCGCAAGTAGTCGACGGATTGTCGAATCTCCAACGCTGGTTTCTCGGCCAGCGGTCGTTCCACGGTGAAGTAGCCGCGATATCCCTGTTCCTCAAGAATCCCGAGCAATTCTGGAAAGTCAACGGCACCTTGTCCCAGAAGAGTCTGCGTGCCGCGGCCTTGCGCCAGATCGCGCACGCCGTCCGTCGCGTGAACGTGTAATACGTTCTTTCCAAGTGCGATTGCGGCGTCCTCGACGGAATGGCCGTTGACGATCAGTCTGCCCGGGTCAAGATCCACGCCCAGCGCGCCCTGTGGCAGAACGGCGATCAACGCCGCCAGATCTTCGCCGCTTTCGGCGCCGGTGCGAGCCGCCAGGGTGGATCCTGCGTGCTGCCCATGTTCACCAACGTCGGCGAGCGTCTCGACCAACAACTCCCACTCAGGGCCCTCCTGGCTGCTGGGCAGTTGTCCGACGTGATTCACGACGACATCGCAGCCCAACTTGTACGCAAGCTCCATCGCTTCTTTGGTCGCCGCAACACGCCGATCCAGGTTTTCGTAGACGTTGTAGCCGTGGCGAGTCTGAAATCCGATGGCGCACACACGAAGGTTGTAGTCTTCGAGCATCTTTCGCAAATGCCGGACGCCGGTCTGTGACAACTCGCGTGGCCTGACCTCCCCCCGAGCGTCGATTTCCACGGCCTCGGCACCCAGCTCGGCGGCCCGCTTGATCGCCTGTTTCAACGGGAGCCGAAGGCTTGCCAATTGGATTCCGATTCTGATTCTAAGCATTGATGTACTTCTCGATTGTGGCCACAAGACCATAACGCTACGATGAGGAGCCTGATGCCACGGCGCTATGTAGCTGGATTCGCAAGAATCCAGAGGGCCCCAAGGTTGCCAGAAGCGTCTGAATTCTTGCGAATTCAGCTACGGTGCGACCGGACTTGGCATTCTAGCAGTAGATTAGCGGACTTTGTGCAGTAGTTCAAAGGTGGGTTAACCGTTGCCATGATCGAATTGCAGTCGATTTGTGACTTCCTGAAAGAGTTCGCCCCTCCGCATCTTGCCGAAGAGTGGGACAACGTGGGACTGTTGGTCGGTGATCCGAAGAAGGAAATCAGCAGTCTCATGACCTGCCTGACGGTCACGCCGGCCAGTGCCGACGAGGCAGTTCGTGATGGGGCGGAACTGATCGTGACTCATCATCCGCTGCCGTTCCGCCCGTTGAAGAGACTGACGACCGACGAAACACCAAGCCGACTGCTGCTGCAGTTGATCGGCGCAGGGATCGCCGTCTACAGTCCCCACACCGCTTTCGACTCGGCAGCCGCCGGTATCAATCAACGATTGGCCGAGGGTCTGGGATTGACGAACATTACCCCGCTGGTCGCCAATGAACTAGATCCCAAGGGCCTGGGCGCCGGACGTTGCGGCGTATTGGCCGACGATGCTTCGCTGACGGAAGTGGCGGCCACGCTGAAGGCATTTCTGAAACTGGACGGTCTGCACGTGGTCGGAGCAGTCGACCGAAGCGTGAAACGTGTCGCCGTCGCGTGCGGCGCGGCGGGCGAGTTCCTGGAACCGGCTTGCCGGGCCAAATGCGACGTGCTGGTGACAGGCGAAACCAGCTTCCACACGTATTTGGAGGCGGCTGCCAGAGACATTGCCTTGTTGTTACCGGGACACTACGCGAGCGAACGATTCGCCGTGGAGTTACTAGCGAAGGAACTGGGCGATCACTTCGGCGAGTTAAACGTCTGGACCAGCCGTGAAGAGAGCGATCCGCTGCGGTGGGTTTGACCTACTCCTCCGGACGCTGCTTGACAAGTGTCACTTCGTTGCCTTTTTCGTTGAACGTTACCTTGTCCATCAGCGAATGCATCAGTAGAATCCCGCGACCGCTCACCGCCTCCAAACCTTCTTCCGACGTGGGATCGGGAACCTTCGACGGATCAAAGCCGTCGCCGTCATCGCGTACAACAAACGTCACTCCGTCGGGCGAGATCTTGACTTTAACGTAGACGTTGCGGTCGCAGTACGGTGAGAGCTTCCGACGATCGTCTAACGCCTTGTTGAAGAGGTCCTCGTCGAACATCTCACGCAACTCGGAACTCAACTCCAAGTTGCCGTGATGCACGGCGTTTCGTAGTGCCTCCTCGAGGGCCAGGCATATCAGATCTTCGGCGCCCTCGTCGCATACTCCCGAGTTGCGCAGGCATCCGCCAGCGTACTCCAGCAACGGTGCGATCAGCGAGGTGTCGTTGTCCTTCAGCACGAAGCTGGTTTCCGATTCGGCGATGCTCTCCAGGAGTCGAGAAACTTCGGCTTTCTCTTTGGCCAGAGTCAACAACTCGTTGACAATCCCCGGCAAGATTTTCGCAATCGCAGTCTTTGGAATGTAGGCGAGCGCCCCCCATTCCACAGCCTGCTCGGCCAGTTCCTCGTTGTCGATCGAAGTCATCAAGACCACTGGAACGCGCGGATGCAGACGTTTGACGCTTGCCAGCAGCTCAACGCCGTTCATCTTCGGCATGACGAGGTCAGTCACGACCAAATCGGGGGTATTTGCACTGATTCGGTCCAGAGCCTCGTGGCCGTCTTCAGCGAATTCTACTTTCAGGTCTGGTGTGTTCTCCAACGCCCCGGCGACAAGGCGCTGATCGACATGGGATTCATCAACTACAAGTACGGTGGGCATAAACCGTTTCCACGGGGAAGACGGGATGTGGCCAAATCAGACTATAATGCCTCGCCTCGTGTTCCGTCCCTGAGCGTCTCGGCTCAAAGGCACCGAACGGCGGAGATTGAGTGCCGGCACACTGGAGGGAATCTCCCAGCCTTCGCTCGAAATGGCCGGACCAGAAAGCCCAGACAACATCGCAGCAGCATCTCCGCCGCAGTGTACTAGTGTATCCTCTACCCCGGCCAACGGAAGAGCACACCCCGACCGGTTCGCGAGTTTTTCATTTATCCAGGATTCCCCTGTCGCGTCCGCCATCGCCTCCGGCTTGCGGTCAAACGAAAAAATGTGCCAATCCTCACCGGTCGCAGCATAGGAGGCTCGGGCCCCTCGCTGCCCTATCGCCAAATCAAAGGGCACTACTGACATCATCTATGAGCTTCGCCGCGATCCCCACAGTCCGGCCAGCATCGATTTCTTGTCTTCCTGTGCGCCCTTTTTCCAGCGATCGATGTCCACATTTCGCCGCGCAATTCGATTTATTAGATAGCGAGACATGCGCACGAAGTCGACAACCTCCTCTCGTCTGAGGGGCATCGTCGGTGGTTTTCGTGCGGCGATGGCAACCTTCGGAGTGGCATGCCTTCGACGCGCGTGTGAAAGAGAAGTGACCCGCCGCTGCGTCCTGCCTCCTTCCCGCGGGGTGGGCGGCTACCATCCAAGCTCTCAAAACGGAACCGGCTTGGTGGCCTGTCGGTGGGAAGCAGAGCCGGGGTTGGAGGCAGAAGGCTCGACGGTAGGACCAGAGAAATGGCCGAGATGCGTGACTCAGAAGCTACCTCGGATCATCTATCGACGGGAGACAAGCCGGATTCCGATCGGCTGATCCAGGACACGCGGAAGTACTTGGCAGATCGGATTCGCTGCGCCGCTCCTGATTCAGTGCTTGCCTTCGCATGGGAGCAGTTCTACGCGACTTACAGCGAGGTGATACTTCGGTATGCCCGAGCACGCAGAGTGCCGACAGAACAGTTGTCTGATTTCGCGCAAGACGTTTGGCTGGCAGTGGTCGCCGAAGTACCTGGCCTGAAGTACGAGCCGAGCACGAGCGGCCTGCGGGCGTGGCTTTGGACCGTGGTTCGCAACAAAGCCGCCGAACTGGTCCGAAGACGCACAACACGGGCTAGTGAGCGCCTTGTCGACGCCGATACGTTGGACGCGACGCTACACAACCGCTGTACCGATCCAGCGCTTCACCTGGAGCAGCAGTGGGAACAAGAACTGGTAGGTGTCATCCTGGCAAAGCTGCGGGAGTCGTCGTCCGAACAGAGCTATCGCGTCTTGTGCATGCGGGTCGTCGAAGGTCGGACTGTGCAAGAAGTCGCCCAGACGCTAAACCTCACGCCCGCCCAAGTACGCGCGAGACACCATCGCTTGCACAAGAAGTTTTCTGCCCTCCATAAAGTCTACGCGGGCAAGGACTTCGGATAGCCGCTGGGAGAATCCTTCAAGATTTCGCGCAACACGAGAGTGGCTCGCGCAATTCTTACTAGTAGACCCGCTTGGCTTCATCCTCATCCTTTCTTCTGTTCGCAAAGCGGGCCGGACCGGGGCCACGCCTTTCCTCCTCGACATACTGGCGAACGCAAGCAATTGGTTTCCCATGCCTTGTGGGCAATGTAGCTGCGCTGACGGCTTTCCGCGGTACAAACGATGAGGGAGAAGCAGAATGAGTAGCCCAACAAACCCGTCGCTTCTGTCACGTCTGGCCAGCAGAAGAAGGCGGAAGAAACGAAGACGATCTTACCCACGATCTCGCGTTCTATCGTTGGAAATGCTCGAACGACGTGAAATGCTCGCCGCGTCGGTCGACGATCTCGGGCTGCTGAATGATACCGGCCCATCAGATACGGACATGATCACGGCGGACCCTCAAGTGACCGGTGTGGTGAACGGGGACTTCGCCACTGGCCACGTCGAAGTAGAGTTTGACCACTACGCCGACGGGTCCGCGGAGGGGTATCACTACGTTTACTCACCCGGTGAATCGTTCACCTACGATCCGCGCGACTACGACTCGTCGCTCGACGGCTACAGCGGCGGGTTCACGCTGGACTACCGAGCGGTGGAATACGACGGCATGTACAACGTGGTCTACACCAGCGACTGGCAGTCGTTCACCTACACGATCGAGCCGGAGGGTGCCGGTCAGGAGCAGATAACGATCGACAATGTGACGGTGACCGAGGGGGAGACAGCGGTATTCACAGTGACGCTGTCTCCGGCACCAAGCGAGACGGTCGAGGTGTACTACAGCACGTACGACGGTTTGGCGTACGGCGGCGATCCTGACATGGGCTACGACTACCAGTACACGAGCGACACGTTGACATTCGCCGCGGGAGACACGTCGAAGACGATCGCGGTGGACACATTCAGCGATTTCGAGAGCGAGTCGGACGAGGACTTCTATGTGGATGTTTCTACCTCCTGGGGCGCTTGGGAGTCGGGGATAGGGACGATCCAGGATGATCCATCGAACATACCCGTGTTGGGGATCATTGACGTGACGGTGACCGAGGGGGAGACAGCGGTATTCACCGTGACGCTGTCTCCGGCTCCAAACGAGACGGTCGACGTGTACTACAACACGTACGACGGTTTAGCGTACGGCGGCGATCCTGACATGGGCTACGATTACCAGTACACGAGTGACACGTTGACATTTGCTCCTGGAGACACCTCGAAGACCATCGCGGTGGACACGTTCAGCGACTTCGAGAACGAGCCGGACGAGGACTTCTACGTGGATCTTTCCACGTCGTGGGGTGCGTACGAGACCGCGATGGCCACGATCCTGGACGTTGGCGGTAATTCGCCGCCGGTGTTGGCTCCGGTCGGCGATCAGAGCGTGGACGAGGACACGCTGCTGGAGTTCACCGTCAGCGCGAGCGACCCCGGCGACGTGCCTGCGAACAACGTGACGCTGTCGGCCAGCGGATTGCCCACCGGCGCCACGTTTACCGGCACGACGGGTGTCTTCTCCTGGACGCCTACGGAGGCCCAACAGGGCGCGCACGTGGTGACGTTCACAGTGACCGACGACGGTTCCCCGAACCTGACTGACGACGAGACGATCACCATCATGGTGAGTGCCGTGAACGACCGGCCAACGGTCACGGCCGGGGCCTGCCCGCTGGCGACCGAACAGGAGCCGCTTTCGCTACACGGCGCGCTGCTCGAGGTTTCCGATCCGGACGCGGACACAGGGGATGTGAGACTGGACCTGGCAGCAGACTTCGGAGTGATCGATGCGACTGCAGGCACCACGGGAACCATCGTTTCGGTTTCGGATGAGGGAGTGGTGACGCTGACCGGCACGATCGACGAGATCAGCGATCTGTTGGCCGGAAACGGCGGCGCTACACTCACATATACGGCGAACTCTGACTCGCCCCCGTCCTATGCCGAGTTGACACTGACGATCAACGACCAAGGCAACACCGGAGCGGGCGGCGCTAAGACGGACGACACAACTGTCGCAATCAACATCACACCGGAAAACGACGCTCCGACAATCTCGGACATCTCGGACACGATCACCGACGAGGATACCGCAACGGACAAGCTCGTCTTCATCGTGGTCGATGTTGAGACTCCCGCGGCCAGCCTGGCGTTGTCCGCAAGTTGGTCTCCCGAGGAACTAGTGGACTCCGTCAGCTTTGGCGGGCTTGGCGCCGTCCGCGACGTGGAAGTTCACCCCGAAGCGAACAAGCACGGCACTGCCACCGTCACAGTCAAGGTGACCGACGGCGACGGTGGTTCGTCCGAGGAGACATTTGATGTGACCATCAATCCCGTGAACGATCCGCCAAAGTTTGACAAGGACGAGTACACGTCCACCATTCACGAGGACTGCCCAGACGGGACGCTGGTGGTAACGGCTTCAGCCTCGGATCCGGATGCAGGCGACGCGGGTCTCCTCGTCTATTCAATTACCGCAGGCAATGAAGATTCTGCATTTGCGATTGTTGATTACACCGGGAAGATCACCGTCCCTGACAGTGACAAGTTGACAGCGGCCGAGGAGCCACGACAATTAGAGATTGAGGTCCGAGATTGGGGCCTACTTACGGACACGGCAACGGTAGTCGTAACGGTGACCGACGTTAACCAACCTCCGGTAGCTGACGCAGGCGGGGATGGCGGAGTCTATACCATTGAAGAAGGGCAGACGCTCCTCCTCGATGGCTCGGACTCGGACGATCCGGACCACATGCCGGCGGCGGAGCTATCCTACAGATGGGGCGTCAACGGGGACGAAATATCCGACGAAGAGTGCCCAACGATTTACTGGGACACTCTTGCCGATAACCTTGGGTGGTCAGCAGGCAATACGTATGAGGTCTCGCTGACGGTCTACGACGGCCTCGATAGCGATACTGCGACCGCGCAAGTCACGGTGTCGCCATCGGGGCCGCCGGCAGATGCCACGATGAGTCTCACCGCCACGGAACGGCACAACTTCGCGGATCTGCCGAACGAACTGACGGTTTACGACATCACGGAGGAGTCACTGTACGTGTCCATGTGGAATTCGGTCCCCCACATGGTTAGGTTGTCGGTTGATGGAGTGAACGGCGCGGCTGCGCCCGACCCGGCCACGGTCTTGTATTCATTAGCGGGCCCTGGCATCGCGGAGACCGGGGACTTTACAGAGACGCCAATAGTCGCGCCCACGACCGCCGGCCCAGTGGTTGTGCACGTGGGCATCGACCAGAACGGTAATGGAAGCCTCGATATTACCGACGATCCCGCGACGAACGAGGAAACACACTCTTTGCATATCTGTGTGATCATATTCAATCCAGGCACGTACATTCAGGCTCGCCGTATCCGTCCGTGGCTGCTGAAGGAGGACAGCACATTCGAGATTCGGGAGGGCGAGATCTTCGATTCCAACGGCGATAGCACGTTTCGTGTCGAAATCGCCGGGGGTGGGTCGTTTGGAGCGCACAGCATGATTCGGGCCCAGGTGCTGTATGATGACCAGGTTGTGGACAAACTGGAATTCGGACCGTCACTTGACTGGGAGCCGACCGGTTCTTCCGATTCTGCGAAGATCCTGTTCTACGCCGATGCGAACGACGACGAGGAGTATGATGACGCCAACGAGTGGGGCTTCGAGTCCAACTCCTTCTCAGTCCTACCCGTGAAAACGTGGAACCTCACTTTCGATGTTTCTCCCTCGCTGGGGACCCTACCGGAATTCCTTGCAACGACGGACCAGATCACAGAATTCGTTCGGGAGGAAGCGGACGCTAGCGCTGCATTAGCTCGTAGAAAGGACTCAGAAGACGATTATCGAGCAGCCGTTGCCATACACCTGACGCCGACGTATCCTCTATTCTACGATGCTGGAGGTCTGCCTACCGACGACCCTCTAGCGGTGGTTAAGGAGGGTCAGTATTTCGACGATATGCCGGACAACCACTACCGGTTGATCCACCGGCTGGACGAGGGAACGGGTGTGACGTTCGGCACGAAAATCATCATTTC
>CAZURK010000057.1:0-61096 GCA_964623055.1 uncultured Pirellulaceae bacterium
CAGCTTGGATTGCTGCTGTTGTCCCAAATGACGAAATTGAACGGCGGCGGTTCGGACGGTCCGCACCACATATCCCAATCCAGCCCTTCGGGGATGTCCTGTTTGGGATACAGGGGCTCCATGGGACTGTGGTAATTCGACGCGAGAACTCGTTTCACTTTACCGATCGCACCGTTTCGCACGTACATGCAGCCAGTGTATTCGTTCCGGCCTGATCGCTGCTGGGTTCCGGTCTGAAAGACACGTTTGTACTTGCGCACGGCCTCAACGATCTTCCGCCCTTCCGGAATCGTATAGGTCATCGGCTTCTCGCAGTAGATGTCCTTGCCCGCCTGTGCGGCATGAATGCAGTTGAGCGCGTGCCAGCGATGCGGGGTCGCCACGACGACCGCATCGATGTCGTTTCGTTCGAGGAGTTTGCGATAGTCCTGGTAAACATGCTGGGCTCCAGACGACTTGGCAAACTCGTGTGCACGTGGCAGGTAGACGTCGGCAGCGGCCGCATATTGGGCACGGGACGCGAAGCCCCGGCCCAATTGCCCCATCCCTCCACGTTTGCCCACGCCAATCCCGCCCAATACGACGCGATCGTTCGCGCCAAGAGCGCTAGAAGGAATGAAGCTAGGCACGGCAAACGCCGCCAGAGCCGTAGTGGTACCTGCTTGTAGGAAACGGCGTCTGGATAGTCTTTCGCTCATGCTACATCTCCTGGTTAGGGGACTGCTCACAGGAATAGGAGGCCTTTCTCACTCGTCTCCAACAGTGAAGGTCACGTTGTGTTCACCAACTACGTTCTCCGTGGGCGCGAACTTGAAGACCTCGGTCAGTTTGCCGTTCTCATCAGCCGCGCGGATCGTGACGGCTGGGGTCTCCAGGGGTTCCTCCTTCGTGCGTTGGACGACCACTCGAAGAGAGTTTTCGCCTTTTCGAAGACCACCGCGAATCACCCCGGAGAAGCTGCTGTCTGCTGTTACATGTTGTTTTTCGTTGTTGACAGACACCTCCGTCGAATAGCCATAGGAAACCACGTCAAGCATCCCCACAACCTCGGGTTCCGCGATCAGTGTTGGCGCTTCAGGGACTTTGCCGTCGATGGCTAGATGGGCAGGAAGATCGTCCGTCGTGAATTCGGTTGGCGATCCGTCCTTCTGATGCTTTGCACTGTCCATATCCATCGCACCGTGAAACTTCCATCCGCCGTCCTCGTTCACCAACTTGATGAACGTGAAAGTAACCCGCGGCTTGTCGCTCGCATCGGCTTCCGGCGAGTCAGCGACATAAAGGAGCCCTGCAGTGGGACCCTGCTGAAGAACGCTCACGAAGTCCTTCCCATCGAGATTGGGGAAATGCTCGGCCATCTGTGTGAGTTGCTCGCCAGAGAACTCCTTTCCCAGTGAAACGTAGCCATTTCTGACGCCGGCGAACCAAAAAGAAGAACTTCGCTTCCTGACGGCATCCAGGTCGCCGTTCTTGCACGCATTCGCGAAAAGCACGTACGCCTCCTCAAGCTCCTTCTGCGGAACATCCCCCGTTTCGCTGCTGCAGCCGCAGAGAGAAATGACGAGGATGGCAGCATGACAGAATAGCCTTCTCATGAAGCGCAGCATGTGGGACATCTCCTTCCTTCCTCTCGATTTTTCCCTCATATCCAACCGTGGCATCAATCGCCGTCTGACGAGGTATTAGGGCCGCGGTCGAGCGTCGACCAGTGTATCAAGCTCTTCCTTCAGGCGAACGAGGATCTCGTCGTAGGAATAGGCTCCCAGCGTTTGGCTTCCGCGCTTCAGGTTCACGTGATTCGGCCCGCACCACAGTCCCAAATCGGCGTCGTCGGTTTCGCCGGGCCCGTTGACTCGACATCCCATGACGGCGATCGTGACGGGGCAGGCGGCGGCGTATCGCGTCATTTCTCTGACTTGCTCGGCCAAGTCGACAAACGCCTCGTTCTGCACTCGTGAACAGCTCGGGCAAGAAATGATGTTCAACGAGTCAGGGCTCAAACTAGCGACCGTACGGACGCGCCCGGCTGCTATGTCGGCGAGAATCTGCCGCCCTGCTTCGATCTCCTCGGATTTTCGGCGATTTGGCACCGTCAGCGAGACGCGGATCGTATCGCCAATACCTTGGCTGATTAACTGCTCGAAAGCGACTCTCGTCTTGACTACGCCCTCTGGCGGCATCCCGGCTTCAGTGACCCCTAGGTGCAATGGGATGTCCGGCCGCTCGTGCGCGAAACGCCGATTGACATCAACCACTTTCATTGGATCGGAGTCCTTCAGGGAAACGCAATAGCGCGTAAAGCCGATCGAATCGAGCAAAGCGCAATGATCCAGCGCGCTTTGGAGCATTGGCGAGACGGAATCGCCAGGAACGAACTTGTCCGCCATCGCCGGGTCGACGCTGCCGCAGTTGACGCCCACGCGAACGGCGCAGTCATTGTCTTGGGCGACGCCGACGAGGTACCGCACCTTTTCCTGCCAGGGCTTACTTTTCTCGTGGTGGTACAGATGACCCGGGTTGTAACGAATCTTATCAACGTGGGGCGCAATCAGCTCGGCCAGCCGGTAGTTCTCTTGGAGGTCGACCGAGAGGTTTGCCGAGGTACGTTGGCGGATTTCCTTCAACGCATCGGCGTCCTTCTTGCTGTCGGCGGCGATTCGAACCACGTCTGCGCCGGCTTGAACCAGGGCATCCACCTGTTGGACGGTGGCGTCGAGGTCCTTTGTGCGCGTCGCGGTCATGCTCTGGACCGCCACCGGGTTGCCATCCCCTATCGCAATGGAACCGATGCAGACCCTTCTTGTCGGGTTCCTGGGCAGCGGCAAGGGGCCCTCATTTCCGTCGGGCGTAGTCATCATGCCATGATTCTTCTCGAACTCTCGGCTCTTGGCAACGTCTATCCGGATCAGCGAAGCCGTAACCTATTGTTTTGTGAGGGACTCGAGCCTCTCGTTTGGTCCACATGGCGTTTCAATGAGCCAGAATAAACACCCCCCAAAGAGCCGTTTGCGAGATCAGACGAAGATGCTTCTGCGCGGTCTTCGTCGGACCCGCTGTCAGTGTGTGAGCCGATGGCTGGTCTGTCTTCAGATCGCCGGATGGCTCGGCGCTGGCGGGCTGGCAGCGGGGGCAGTGGGGCGGCTTACGAGTGGGGATCCCGCGGGAATCGCCCTTTGCCTAGCCTCGGGGGCGCTGATGTCCGCCGCCGTTGCGGCGCTGTTGATCGCCAAGCGACACAATGAACGTCTGCTGCGCCGTCTTGTCCACCAGAGGACGGTCGTCGGGGCGAGACATAGAGATTCCCAGACGGCCGTTGCAGAGCACATGGCTACACTTGAGGCGGTGAACGACCAGTTGACACAGAAGAACGCTCAAGTCGAGTTGCACGGGCGCGAGATATACAAGCTTTTCCAGGCCGCGTCCGAACAGGCCCAGGTACTTGCCCAGGCCAAGGAGGAGGCCGAGGCGGCCAGCCATGCGAAAGGTGAACTGCTTGCCAACATGAGCCACGAATTGCGCACACCGATGACGGCCATGCTTGGATTCTCCGAGGTACTCGCCGCAGACCTCGAAAAGACCGAGCAGAAAGAGATAGCGGGCACCATTCGGCGAAACGGAGAGTATCTGTTGCGACTGATCGACGACTTGCTCGATCTTTCGAGAATCGAAGCCGGCAAACTCCGGATGGATCCAAATCCATGCTCACCGTGCGAGATCGTGAACGAGGTTATCGAACTGCTGGAGGCCCGTGCGCAGGAGAAGGGCTTGGAGTTGCTGGATGAGTGCAAGGGCAGAATCCCCCCCGTTATCTATTGTGATCAGACGCGTTTGCGGCAGATTCTGATCAATCTGATCGGCAACGCCATCAAGTTCACAGAAGTGGGCTCTGTACGAGTGGTGATGAGACAAATCGACCTGGGTTGCGATGAACGGCGTTTGGAGTTTCGGGTGATCGACACAGGAGTCGGGATGACAGGCGAACAGATGCCCAGGCTGTTTGAGCCGTTTGCCCAAGGGGATAGCTCGTCTACCCGCCGATATGGTGGCAGTGGATTGGGATTGGCCATCAGCAAGCATCTGGCGGCGCTGTTGCGTGCCGAAATCACCGTCACCAGCGTTCCGGGAGAGGGCAGCGTCTTCACGTTGACTCTGCCGCTTATCCCAGCGGACCAGCCGATGCAGGTCGATGAATGCCGCCAGACTGCCGACAGGCCGGTCGCCCGCGAGGTGCCGGGACTAGCCCTCCCGTGCCGCGTCTTGCTTGCCGAAGATGGGCCGGACAACCAGAGGCTGATTTCCCTTCTGCTTAAGCAGGCTGGGGCCGACGTGACGCTTGTCGAAAATGGTCGGCAAGCCTTGGAGCACGGTCTCGGAGCAAAACGCGAAGCCGATCCATACGACGTGATCCTCATGGATATGCAGATGCCGGAGATGGATGGGTATGTCGCAACGAGGCGACTTCGCGATGCCGGATATCATGGCCCGATCGTGGCTCTGACCGCGCACACCATGAAAGGTGATAGGGAGAAGTGCCTGGAGGCCGGATGTGACGGCTATTTGGGCAAGCCGATTCGTCGAGACGCTTTGGTGGCCGCTGTTGGCCGTTGGCAGCGTAATCCGACAGCCGATCGCACGCGGCAGAAGAACGGCCACGATACGGGTGTGATTTCGCAGACTAAAACTGATTGACACGCCCTAATCCCCGACGTAAACTCGACTTAGGTGCTTTTATGCGCCGAAATTGTGTCAGTCTGCCGCTGGGGCCACGGTGGGAAAGAACCGGCGGCGGGAAATAATCGGGACCCTTGGCGGCGAATAAGCCGAAAACCAAGGTGTCTGCTTTTTTCTTTCAGGGCGTTGCCGGACGAGGAAGCGGCCCATTTCTCAGGAGAATCGATCATGGCATCCCGCGAGAGCCAGGGACTTCAAATCGCACTAATACTGTTCGTAATGGTCACTGTGGTTCTGGCCGTAACCACGTACTTCTTCTTCCGGAAGGCGGAGGAAAAAATCAAGCAAGCTGCTGACGATCGCGATAAGGCCAGCAAATCCGCAAATGCTGCCAAGCTACTCGATTACGAAAATCAAGTGCTGAAGCACGTCATCGGCCTCAATGCGGTTGATACGAAGACCCCGTCGCAATTGGAGACGATCAAACAAAACCTTGGCGCCAATGAATACGTAGAAAAACTTCTGGTCGAGTTCGACCAGGACATGGCCACGTACGGTGCCGGTTTCGACCCTGACGAGACACTCAACTATCGAGCACTGCCAGGCCACTTGATGGACCAAGTCAATCGTCGAAACACTCAGCTCGCCGACCAGGATGCAACGATCACGGATCTTCAGGACGATGTGGTGGAAGCTGCGCGGAAGGAGAAACTACGAGCGGACGCAGCCGAGGCGGGTCTGAACAAAGCTCAAGCGGACTATGCGACCCGCATGCAGGAGTGGACTGTGAATGTCCAGGATATTGCGAACGCCAAGGACGCTTTGGCGGCGAAGCTTCCGCTGAAGGACGAGCGATTCGCGAAGCTGCAAGCCGAAATGGCAACGAGAATCGGGGAACGCGATGCCGAACTGAGGAATCGGCAGGATGCGCTCGACATGGCAACGGTGAGGCTCGCGAAGGCGCTGAAGCCAGAGGAGTTCGAGCGTCCAGACGGCAAAATCGTCTACGTCAATCAGCGGGCCGACGTGGTCTGGATCGACCTGGGATCCGATGACGGCATACAGCGGCAGATGACGTTCAGCGTCTACGACCAGGACCAAGTCGGTGCGACGAACGCGGAGATCAAAGCCAAGATCCAAATCACGGCTGTCAACAAGCCGCACTCGTCCGAGGCGCGAATCCTGGAACATGATTTGGGTAACCCAATCATGACAGAGGACAAAATCTACTCGCCCACCTTCCGCAAAGGGCAGAAGACTCGCTTTGCCTTGGCCGGCTTCTTCGACATCGACGGTGATGGCAAAAGCGATCAGAAGAAGGTGAAGTCTATCATCACAATAAATGGCGGCGTGGTAGACGCGGAGCTTCTGGAGGACGGCAGCATCGCGGGCAAGATCACGCTGGATACGCGATATCTGGTCCGGGGCGAGGCACCCACCGACAAAACGGATGAACAACGCATCACCGGCTGGAACAAGATGCAGGAAGACGCGGTCGACTTAGGGCTTGAAACCATGCCGCTTGACGAGTTATTGGCTCGCATGGGATATCAGGACGACAGCCGTGTGATCGACCTACAGCGCGGTGGGCCAGGGGGCAGCGGAGCGAGCGAGAGTTTCCGGAAACGAAGACCGAGTGCCTACCCATAATCTCTCAGCGTCCCCAGAACGCGATTGCAGGCCGTCAGGTCGTGACCTGACGGCTTTTTCTGTGATGCACGGGCACCAGACCAGGCATAGAACAATCGGTTCGCCGTTGCGAGATGGCGGCGCTGCGTTATACTAGGGGTCTGTCCCAAACCAGAGTATGTCCGTTATTTGGGTGGCTGGGACACCCAGTTCGACCTGTGGGGCAGCCGCCGAGCGCATTGGGGGTGCTCGCCCGCAGACTCCGAAGTCTTCCTACTGCCATCCTCCTGACGCTCTATTCGTGCGTCGGGTTGACCTCATGCCGAAATACATGATTCGTTATGGTTCGATGCGATTGCTGGGCGTGATGTCGGCGCGCGGCGGTGCTCGCTATGCGCGAGGCACCGATATTATCGTTCGGACGAATCGTGGCCTTGAGGCCGGCCGAGTGCTGTGTGAATTGGACGGCGAATCCACCGTTCAGCCGAAGTCGGCTCAAGGGCAGATCCTCCGCGAGATGACGGCCGAAGACGCGAACGAATTGGCTCACATACAGGCTTCGGCCAGAGACGAGTTCAAGATCTGTGTGCGTCACGTGGAGGATCTTGGGCTGGCGATGCAATTGGTGGAGGTGGAACACCTGTTTGGGGGCGAGCGGGTCATCGTCTACTATCTGGCGGACGGCCGGGTCGATTTTCGCGAGTTGGTCAAGCGTCTGGCCGGGGAATTCCAGACGCGGATCGAGATGCGTCAGATCGGCGTGCGCGACGAAGCCAAACTGCTGGCCGACTTTGGCGACTGTGGCAAATCGGTGTGCTGCAACACGCACTTGACGGAAATGCCGCCAGTATCCATGAAGATGGCCAAGCTGCAGAAAGCCACCCTGGATCCCACCAAGATCTCTGGACGGTGTGGCCGCCTGAAATGCTGCCTGCGGTACGAGTACGGCACGTACAAGGAACTGCAGTTGGAACTGCCTCCCGTCGGCTCGGAGATTGCCACTCGCAAAGGCAAGGCTCGGGTTCTGGGGCAAGACATCCTTGCGCAGCAACTCCTGGTAGAGTTGGAGGACAACCGTCGCGTGTTGATCGACGGGAGCGAGATCGTATCGGTGATCAAGCGAGTTTCGAAAGGAAAAGGGAACGGTTAGGTTTCATGTCTACGCCAAAGCCTCCGATTCTGCAGCTACTGGAGAAGGATTCGCGATACAAGCTGGAAGCATACCAGTTCGTTCGCGAGGCGTTGGACTTTGCACATCACGCGCTCGGTATGGGCAGCAGTCGGCCGGTCCCGGCCGGCCAGGATCCCCCGCCCGAAGCACATCTGACCGGACAACAACTCTGCGATGCGATTCGCCAACTCGCGATGGAGCAGTTCGGCTACATGGCCAAGACCGTGCTGAATAATTGGGGCGTGCATTCGACGAGCGACTTCGGCGAGATTGTCTACAATCTGATCGAAATCAACGAGATGAAAAAGTCGGACAGCGACCGCCGCGAGGATTTTGACGACGTGTATGATTTCGACGAGGCTCTCTTGGAGCAGTTTGAAATCAGGCTTCCGGAACGACCGGAATCAAATGACTAGAAGCCCATCGAAGAAGCCGGCACGTCGCAAGCCCGCTGCCACGGATGGAAAGCCGTCCAATCGCACCAAGCCGGCCGAGGAAAGACCATCCTTCCCCCCAAACCCCCGTGAGCCCAACCGGGGGCTGCTAGCATTCGGCATTGTGCTTTTCGTGGTTTGGCTCGTTCTTCTCTTGCTACTGGCGCTGTTCCGATAGTAAAAGTCCGTTCGCGGGCGACTCGCGAATCGAGTCTGTTGCTTTCCGCGATAAGGAGGTCGCAGTGTATTTTGCTCTCATGACGGTGGTCGTCTGCGCCGCACCCGTGGAACCCCCGGATACGGTCATTGTCTGTCCACGCTCGTTTCTGCCGGAACTGCGGCCGTGGATCGTGCATCGCCAAGGCCAAGGCCATCGTCTGACGTTTGTGTCCAACGAACTATCGCCTGACGACATACGCTCGGCGATCCGAAAGACGGCACAATCTGGAGTGTTGAAGTACGTGGTGCTGGTCGGCGATGCGGATCCAGCGGGCGATCTTGATGAGCACGTCCGCGCCCGCTCGACGCCTACGCATCGGATCGAGGCGAAAGTGAATATCCGCTGGGGCTCGGATCCGGAAATCGCCACCGACAATCCGTATGCGGATCTCGACGACGATCAGATCCCAGATGTGGCAATCGGTCGCATCACCGCAGACAGCCCGACCGAGTTGTCGCGGATGGTTCGCAAGATCCTGGCCTACGAGACCGCAGCAGACAGCGGGCTCTGGCGCCGCCAGATGAACTTCGTGGCCGGGGTCGGCGGGTTTGGCACTCTGGTGGATTCGATCTTGCAGATGGCCACCAGGAAGTTCCTCACCGATGGGATTCCTGCCGGGTACAACACGTCGATGACGTACGCCAGTTGGCAAAGCCCTTACTGCCCGGATCCACGCCGTTTCCACGATGTGACGCTTGCGAGATTGAACGAGGGGTGCTTGTTTTGGGTTTACATGGGGCACGGCCACAGGCGGCACCTGGGGCACATCCGGGTTCCGGGTGCGGCCTTTCCAATCCTCGATATAGACGACGCCAGCAACCTTCGTTCCGCTCGCGGCTTGCCCATCGCGCTTCTGCTGGCCTGCCATGCCGGCGGCTTTGACCAGGCGTCGGACTGTCTGGCAGAAGAGATGCTTCGGGCCGACAGGGGACCGGTTGCAGCGATATGCGGCTCGCGAGTGACGATGCCGTACGGAATGGCGGTGATGAGCAACGCGATGATGGAAGAACTGTTCCGGAAAAAACGGCCCACACTGGGGCAACTGCTACTGCATGCCAAACGGCGAATGGCCTCGCGCGACGAGGATGATGCCAATCGCCAACTGTTGGATGCCATTGCATCGGCGGTCAGCCCCTCGGCCGATCAATTGAACGAAGAACGAATCGAGCATTTGTCGCTGTTCAATCTGATCGGTGATCCGCTGCTGGTGATTCGTCATCCACGGGGAATCGAACTGACAAGCGACTCGAAGATCGCAGCCGGCGAACGGTTGACCGTCTCGGGTCAATCTCCGTGCGATGGGAATGGTGTGATAGAGTTGGCTTGCCGTCGCGATCGCACGAAGACGTCGCCGCCTGTCCGCAATCGTTTCATTCCTACAGACGCATTCCTGCGGTCCTTCCAGGAGGCATATCGGCAGGCGAATGATCAGTGTTGGATTTCACAGACCCTGACGGTGGAAGGCGGCGAGTTCGAAGCCCAGTTGACCGTTCCGCGCGACGCCCGCGGAAGCTGCCATGTGCGAGTGTATGTCGAAGGGGCTGATGGATTCGCCCTTGGCGCAACGAACGTGTTTGTGCGCCGCCCAAAGCCTGATGTTGGTGCCGCCCCCAGTGCACCGTCGAACCTAGATTGAGGGGCCGGCTGTAGCTGGATTCGCAAGAATTCAGCCGCGTGTACCGTTCAGCCCTCATTCGCTGATTGCGGCCACCGTTTGGTTCGATGGCGGTGTTGTTTCGCGTCAGGTTGACTTGGCCGAGTGCGGTGATTGTGCACGCCAATTCCGCATTGAAGCCACTCGTTGTTTTGAGTGATGCGGTCACGAAACCTTGACAACCGCGTCGGAGTCAATATGTTAGGGGCTTCGGACGCGGGTGAGGTGTGCCCAAGCTTCGGGGGATTCTGCGAGGTCTGCCCCTGGCTTTCTGCGAGCAACTCTGGCCCGTTCACAACACTCCATCGGTGCCGGCTTGGGACAACGCTAATGACCTTTCCCTCGATGAAGACTCCGGACGATCTCTCGTTGTCGGATGATGTCACCAGCCATGTGCTGGGACTCGTCCAGCAGAATCGTCTGCAGAATCAACGTCGCCATTCTACCAATGGAGGCATCGGCGAGATCCGTAGGGTCGGCGTGGTCGGCGCGGGGTTCATGGGGAGTTCCGTGGCTGCTGCGGCAGTCGAGCATGGCTGGCCCGTGGTCATCACGGATCGGGACGAACCGACTTTGCGCAGGGCTTTCGAAAGCATCCACAATGCCATGACGGAGGCGCATGACGCCGTCGATTCGACGCGGGGCGCCTCTATCGCCGAACTGGTTTGCACGACCGGCGACGTCTCCAAGGTTGCCGGCTGCGATCTTGTTGTGGAAACGGTTGTCGAGGACCCTCGCATCAAGCAGCAGGTATTCGCCGACCTGGAGACGCATCGCAACGAGAACACCACAATTGTCTCGAATACGTCCACGCTGCCTATCGCACAGCTTGCATCCAAGCTGGACGATCCGACCCGATTCTGTGGGCTCCATTTCTTCCCGCCCATGGGCGAGCAGCCCATGCTGGAGATCATTCCGGGAACGCGGACGAGCAATGAAACGACGACTAGGGTCGTGGAGTTTTCCGAAGCCTTAGGCCGGGTTCCGGTGGTTGTGCCCGATGGGCGTGGATTCGTCGTCAACCGGCTGATTATGGCATACATGAGCGCGGGCATGAGAATGGTGGCGGCCGGCATCGACGTGCATCGTATCGATCGGGTCGCGTTAGACTTCGGCATGCGACTCGGGCCGATTCGCTTCTACGACGAGATTGGGCTGGACGTGGCTCTCAACTCTGCCTGGTCGCTTGCCGCCGAATCGGATGCGCTTGTCACACGATCTCCTGTGCTTGTGCGTTTGGTCAAAGCCAAGCAACTGGGCCGGAAGACGGGACGCGGATTCTTCGTTCACCGTGCGGAAAGCGCCGACGAAACGGAAGGCGACGTCAACATCGACGCGGCCCGGTTGATCGCGCAGAACATCGATGGAGAAGAACATCTTACCGACCAAGAACTCGCCTGCGCGATCATGCTACCGATAGTTGCTGAAGCGACTCGGATTCTGGAAGAGAATCGCGCCCGGGATGCGGGACAAATCGACTTGGCGGCAATGTTTGGCGTTGGTTTTCCCGTTTGGCGCGGGGGCCTGCTTCACTGGGCCGACCAGGTGGGAGCGGAAGACGTCACGGCGATGTTGGAAACGCTAAGCCATCTGGGACCTCACCTTCAGCCAACTGCGTCGTTGTTAGAGACCACCAAACTCCGCGGCCGGTTGTGCGATCTACCAGGCGAGATGATTGACACTCATCCTACAACCGCCGTGTCAGCCTCCGCCAAGGAACCCTGATGACAGACGCGAATGGAATGGATGTTTCCGACGGTGGCGCCAAAGACCGGCCGTGGGAACCACGCCTCTGGAACGGGATGACGATGAAGGCGTGGTTTGGGCTGCTTTTTCGGAATCGATGTCGCGTCTCGCCATCTCGCATTTCGATGGCGGCCATCAATTCGGGCTTGAGCGTCGCAAATTCCCTGCTGGCGTTGCAGCAACGAGTGGTCTTCGGCCGGCGCATCGCGCGTTGTGAACTGGTTGAAGATCCGATCTTCATCCTGGGGCATTGGCGCACGGGCACCACGTGGCTGCACGAGTTGATGGTGCTGGACGACCGCTATGCCTACCCTACGAACTACGATTGCTTCGCTCCAAGCCATTTTCTTTTTTCAAAGCCGCTCACCAGTTGGTGGCTTTGGTTGTTGCTCCCCCGCCGAAGGCCGATGGACAACGTGCGAGTTCGTCTTGACAGTCCGCAGGAAGACGAACACGCGTTGTGCGGTTTGGGTATCCGCTCGCCGTATCTGACCTGGGCGTTCCCTAACCATCCGCCGCAAGACCAGGAATACCTCGATCTGCGAGAGGTTTCGCCGGATGAGGTGGAGCGATGGAAGGAGACGTTTCGCTGGTTTCTGCGAGCGTTGCAGGTGAAGAATCCTGGCAAACGAATCGTCTTGAAGTCCCCCACGCACACGTTTCGAGTGCCGGTGTTGCTGGAGATGTTCCCCAACGCCCGCTTTGTGTACATGGTACGGGATCCGTTCGCTGTATTTCCTTCAATGATGAAAACCTGGAAGCGGCTGTATCGGTACCACGGCGCACAAGTGCCGAAGTATGACGGGTTGGACTAGTTTGTGTTTGAGGCGTTCAATCACATGTTCGAGGTGTTCGAAGAAGATCGTAAGCTGATCGACGCCTCACGACTATGTGTTGTGCGATACGAGGATCTTGTCGCGAATCCCGTCGCCCAGCTAGAGCGGATCTACGAAGAACTGGATCTTGGCGAGTTCGAGGGCATTAGGCCGGCGATCGAGGAACGCATTTCGGCGCTTGCCGACTACCGCCCCAATCGGCATGAGTTGCCGCAGGAACTCCGCGATCAGATCGCCGAGCGCTGGGCCGCCTACATCGAGAAATACGGTTACTCGGCCTAGGCGAGACAGGGCCGCTCGCTCGAACTGTGGCTGCAACTCTGAACGAGGTAAACATGAACGATGCCAACGCCACCCTCCGCTCGGTGCTAGTCACCGGTAGTTCGACCGGAATCGGCGAGGCTTGTGCCCTGAATCTCGACAAGCTGGGCTTCCGCGTGTTCGCCAGCGTGCGGAAAGAGGAGGATGCCGAGCGGATCAAGTCTCAGGCGTCGGAACGGTTCACTACGGTCATCATGGACGTTACGGATGCAGATACGGTTCGACAAGCGGCGGACACCATCGAGGCGTCTGTTGGCGAGGCGGGGCTTTTTGGCCTGGTGAACAATGCCGGCATCGCGATTCCCGGTCCGCTGGAGTGCGTGCCCCTTGACCAAGTTCGACGGCAGTTTGAGGTGAACGTGATCGGTCAGTTGGGCGTGACACAAGCCGTGCTGCCGCTGATCCGAACCGCCCAGGGGCGGGTGGTGAACATGGGTTCGATCAGCGGCATTGTCGCCCCACCCTATATGGGGCCGTATTCGGCTTCGAAATTCGCCTTCCACTCAATGAATGACGCGCTGAGGATTGAACTGAAACGCTGGGGCATCCACGTATCAATTATCGCGCCGGACATTGTTGCCACACCGATCTGGGGCAAGATCATGGACACGGCCTTCGAAATGGGAAAACATTTGCCCAGGCCCATTCGGAAGCTCTACAAAGAGGATCTCACGGCCATGTGGCAAACCTCGCAAAAAGCGGACGAGACGGGAATGGGTGTTGATCGCGTTGTCCGCGCGGTCCGGCACGCCCTTACGGCTCGCCGACCGAAGACTCGCTATTTTGTGGGGCGTCGCACGATTGCTGCGTTTTGGGGTGCTCGCAACCTACCCAATCGCATTAGCGATTGGTTCGTACGGCGCCAAATGGGGATGAAGTAGCGGCGCAGCCAGCCGATAGCCCAGTCACACCCTTGACGCCCCTAGGAATCTCAGATCCGAATTCCGGATGGATAAGCGGGAAGAGATGCGAGAACTAGCGGGATTCGGTCGCTGAACCAAAGGCTGCGTTTCGGACGTTTTCTTTCGGCGCGAGTCCTTTCAAGATGCGGGCCTGGCGGCCAAGACCGCGATGAGCACTTGAAAAGCGCGACAGAATCCACACAATATCCAGTTTGTCGACACCACGAGTTATCCGCACTTCGTTCGGAACGTCTAGCGCGGTAGGGGTTCTCCGGGGCATTACGATTGTGATGCCCTACCGTCGTCGTTCGAGATGTCCGGGGCGCGTCCTCTGATTATGATTCCGCGTTCGTGCTGGCAGTGTCTGGACACCAAAGGCAACTACACAGGAGAGAAGGATGCAGATTGCTGATGGGCAGACTGCCGTGGTGACCGGCGCTTCAAAGGGCCTTGGCGTCTACATGGCCCAGAAACTGGCGGCGAAGGGCGTCAATCTTGTGCTTGCTGCACGATCTGCCGATGCCTTAGAGGAAGTGTCTGCCGAAATCAGGAACCAGGGCGTCAAAGTGATTGCGGTTCCAACCGACGTCAGCATTCGGTCGGAACTGGAATACCTGATATACCGAACAAACGAAGAGTTTGAATCGATCGATCTGCTTGTCAACAATGCCGGCATTGAATGCACGTCGCACTACGATCTGTTGACGCTTGACGAGATCGAACAGGCATTGGAGGTGAACCTAACGGCGCCGATGATCCTCTCGCGGCTGGTTCTTCCTGCGATGCTTTCGCGCAACCGAGGGCACATTGTGAACATCGCCTCGCTCGCAGGCGTGTTGCCACCTGCCTATGCGGAGTCGTATGCCGCGACGAAGAGCGGTTTGGTTTCGTTCACGCGTTCGCTACGGCTTTCGGTCAGAGACAGACGTTCGGCTGTCAGTGCGTCGGTCGTCTGCCCCGGCTTCATGGACGGCGCCGGCATGTATGAGCGCAACAGGCACAAGTACGGTATAAAGGCTCCGCGATTGCTCGGAGGTAGTATGCCCGGCGAGAAGGCCGCGGACGCCGTCATACGAGCCGTCGAGCGGGATCTTCCGGAAGTGATGGTGCTTCGGGGGAGCCCACGCATCTCGATGGCGATCAATGCGATCTTCCCCAGGCTATACGAGAAGCTCGCAACTGCGTTTGGCCTGTGCCGCGGATTCAAGAAGATCGCGGAGCAGCGTGCACAGGAACGGCTAGACGCACCAACCGTCCCGGCACCCCATACTTCGGAACACCGCCACTCGACTGCCAAGCCTCGGTAGTTGGCCAGCGGACTCAATCCGGCGTCAGTTGTTTTCCTTTTTCCATCCGCGGGCAACTTCGACCAGTGTTCGTACAAATGCGCCCGTGCCGCCACCATCGAGCCACGGTTTCGGCTCCTCCAGGAACGATGGCCCGGCGATATCGATGTGCACCCAAGGTTTGTCTGCGACGAATTCCTCCAACAGCTTTGCCGCCGTGATCGCTCCGCCCCATCGTCCTTCGCCAACGTTCTTGATGTCGGCCACTTTGCTGTGAATTTGCTTCGCATAGTCGGGGAACATGGGTAACTGCCACGCCGGTTCGCCGCAGGCTTCGGCTGCAGCACTGACGGTATCGCACCAGGCTTGATTGTTTGTCATCAATCCGGCGACGTCCGTCCCCAGAGCCACGACGCAAGCGCCGGTCAGCGTTGCCAGGTCGATGATACTGTCCGCGTCGCGCTCGACCGCCACGTTCAATACGTCAGCCAGCACCAGACGGCCCTCGGCATCCGTGTTCAGGACTTCGATCGTCTTGCCGCTGCGCGCAGTGAGCACGTCCCCCAGTTTGTAAGAGTCGCCGCTGAGCATGTTCTCGACAAGGCCCGCCAATCCGATCACGTTCACGGGTAGATCCAGCCGAGCAATGGCCTGTAGGGCACCCAACACCGTTGCCGCGCCGGCCATGTCGCACTTCATCGTCTTCATGCCGTCGGTTGGCTTGATTGACAAGCCGCCCGAGTCGAACGTTACGCCTTTGCCCACGAGTGCAAGCGTCGGATCATCGTCAGCTCCGCCGTTGTACGTGAGGATGACAAGGCGGGGAGGCCGACTCGACCCGCGGGCTACGGCCAGCAGGGCGCCGCAGTTCTCCGCCTCCAAACGCTGCTCGTCCCACACCTCGATGCCGATTCCATACTCTTCGGCGAATTTTTGCGCTTCTGCGGCAAACGACTCGGGATAGATGCGGCTGGACGGTTCGTTGACCAGTTGTCGAGTCAGATTGACGGTTTCTCCCAGGATCTGGCCGGATTGCAGAACCGTCTCGTACGCGTCGTTCCAGAGGATCTCGTCGAAGGGATGACGGTCCTTCTCTGCGCGATACAAGTCCTGGCCGTGACAGCCCGCCATGGCGCCGCAGACGCCGGCTTCGACCTGCCGTTCCGTCCAGCCATCGCCAAGGCAGAAGGCCACGCGCCCGCGCTTCTTCTCCGCCAGCCCCTTGGCTGCCGCCGCGGCGGAACGGAATGCCTCGCCGCAACCGAACCGGTCACTTTCTCCCGTTCCCACGACGATGACCTGGCCGGCGCGGATTCCGGGCGGGGACAGTAGGGCGGTTGTATCGCCCAGCTTTCCCGATATTTCCTCTTTCTCGATCAACCGTGCGAGCAGGCCACCGGTCGCCTGATCCAGTTCCGTTGCCTCCTTGGCAAGCGTTCCTTCCGAATCAACGCCGACGATGATAGCATCGGCCTCGATTCCGGCGACGTCGGCATCCGTTGTTGAAATCTGCATGGCGGCAAATCCTGGTCGTGTTTGGGGGGCTTTCGCGAGCTCGCGAGCGTTGCTAGAAATGCGTACCCTCGACGTTGAGTATTCTAGTACTTCGGCTTATCTTGTCACGGCGGGGGTGGAAAACGCCCATCAACTTCTTTGATAGACTCTCAAACAGAGATTGGTCACGTGGGATACCGAAACCTGGGCCAGTGTGTTCGTGACCTGGAGAATGCGGGCCAGTTGACTCGCGTTGACGATCCGGTTGACGCGCGCCTGGAGGCTGCCGAGATTCAACGCCGCGTCTACGCGTCCGGAGGCCCGGCCGTATTGTTCACGAACGTCGCGGGCTGCAGCTTCCCTATGCTATCGAACTTGTTCGGTACTATCGAACGGGCCAGGTACATTTTCCGCGACACGCTAGACCACGTGCGGAGCCTGATCGAGCTGAAGATCGATCCGCTTCGGTTGCTCCGGCGGCCGATCCACTACATCAAAACACCTACGATTGCGCTGCGAACGCTGCCACGGCGTCGGTCGCGGGGGCCGGTGTTGGCGAACACAACGAGCGTCGACCGATTGCCCCAGTTGATATGCTGGCCTGATGATGGCGGCGCGTTTATCACATTGCCGCAAGTCTACTCGGAAAACGTGGAACAGCCGGGGCTGGCGAAATCGAACTTGGGCATGTACCGCGTGCAGATATCGGGCGGTCGGTATGAGCCGAATCGTGAGGTCGGGTTACACTATCAGATTCATCGCAGCATCGGAGTGCATCACGCCGCTGCGATTCGTCAGAGCAAGCCGTTCCGCGTGAACGTTTTCGTCGGCGGCGCTCCCGCTATGACTCTGGCTGCCGTGATGCCGCTGCCCGATGGCATGAGCGAGCTTTCTTTCGCCGGCCTGCTGGCTGGGCACCGTATTCCGATGATAGCACCAAAGCGGCGCGACGACGAGACAAGGGCGAAGCGAAAGGATGACAGAGGAAGCCAGTTGCCGATCTATGCAGAAGCGGATTTCTGCATCATGGGGACAGTGGATCCCGAGAGAAAGCTGCCCGAGGGGCCGTTCGGAGACCATTTGGGGTATTACAGTTTGGTGCACGACTTCCCGGTCTTGCACGTCGAGCACGTGTACCATCGGAAGGACGCCATCTGGCCGTTCACCGTCGTTGGACGTCCGCCCCAGGAGGATACCGTCTTCGGCGAACTGATTCATGAGTTAACCGGACCGATCATACCTTCGGTCGTGCCGGGAGTAGATGCGGTCCATGCAGTGGACGCCGCTGGCGTGCATCCGCTGCTGCTGGCCATCGGCAGCGAACGGTATACGCCGTTCGAAGAATTGAAGCAACCACAGGAACTGCTGACACAGGCGAATGCGATCTTGGGGCAAGGCCAGTTGTCTCTGGCCAAGTACCTGCTGATCGTTTCGCGCGATGACAGTCCGGAATTGGATATCCGCGACGTAGCAGCGTTCTGGCGGCATTTGTTGCCGCGAGTCGACTGGCGTCGGGACCTGCATTTCCAGACGCGCACAACAATCGACACGCTGGACTACTCGGGCAGCGGTCTGAACCAAGGATCGAAGGTCGTCATCGCTGCCGTCGGACCACCGAGTCGCAAACTGCCTGTCGAAATCCCAGAGGGACTGAACGTTCCACACGGTTTCGGCCAGCCGCGGCTTTGCTTGCCCGGCATTTTGGCCGTATCGGGACCGGAGTCCACTTCACCGGAATGCGCGGTGGACGATTCCGTGGAGAAGTTCTGCCAACACTATTCAAGCGAGGACGAGATCAATCGTTTCCCGTTGGTCGTGATCGTAGACGACAGCGAGTTCACGTCGCGCACTCTTGGCAACTTTCTGTGGGTCGTGTTCACCCGCAGCGACCCCGCGACTGACGTGTATGGCATCGACTCGTTTCTCGAACACAAGCATTGGGGGTGTCGCGGTTCGCTGGTGATCGATGCGCGGATCAAGCCGCATCACGCTCCGCCGCTGGAGGAGGATCCCGAGGTCGTCAGGAAGGTCGATGCGCTTGCCGCTCGCGGCGGGCCGCTGGCGGAGTATCTCTAGCCCGCCAGACGTGAAATGCGATTTCCCGCGATATCCAGTTCCACCGGGGCAGGACGGAATCGATATTGCATCAGGTAAGCGTCTTCCGTTGTGTCTTCGTAGAAATCACGCAGTACCGAGATGGCGCGAAAGCCGCTGTCGCGGAAGAACAACTGCGCCCCGAGATTCGTTTCGCGAATCTCCAGCAGAATGCGATTGCGTCGCTGTTGCGAGAGTTTTCCGATCAGCTTTTTGACCATTGCCGTGGCCACGCCCCGACGCCGGAACTCGGGCCGCACAGCGAAATTGAGGATGTGAAGCCGGTTCTTGTGCAGCTCGTAGATCATAAACCCGACAACGCGTTCATCGTACTCGGCCACCATGCCGATGCAGTTCCGTTGCCGCAGGCAGCGTATGAAATCCTCCTCGGACCAGGGGAACTCGAAGCTGCGGCTCTCGATATCCAAGACCTCCGGCATGTCACGCCGGATCATCCAGCGAATGTGAACGGAGATTTCTTGCTTTTGTTGGGGAAGCATCACGGACTCCTTTCTCAACCGGCTGACCGCCCATCAGGAGATGACGAATGCGGTCTCGCAGCCTTCGATTTCCATATCCGGTTCGCTGTCCGAAAAGCCGAGTGACCAAATTATCAAATCGTCGACCCCGTGCCAAGACGAACTAGCCTGGAATCGATCTGTGTTGATCGGTGGCGTCCAAGGGCGGAGTTCTGCGGCCGTCGTGCGACGCTAGCAACGTCATCGAAATCTGGCCATCCGCAGCAGAGGTCCTATCGAACCAAGGCCGGCAAGTAGCAGAATGATCAACCCAAGCAAGCTTGGGGCCAACCACAGCCACCAGACCATCCCCAGCGGTATTCCCAATAGTTGAGGGTATCGGCGAAGGCAACGCTCGAGCGAAGGATTGGGCAGTGTTACGAGACATAACACGGTGATGCCCAGTAGTACCGCGGCCGCGGCCCAACGCTCGGCTCCAGTGCCTTTTACGTCGGTCGTGTGCCGGAATTCGATGGTTTCTCTCGCTCCGGAAAACGCGCAGTGGTGTGTTGGCGCCGAGCGGTTTCGGGCGATTCGCCACACGTCCACGGGTTCCGAGGCTTTCGAGGATCCAGATTTGGTCTCGGGTTCGAGTTCCCCGGCCCCCAGTCGAGTGGCGATTTCTTTCCGTTTCACCTCGGACGCCGCCAGTACGGCATCTTGATCGCCGCCCGCCGGAGACGCCGCGTACCAGTGGGTCGCTCGGCTGTGAGATGCGATTAGCCGCCGCTCCCACGGCGAGTACCAATGCGAAATGTCGGCCGAATCGCTATCCGCCACCACGTCCGAGGCGGCCTCGACCAGGGCGGTCGTCTGGTCTAATCGTAACAATTCGTGAGACAGAGGATCGAGGCAGGGCTTGTCGACCATAAGCCTGATATCGCCTGTGCCGGGGCCTCGCACAGTCCACAGCGTTTGCTCGACGGGGATTCCGTCTAGTCGCGGGGACTGGACAATCGCCGTCCGTTGCCGCCACTGCATTGGATGTAGGGTGCCGGTGAAAAGAACCTGGATTTGTTGAGGCAACTGGCGTGACCCGAGCCGAAACCGCCATCGGTCCGCCTTCATCCGCTCGAGCTGCGCCGGCAGGTTGCCCACCATGACGTGAACCAGCCCATAACCTTCAGGAAGTTGCAGTGTGCAATCCGACAAGCCGGCGGGTTCCAAGTCAAACGTAGCCAGGCCCACGATTCCGCCATCGTCGCTGCAGTCAACGCGGATGTCCGCCAAATGCACGCTGGCCATTCCCGAGTCCGCTTGCACATCTCTGATTGTGGCTTGAAAACGGTCCCGTACGACGTAGTAGGAGACATAGGATTCCAGGTCTGGTACGTATCCGTTTGGCAATCGTGCTTCCTGTAGGCCGCTCGTCTCCCAAGCGATCTGCTGACCCTGTACATTCGTCGGTGCGACCAAATACCGATCCAATCGAGCCACATCCAGCGGGACGATGTCTGGTGCTCGTACTCGCTCGCCCGCTGATGCTGATAATGTCCCTCGCACGCGAATACGAAAGTCTGAAACGGATCGGGGTGGCCGAATCAGAAGTTGGCGACGGGTTTGGTCGGGGACTTCTACGATCTCCATCTCCGTTGCCGACTCCAGTTCGAACGGTTCGTTCCACTCGGGCGGCACTTCCAATCGGATCGCATCGACGACGCCGTTTGCAGCCTGAAAACGGCAATCTGCATCTGCCTGCCAGACGCCATCTTGGCGGTCTAGTGTGATGACCACGCGGGCGGTCGTTTGAGGACGGTTTGGCCTCAATCTCGCCTGAATCGTCGCTGGCTTTGACGAACCGTCCGGCACGGCGAATGCCGCAACCAGACGTCCCCATCCCTCTCGGTACGCTCCCAGCTTTGCCTCAGCGACATCCACAAACCCGGCTCTGTTGGTAAGGTCGATTTGCACTTGCGATCGCCGATAGACATCCACGCGGTCGGCGGTCAGTGTGACATCGGCCAGAGTGATGCGAGGAAGTCTGAAGTTCGTGCTGTTTGGTCGAATTGGCATTTCGCCCGACAACTGGAGGCGATGCGTCTGAGTGACGGGACCGTCGAGCCGGACAATCACTCCTTCCCGATCGTGGTGATGCCATCTTGCGGCTCGTTCTGTATCGCCTTCAACAACCGAGACGTTCGTCACGTGTACCGATTTAGGTGACCGGACGCGGTACTGGAATCGATTTCCGCCGGCGATTTCGATATCGGCGTCGAGTTGAATTTCGGCTTTGTTCCGTCCAACGGACACGGCCAGGCGCTGGGCCGCCGTTACCGCCGGCTCGCGCGGCCGGGTCGGCACCATCCAATCCATCTGGTCATCGGGGACCCGAGTCACCACCTGAGGCGTCTCATCCGCCTGTCCCCACGCCGCCGAGAACTCCGCGTCGCTTGGCGAATCGTCAGCGGGTTTGGGCTGTTCGAATTCCAGGCTGTCAGCAACCGATACGGCAAGCCAGCGCCGATTCGTGCGGTCGGCAACTGCCTCCAAGCGTGGCACACGCACGTTGCCGACGCCCCACGTCTCATTCACCACGAACGAAACATCGAAAGCCGCTCCTCGGCCAAAGGGCGGTTTGAGCTCGATCCAAATCGTCTGGACCCCGCCGACGGTTCTATCGGAGGATCTGGCAATTGGCTGCTCGGACCCGTGCGGTAAAATCTTTAGACGCGGGTCGGCCAGCAGTTGCACACGATCGATAGTCCCCGACAACGTTGTGAACTCGAGTTTAGCGTCAAGAACGACCGAGCCCGGACGCACCTTGAGCCACATCATTTGGTCGACTGTCAGCGCGGACGAGAGGGAACTGGCACTCGGGTCGATTGGCCAGCGGACTGAAAGAAGATCCGTCGGCCCCAGCTTGACAACCTGCAGTCCCGTTTGCTCTTCCACTGTCACGGTACCACGGGCCGTTGGAAACTCGACACCGCTCGCTTGATCAGGGATCTCTACCTTCAATTGGGAACAGGGCACGGGAGGGATTCCGAGCTGAAAGCGGGCCTTATCCCCGATACGTTCGATTCTGGGGCGAAGGGCCACCTCCAGTTTGCATGTCCCGGGCTGTGCTACCTCGACAGACAGTCCTTTGCCTCCCGGCATCCATGACACTGACGCCGGTCGCCCGTTCAAACGCGCGCGGTTGGGCAATAGGAAGACTTGTTCCTGCTCGATTGGCAGAATGATGTTCGTCTTCGCTCGATACACTTCCACTTCGAATTCGGCCACCAACTCCGTCGCCACCAATTCGTCGTCCCCAACAACTCGACGCAGCGTAGCCGAATAGTCAGCGTCGCAAATCGCCCACTTTCGCTGGGTCGTGCCGCCAGCGGAGCCTTCCCGTTCCAGGACGCGCGCAAGCGCCTCCGGGACGTACACATAACGCCCCGATGGTTGACCGTCTTTGTCAACGGGAAACAGAACGGCGTGATTCTCTACGGCGGCAGGCGGTTTCGGGGTGCCAGGTTCTTGCGCCGACGCGCACGAGACGTTCATCCACGTAATGGCTGCGACAAGCCCCAGGCCGGCTGTTTCCATAAGGACGGAAGATGGTCGAGACTCGCCATCGAATTCGCTCTTACGGAGCGAACGCCGCTTGCGACGCGGAAATGCCACGGCAAGAAAGGCGGCCAATAGGGCACCAAGGAAGGAGGCCGAAAAGACCGAGAGTAGATCTGCGGGTGCGAACAGGGCGGCGAGTCCGGCAATCATCGTCAATGGTATGCCAAGTAAGATCCATCGCCGGATCATCCACCACACCAGCCCTGCGGTTGCCAGGAACGCAGCCCAGGCCAACGCTTGGACAGCCTGGGGCTGATGGATTCGCAATTGCGTTACCTCGTTGCCGTTCTCTTCCACCATCGAACGATCTGGTATTGCTGCAACGTGAACGGTCCATCCGTCGTTGGTAACGCCAGCAATTGAGCGTTGTGGGATGATCGACCAGCATTGCTGCGGTAATGGCGGTTGTGCCGTCCACGCGCGTATGGGGACGATTTGCATATTCGTGCCGCTGGGCAGAAGGCGCGTCGATAGGTCGGTTTCCAGTGCCGCCGTTATGCACTGATGGCGTATTTCACGGTCTGAGTGCTCAGGCCGTCCTAACGCCTCGGCCGTCGTGAGCAGCAGGCCACCGTCGTGCGCGATGACGGCCAGATTGGCGCGCTGAAGCAGGCGGGCCCCACGATCGACGTCCTTACCCACGGACGCTGGTGCGGCCTCGAACGTCGCCGCGACGGTCGGCAGTTCGTCCAGGAATGTCTGAGCCGTGATCCCCGCCTGGGACAGCCTATTCTGGTCGATCCAAATCGTTCGTGGCGACTCCCCGTCCGCCTGCTGGCGACCGAGTTCGCAGCTTGCCAACAACTCGCCCCACGTCGCGCGGGAGTCCTGATCAGTAGCGTCCTGCAACGCGTACGATTGACGCGCCAAATCACGTAGGAACGTCTCAGCCTGGCTCAGTAACGCCTCTTCTAGGGCATCCCCCTCTACACCGAGAGATCGCCAGTGAGACTCGGACAACAGATTGAAGGGAACCTGATCCTCGGATCGCAACAGCGGCCCAAAAAGACTTCGGGGCCAGGCGACGTCTGAGTGAACTCCATCGCGATCCAGTCGATCGAACCCTGGCGGCAGCCACACAACCCACTCGCGCCGAAAAACCTGCAACTCGGTTCGCGGCCACGGTGCTGATATGCGGCAGATCGGCTGCAACGGTTCGGCCTGGGCGACAAATCGGATCACTACAGTAGGAAAACGTACGCCGCGCGGCAAAGGGATCACGAGTGAGGGGGCCGCCGAAGTGTCCGCTGGCAGCGCCACCTCGAGGCCATCGACCGCTGCCTCCAAGATCTCACAACCCTTGGGCGGTCGCAGATCGAACTGTACCGTGCCTATGTTCTCAATTCGATAGACGGCCTCGTGCGTCGCCTGCCCGTCGTCCGAAAACCGTGAAACGAGTTGGCACAGCCAGATCCAAGCCTGGCGTGGCTGCGCGTCCGAGGTTCGTCGGGTAACGGAAACGCGGCTGAGCTGAGACGGTTCGTAGCGGTATGCTCCCCGAATGGTCGTGTACTCTCCTGCACCGGGTGGCTTCGGAGGGATGGGATTCAGGTCGGTTTGCCGAATGCCAATCGGGACGGTCTCGGGCGAACGGATCGTCACCGTTCCGACTTGTGACGCGGCTCCTGGTAGGGATACGAGCGGGATGGGTGATTCATCATCGAACGGTTCGGTTCGGTTGGCGGTCAACTCAAACGATGAATCCTGCGGGCTTGGCAGGACAATCTCCCACGTTTCACCACCATGTGTACTCGCCTGCTGCTGTTCTTCAAGCGTCAAACGGCGCGCGGCCAGCGCTGCGTCGCCGTCGTTCAACAGCCAACGCAGATTCTTCTCTGAAAGCTCCGAGAAATGGACTAACACCTTATCGATACTTGATGCTTCGGGTACACAAGCAACCTCGAATCTGTGGTTTATCTCCGAGACGCCGATGTCCGACTGGACATGGATGTCAACGGCGAACTTGGGAGGGTCGCTGCTGAACACGATGATAAGGTTGTCGGCAGCCGGGCCGTCGACGTAGGCGACCCCGCCGGCCTGCCACGTCACCTGCTCTCCTTCCTCGTCCGTCAGATCGCTGGCCCCCATGCGAACCAATTCCGCGTCTCTTGCCAAATGGATCTGGAAAGGTGATTCAGCACCAACGGCGAAAAGACTACGGGCTACGCTCACGCCGCGGAACGTACAAAAGCGCATGTCCTGCCCGTCGAGCCAGGCGCCTCGAACAATCCGCCCACCAGGCCAGGCGCCTCTGCGCACACCGCGTCTGTGACCCTGGACGATCACGCGCAACGGGCGATCCGGAGTAAGCGCCTCGCGCAGACGCAACTGGACAACTCGGCCAGTCTTCATCGACCACTCTTCGATCAGGTCGGGCGGGCTGGTTTCGATCTGGTCGTGTGTCCAGTCGTTGGATATCTCCATCTCCAAAGAAAAACGCGGGCTCCCGGTCGAGACGAAATCGGCTACGTGAACCGCGCTCACTCTCGTCGGGCCAACCTTGACCGTGGTTCCTTGGTGGACGATCACCGCACCTTCACGAGGACGGACGATCGCACGGGCCACCGCATCGGATTTGAAGAATTGAATCTGAACAGTTTCGCCCTCATCTGGGCTTGGCACTTGCGCGACCTTGGTCTGCCGGCCGCCGACCACAGCCAAATGCTCCAGGGCAAGCGGGCTCGGCACCTCCAGGGTGGCTCCGCCCTCCAGCCAGATCGTTCCCTCGACGGCCAAGCTGGGCAGCTTCCAAACTTCGGCCATCGTTATCGGCGCGACTGCGTGGAGCTGGATTGTGCGGTCCATCCCCAGAATCGGCTCCGGCAGATCCAAGACGACCTTGCGACCCTCGCCGGTCGAGGATTCTGTCCAGTTGAGCCGTGTGTCGGCATGCTCCGCGCTGACCAGTTGCACGGACTCTTCCAGCACCAAGGTCAGTTGGCTCAACGATTCGTTCTGGACGTCCAAGTGCAAATCCGCCAGGACGTCGACACCGGTCTGTGATAGCCGGTAGGTCGTCTGTTGACGAAGAAACACCAGCCGCTGGGCTTCTTCTTCGCCATCAGACGGTACGATGCGCAAGTCGGTCGAGTTGTTCCCGCCGAGTTCGATTGACCACCGGCGATACGCCTCATCGTCCGCTCCGTTTGGATCCTCGGAAACGATGCCCCTCTGGACAGTCGGCTCGAAACCGACAGGGACTTCCAGTTTCAGGCGATTCGCCGGACTAGCGGGAAGCTGCACCCCGAAGACCAGTTCATCCGGCGTTTCCCGCTGCCCGCGCAGGGACCAGTTGAACTGCAGGACGCCCGATGTCTTGACCAGAGCAATCACCCTGCTGGCATCGTCCAGTCCCATCTTGGCAGCACTCGGTCCATTCGCCGCTCCCTCGGTTGGCTCCTCGCTGACATTCGCCTGCCAAGCCAGATTCTCAATCGCCAGACCGCACGGCCCCATGGGTATCACGGCAGGGTCGCCCGCGCTGTGGATGATCGTGAGTTCCGCCGTGCCCCCGACCAGTTCGTCGTTGACAAGACGAGCGGAATAGGATGCATGCACGATTCGGGCATCTAGTGGCGCATCCCGCGCAATCTCCTTGGAGCGGATCGTCTTGATCTTCTGGTCAAATTCGTCTCGCAAATAGGGTTGGTATTTGCCCTGAAGCTTCGAGATATCGGCATGCGGCACCTTTGCCCTGTCAAAGAGAATGGGCGGCTTCTCTTCCTTCTCGGATTCCTGTGCCAGACCCGCAGCGCAGCCAACGCAGGAAGCCAGCAGTGACAACGTCACCGCGGCCTTCCACGGCAGAGCGTGTTTCACGAAAACGGAGGCGGCTCTCATATTCGGTCGGGTCACGTACTGGATTCCGCCGCCGAAACCGGGGCGGATGCCTGGATTGTTGTGGTCGGACGGGCGGCGTGGCTGTCGATCGGCGACGCTGGCCCTTTTACCGTTTTAGAATCGGGACTGGAATAAGGAGCGCCGCGGATCAGCACTCCCCGCGTCTGCGGAAGATCCAAGAACCATTTCAACAGGCCCGCTGCCACAACGAGAACCAGACCAAGGCAGGATGCTTGAGCTATCCCGACGGAAAGGCTTGGGTGCAGCAGCACTGCGCTGACCAATACGACGCCAGCGGCGAACAGCAGTCCCGGATGCCGCAGACGCGGCACGTAAAGCAATGCCAATCCCAACAGAAGAGCGAAACCGGACACGGCCAGCAGAATCGCACGCCGATCTGCGGTCGCGCAATGCCGCTCTGACACCTCGCCGAACGAGCTGAACAAGTAGTGATTCAGCGTTTCCGGCACAGGCGTTTGCGCCGTAGCCCCGATCCATCGTTCAATTTCCGTCTGCCCGAGTCGCGGACGCCGCCCCAACAGGAGCCCCTGCTGTTGCCACGTCATTTCCGACGTCATACCTTCTGGCGAGTTTAGTAGATGTTCGCCTGGGGGCGTGGCCAACTGCCAGTACCAGTAGTTCGACCCTTTCGCATCCTCGATAACCGGGGGTCTCAAGCCAACGCGGTCGATCAATCCTTGCTTACGGGTCGTGTGGTACCAAAGCTCGACGACGTGTTCGCCTAATGCAGATTCTCCCGGGAGGTCTAAGGTGATGGATTGCGCGTGGTCCACCGAAGCGAGCACACGGCGCCCGTCCAATGCCACGTCCTCGATGGTAGCTTGATCGGGCAGACGTATCTCGATCTGTTTCCGATTTGTCCTAACTCGGAATACGGCACGCTCGTGCCGTCGCGCGGAATCCAGCCACGTTTGAATCCACGCCCGCGAGACGGTCGTCGACATCTGGCGTCTTGGCTTGGATCTGGTGATGCGAAGCGAAGCAAACGAAGGAACCGCGGTGGACTTCAGCGTCTGTTCACCATCCAACGACTCGGGCCCTTCCTCGGCGGCTACCCAATCGCCGGCAGCGACCTCGACCTGCGCATCTTCGCTTGGTGGAATTCGCAGTATGCTTCCCGCGACAGTCGTCTCCTCGGATGCCTGCGGAACGACAAGTGGAACCTGCAACGAGTTGTTCTGGCCCGCCGCCAGGTCGGATACAAAGTGTTTGTGTTCGACGACAATATCGCACCGACCGATTCGCTCACCCTGCAAATCCACCAGGATGCGCGCCGGGCCCACTTTTGCCGGTCCCTCCTCGTCGACCTTCATTTCGTCGTACGGCATGGGGTCGCCGTCGCACAGTATGCTGAGGCCACCCGCAAGGACCGAACGAGGCACGATCAGCGGTACGCGGTCCAAACTTTCGTAAGCAATCCTGTACAGAAGTTGTTGCCTAACACGCACCGACCGAAGATCCACTTCCAACGTACAGTCACCACCGACTGACACAGCCCGTTGCCTGACGCGCAGAGTGGCCGCGAAGACCGTCGGTTTGGCATCCGTCCGGGCATCACTACGTTCCCGGTAGAAAATCGCTGCCTGTTGGCGCTCGGGCAGATCGATCTCCGGCGGAAACGACTCCCGTTCAAGTCCCTCCATGTCGCCTTCCACGACCGTCAACTCGACGTTGTTGGCGGGCTGCACCACAACGGTTGCAGGAGTCAATATTTTCGCGTCTGGGCGAGGCGGAGAGAGAGCGACGACGGCAGACGGATCAGCGATCTCGCGCGTCGCATGGATCTCGAGAGTGAACCGCTGGCTTTCGGGTGTCGTGAGAGACCGCAACGGAACAACCAGTGGCCCAGGACGAGTTGGGTCCAGGGTTTCCTCGTTCACCACCGACTCCGGCGAGGAGACCGTACCCACTTGCCAGCCCGGCATGTCCACGGTGACAGATGAAGGAACGGCGCCGCGGACCCTGTAATTCAGCGTGGCATCCAGGACAACCCGGCTGGATTCGATGTGAAAAACATAGGTCGGCTCGATGCTTATTTCGGTCTTCCTCGGTGTTGTCGAGACCCGCATGCGCAATGAATAAGGCGACCGAGTGAATTCGAAACGGGCGTCGACCTTTTGTTTCAGGTTCTCCGGTACAAGTGTTTCCAGGACGTTCGGGCCTGGTTCCCACGTCGGCGTGAGTTGATCGGATGTTTCATCGGAGACACCAATGTCGATCCAGCCCGATTGGCGGACGGCATGTTCCACATCAAGACCCCCGAGCTCGAACTCGGGGCCCATGCCGCTGGCTGTGGGCGCGAGTTCCAGCCACAAGTTGACTTCAAGCGGTCCCTTTGTCGGTTGCTTCGGCTTGACCTGAACGATCGTGATATCGGATTCCTCGTCATCTGCCGCCGTGGCTACCTGTAGGCCGCTTTGGCTAGGTTGCCCATCGGACAACCGCGTCCCGGCCGGGAGGCGGATGTTGACGGAGTTGAACGTGCCGCGCAGACTGTTCACCACCAGACGTACATCACTGTTGGCGTTGCGTTCCCCGACAACCTCGACCAGTGTTTCACTTCTCACCTCGAGCAAGGGTCCCAAGTCGGTCGGCTCGATCGTCCCTTCCCGCCAAGCCATCTGGAAATCGTCCCCGAGTCCCGTTACGGACAGCAACGTTTCCGCGCCCTGCACTTCCACTCCAACCGGGAGATCGTTGTTCGCCGTCGCTTTCACTTCTTTCAGCGGAACGCGAAGTTTCAACCCGGACGAAGCTGCACTCGGCGTCTGGAGTGTCAGATGTTTCTCGCTGCCAACTTGTCGCACGGGGACAGCCAACTGCATCGAAATCGTGTGCAGCTTGTCCTTTGGCGCCTTAACGTAGCAGACGTATCCGTCGTCCTTTTCGTAGCGGACAGACAGGTCCACATCCTGGTCGTACTTGGCTTCAAGCAGAAAGGCGTTCGAGAGTCGAAGAGGCACGCGCACCCATCCGTCACGCAACGGACGAATCGCGACGGTCGCCGTCAATTTGGCTTGTTCACCAGTCGCAGTCCCCGTGATCGACAAGTCCTGAAGCGCGTGAGTCGGCAAGGGAGGTCCAGGATTTTCTATATTCTGCTTGATCCTCCAATATTTCCGGACCTCTGGGAGAGTCATGTTCGGTATCAGCACCAATTCACCAGTCTCATCATTGACCCAGATGGTGTATGGAAGGCCGAGGATGGTGTGATCAGCGCCCAACTGAGGCTTTGATGGAGGAGCTTCGGTCGGAGCAGCTTCCTTGGGGCTGGGGGCCTCCGAGTCCGCCTTCTCCGGTTGCGCACGAGCAGGCGCGCACGTCAACAGCGACGCGCACACGGCCAGCAAAAGAATACCAACCTGGCGTAACAGCACGGCTTCCGTAGCCTCAGAATAGGAAAATCTGCAGCCTGCTCCAGAACGAGATAAGCAAGGAAAGGGGACGCTGCCCTCTATAGTCTACCCAAGCTGTCGAGTCACTCAAACGAAAAACCGGATTCCGGCCACTGCCAAGAAGAGGATACGCCAAGCCGAAGGCAGTTTATTCCGCTCGCGCCAAAATTTCCATAAATTCCGTATGCAACTGGTCGGTTGCTGCACAGGCAAACTTGGGGCGGTACAGATCAAATGGACCACCGTCCAGCGAAGTGATGGCGGCCCCCGCTTCTTGGAGTAGAAGTACCCCGGCGGCAACGTCCCATACTTTTACCGAACTGGCAACGTAGCAGTCCAATCGGCCGCAAGCCACATAGCACAAATTGAGTGCCGCTGATCCCATGCGGCGTATGGTGTGGCAGGCGTGAAGCACCTCCACAAATCGGCTGATCTCCACCGAACCGCGAGGGACGTCGGCAGAAAAGCTGACCGCCGCGAGAGCATCCTGCATGGACGCGCACTGGCTCGGGCCGATGCGTTTCCTGTTCAGAAAGGCACCCTCGCCTGCGGTGGCCGTGAAGCACTCGTCCAATACGGGATCGTACACCACGCCGACCACTAGTTGCCCGCCCCTCTCTAAGGCTACGGAAACGGCAAACGAGGGCACACCGTGCACGTAGTTCACAGTTCCATCCAACGGATCGATGATCCAGCGGTACTGGTCCGGCCCGATCGGTTCGACAGATTGCGAATCGCCGTCCGCCTCGATTGGGTTGCCCTCTTCGGCCAGCGTCAAATGAGCTGGGTAAGCGTTCGAGAGAACCTCGATAATGGCCTCCTGCGAATCCGTGTCGGCTTTGGTGTAGAAGTCCTTGCGACCTTTCTTGATCGGCTTGACCTTGCCCTGCCGGTCCAGCAAGATTCTGCCACCCTCACGGGCCGCCTGCTCGCCAACATCGAGGAACTTAGACATGACTGTAACGCCTGCGTTGAGTCTGATTCCATGATTATAGAGATGGGTGGGATTACGGCAACGCTCCCCCCCAGGGACGTAAGACGGGGGGATTTTTTGCCGACCAACTATAGACATCGGCTCCGATCCTGGTATCATCAAATGTGCCTCTTCTCTGTTCCGGCCCCGCCGACTCGCGTCCACCGCGTGCGGCGGGGTTTTTTTGTTACCGTTTCTTGCCTCGGATGTTGGGCACCTGGGTTAGTAGGCACATGTGGGAAATCGACGACCGGACAGCCAGCATGCGGCTGGCAAGCCTCACCGCGCAAGTGGATCTCCTGCGACCATGCGAAGGGCTACACAACGTATGCGTCCACGGGGAACCGATTGCCGAAGCGAGATTGCTCCAGGCCCGAACCGGCAGCAGGCCAACGGAGCAAGGCGATGAACTGGTCGACAACTATGTGCGCGGCACGGATCTTGTAGCCGTGTACGCCTCGGCTTCCCAACGGAGCGTCAACACGCAGATCTACCGGCGGGCGATCCAGCACGATGCCGTAGATGCGGCTGGCGTGGAGATTATCGCATCGGTCCAAACGAGTCTATTGGACAGCGACCCTCGTATGACCATCGGCAGCACGCTTCCCCGCTGCGATGTCTGGCGATTGCTGGACGAGAGCGAATCACGATTCGAGCGTGTCGATACGGCGGATGCGAAGCCGTTTGTGCTGGAATCAGGAGCCGGCCTGTTCCTCTTTCGTATGCCGGGCACCCGCTGCAGCTACATCGAAATGATCCATCCGGCGGACTTCACCGCAACCGAGATTCGGGCGTGTGCATCCAGCAGGGAGGGAGTTTGTTCCGAGTTTCGTCTATTCGATGAGCCGCTGGAAAGAGGCGTCATCCGTCGAGGACGTGTGCGCGGCATGTTCCTGGAGTGCGAGGGGGACGAGAAAGCTGCTGTCGAGTGCTATCGCCGTTTCGTTGAATCGGCAGCCCCGTTGACGGCGTAGAGCATGCTGTTCGCCGCGGGAGACGGTAGCACGCTCGTCGGGTGCGCGGTGCACACTTTACCGGTTGGACCCGCTCACGGTTTGCGGCGATCGATGACCGTGTCCTTCTCGATCACCGTTTCCGCGCCATGCCTTTTGCGGCGCGACGGCTTGCCGATTTCCAGTCGGCTTACGGTGCTGGTCCGAGAATCGCCACGCAACCTGCTCTCCGTGGCCAATCGCTGCTCGGCAAGCTCTGCTCGTTTCCGCAAGACCTTCTCGAAATCGAATCTGATCTGCTTGCGCTCCGCCAGCGGCTCGAGAATCCTGAGCACTTCCCCGGCGTTTTGGAACCGGTTTTCCGGCCGTTTGGCCATCATTTTTTGAATGATCTTCGCAATTCTTTCCGGAACGTGAGGGTTGAGCTTTCGGACTGGACGCGGCTTCTTCTGGCGATGACCTTCGAGCTTCTTCGGTGCCGACTTGTCGGGGAAAGGCACCCGGCCGGTAACCAGAAAATAGAACGTGCAACCCAGCGCGTAAATGTCCGCGCGACGATCCACATTCAGGCTGTCGATTGACTGCTCCGGCGCAATATAGTCCGCCGTTCCCAGGCAGTTCTGTCCGAGAATCGACGAGAGAGAGAATTCCGTTTCACTGCCGCCGATCATGGCCAAACCAAAGTCCAGCAACTTGACGAACCCGTCTCGCCGTATCAGAAGGTTCTCTGGCTTAACGTCGCGGTGGACCAGTCCCAACTCGTGAGCATAGTCGAGACCAATCGCTGTCTGGCAGATCACGTCGGCAGCGCGGCGCCAATTGAGCGTTCTTTTGCGGATCGCCAGCAGTTCGTGAAGGCTCACTCCGCGCACCAACTCCATCACCATGTAGTGGATGGTCCCGTAGATATCCTCGGTGCGATGGATCGCCTTGGTCTTGACGATATGTGGATCGCTGAGCTTGAGTCCGGCGTCCGCTTCCAGTTGGAACCGAGTAAGCATGCCCTTGTCATTGCGATAACGGTCAGAAAGCACTTTCAGCGCAACTTCCCAACCGGTTTGAAGATCCTCTGCAATGTAGAGGTACCCCATGCCGCCGGAGCCCAGAATCTCCAAGATCTTGAAGTCGTCGATGAAGAGACCGCGCCGGCGACCCTCCAATAACCGGTTCACCTGGTACCCGGTCAGCAAGCCTTTGGCAACCAGCGCGTCCGCCACGTCTTCTGGCGTGAGCATGTCGTCGAGGCCGAGACGCTCGACAGCCGATCTCAAATCACCCGCAGGCAGTAACCGGCTCTGTTCCAGCAGCGTGAGGAAATCGAATGCTGTTTTCAGTGCCGTCATGGTTTTTTCGCCGGAGATGCGCGACGAAGCGCAAGAGATGGGTCGCGCAACTTCCTTCCTGCCCGTAGTTTAGCGAACAGTGTGGCCTACCCCTACAACAGTATAGCACGCCAAATACCCTTCGGAACAGAGTATTCCAGCCCGTCGGCTCGGCGTCGGGCAGGAATCCAACCTACAGGAGCAAGCGACGCGAGGTACTATTTGAGGTGGGTGACTCGCCGCGATTCATGCCTCCTCGCGAATCTTTCCCTGGTCTAGATGCATGACTCGGCCTGCGCGTTCGGCTGCTTGCGGATCATGCGTGACCACCAGGATTGTGCCTCCACCAGAATGAAACTCGACTAGCGTGTCTAGCAACGAGGCCGCATTGTCTGGATCGAGATTGCCCGTTGGCTCGTCCGCCAGCAGCAGCGCGGGGCGATTCAGCAACGCCCGCGCCGTTGCCACGCGTTGCCGCTGCCCGACGCTGAGCTGTCCGGGTCGGTGGGATAGGCGATCGCTCAGTCTGAAAGCGTCCAGCAGCTCCTTCGCCCGATCCTCGGCCGTCGAGCGTGCTCCGGTGGGCGCCGCGACCAAGACGTTGTCCAGCACGGTCAGGTACGGCAACAGATGGAACATTTGAAAAACAAAGCCGACGTTGTCGATGCGAAACTCCGCCCGCTGGGCCGCGGACATGCCGGACACTTCGTTACCTGCGACGGCCACGCGGCCGGACGTTGGTAGGGCCAATCCTCCGACCAGAGACAGCAGCGTCGACTTGCCACACCCGCTCGGCCCCCGCATCGCCACGAATTCGCCGTCATCGACCCGAAACGTCACATCATCCAAGGCTCGCACATCGCCATTGCGAGTCTTGAACACCTTGCTTACGCCTTCCATCTCGATCATAGCGGCATGCGTCGTCTGACAGGCAACAAGTGGAGTGCTTCTATTGCGTGGCTCAAGGCGGGCGGGCAACCGACTACCTGGGGCGCAAAACGAGGAAGGTCAGACCGAACAGAGCAACCAATGCCACGGCGAGTCCGGCACCGACGATCAGCACACTGGAAAAAGCGCTGCCCTCGGGAGCCGGCTCTGTTTCGACTGCCGCGTGCGCTGGTTCGTCCGCGGGCGGTTCGGTAACCGCCGCCACTGAATCATCCGCATCCGCGTTCGTGTGTTCGCTGGTCGGCTTCGGCGATTCCGCCTCTTCTACCTCCGCTGGTTCCTTCGCTTTTTCTACACCCGTGTCGTCTTTCGCCGCGGGTTCTTCAACCTCGGTCCCATCGGTGGTCTCTGTCGCGTCGCCGGGCTGGACGGATGCAAAATGCGTATCATCGTCCGGTTGGTCGCCCGGTCCCTCCGTCTCCGTGGTTTTCTTGTTATCTTCCTGCTTGTCTTCGGGGATGATCAGGTCGGGAAAATAGTCCTCGGCGCCCATGCTATACTCGTTTCCTTCTTCGGCGCCGAATTCGTTCGCCAGATTGTCCGCCGCGGTGTACCAGTCGTAGGCAAACAGCAGGTCCATTCCTGGATTCTGATCTTTGACCGTGCACGAGCAAGCTCCGGTGACGAAGTAAACACAGTCCAGCAAGTTGTCTTCGTTGATCCCCTTGCCGACGAAGGGCGGTAAGGCCCTTCCGCGTCCGAACACGGCGAACACCATCGGCTTGTCCACCCATTTTTCGTCCTTCAGATCCTCCTCCATGGAAAGAAGAGATTCGACGAGCCAGTATTCCTTTGGGTCACCTCGATCCACTTTGACAAAGCCGAATTCTATGGTGGGTCCCTTTTTCTCCTCATCGCCTTCTTCTTCCATCGCGAAGGACGGCGGTAGGTACAGTTCCACCTTGCCGGCGGCCAGGTCCCGAATCACCTTCTTCGTAGCCTTTTCCGCTTCCTGGTTGGCCTTGTTGTCCGCTCCCGTCAACATCACCAGCACGCTCGCCATTCCTGCCTCCAGTTGCTTGGCGATCTGCTGACGCGCGGGCGAATCGATGAAGGCTGCAATCTCCGATTCCTCCAAGTCGCCCGAGTACATCTTCATGAAGTACGGAGGCGGAGCGACCACCTGGTACGACGGCAATTCGCGCCGGACGAACGGCTCCAGCCCAACGGGCAAGTACGGAGCCGGGGTGTCTGTCAACTCGACCGAAACCGCGGGCTCCTGCCGGGGCAGAAAATCATGCTTGACGTAGGGCGGCACGGATCTCAACAGCGGGTCTTTGTCCAGATCCACGGCCATGAACATTACGTTGGCCGGTTTCTCTTCAGACCTCTCCGCCGTTTCGATTGCTTGCTTGATCCTTTCCGCCTTCTCGTCCATAGCTCCTCTGTAGAAATAGTACACCTGAAATGGAGCCGGCTCCCAGCGGTACATGGCGTACCGGTAGACGGGCGTATCGCAGGCGGTGGCCCGGCCAGTCACGAAGAGAGAATAAACGCACGCAAGGCCAGCCAAGAAAGCTGGAACTGCGGCACCGCGGGCAAGTCGAGCGGCCAACATTCCTGTCTCCCCAGAAACCGAGGAAAATACATGCGAATACAACAGACTCAACCTACCATAACCGCACGCGTCCGCAAGGGGCAACCGATCTAGTCCGTTGGACGTAAGTCGCTGCCAGACGTCACATTCCTACAGGGCCGACGCACAAATCGAGTTCGGCGCGACACGGGGGGAAGGGCTCAGACGTACAGAATTCAAAATTGGCCGTGGAACCGCTCGGCGAAATCGAGGACTCTTGCCGGCCAATTTTGAATTCTGTACGTCTGAGCCCGAGTGATGAGTAGGCTCTACAGCATTTCGTCCCGATTTCACTCCGAAGCGGACCAGGAATCGTGGTTTTTGGGAATCGCCACGGCTTGCCCAGTTTTACGTGGCGCTCGCTTGGCCCTGTCGGCACCGGTGGCCGGATCAGCCAAGCACATTCTTCATGGCATCGGTTAATAGCGGATCGATTTCGGGTCCGCAGAACGCCACGCTGACCTCGTATCCGCCCTTCGAATACTCTTCTTTCACTGGAATGTACCACGGACCCTCGTCACCGTAACCAGCCGTGGCGACAAAGCAGTCGGGTTGCACCTTCTGGGCTCGCAACTGGTACTGCACGAAGCCTTCCGACGGCAGATTCAGCAGGCGTATGTCGTTCAACTGCAGCGAACTGACGACAAGCGGGATTCGCTTTTCGACACGTCGCAGAAGCGAGAGCATAAACGCCGGGCGGCTCCGGCCGGCGACCGAACTGGCCTTGTTGCCGATCTGCTTCTGGAGCGATTCGGCCGAAAATGATGCTCGTGGCGGTGGTATGATATCGCAGGTCTTCCATGCTGCCCGATCAATGGCAACGGGCGTCAGGCTTTCTTCGGACCGCACGATCCCGTCGTACACGCGCCTGGTCAGAATCGGCCGCATCTCCTTCGATCCGTCGTTGTACTTGCCGGCCGCAACGTTTCCTCCGCAGCCCGTGAAGTAGATGTGCAGGCAACCCGGTTCATCCTTCTGACGCTGCTTGCGGGCCAGACCGACAAAGTCGCTGCTGGCGCGTCCATCGCCGTAGTAACTCATCGGATGCGTTGCATAGTAATGGCAGGCCGCGATCTTCTTGTCCCCCTCGTAGAAAGCTACCGTTTTGAGCCACGGATCGATCAGTCCCTCTGGCAGGGCTCGAAGCTCCGGACTGCGGCAACTGCTGCCTCGCATCGCCTTGACTCGACCTTCCGCATCGCGGAACACACGACGGTTCGAGGCAACCTTTTCAACTTGTGCCTGGCCGTGGGCAATGTGCGTGAGCGGACGCATCGCCCGCATCGCTTCTGCCACTGCCTTCTTCCCTCGTTCAAGACATTCGCCGAAGAAGTCAAGATCGACGATGTGCGGCAGATCGCCTTGAGCTTGAACGATACGTTCCGCCTCGATGCAGGCAAGCGGCGCGTTGTGCTGGTGCAGGCACTGCACGGCGACGCGGTCGGGCGTGGTGCCTGCGGCTTCGGCCAGAGCGCGACGCCATTCGAGATGCGCCTCGTTCAAGAGGCCCGTCCAATCGACGGCGCAGACGACGATCGGCTTTCCCGCCCCCAGCAATACAAAGCCCAACGTTTCCAACGGATCGTCAACGCCCACCACCGGCTTGATCCAGCCGCCACAGCATGGATGCCCCATCGGCGGCGTGACGTCAAAGCGGAAGACGCCGAGCTTGAGGCCATCTGACGGGCCACGCCCGTCGTCGGCTGCGGCACGTTGCGCAGCCAGCGTCCAGCCGGCCGCGGTGGCGGCAATCGTCTTTCGCAGGAATTCGCGGCGATTCGCACTATGCATGTTGACGGTCTCCTTCTTTCGTGTCTCGTATGAGTTAGCGGGAGCAAGCCGCAGTAAACATGGATTCATCTCACTTTGCCACATGATCGCTCGATCGTCGGACGCGATCAAGCAAACGAAAAATGAAAACCTGGCGGATGCCGCCGTGATGGATTCGCTGATCCTACGGTAGGTAAATCAAAGTACAGTCCATTTCACCTGCGATCCCCCACGGTGGGTTGCGAGTAAGGATGAATCTGACTACGTTTATGTGTGCTGGTATCGACGGAATGATCGGCGCGGAACGTTCCGCGTGGAATCGTCCATCGCACATTCTAGATGGAGTATGACCAATGAAACCTGTCTATCTTTTTGTTGTCGGTGCTGTTGTGGCGCTCGTGGCTTCCACACGCACCGTGCAAGCCCACTGTGAAGTTCCGTGCGGCATCTACGCCGACCAACTTCGCTTTCAGCAGATGTTGGAGGACCAAACGACGATCGCCAAGGCCATCGCTCAGATCAACGAGTTGGCCGAAAAAGACGACGCCCTTTCGCACAACCAACTGGCTCGCTGGGTCAGCACGAAAGAGTCGCATGCCACCAACACACAGCATATCATCGCACAGTACTTCATGACCCAGCGGATCAAGCCGGGGGCTGACGACGCTGCCAACAAGGCATATGTCAAGAAGCTGGTCGCCGCGCACAAGGTGCTGCAGGCAGCCATGAAGTGCAAGCAGACGGTAGATACAGACAATGCCGCGGCGCTCGAGAAAGCGATTCTCGACCTATATCGCGCGTACGAAGGCAAGGAACCCATCTTTCACGACCACTAACCCGTCGACTCCTCAGTCGCAGCCGAGCAAACTCAAACCCCGCCCGTCAAACACCGGGCGGGGTTTTTCTTTCGTCACGTTCAGGGGTTCTCCTCGTTCGCCAAAAACGCCCTTGATCGCCGGTCATGAGTCGACGGCAAAGCACGAAGAACCGGAGTCGCAGAAGTCTTCATCTATTACGCCCGATCTATAACCAAGCCTGGGAGCAATCTCGAAGCACAAAACCGCGCCTCTGATACTCGGACTTGCACATTGCGTTTGGTGGCAGAATAGACAACAATACTGCGCCAACATAGCGCTTCCCCATATGCCTGCCTTTGATACTCCCACCGGTACCCCGAATAGCCCTCTTTCTCAGCCCCGCCAAAGAAAGAACGCGCATGCGCCACACTCTTGCGAAAGCACTTGTCCACTCGGCTGCCGTATTTCTCGTCTTGGGCTTCTTGGCCAACGGCACATCTGCCGACGGGCCGTTGCTCACTGTGGATGCAGATTTCGACGTTGGCTCAGTCGCTTCGCGCGACGTTGACTTGAGTGTCGTCGCTCGCAAGGGCAAGAGCGTTTTACGCATGGCCGCAGGCCACCAGTACAAATGGCCGGGCATCACCGTCAGGCCGGTGGAGGAAACCTGGGATCTGTCGGCGTTCGAATATCTTGCGGTGGACGTGAAAAATGTCGGTGATCGGCAAGTCAGGATCGGCTTGCGGGCGGACAGTGTTGATGCCGCGGGCGAGCGTGCAACTTTACAGAAGGTCTCGGAACTCGCTTCGGGCGAAGAACGCAGGCTTCAACTCGGTTTGCAGCGCCGAATGTCCACGGAATTGAGCGAGAAGCTGTTCGGCATGCGCGGATACCCGGGAGGGTTGAACAGGGACAAGGGGCTAGACCCGAAAAGGATTGACCAAGTACTGATCTTCGTCAGTCAGCCACAGGAAAACCATGCCATTGAAATCGCCGATGTCCGGGCAGGCGGGTCCTTCGAGGGCCGTTTGTGGTTGACCGAGGATGTCGCCAGGCTGTTCCCGATGATCGACCGCTTCGGCCAGTACATGCACAAGGATTGGCCCGGCAAAACGAAATCGGAAGCGGACCTCCAGCGGCGAAAGCAGGAAGAGGCATTCGAGCTTACGGCCAATCCCGGCTTCCCGCACTGGAACGGATACGGCGGTTGGGGCGCCGGGCCGCAATTGGAGGCGACTGGCCATTTCCGAGTTCAGAAACACGAGGGAAAGTGGTGGCTTGTCGACCCGGCCGGTCGGCTGTTCTGGTCACACGGTATCGACTGCGTTCGGCCGACCACGGCTTACACACCAATCACGGACCGCAAGTTCTACTTTGCCGAACTCCCCGAACGCGACTCGCCGCTGGCTCGGTTCTACGGACGAGGAAACTGGGCGCCGCACGGATACTATCAGGGCAAAGGCAGGTATGAGACTTACAACTTCACAGGCAGCAACTTGTATCGCAAGTACGGTCCAGATTGGCGGACGGAGTTCTACGATCTGTGTCATCGCCGGTTGCGAAGCTGGGGGCTGAACACGATTGCCAACTGGTCCGATCGGGAAGTGTTCCGCTCACGGCGAACGCCGTACGTAGTCACGGTCGGCTCGGGCCGTAAGCCGATCGAAGGGAGCACGGGCTACTGGGGCAAATTCCCCGATCCCTTTGATCCCGACTTTGCGACGACCACGCGCAGGAACGTGGCACGATCGAAGGACGACATTGCGACTCCTTGGTGCCTGGGCGTCTTTGTCGACAACGAATTGGCGTGGGGCAACAACGGCACCTCGCTGGCCGTCGCCGCGTTGGCGTCCCCGCGCGCCCAAGCGGCGAAACAGGCTTTGGTCGAGGATTTGAAACAGAAATATGACACCGTCGAGAAGCTGAACAAGGCTTGGGAAACGGAACATGCCTCGTGGGATGCTCTGCTGGATAGCCAAACGCCGCGGGATGAGGCAAAGGCCGAAGAGGATCTGGCCGCCTTTTGCACACGGATCGCCGAGAAGTACTTCGTAGTATGTCGCGACGCCGTGAAAGTCGTCGCTCCGAACAAGTTGTATTTGGGCTGCCGTTTCGCTTGGGTCAACGAACCCGCAATACGGGCGGCAGCTAACCACTGCGGCGTGATCGGCTTCAACAAGTACAGCTATTCGGTCGCAGATTTCTCGCTACCCGAAGGCGTGGACTCGCCCGCGATCATCGGCGAGTTCCATTTTGGCGCGTTGGACCGGGGAATGTTCCACACCGGTTTGCGGGCGACAAAGAACCAGGCCGAACGGGCAGAAGCGTACAAGAGCTATGTCCGCGGCGCGTTGAAGAATCCCTGGCTGGTCGGTACGCACTGGTTTCAATTCGGCGATCAGGCTACCACGGGTCGCGGCGATGGTGAGAACTACCAGATTGGGTTCCTGGACGTGTGCGATAACCCCTACCCGGAGATTATTGCGGCCAGCCGCGAAATAGGTGCCGAGATGTATCAAATGCGGCTTGTGCGTTAGGCCTCGTACGATGCTGGTGGTTTCCGTGAGGCCGTGGCCAAGCTGCGAGATTGTGAGTACACTAATGGCTCGTTGAGTTTCCAACTCGCGTCGGACGAAAAAAGGCGTCACTGGAAAGGGCAACCATGTCAGCAGAATCGAGACGTTCCGGTCGGCGGGGCTTCCTGAAAACGCTCACGGCCGCAACGGTGGGCGCACCGTACGTGATTACTTCCAATGCGCTGGGAGCGGCGGGGGTTGCCCCGGCCAGCGAACGCATCACCACGGCGCTGATCGGATCCGGCAGCCGAGGCCAGCAAATCATCGCCGGCGGCGATCGGGTGGTTGCGGTCTGTGACGTGGATGCCAAACACGCCGAGAAGGCAAAGCAGCAAATCGACAAGGCGTCGGACACAATGGGATGCATGATCTACAGCGACTTCCGCGGTGTGCTGGCTCGCGACGATGTCGACGCCGTGGTCGTGGCCACGCCGGACCACTGGCACGCACTGATTGCCGCGGCTGCGATCAAGGCAGGCAAGGCGGTATACGTGGAGAAACCCGTGTCGCTGACCATTCGTGAGGGGCGAATTCTGGCAGATATTGCCCAGCGGTACGGTGCCATCCTCCAGGTCGGCAGCCAGCAGCGATCGGATGAGAGATTCCACCGGGCATGCGAACTGGTGCGCAACGGTCGCATCGGGGAGCTTCAGATCGTAAGAGTCGAGATCCCAACGCGTCCGGGAAGTAGCGACCCATGGACCCCCGAACCCGTACCGCCGGAACTGGACTACGATACGTGGTTGGGGCCAGCGCCTCTAGCGCCCTACCATCCCGACCGATGCCACTACAAGTTCCGTTTCGTGACGGACTACTCGGGTGGCGACGTGACCAACTGGGGAGCCCATCAACTGGACATCGCCCAATGGGGCATCGGTGCGGACGATGCCGGGCCGGTGGAGGTGGAGGGGCACGGAAAGCGCAACGTGGATGGCTTGCACGACGTGTTCTACGACGTCCACGTCGATTTCACCTACGCCAACGGGGTGAAAATCGAATTGCGCAGCGGCGGCAACGGAGTTACGTTCGTCGGCACGGAAGGCTCGATCTTCGTCAGCCGCTCGAAGCTGGAAGCGGACCCCGCGTCCGTGCTGACTTCGCGGATCGGGCCCGACGAGGTGCACCTGACGCGAGGCGGGCCCGAAAACGAAGGCGGCACGCACATGGGCATCTGGTTGGACTGCATTCGTGCTCGCAACCAGAAGGCGTTGAACGTGCCTGTGGAGATCGGCCACCGATCTGCCACAGTCTGCCATTTAGCGAACATCGTCATGGCGCTCGACCGCAAGCTCCAGTGGGATCCTGCCGCCGAGAGATTCGTCGACGATGATGAAGCGAATCATATGACCTGGCGGCCGATGCGCGCACCGTGGGCGTTTTGATATCCTGATCGCCGACACGGCTGATCGCTCGGCAATCGGTGAGAACTGGTTCCCAAGCTCCGGCTTGGGAACGAGGGCGTCTCTAGTGAGGATGCCTCTAACGGGAACTAAAGGAAGCAACAAGACCACCGCACCACCAAGGCTAATCGAGAAAGGGAGGAAGGAATATGTCACTCAACCGAAATTCGACCACCGTCGGCTTGGTACTTGTCGTTCTGCTGGGATTGGCTCTGCCGGTCGCGGCGGCTGACGATGCGGCTTTGGACAAAGCATTCGAGGTACTGAAGACATACGATTGGGGCAACGACCGCAGCCCATTGGAAGCGTTGGACAAAGCGGTCGCGGCTACGCATGGCGACGTCGCGGCTCAAAAGAAGCTCGAGGCGCGTCTGGTGAAGGTCCTCGAATCCGATGCCCCGAACGCCGCCAAAGACGTGGCGTGCCGGCAACTCAGCCTGGTCGGCGCAGCCGGTTCCGCGGGGGCTCTCGCCGAGTTGCTTGGGGACGAGAAACTGGCGCACATCGCTCGATACGCGTTGGAGCGGATGCAGTGCCCGGAGGCTCTGGCGACTCTGCGCGACGCTCTGTCGAAGACGAACGGGCGAGTGAAGGTAGGCGTCATCAATTCGTTGGGCGTCCGCCGGGACGCGGAGGCCACAGCCGCTTTGACGGCTTTGCTGGACGATTCCGATGAAGGGATCGTTGCTGCAGCCGCCGGAGCGTTGGGGAAGATCGGCTCATCCGAAACGGCGAAGACGCTGAAAGCGTTCCAAGCCAAGGCTCCTGAATCACTCACTTCGGCTGCTGCCGACGCATGCCTGGGCTGCGCCGAACAACTGTTGGCGGACGGCAAGAAACTGGAAGCGATGACCATGTACAAGAGTCTCGTCAACCCCAAGCTGCCCAAACACATCCGGTTGGCGGCTACGCGTGGGATGTTGGCGGCCGCCGGTAAGAAATGAACTGGTGACGCGAGGATTGGCAGGACAGGTCTCCCGACCCCTCGGGCCGGCTCGGGAGAGCCGTCCTACAATTCGCGCAAGAAAGATGTCGAGTTAACGATGTTAGTTAGGGAGGAATCGTATGTTCTTGCGTAACAGCAAACGGGTCCATGCGCGCCCGGCGATCTGCATGATCGCCCTCGTAGCGTGCTTGTGGTCGTTTGGGTTTGTGGCAACCGTGGAGAACTGGTCATTGGGCCAGGATGATGGGGGCGATGACCAACTGAACCTGGTCACTGAATTGCTCAACAACGCGGATCGGGAAATGCGAGCGATTGGGCTGCAATTCGTTCGCGAGGAGGTCCCCGGCGAAGCGGCGACAAAGAAATTCATCCAACTACTGCCTGATCTGGCTACTGACGCACAAGCGGATCTGCTCGAGGCACTCGGGGAACGTGGCGACGCGGTCGCTCGACCGAAAGTCCTGGAGATGGTGGACGGCAAAGAGGAAGCGGTTCGCGTCGCTTCATTGAAAGCGTTAGGTGGTTTGGGCAGCGCAGAAGACGTTCCGCTTCTGGCCAAGTGGGCTGCGGCCGGTTCGGACGACGAGAAGTCGGCCGCCCTCCAGAGTCTTGTGCGACTGCGCGGGGAAGACGTCAACCCAGCCATCGTGGCCGGGATGTCCGACGCGGAGACGCCCGTTCGGATCGCCTTGTTGGGCGTATTGGCCGATCGTAACGCCAAGGAGGGCCTGCCGTCGGTGCTGGAAGCCGCGAAGGGATCTGAGCCAACGGTTCGCCTAGCGGCTCTGAAAGCCCTCCGTTACCTGGCCGACGAGAGCAATGCGGCGGATGTTGTGGAACTCCTGAAAGCCGCTACGGAGGATGCCGAGCGAGGGCAGGCCGAGACGACGCTGTTGGTCGTGTGTAGCCGTGGCCGCGAGAAATGCGCGGATGCCATCATCGCCGGCCTGGACGGCGCTGAATCGCCAATGCGTGTTGCATTGTTGCGTGCGTTGGCTCGAGCCGGTGGGGCGGATTCGATGGCGGCGACTGTCGAGCGGTTGAAGGACGACGACGAAGCGGTGCGGGACGAAGCCGTGCGTATGCTGTCGGTCTGGCCGAACCCGGCGGTCAAGTCGCATTTGGTGGAGCTTGCAGGCGACGATGAGAACCTGCGACATCACGTCTTGGCGATTCGCGGTCTGGTGCGACTGGCAAGTCCTCAGCAGGAGCAGCCAGCCGACATCGAGACTCTGGCGAAAGTGATGGACATGGCAAAACGCCCGGAGGAAAAGCGACTCGTGATCGGTGTTCTGGGCGGAATTGCCACGCCCGAGGCACTTGACCTTGCCATGGCCTCGGTAAGCGATCTATCTCTTGCCGAAGAAGCGGGGCTTGCCGCGGCGCGGGTTGCCGAGAGAATCGAAAATGGTGACGCAGACGAGATCCGCACCGCTATGCAGAAAGTGCTGCGTTTCATCCAGAACCAAGAAACTCGCGAACGGGTGCAAACGGTTCTGAAGTTGCTCTAGGTTGCCGAAACGTGATCGAATAGGAGAAAAACCCGATGACCTACTTACGATACGCTGGTCGATTTTGGCCCGTACTCACCGTATTGATGTTGTCCATACTCGTCGGCTGCGTGCCGCCCCCCGAACGGTCTATTGGATCGCCGACCACCGGAAGCACAAATGTGACTTCCGTCGCTTCGAACGTGACGACTCCAACCTCGAACGTGACGACCCCGCCTCTTCTGCCGCTGGACGACGAAGGGCTCGGCGGCTCAGTCGAGCCCGTCGGCGTGGAAACCGTTACTCCGTCCGAAACAGTGGCGATGGCTCCGGCAACCAGTCTTGCCAACCTGGTGCCGATTGATCTGGCGTTGCCGGCCCCTGCCTTCAAAGGCACGCCCGTTCCGCAGAAGGAACCTAACGTCGAGAAGCCGAGAGGCAAGCCGCGGCCGCCGTTCCTTGCTCCGGAGGGAACGGTCAACTTGGCCCTCGGCAAGCGCGTATCGGCCAGCGACCCAGTGCCAATCAGTGGCGAATTGGATCTGGTAACCGATGGCGACAAGGAGGCATCGGATTTTGGGTATCTGGCAACTCGTGCCGGTTCCGAATGGGTACAGGTGGACTTGGGACAGAAAGCCACGGTTTACGCAGTTGTCGTATGGCACAATCATGCCGACGCGCGAGTGTACCGGGATGTGATTGTCCAGGTCAGCGACGATCCTGATTTCCTGGACGCACAGACGGTTTTCAACAACGACTACGACAACACGTCCGGCATGGGCATCGGACCCGACATGGGCTATGTCGAAACATCGGAAGGCAGGTTGATCGACTGCAAGGGCGTCGAAGGCCGCTTTGTCCGCTTCTACAGCAAAGGAAGTACCGTCGACGACAAGAACCATTACACGGAAGTGTCGGTGTACGGAAAACCGGCGGCGTGATGCGTCGGCGGATAAGCAGGTAGATGAAGGTGTCGGGAACCTCTCCAACGCAAGTTCCTACGGACGGGCGCGGTGGGAGGTTCTTGGCACCTTTTTTTCTGGGCCTTTTGCTGCTTGTCGTCGCCGGCGCCGCGGTCATTCGTCTCGTGCAGTTGGGCAACCGTCCGATGCACTGCGACGAGGCGGTGCATGCGATCAAGTTTGGCAAGCTGCTCGAAGACGACGACTACGTCTACGACCCCCACGAGTATCACGGTCCCAGCCTGAATTTCCTCACGCTGCCGATTGCTTGTCTGGCATCGATCGATCGACTGACTGAGACCACCGAGACACATCTTCGATTGCTGCCCGCCGCTTTCGGCATTGTGATCGTGGGCGCGGTCTGGCTGCTCAGGCGCGAATTGGGGCACCCAGCCACTCTGTGCGCAGCCGCGCTAACGGCCGTTTCGCCCGCGATGGCCTTCTACAGCCGGTATTACATCCAGGAAATGCTGCTGGTCGGCTTCACGTTTGGAGCCATCGTGGCGATCTGGCGTCTCGTGCGTGTCGAAACGGAGTCAGTGGCATCTTCACGAAGCAAGAGGCTCCTGGCAACTTCTTTGTGGCTCCTTGTCGGCGGCATCTGCGTCGGCATGATGCATGCCAGCAAGGAAACATGTGTAATCCAATTGTTCGCGATCGTCGTTGCGCTCGCTACGTTGGTAGTCGCCCGGCGCATCCGGCGTGCGTCCACAATGTCCTCCAAGACCGACTGTTCCCAAATCGCTGCCGACCCGTACTTTCCGATTGAACTCTCGGTCCGCGGGATCGTGATTTCCACCACAGTTGTGGCGTTGGTTGCTTTGACCGTATCGGCGGTCTTCTTCTCCTCCTTCCTTGACAATCCGCGCGGTGTGGTGGATTCGTTTGGGACCTATTTGCACTACCTCGGCCGAGCCTCCGGCGAGGGCACCACGGGTCGACAAGTCCCGGGCTGGGACTTCTACTTTCGGATCTTGTTCTGGTGGCATCGCGGTGATTTCTTGTGGAGCGAAGGCCCAATTGCTCTTCTAGCGATCGTGGGACTGGTTGCGGCGGTCGTCGGCAAGGGCGTGAAGCCGGATCATTTGCCCATGGCACGCTTCCTCAGTATCTACACGATCGTGATGATTGGAGTCTACTCGGCGCTGCCATACAAAACGCCGTGGTGTGGTTTGGGGCTCCTGCACGGCATGATACTATTGGCTGGCGTCGGAGCGGTCGTGTTGATTCGCGTAACGCCGACGTACATAGGCAAGGCTTTGATAGTCGTCGCGCTCATTGGCGCTTCCGGCGTCTTGGGCTACCAGGCTCATCGGGCGAGCTTCGTGGCGTACGAAGATCCGAACAACCCGCACGTCTATGCCCACACGACCAACGATGTACCGGTACTTGTCGATCGCGTCACGCAAATCGCCAGTGCCCATCCTGATAGCAACAGCATGCACCTTGAAGTGATCTGCCCTGAAGACGAGTATTGGCCACTGCCGTGGTATCTTCGCGACTTTCCGAACGTCGGCTGGCACAACCACGTACCCGGAGGAGCCGGGGCACCGCTGATAATCACACAGCCGGAGATGGAACCGAGGTTGCTCAAACGCCTGTTCGAAGATCCGCCACCCGGTCAACGACACTTGTACGTACCCGTGTCGCCGGACGACAAAAACCGCGACTGGCAATTGCGACCGCACGTTCCGTTGCGCGTCTACGTCACGTTGGACTTGTGGAACGCATTTCAGGCGAAGGACGATGCGGCATCTTGGGATGCGGAGAACGCACGGCTACAATGACTGCCAATCACTAGCGACGTTTTCCTTGTAGTTTGCGGGAGAAACACTATGAAAAGGCTAATAGCAGCATCGGTCGTGTTGATCGTTGGTTTCGCTCCGTGCTTTGCCGAGGGCCCCGTGCCCAACTTCAAGACTCTCCGACTGTCCGATAAGTTCTACTGTGAAGGAGCGTATTTCGCCGATTTCAACAAGGATGGCAATTTGGACGTGGTCTCCGGTCCGTTCTGGTACGAAGGGCCTGAGTTCCAGAAAAGGTACGAGGTTCGTCCGCCGAAACCCTACGATCCCAAGCACTACTCGGACAACTTTCTCACCTTTACAGACGATTTCAACGCCGACGGTTGGCCCGACATCTTCTTTGTGCCGTTTCCGGGCAAGGAGGGTTTCTGGTACGAGAATCCCGCGGGCAAGAACACAGCCTGGAGGCAGCATTTGGCGTTTGACAGCGTCGAAAACGAATCGCCCATGTGGGGCGATGTGAACGGCGACGGCAGGTCCGACCTGGTCTTCAACGCCCGCGGCTGCCTTGGATACGCCACATACGACCCGGACAAGCCCTACGAGCCCTGGACGTTCCATCCGATTACGCCCAAAGGAAACTACCACAAGTTCTCCCACGGCGTCGGCTTTGGGGACGTGAATGGCGATGGCCGTACCGACATGCTCGAAGGCGGCGGTTGGTGGGAGCAACCGGCGGACGCCAAAGATGGCGGACCGTGGGTCAAACATCCCTTCAAGTTTGCTGACGCTGCGTGCCAGATGTTCGTTTGCGATGTGGATGGCGACGGACTCAGCGACGTGATCACTAGTTGGCATTGCCATCGGTATGGGCTCGTTTGGCACAAGCAAGTCAAAGGCCAGCAAGGCGATATCGCGTGGGAGCAGCAAGTGATTATGCCGCCGAATCCCGATATGGACTCCGACGAACTTCGGGTCAGCCAATTGCACGCGATCGAATTGGTGGACATGAATGGGGATGGCCTGAGGGACATCTTGACCGGCAAGCGATATTGGGCTCACGGCCCAACGGGCGATGTGGAACCCAACGCGCCGGCCATCGTTATGTGGTTCCAGCTCTGCCGCGATTCTGTGAACGGTGTGAAGTTCATCCCGCACATAATCGATGACGATTCCGGCGTGGGCACACAAGTGGCCGCGGCAGACCTGAATGGCGACGCAACGCCAGACGTCATCGTGGGCAACAAGAAAGGTACGTATATTCATCTGAGTCAACCTGCAGAATGATGTCGTAGCTTCATCATGAGCGTTCCCCTCGCGCTGATCCTTCCGGCCTACAACGAAGCCCAGCGTCTTCCGCCATTCCTGGATGAAGTTCGCGCGTATCTGCCGGGGCAGTTTGACGACGACTACGAGGTGATCGTAGTCGATGACGGCAGCACCGACGGGTTGCCGACGGTTGTCGAGGCGATCGCCAGAAATTGGCCGCAACTGCGGGTTGTCTGCCATCCGGAGAATCAAGGCAAAGGAGCGGCAGTACGTACCGGGATGCTGATGGGTCGCGGCGATCTGCTTCTGTTCGCCGACTCCGACGGTGCGACTCCGATCGCGGAAGAGGCGAAGTTGCGAGCTGCGATCGAAGCTGACGCGGACGTGGCAGTGGGGTCTCGGCTGCTCAGTTCGTCCGACGTGACTCGCGATCGCACCTGGTTTCGCGGCATGGTCGGCCGTGCCTTCGCCCTGGCCGCGCGGTCGATGCTGCGGGTGCCGGTGCGTGATACGCAATGCGGCTTCAAAATGTTCCGCCGCGATGCGGGGCGTCATCTGTTCTCGCTGGTCCAGGAAAACGGCTACCTGTTCGATCTGGAGATGTTGATGCTGGCCCAGCGGCTTGGATATCAGGTAGCGGAAGTGCCCGTCAATTGGTCCGAAGTGGCGGGAGGTCACTTGAGCGTGGGGCAGCACTGGAAGATGGTGATAACCGGACTCTGGCGGCTTCGCGCGAAAAGAAAGTCCGTGTTCAACGCAAACGACACGCCAGAAGGCGACGCGTGACACCCTACGCGGACTCTGTGGCCTTCGTTCGACGGCGCTGCAGCTCCTCATGTAGGCCGAGTTCTCCTCGGCGCATCACATAACGATGATGAGCGGCAAAGACGGGCTTGAGGAGGAAGGAGAATATCTGCAGAAATCGCCCGCGAACGCGGACTTTCAGTTCAAAGTCGATAACCAGTTCGGGTCCTGAACTGACGAGAGAGCCGCTGCCGCGACCTTCGATGCTTCCGTCCACTTCTACTGCAAAATACTCCGGATATCGGACCTCGACGACGCGGAACTCCAGTTGCATCGTGTGCGGCGCCCATCCCTTGACCCGGATGCGGAACACCCTGCCAAGTCCATAGTCGTCGCCCGGCTCGACCACCGTCACGCCCAGGTACTGCGGCCACCAAGTGTGTATCGCCGGCGTGTCCATGAAGATGGCGGCCACCTCCTCGGCCGTCCCCGTCACGCGCCATCGGTCGTGCAGGTCATAGTCCAGAAGCAGCGAGAGAAAGCGCCGAAATATCCCAGGTCTGGCGGGCCTTGGCGCGGGCTGCGCAGCACCAGCTTCGACGCGCTGTTCGGATTCGTCGGGCATCACGGCCGCTCCAATTTCGTGTCGCGTGAAGGAGTTTCCGGGGACACGAGGCCCACACGGTACTAGACCGCCGCCGGTTTGATTTTTCCCGTAGAAGAAGTCGCAAGACTTCTGGTCCCGCACTCTTGCGAGTCCGGCTACGGAGATTTCTACGCAGCGGCGGTATATCAAGTGCGGACCAGGGTCACTTGCCCCAACAGGTGACGGAAGACACTGGCGTCTGAGCCGTACTGCTCCAGCAGCGTCAGCGCTTTCTCGAAATACTCGGTCGCTCGCCGCTTGGCGCCGCCTACACCAAACAGATCAGGAGCGGTCAGCTTGTGCCGATCCATTCCAGGCTGCTTACCCAACTCGTCGACGCCGCCTTCTACATCTGCCACGTCGTCTTGCAGTTGGTAGTACATTCCCAAGCACAATCCGCTACTCGCTAGTGACTCGGCTTCCGATTCGGTGGCGCCGCAAAGGATCGCACCGACCTTGGCTGCGGCGGAAAACAGCATCCCGCTCTTTCTGCGGTAACAACAAAGCAGGCGCTCTTCCGGATCGCCGGATCCGTCATGCTGAGCCAAAGTGAGATCCGTCTCCTGGCCGTCAATCATCTCTGCTGCCGTCTCGGCGAGCACGAGGGCCGCTTTGATCCGACGCTCGTTCGGCGCCAGCGGATTGTCCAGCATGCTTCGGTAAGCCATGTTGACCAGAAACACGGGCAAGAGGTCAGCGGCCCATGACGGAAACTGCAAATGGACGCAAGCCTTGCCGCGCCGCAATTCGGCATCGTCCATCGAGGGGAGGTCGTCGAGCACGAGCGACGCCGTGTGGGCAAGTTCCACTCCGCACGCGCCGGGAAGTGTGATTTGAATGGCGTCCTCATGGAAAACGCACCCTGCCGCCACGGCAACCATCGCCCGCCAACGATGCCCAGCGTCCAATGCTACATATTCGGCTGCGCTGCGAACCTCCGAATCGGGATATGACAGGAATGCTTGCGAAAGGAATCTCTCGATCCCTGAACGAACTTCGTCTGCAAATCGTCTGAAGCATGCGCGGTTTGGCATCGTTCGTCATCCCCCCGGTTCGCGGTGCTATTCTAGTCGATGACTATGTTTAGCGATACCACCACAGAGGAGAATGGCAGAGCCGAACAGCAACTAGAGAAGCCTGGTTCGCTTGCTTGCAGTACTCCGTGCGTTAGAATGCCTGTGCCGCAATAACACCGAGGTTGCCTATGGCCGTCGCCGAACTCCTTGAAGCACTGGGACAAATCTATCCGCAGGACCGGCTGCTGACCGGTCCGGCGGAGTTGGTGCCTTACGAATCGGACGGGCTGACGGCATTTCGTGTCAAGCCGGCCGGAGTCGTGCTGCCGGAAACGCAGGACGAAGTCGTTGAAACGGTGCGTCTGTGCCATCAGCACCAGGTCCCTTTCACGGCGCGCGGCAGCGCGACCAGTCTGAGTGGCGGATCGGTGCCGGTCGAGGACGGCTTGGTCATTGCGCTGAACCGGCTGGATCGCGTCGTTCGCTACGACGCAAAACAAAGAACCGCGGTGGTCGAGCCAGGTGTGGTCAACTGGAGAGTGTCGCAAACGTCTGCCGCCGACGGTTTGTACTATGCACCCGATCCGTCCAGCGGCCCGGTGTGCACGATCGGTGGTAACATCGCATTCAATTCAGGCGGCGCCCACTGTCTGAAGTACGGAATGACCGCCAACCACGTGCTGGGAATCAGAGCTGTGCTTCCCGATGGCGAGGTGGTTCAACTTGGCGGCGATAGCCTGGAACCGTGTGGACCCGATCTGACCGGAATGTTCATCGGATCGGAGGGCCTGTTCGGAATCGCTCTTGAAATCACAGTGCGATTGTTGCCCAAACCCGAGGCTTACAAGACCGTTCTGGCCGCGTACGACTCACTCAGGCGCGCCGGTGACGGCGTGGCGATGGTCGTCGCTGCCGGACTGCTTCCCGGGGCCATCGAAATTATGGATCGGCTGGCGATCGACGCCGCCGAGGCGGCGGTCAGCGCCGGCTATCCCGCCGATGCCAAGGCGGTGCTGATCGTTGAATTGGAGGGCCCCAGCGAGGAGGTCGAGGCTGAACACCCGCGTCTGATGGAGGTGCTCGAGCAATCCGGCGCGTACGAGGTTCGCGTTGCTCGGGACGACGCCGAACGGGGCGTGATTTGGAAAGGGCGCAAGAGCGCCTTTTCGGCCGTTGGACGGCTTAGTCCCGATTACATCGTACAAGACGGCGTAGTGCCTCGCACAAAGCTGGGCGAGGCGTTGGCGGAAATCGAGCGACTGAGCGACAAGTACGATATTCGCGTGGCCAACGTGTTTCATGCCGGCGACGGCAATCTTCACCCGCTGATCCTGTACGACGGGCGCGAGCAAGGCGCGGTGGAACGCGCCGAGCGGTTGGCCGGCGAGATTCTGCGAATGTGCATCCGGCTGGGCGGGTCCGTAACCGGCGAGCACGGCGTGGGATTGGAGAAACGCGAGGCCCTGAAGGAAATGTTCGGGCCCGAAGACACAGAGTTCATGGTGCGAATCCACCGGTCCATCGACCCCGAGCAGTTGGCGAACCGCGGCAAGGTGTTTTGCGTGTAGTACCACTGCGTTACTTGTGTTCGTAGTCCCGCCTTCAGGCGGTCGGGAGTTGGTGGATCGCTCGCAAGACCGCCTGAAGGCGGCACTACGAACAGACTAGATCATGGAAGCTGCAACAACGATCGAACAAATTCAGGAAGCCGTCGCGAGCCGGTCGCGTGTGCGCGTCGCCGGGGGCGGCAGCAAGCCGGCGCTTTCGGCAGACGCCAGTTTGTCACTTGCCAGCCTGAGCGGTGTGCTGGAGTACGATCCGAGCGAGTTCACTTTCACAGCTTTCGCAGGTACGCCGGTCGCCGAGGTCGAGAAACTGCTGGCCGAGCACCGTCAGTACCTTCCGTTTGATCCCCCGCTTGCGAAATCCGGCGCGACGTTGGGCGGAACAGTGGCCGCCGGTCTTTCGGGGCCAGGCCGCTACCGTTACGGCGGAGTGCGAGACTTCCTGCTGGGCGTGCGCATCGTCAACGGCGATGGAGAATTGATCCGAGGCGGCGGCAAAGTGGTTAAGAATGTGGCGGGCTTCGAGTTACCGAAGCTGATGGTGGGTAGTCTGGGGCAATACGGGATCATGGTCGAGGTTTCCTTCAAAGTATTTCCGGCTCCTGCTGCCACGGCGACCGTTGGCGTCGACTTGCCGGATCTCGCGGCCGCGATGGAAATGATGGATCGCCTTTCGCTTTCTTCGTTGGACCTCGCATGCCTGGAACTGAAGCCGCCGAGCCGCCTTTGGATACGCATGGGCGGTTTGGCGGCGAGTCTGCCCAAACGCGTCGAACGGCTGCGCGGACTGATCGGGAGCGATGGCGATACTGTGGACGTTCCAGACGATGAAGAAGCCGCTTTGTGGGAAGATTTCCGAGATTTTGCCTGGCTCGCGGCGAGTCACGGATTGGTGAAGGTTCCGCTGGTACGATCGCAAGTTGCGCAGGCCGAGGAACTGCTGGCGTCCTGCGAATCACCGGTTCTCAGACGCTATAGCGTCGGCGGCAATGTTGTCTGGTTGGGATGGCCGCAGGAGTTGCCTTCGTCGAAATTGGAGGAGATTTTGGCGGCGATTGAACGTCCCGGCCTCGCACTGTCCGGCAACTGGCCGACCCCGCTGCTGGGTTCACATCCCGAGAATCCGTTTGCGAATCGTTTGCTTCGAGTCTTTGATCCCAACGGCAGGTTTGGCCTACGAGCGGAACCGGCCGTGAACTGATTGTCACGGCGTCTACCATGCAGCACAAGATTCCCATCGGCGAAATCGGCCCCCATGGCGAACCGATGAGTCGGGCCGTGGAAGCTTGTGTGCATTGCGGATTCTGTTTGCCCACGTGTCCGACGTACACGGTGCTGGGCGAGGAGATGGACTCGCCGCGCGGTCGTATCTATCTGTTGAGGGATCTACTGGAAGGCAAGCTGGAAGCGAACGAGGCTGATGTGTATTTGGATCGGTGTCTTGGGTGCCTGGGATGTGTCACGGAGTGCCCGTCGGGCGTTGATTTCGGCGAATTGATCACGCCGTTCCGGATGAAAGAGGGAGCCAAACGCAAACGTTCCGTCTCCGACCGATTGCTTCGCCAACTCGTTCTCCGAACGCTGCCGTACCCGCGTCGCTTCCGCATGATGGCCACGTTGGGCCGGTTGGCCAAGCCGCTTCGCGGGCTCGTGCCAGGCCGCATTCGCGAGATGGTCGACCTGTTGCCCGAGCGACTGCCGAAGTCACAGCCTTTGCCGAAAGTGTATCCGGCCGAGGGGGAGCCTCGCGCCATGGTCGCGATGCTGGCCGGGTGCGCCCAGCAAGTGCTGACGCCGGAAATCAACTGGGCCACTTTGCGCGTGCTGGCTCGGAACGGAATCGAGGTAGTGATTCCCAAGGGGCAAGGTTGCTGCGGGGCGCTGGCCGCACACACCGGCGCCGGCAATGAAGCCAAAGCCTGTGCCCGCCGTAACCTCAAAGCGTTTCCCGATGACGTGGACGCGGTGATCACCAACGCCGCAGGTTGCGGTTCGGGCATGCACGAGTACCCGCTGTGGCTGAAAGGAGAACCGGAAGAATCCGCCGCCGAGGCGCTTGCGGCAAAGGTGAAGGACGTCAGTGTTCTGCTGTCCGAGTTGGGACTCGAACCGCCAGGAGAACTCGCCGCGCCACTCAGCGTAGCTTATCACGATTCGTGCCACTTGGCTCACGCCCAACGGGTCACATCCGAGCCGCGGCGACTGTTGGCGGCGATCCCCAACCTGAAACTGCTGGAAGTGCCCGACGGGGAGATCTGCTGCGGATCGGCGGGAACATACAACATCGAGCAACCCCAGATCGCCGGCGAATTGGGGGAACGCAAAGCACACGCAATTCTCTCCACGGGGGCCCAAGCCGTGGTGGCCGGGAATATCGGCTGCATGGTGCAGATCGAAGCCCACCTTCGCCGCGAAGGGAAGATCTTGCCGGTCTACCACACGATGCAAATCCTGGACATGGCGTATCGTTCGGCAAGCACGACTTGATGCGGATGCCATCGGTATCCCTACGATGGTCCTGATTCTTGGTTCTTCGCGGAATTCCGGGAAATGCCTGACGGATTCTTGGGAAGAAGTCGAGTAGGGCCGGTTCCTACCGGCCAGCGCTTGATCGTCGGCCGGTGGGAACCGGCCCTACGCCTACTTCGCACTCCCGGAATCCGTGAAGAACCAGATGTTTCGATTGGGCCGGTCTTCTTGGTTATATTGCGGATCGCTACAGGAGTGCTTGTGCCGATTGAGGGGACGTGGGTTTGGTTGGTAGTGCCCCCACAGTCGTGACGCCGATAACTCTTCCGGTGCGCACTCTACGTTCGACCAGCACACGTCCCCCAAGTGACCGATGGCTCCACGTGGAACGATCATATCGGCCATTCTTGTGGTCTGCCAACTGGCCAGCCCCGGCAGGGTGGCCGGATCGGATGACGTCTGGCATCCCCACAGCGTGCTGACGGAACCGAACGAGGTTTGGAGCTATCCTCCGCCTGATACCTGGCATGTTTTCGATCCGCACGAGGCTGGGGTGGGACGGTTTTCCTCGGTCAGGCCACGGACCTATCGGAACCGGGAGACAATCGTCACATTTTACGGGTTTATCCCCAATGCTCATGGTGCGGTAACTATCAAAGGAATTCGCGCGCCATACAACATGTCCAATAAGAAGATACTCAACCTTGCCGATGAGACGGATTTCGCGGTCATGCTTAATCTTGACGCAAGACGCGGACGCTTTCTGATATACACGGACTTGATCTGGGGAAAATTCTCGGACATCACTCTTGGTGACGGTGGATTTAAGCCCGGCTTGATCGATCTGGATACGCAATGGCAACATCTTCTGCTGAAAGCAGGCGTGGGTATATCGGTTTTCGAAATCCCTGTGTCCGAGTGCGAAAACGGGATACTTCGCGGGGATCTCTCGGCAGGTTTCAGGTATATGAACGCCAACGAGACGACAAGAATCGGCCGGGCTCCGATCCCGGGGCTCCTTGGGGTCTTGGTCGACAAAGAGAGCATGGACTTCTGGGAGCCGCTGATCGGCGCGCACCTGAGAGCGGACCTCTCCCGCGAGTGCGCCTTTGAAACGCGAATCCTCATGGGACTTAACGGCGGCGACGCCACCAAGACAAGCTGGCAGGTCGATTCATTCCTCCGCTTCAGGCTGTCGGACCGCTACGGCCTATGGCTTGGCTACCGTTACGAGGAACACGGGTTCGCCAAGGTCGATAGGTTCCTCGAAGGATTCGAGTTCCGCGGACAGGGGCCGGTATTGGGCTTGGACATTCTCTTCTAGCTTAGCCTACGCCGCAGTCATTCTGAAATGTCCGCATAGCCCGTTTAACCCGAAGCCGGAGGCGACGGCGAAAAGCGGAATGGACTGTCTACACATGGCGCCCGCCATCGCCTCCGGCTTCGGGTTATACGGGGACGCGACAATCCGGCGGCACTACGGCTTCAAATCGCGACGGTATCGTGTGAGTAGGTCTTCGAGTGAGCCCTCAAGAAACCAGAACACCTGCCGGGTTGTTGTCTGCTGGTTCGCGGGCACTTGCACCGTGGAATCCGTGTGCAGGCAGGTGAACAATGTATTCGTTGCCACGGACAAGCCATCGCCGCCGACTCGGCCGGTGGCGATCACTCGTCGGCCGTCTCGAGAGACAACGGCCAGCAATGCCCACCGCTGGTTCTTGCCCAATTCGTCCGCGCGGGCTCCAGTGATCCATCGCACGCAATTGCCGCCGCGTGAAAGGCGACGCATGGGCACAAACTCGCCCGCCGAATTCAAGGCGTATGTCCGAAGCTGCTCGCAGTCGTAGAACATCGGGGCGCCTTGCAGATTGAAGCACGAACTGGTGCGATAGCTGCCAGGTTTGTCTGTCAAGTTTGTGGCCGTGAAGTGCTGCTCGATAACATCGTCGCGGGCAAGGAACTCGGCATCGACGCGCAATTCGTCAAATCGCATCTCGTAAGCCGCCTTGCTCGCCGTTCGCGCCGTCCAAGTCATATCTGGCGTCTTGCGCCAAGTCATCACGCCTTGGCCATTCCAGATGATCGTCTCCGGTGCCGTCAGACCCACCCGGTTTCCAGCCACCCCTGGAATCTGGATCGACAGATGTCGCGAGACGCCACCGCCTGCGGCGAGAACGGGAGAGTCGGAGCCTGCGGCTGTGACGAGTTGTTTGGCAGCCTCTTCGGCAGACACAGCCTTGTTGGGCCGGGACTCGGATACTCGGGGTGGCAAGCCATCACCATCCAGGGCGCAACGAAAGCCGGTGAAGGCCGAGCGCCAGCCTTCGTACGCGTACCATCCGGAGGCAACGCGGTAGTTCAGCGGGTCTTCGTGAAACCAGCTTGCGCCTTTCATTAGCCGGAACTGAACGCCGTGATGCGGCAACACGTCCGATGTCCACTCCAGAACCTGCCCAGCAAAATCCTCGACACCGGCCGCGCTTGTGCCGCAACCGCCGCTGCCAGCCGGCCGCGTTGTTGGCAGTTCCCAATACACACGTTCCGGACGTTTCAAATGGAGCGGCCCGGGCCACTGATCGCCCCAAGCGAAAACGTTATGCTCGGCTCCGCCGATAACCGTTTCCCATTCCGTTGCGATTGGCAGCCGCTTGCCCGCCCATTTCGCATATGCTTCCGCATCAATGCCACTGATCCCGGCCACAGGATGGTTCGCATAGTCGCGCGGGAACACGCCGCCCCATCGGTGCCACCACGAAGGCCGCGCGTGGCCCGTTGCCTCGACGAAAGCCAGGTATTGTGCGTTCGTGACCGGATGCCGGTCGATCCAGAACGCTGACACGGCGACCTGACGTTGCGGCAGATCGTCGTTCAGCCAAGTGGGGTGACAGTCAAACCGCTCGGCCAACTCTGCACGTTCCTCTTTGCTTGTACCCACCGTAACTTGGCGAGCTGGCACAAACATCATTCCGTTCGAGTGTCCATTGGTAGGTTGCGCCGCGTGAATCGCACACGTCGCTGTTAGAAACACTGAGAGACCCGCGCTCGCAACGACTGCGGTTGTTCTGAGTACGCCCATGCTCATTCTCCCGGTTTGGCCCGTCTCCTAACACACGACCGAATCATAGCCGCGGCGAAAACCAGTTGTCAATTCTTGCGTCTGGGGATATGTGTACACGCCGACGGTTTTCGGCGTTGCGGAGGGATCGTATCTGCAACAGATTTCGCAAACGTCGCGCAAAACATGTACAATTGCGGTCGTGATACCAACACATGCCCCGCCGCTGCGGCCCTCTTAAACGAAGGACGATTTCATGCGCAGTGCCTCACGAAGAAAAACGCAGTTGCTTGTTGCCTTTGCCGCCGGCATCTTGGCTCTGGCCATATTCGGTCCGTCCGCCCACGCCGCTTCGCTTCGTGCGGGCGTGGCCGTCGAGGACATCACTGCGGACAACCCAACCGTTGTCGTCCACGATCCACTTCGCGTCAAGGCGCTAGTGCTAGACGACGGGAGCACGAAAGCCGTGATCGTCAGCCTCGATATCGGCGGCGTCTCGACCACGCTGCTTTCGATGCTCCGCTTGCGTCTACGAGACGAGTTGAGCGTTGATGAAGCGAGCGTGCTCGTGGGTGCTTCACACAATCATCACACCCAAGGCCAAGTAGCCAGCGACGTAGCGGATCGAACGCTGAAAGTCATCCGGCGGGCGACCGAGACGATGGCCCCCGTCAAGATCGGCGTCGGTGTGGGCCGCGAAGACCGGATCATGATGAATCGGCGTTTGCGTCTGAAGGATGGCCGCCAGTGGACGATCCGCCGCGCCAACCCGTCGCCGCGAGCATCGGACATCGCTGGCTTGGGACCCGCGGATCCGGAGATCGGCATCCTCCGCATTGACAAGGCCGACGGCGAACCGTTGGCCGTGTTGTACAACTTTGCAGGGCACGCCTACGGCGGCGTTCCGAACGATGGCGTTACCGCCGACTTCCCAGGCTTCGCGTCAGCGGTGCTCGAAGAAGCGTTCGGGCACGGCGCTGTAGCCCTCTTCCTGCAAGGTGCCTCCGGCGACATCACGCCGATCCGCTACAAAGATGTCGATGTGCCACCGCCAACCGAACAGTTGGGGACGATGCTCGGTCTGAGCACGCTGAAGGCTGTCAACCGAATCGAGACGCATGACGGTGGTACGATCAGAGCCATTTCTGAAACGATCGAGCTGCCAAGAAGACAGGACGCCGAAGCCCGCGTCGCATCGTTGGAATCGCAGCAAGAGGAGATTTTGAAGTTCTTCACGGGCATCGGGTGCGGTACGCACGGAGCTGGAACGTTCCTCAACTTCAAGAGTTTTCTGCCTCTGTACATGAAGCACACCGTGGACCCGGACCATCCGTCTTATTCGTCGTACCTCTACGGTCATGAAGAAGCAACAGGGAAAAAGGGCCTCGAGCACCTCGATGCCGAGAACCGGAAGCGGGTCGAAAAGTACCTAGAGTGCATCCGTCAGATGGAACGATTGATCCGCATTCGCTCGAACCTTCAAATCATGCGGCGACATGCAAAGCGGGCCGCCGAAGGAAGCATTACCGTCGAGGTCCAGGGAATCAGAATCGGCGACTTCGTGCTCGTCACGTTTCCCGGCGAGTTGTTCGCCGAAGTCGGTTTGCGAATCAAGAAGCAATCGCCGTTCGAACACACGTTCGTTGCAGGCTATGCCAACGGTCATCTGGGCTACGGTCCAACGGCCGATGCATATGAAGCCCAAGCCTATGAGGATTGTCTGACGCCGTTCGCGGCCGAATGGCAAGAGATATACGAAGCGAAGGCCCTGGAAATCCTAGGTCGGCTCAAAACAGACGCTCGTTGAAAAGGACGAGACCGATGAGATTGCCCCTTGGGCGATCGGCGGAAACGCTCTTGCCCGCCGTAGCGGAAGTCGCCAAGACTTCCGGTGATTCACGGCGTGGGCCGAAACTCTTGGCGAGTTCCGCTACTGCCATATTCTCATCTGCCGCTCGTCTCATAACGGCCATGGTAATCGCCACGGGATTCGCGTCGGGCACAGCACTTGGCCAAAACTCGCGCGAGCTGGCATCGGACCTCTTTCCTCTGACGCGGGACCGCTTTGGAACTCTGGGCGCGCCGAACAGCAAAGACGCATGGGACGTCTTGGGAGCCCGTTGGTTCAAGGCGGGCGACTGCTATTGGCAAGGCGGAGATTGGGTGCCGTCGAATCGCATCGAGACATGGTTGCTGGTGCGCCCGCGGATGTACTTCACCGGCAATAATCGCGTGTGGAATCCATCGCCCAAGCCGCCCACCTGGGACTACCGGAACAAGACGAAGGCGTTTATCGAGCAGAACAAGGATCGCATCGGCATCATCGCATTGGGCAACAGTATCTGCTTCGCGGACATCGAGAGCGGCTACTACGACATCGACGAGTACGTGAAGTGGTATCACGACTTCTACCAGTTCGTCCATCGGCTGAACCCGCGGATCAAGATCGCGCCCGGCGACCTGCAATCGGCCTGGGGCGGACTGCAAGGCACCGAGCAGCTTGAGGGCTACATGGCGGCGTACAAGAGGAAATACGGCGAACCGATTCCGATCGACGCCCTCGGCCTGCACTGCTACATCACGGGCAACAAGCCGCCGGACTGGGCCAAGCCGGAGGTCATCAGCGTGGAGACTTTCAAGCAGAAGATCCGCACGATGAGGACGTTCATGAAACGGATCGGGCTCCAGGACACGGCTTTCGTGATTACCGAGATGGGCGTGTTCAATCACCACTGCGAACCGCGGCTGAGCGATGCACGGCTATTCGAAATCATGAAGGGAGCCATCGAATTCATGGAAGGGCCGGAGGGCATCGACAAGGAGCTTGGCATGCCCTCCGACAAGCACCGCCTGGTGCAAAAGTGGAGCTACTCGGCATTCCCGCACTTGGTGCGCGATGGTCGTCTTAGCCCCAGGGGCAAGGTCTACCGCGCGCTTGTCGACAAATACTCGCGACAGTAGACAACCGCCGGAGTAATCCCTCCTCCGACCCTAGTGCCTTGCCAAAGCTGAATCCTAGCGTAGCTGCAGTCGCCAGACCGCGGAACTCCATGCTCTGGCGAGCGTAGCTACCCTAATCCTTAG
>CAZURK010000058.1:0-60670 GCA_964623055.1 uncultured Pirellulaceae bacterium
TGCCCATCGCCGCGGCTGATCCCGCAAGAAAACTCCGTCGATTCGTTGTTCCCATCACGACTCCTCCCTCAGGCGTTCGAGTATTTTATCGGCGCGAATCCGAAGTATGAGCCAAGCGGCACGTCCAACTCGCATAACACATTCTCGATAGGCTTTTTGGCAGATGCAAGCCCGGAAGAAGAGACCCGTCGGGCAGTCGGTGGTCGCGCATATCCGTGTGACTCCATCCGTGTGCGCAGTGAATTGCGGGGCGCACACGGATGGAGTCACACGGATAAGAAGATCAGTCCGACATCGACAGCTCGCCGCCGTGCAGAAATAGTCAGCAGGCTAATCGGCTTTGCGGCGGTTTCTCATCCGCTTCTGAAGGTCGATTTCAAGTTCGCCAAACAGTTCCTCGTGACGTTCGACGCCGATTTGCAGTGCCGCCCAGAGACGTTTTGCCGAGTAGTAGCTGAGCACGATGCGCTGCTGGGCCTTGATTGGCCCCTTCGGAGTTGCTGTGCCCTGGTCGTTCAATCCGAAGTCGATGATCAGTTCTTCCGGGGTTCCGGTAACTCGCGAGAAGTTGGAATACGTTATTGTGGCTTCCGACACGTCCACGGGAATCCGCCAAGCAGGATTCGCGACACCCTGGGCCCTGGATTCGGCTGGTGGCCCTGAAGGGCTGTTGCCGAGCGTAAGCAGCAGAGCAGCGAAAACGACCGGAAGTACACGCGTTGTTGCCTTCATGACGATCTCCGTAAATGTGTTGCGATATTGAACGCCTTGCCCCGTGTCTTGAGGCGGGCCCCGTCGCCATACGATCGGGATCACACCTCTTGGCGCATTATACCCGCGTCCGACAGTTTCGCCCAACCACAGTGCCTTCGGCTTGCCGTTAGACGATTACGGACTGCCGTTCCACCAAAGCAAAACGCGGGCTACAAACACAACACATCCGACGATCACCGCGCCGATTGCAGCCACCAGTACGGCAGCGCTGCCGATGTCTAACGCTGTGCCGATGTGTTGATTCTCGGAACGGTCGATGGCCTTGCCCAGGTGCTCCAAAGCGGTGTTGAACATCTCCGCCACGAATACCACCGTGATGCACAGCATCAGAATGCACCATTCCGCAATGCTGACGTTGAACACGATTGCCGCAACGATCACCGCCACGGTGAAGAACAGATGAACGTGGAAACTGCGTTCGTCCCGGAATGCCCGAAACATACCGCGAAAGGCATCGCGGAACTTTCGTGGCCACGACCGATTGGGCGAGGGATACTCGTCGGTCATTTCTTCTTGCCCGCCAGCCAAGCTTCGAATCGAGAAGTCAACCGACTGTATTGGAGCAGGCAATCGCGCGGGGTTCCAGGGGCAGTTTCAACAATTCGTTCGGGGTGGCCGGGGCTGGAGCCTGCGAAGCCCCGGGGATCTCAAAACCGGGGCTTCCCTTCGGTCCAGCCCCGGCCACCCAGGTGTTCTTCCGGTCTTGTCTACTCCCGGCTGGTCTTCGAGATGATTTTGCCCTCGCCCGAACCGATGCGCCCGTCCATGTGGCCGTCCACCAGCACGCGGTACGTTGTTTCCACGCCGGGAAGCGTGAACTCGACGGACGCTCGGCCGTTGGCGTCGGTCAACAGAAGTGGTTGCCACAACAGGTTCTCTGCATAAACCGGCGGCAATACGAATGGGAAGTGATCCTTGCGAAAGTAGCCGCGTTCGCGCCAATAGGCTTCGTCATCCTGGCCGTACCCCCAGCCGGGTTGCTCGCCATCGGCTCGCCCTCTCTTTTCTCCTCCAGGGGCAACCCCACCTGCCACGGCGGCACCGCGGGAAGTGCCCATTCGCCGTTGCCGTTGGTCTTTGGCTTCGTCCGGTCGGGGCTGGGCTACGTCGTCCTGAGCATGCAGTGGAGCCTCCTCTGCGGCGTCCACCTCCCGCTTGAATGCTTCCGCCTTTCCTTTTTTCTCGCGCTCCATCGTTGCCCTGGGGTCCAGGGCTCGTGGACGCGCTGGCGCGCTTCCCAGTGCGTCCTTCTTCTTTGCCTGTACGTCCGCCAACTCGTCTCTCGGCAGACCTGCCATGCCTCCTCCTCCGCCCATTCCTCCGAGGCTCGTACCTTCGCCGCGTTCCTCGTCTTCCTCATCGGAATCCACTCCCGCAGACGGGCGGGCAGCCGGCTCGGTAGGCGCAGCCGCTGGCTCGGCGGCAGCGGTAGCCGGTGCGGGAGCCTCGCGGGTGGCGCGGGACATCACTTCGGGCACGGGCGTTTCGTTGGCGGTCTGGACGCCCTTGTCGGTCCTGAAACGTTCACCGTCCAAGGTCACAGTCTTGGCGAGTTCCTTTTCCGCTGCATCCTCCTGCTCTTCCGCCTCGACTTCGGCGAGCTTTTCGACAGCTTCCTCCGTTTTCCGCACAGAGACTGCGGCCGGTGCGTCTTCCGGCTCGGGTGCTTTCCCCATCCTATCCACAGAGACCTCAGACTGTGCCTCTTCCACTTTGGCCACGGTTTTGTCTTCGACTTCCTCCGGCTCCGGCACGCGCGGCAATTCCGCGAGTTCGTCCTGCACGGCGATTTGGGTATCCATCCAGAACGAGCCAAAGATCAGAGAAACCGACGCCACCGCGGCGGTAGGGGCCCAGACCTTGGCACCAGCAGTCATTCGCAGCAGTCCCATGATTCCCATCGCAATCAGCACGGCCACCCCGCCTGCGAAAACGATTAGACCTGTTCGCTGAACGTCGAGTTGCCGGCCGCTGTGGAATTCTTGTACGCTCTTTTCCAAGGCACCGCGTGACTGGCGACTGTTGTCTGCCAAGACCACCGGCGTGGCCACTTCGCTTGAGGCCAAAGACACGGTAGCCAGTTTCGACGCTCGTTTGCCGTCGCGCACGTCTGAGACATCGGCATAGGCCAGACGATCCACCGGGACACGCGTGAACCGCCGCCAGCCTTGCGTCCCCAGCACCAAATCCAAAGCGACGCCTGCTTCCGGCTCTTCCCTCAAGTAGAAATTGGCGTCGTCTAATTCTTCGGGCCTGCTGATCTGACTGGTCAGCCAGAAATGAGTGGTCATCTGCGGCGATTTGTCGTCGGCCAGGGCCAGCAGCGCATCGTCCACCACAGAAACGCCAAGCACGGCTTGGCGCGGATGGCCCGTTTCGTCTTGAACCGCCAGCCCAATGCCCACTTGATCCCCAGGCGCACGCTTTCCGTCCTGACCCGTCACTCGGATGTCCAGCTTGTGCGCGGGGCGCCGATATACCAACCGCTCGGCGATCGGCTGCGGCGGCCGGACGCTCAAATCGTAAGCGGTCAGGCGAATCACACCATCGGCATGCTTGGCAAGCGGTACCGTCACACTGCACGATCCAATGCTCGACTTGCGTGTGACGAACTGCTCCTCCGTTACGACTTGCCATCCCGCCGCAGCGCCGCGACACACCGCTGTGAGTGCCAGCAGCCTATGGCACTGAGTCGAATGAACCTGCAACGAAATCGGTTGTCCCGCATCAAACACGCCTTCGCCCGTGTTCAGCGTGACGAACTGCCGGTCGCTTGTCTCAGGCAAAGGTCGTCCGTCCGCAGCGCCAGACGGCGTATCGATGTCCAAGCAATACGTTTCGCCTTCCACTGGCGTGAAACGGAACTTGCCGCGTCCTTCGTGGATCGTTTTGGTCGCCGCCACTTCCTGGTCGCGACTGTCCAGGATACGGCCTTCCACGTGTACGGGCTTGTCCATCGAATCGTGAGCATGGAAATAGACGCGGTTTTCGACACCCGCGACCAGCTCGCCGGATTCCGGGAAGAATTCGATCGACACGTCACCCAGGTTAACGGGAATCGCTTTGGTGATGGTTTCCGGTCCCGCATCGTCGACAGTAACGGACAGCGTTCCTTCGCCCGCCTTCACCTCATCAGGCAAAGCGAATCGTATCTCGTATGCGCCATATTCGTCGGCAGCGGTGTGCAGATTCAGGAGGTTCGGGTGATTGTCGACTTTGGCCCGAATGCGTAGTGGCGCATTTGGCATAACGCCCCCTTCGGCTCGTTCGACCCTGAAGTTCGCGACGACTTCGTCACCTGGACCAAAGCTATCGCGGACGAATTCGAGTCGCTTCTCCAGCGTCGGTGTGCGAGACGGTCGAATGTAGAAATTCCGACGAGCTTCCGGGAATTCACCCGACGGGCTTCGAGCAACCATTGTGTATTTGCCGCCAGGCTGGTCCTCAGCAATCGAAAACTCGCACGTGCCCACACCGTGATCCGTGGCGCCGTCGCTCTGCAAACTCTCCACCACTGAATCGTTCGAATCCACGATGCGGAATTCCACCGTGACCTCGCGACGGACACGCAGGCCAAAGCGCGAAAGCGTCACGGATCGACATCGTATCGTCTCGCCCGGACGGTACAGCGGTTTGTCAAACGTCAGATGCGTCGTCAATTCGATGTCGTCGACCGGCAGGGATTTTTCGACGGCTGGTAACGAGATTCCTTTGCTCGCTGCCAATTCCAGGCGAACGTTCTTGGTAGGAATCTCCTCGGGCGTTTCTATCCGAGCCAGCCCGCCAGTGTCCGTCTCTGTTTCACCAGAGAACAGAAGCGTCTTGTCTTCAGCGTAACCTCGGTAGTTAAGGGATACCGAGCGAGGTTTGCCGTCCACAGCCGATCGGGTCTGGACAAAAAAGTAATTGGCGGGCCGGGTTTGAAGGCTCTCCGGACCGTAAAACGTAGTCAGTACGTACGGCTCCGTCAGCTTCTGCTGCTGAGATCGGACAGCAACCTCACGGATTGACGAATCAGACTTGAAATACGAATGGACCATGAGGCACAACAACAGCGCAGCCGCCAAGCCGACAGCCAAGTTGGCAACGCGAGCGCCGGCCGGCAACGGGCGTGTCCGAACCGAAACGTCGTCGGAAGCTTCTGTGGATGGCTCTGCCGCCGCAGCCGGCGGTCTCGCCAGAGACAACTGCGGCTCGTGAAGCTGAGCCGCCTCGGCCAAGACGTCTACCTGCAGTCTGACCTCGGCGTACAAGCGCGCAATATCCGGATCGGAAGTAATCTGCCGATTCAGATCGTCGGCTTCGTTTTCCGGCAACAGACCGTAGATCAGTTCCCAGATCTGGTGTTCCAGGTCTTCTCTGCAATCCATGGCTTCTTCCTCAAATTCGCCGGACGCTCCTTGTCCGGAACCGCCTACGCTGTCTTGACTAGCGTCTCCCGCAGTTTGGTGATCGCCAGCCGCATCCGAGTCTTCACCGTCCCCGTAGGGATACCGATTGATTCGGCGATTTCGTCGTACGTCATTTGGCTGTTTTGTCGCAAGAGGAAAACCTCTTGCTCTTCGGCACGCAGCTCGCTGACCGCCCTGCGTACCATCAACATCTGTTCGTTGTATTCCACCAGTGCTTCTGGACCGTCGCCCCTACCTTCGATCGTCGTCTCATCCTCGGGCAGCGGCTTTCTTCGCCGCCGCCACGCCGTTTGCCTCATGTCGCGGCCCGTGTTAAGTGCGATCCGGAAAACCCACGCTTTCAGGTTCCTGACCTGACCTACTTTGTCATGGTTTCTCAGGCACTTCACGAACGTGTCCTGAAGGGCATCGCGGGCATCCTCCACATTTCCGATCATGTGGTACAGCATGCCCAATAGTTCGCTCTGATAGCACACAAAGGCATCTTCGAGCATATCTTCAGCGCACGTTCGCTCGTCAGCCACCCTTTTGCGTGCTGTATCAGCCACGAACAACCTCTTCTCGCAAATACTAGACGAGTTGGGCAAGGCCGCGGATTTACTATTGTCAGATGTATTTTTAGCAGAAATCGGCTCATTGTTCAGCCGCTTTGGAGCTACTTGCGATCCTATAAGTGGTTAGGTGATAATAGATTGAGCTATGTGGCCTGAAGCGGACAAGACCGAAAACCTATTGGATGGTGCCAAGCACGGCGACGCCAGCGCCGTAAACCGGCTGCTGGATCGCCATCGCGCCGCCGTGCACCGTATGGTCCGTATGCGCCTGGACCAGAGGATTCAACGTCGCGTCGGTGTCAGCGACGTGGTGCAAGACGTGTTGTTGGAGGCGAACCGTCGATTGCAGGATTACCTGAAGAATCCGTCGATGGCTTTTCACCTCTGGATCCGCCAGATCGCCAAGGACCGCGTGATCGACGCGCATCGACGACATCGCGTTTCCGCAAAACGCAGCGTGGATCGCGAGCAGGCATTTTCCCCAGTCGGTGAAGGCCGTTCGAGCCTCGAACTGGGCGCACAGTTGCGGGATCCGCAGTTGACTCCCGCCGCTCGAGCCACGCAAACGGAAATGGCCCGGCGCGTCGAGGCGGCCATGGCGGACTTGAGCGAACAGGATTGTGAAATCATCGTCATGCGACATTACGAGCAGTTGACGAATCAAGAGATTGCCGAAGTGCTTGATCTCACCGAGCCGGCCGCCAGTATGCGTTATCTGCGCGCCGTGCGGCGGTTGCGCGCGATGCTCGTCGATGACGCTTCGCAAGGAGATTGACGTTACCGTTCCATGGCTCCCACCAAAGACAGTCGCGCATCATCGACTGGGGCACACGACGACACGGCGACCGATCACGACGAACGTTTGGCCATGCTGTTGGCGGATTTGACCGATGCCGTTCAGCGTGGCGACGCCGTAGACCTGGACGTGGTGTGCGGGGAACATCCGGACTTGGCCCAACATCTACGCGAGTTGTGGGGCGCGGTAATGGTCGCGGATGCGGCCGGTAGCCACTGTCGTGAAGGCATGCCGGACGAGCAGGACGATTCGTCCAGTTCCGTTCTCGAGTTGCCTTGCCGCTTTGGCGACTACGAACTTCTGGAGGAGCTGGGCCGCGGCGGAATGGGCGTCGTGTATCGAGCCCGGCAAATCGGCCTGGCTCGAGAAGTGGCCGTGAAGATGACCCTCCGCGGCGAGTTGGCTTCCGCTGAGGATCGGAAACGGTTCCGCGCCGAAGCCGAGGCGGCCGCACGCCTGGATCATCCGGGAATCGTGCCGGTGCATGAGGTCGGCGAGTTGGAAGGTCGACCCTACTTCAGCATGAAGTACATCCGCGGGCCCACTTTGTCTCGGATGTTGGCCGACGGACCGCTGCCTCCGCACGAAGCAGCCCGCATCCTGACCGCCGTCGCCCGCGCAATCCACTTTGCTCACAAGAATGGCGTGCTGCACCGCGACCTGAAGCCGTCAAACATCTTGATCGACGAAGACGGTCAGCCGCACTTGACTGATTTCGGGCTTGCCAAGCAGATTGCCGATGCGGCCAGCTTGACTAAGAGCGGCGCCGTGCTGGGAACCCCGGCATACATGGCGCCCGAGCAAGCCGGTGGGGCGCGCGGGGAGGTGAGCCCTGCCAGTGACGTTTATAGCTTGGGGGCCATCCTATACCACATGCTTACGGGACGTCCCCCGTTTCAAGCCGCCTCGCCCGTCGACACCGTACTGATGGTCCTGGAACAGGATCCGGCGCCGCCCCGCGTCGTCAACGCAAAGGCAGATCGTGATCTGGAGATGATCGCGTTGCGCTGTCTGCAAAAACCACCCGATCTGCGATACGAAAGTGCCGAGTCGTTGGCCGGCGATCTGGATGCCTATCTCGAGGACCGGCCAATCGCCGCTCGTAGCGGTCGTTTCCTGCAAGTCCTGGCGCGATTGTTTCGCGAGACGCATCATGCCACCGTGCTAGAGAATTGGGGCCTTCTGTGGATGTGGCACAGCTTGGTGGTGCTGATTGCCTGTGCGTTGACGAACGTATTGTACCTGCTGGAAATTGACGAGCGATGGTCCTACGTAGCCCTGTGGACCGCAGGTTTGGGTGCGTGGGCCGCCGTGTTTTGGGCCTTGCGCCGGCGAGTGGGACCCGTCACATTTGTCGAAAGACAAATCGCTCACGTCTGGGCGGCCGCCATGGTGGCCATCGGGCTGCTGTTCTTCGTCGAAACGGCCTTCGGATGGAAACCGTTGGAGTTGGCGCCCGTGCTGGGATTGATCACCGGGATGATGTTTTTCATCAAGGCCGGCATCCTATCGGGCTCGTTCTACATCCAGGCCGCGGCGCTATTTTGCACGGCTTTCGTCATGGCCCTGTTTCCGCGATACTCGCACTTCATCTTCGGCGTGGTCGCTGCGGCCTGTTTCTTCTTTCCGGGGCTGAAGTATTACCGCCAGCGCATCCGCGCTGACAAGATAGAAGAGCAAACGGCAGAGTGAGGCGAATTGACTAGCGTGATTTTGGGACACAGCTACTGGGCTGGCCGCACAGGTAGTGGGCCGATCACACAAGCTGCGGGCTGGTCTCCCGACCAGCACGCTGGCCGGACTCGATAAGGGAGAACACATCATGGTCGATCAGAAACAGTCAGATCGAGTAGATGGCACAAACCGTCGCGAATTCCTGAAAACCTCGGCTGCGGGTACCGCTGCATTGGGCGGCCTGTCATTGGCACGCAGCGCCCATGCGTCCGGCGACCAGGCAATCAAGATTGGCATGCTTGGCTGTGGCGGACGCTGCAGCGGCGCGGCCGCGCAGGCCCTTGGCGTCGGCAAGGACGTCAAGCTGGTCGGCATGGCAGACGTTTTCGAGAGCCGCATGCGAGCTAAGCGGGAAATCCTCCAGAAGAGCTTCCCCGACCAGTTCGCTGCGACTGACGAAACCTGTGTGTTTGGGCTTGATGGCTACAAGGCAGTGATCGAGGCGAGCGACGCCGTGCTGATTGCTTGCGCCTCGAAGTATCACTCCTTCTACGCCGAAGAAGCGATCAAAGCCGGCAAACACGTCTTCATCGAAAAGCCCCATGCGATCGACCCGGCCGGCTGCCTGCGTCTGAAGCGTGTCTGCGAGATGGCCAAAGAGAAGAACCTCTCGATCGTCTCCGGTCACGAAAGCCGCTACGACTACGCCTATCAGGAGCAAGTCAAACGCATCCACGACGGCGCGATTGGCGACATCGTGGCGATCCAGTCGATGTTTCTGCGAGGCCCTTATCGGCTGATCCCCCGCGATCCGAAACTCAGCGAGACGGAATACCAGTTTTCGAACTGGTACCACTTCCGCTGGCTCTCGGGCGACGATGTGAGCCAGTCGCTGGTGCACAACTTGGACCGGATGCGGTGGGTGCTGAACGAGGAGAACCCAACGTGGTGCTTCGGGCTGGCCGGCCGTTCGACCGGATTCGGCGAGGTCTACGGCGACATGTTCGATCACCACACGGTGGTCTACGAATTCACGAGCGGACCACGGATTTACGCGTTGTGCCAGACGCGCGTCGGATGCCATGGACTGTGGGACGACATCATCATGGGCACCAAAGGCGTCTGCCATTGGACGGCCTGCCGAATCGAGGGCGAGACGAACTGGCGCTACGAAGGCACCAAGAACAATTCGAGTGTCGAGGAGCAGAGGATCCTCGTCGGTTCGATCCGGGACGGCAAGCCGGTCAATCACGGCGACACGATGATCGACAGTACCTACATCGGAATCATGGGCCAAATCGCTTGTTACACCGGAAAACGGGTCACGTGGGACCAGATGATGGCGGCCGATTTCGAGTTCGAACCAAAGTTGGCCGACGTGACGCTCGACATGGAACCGCCGACCAAGCCAGACGCCTCGGGCAACTACCCGCTGCCGGTGCCCGGTTTTACGAAATACCTGTAGATCGCGAAGAGTGGCTCGGGCAAAGCGAAGCGTCCCCCAGCCCCCATCAATCGCAGCCTCGCCGCGCTCAGCCGCCAACCAACAAACTCGTTTAACCGCGACCCAACGGGGAGCGCGTCGTGTGAGCGCAGCGCAGGACGAAAACGGGGCGCAACGTAACGCTTTCTCCGACGCGCTCCCCGCTGGGTCGCGGTTAAACGATCGACACACACCGTCAACGATGATCACCAGCGAACGAAGGAGAAAACAAATGCAACGCCTTGCGTGGAAGAACTACCTGATCGCTGCGACAACGGTCGTGATCCTGGCTCTTGCTCAGACCAGCCAAGCGGCCGAGCCAACGGCATCCGCGGAAGATAGCCAAGCCGCTTGGTCACCGAAGTTCTACGGCTTCTGCGTGGACACGCACGATGCGAAGAAACGCACGATTCCCCAGCAGGCCGATATGCTCCGCGAGTTGGGCTTCGACGGCGTCGGCTATGCGCTCTGGCTCGACGAGAACGCAGAGAAGAACCTGGCTACGCTCGACAAGGCAGGTCTGGAACTCTATCACGCCTATGCCAGGATCAGCCTCAAGCCGGATACGCCCGCCTACGATCCGCGAGTGCCCGATGCAATCCGAAAGCTAAAAGGCCGGCCCGTTACGATCTGCGTGCTGATTCAAGGACTTCCGCCCGCCGATCCACGAGGCGTCGAACCGGCGGTCAAGGTCCTTCGCGAGCTTGGCGATGTAGCAGCCGAGGCTGGTTTGCGAATCTCCATCTACCACCACACACGCGATTGGACAGAAAGCCTCCTGTACGCACTCGATATCATCAAGAAGGTGGACCGTCCCAACGTCGGAGTGAACTTCAATCTTTGCCACTGGCTCATGATTGACGGCGATAAAGACTACCGACCCGCGCTGCGCGAAAACGCAGACAAAATCTTCGCGGTCACGATCAACGGGGCGCAACTGGGCTCCAAGACCTGGACAAACGGATTGATCCAACCGCTCGACAAAGGCGACTTCGACAACCGTGAACTCTTGAAGACGCTTCGAGAAATCGGCTACGACGGCCCCATCGGCCTGATGTGTTACGGCATCCCCGGCGACGCACGCGAGCATCTCGAACGCTCGATGAAGGTATGGAAGAGCTGGCAGGCGAAATAGACGGCCCAATGATGCAACGCTGTGAGAGTCAATACAGGCCAACAGACAAAAGACGACACACCGACTTGAAAGGAAAAGAGCCATGACGCAGACCTACAAGACATTCGGACGCTGGGCCGGATCCGTTGCACTGATTTGCCTGCTTGGACCGGCGGTTTCACCCGCGGAAGATCAGAAGGCACCCGCGACCGAGAAGGGCCTCTCGAATCCCTTCTTCGTTTTCGACAACGGCTTGCGGGGAATCGAGGAGCCAGAAGAAGTGTTGAAGGAACTTGGCTATGCCGGCATGGGAGCCAGCGGACTGCGCGTCAGCCACTTGGTGAAGCGCTACCAGGAAGCGGGGCTGAAGGTGTTCAGCACCTACATTGGCTGCCAGCTTGACAAGACGCCAGCTTACGATCCGTACCTGAAGGAAGCGGTCAACGAACTGAAAGGAACGGACGTTGTCCTTTGGCTCACGATAAGAGGTGGCCAGCGCGGCCAAGAAGACGAAAAGGCCGTCAAGGTGGTACGGGAGATCGCCGATCTGGCGGCGGCCTCCGACTTGCGAGTTGCCCTGTATCCACACACCGGTTTCTACGTGGCCACGACCGCCGACGCGCTGCGAGTGGTCAAGAAAGTGGACCGCAAGAACGTAGGCGCGACGATCAATCTGTGCCACGAATTGATGACAGACCAAGGGCCAAAACTGAATTCGACCATCAAGGAGGCGATGCCCTACCTGTTCCTCGTGTCGATCAACGGTGCGGACGTGAAGCAGCCGGGCTACAGTTGGGATCGCCTGATCCAGCCGCTGGGTCAGGGCGACTTTGATGTCTGCGACTTCCTCAAGAAACTGACCGCCGCTGGATACGGCGGCCCGATCGGCCAGCAGTGCTACGCAGTGAAAGGCGATCCAGTGGAGAACCTCAAGCAGTCGATCAAAGCCTGGAAGGAATACTCGGCCCGTCTGGAACGGTCTCCATGAAAGATCACTTGCCAAGCGGACAGAAACCAATCGTCGCGTCTGGGATTCCCAAAGCAGATCAGACGGGGAACGGTTGATCGCTCAACGCGATTTCCAGAAACTGCTCAACCTCGTCTGCCCCTCCGTCCCAGACCTCATTGGCCAGCCGGCGAAGGTCGTCGCGGTTGATATGCTCGTGGTTGGCGCGGACCATCCTTCGGAAATCGCCCGCATCATACTCTTTCTTTTCCCGATCGCGATGCTGGGAGATCATCGACGCATACTTCGAAACGAGCGCGGCTTCCAATCGCGGGATGCGATGCTGGGTCTCTTCGTCGATAACGACAAACTGTGCCAATATCGTTTCTTGAAACTTCCCCCACGGAAACATCAAGTCGATCACAGGTTTGGGTTCGCCGTCGGGGTAACAGTCTTGCGAGTCCATAAACCGCACGACTTGGGAAAGCTCGCGCACGAGCAACTCCGGCCACGCCTGGCGGATCGCCTTCACCGCGCGTTTACGTTGGCTGTAGGGAACCATCACGTCCACATCCTGCGTGGCGCGCGGATCGGGGAGATAACCGACGTAGCCGTGCAGGCCCATCAGCACCCAACCTTTGACCTCGGCAGCAACCAGGACGTCAATCACGTCTTGAACAGCAATGTCCATGGCCTGTTTCCGATGCGTACGTTTGATCTGCTGCGTCAGCCGCGTACTAGTCCGCACCCCGCGCGCGTGACCCGCCGGAACCTTGGGATCCAGATCGTCGACCCCTTTCCAGCCCGTGTACCTAGCCATCGCCCGCCGCCGACGTTCCAGATGCTCCGGCGTGAAGAAGGTACCTGAGTCAACCGGCGTCTGTTGCCCTGGCTGCGTGTTCAGGGGATCATCGTTCATGGCAAATCCGGGATTTGAATCAATTCAACATCCACCACGTCGGCGTCAGCCAAACTGGGGAAGTAAACGACGGCCATCTTTCCACTCAACGTATGACATCCACCACGGGGCGCCGGACTTCGAACACCATCCCGCGTTTCGCATCCGGATCCGCAGAACGCAATTCACGCAGTGCATCATCCAGGTTTTTCGTTACGGCGACAATCTGACCGTCCAACAAGGCCACACAATCGCCGACAGCAAAGCCTCTATCCTTCCACCGAAAGTCGTGGCAGATTTGGTCGGCCACCTGCTGGTTCTTCTCGATTTCCTTCATATCAATGTCTCCAGCGTGGATGCTTATGATCTATTCTACACGCGATTCAACGGCGGGGAACCGGGAGAACGGAAGAGAGCCGAACAGCCTGTCGTCGAGCGGCTGATACCGATCCTCACCGCGTACAGGAAAACCCGCGGAGGGCTGGCCCAGGGGCAGAGTTCGAACGATCCGTGGTACGGCCAAGACAGCTTCATCCCGTTTCCGGTCGCAACCGATGCTCCGCGCCAGTCGCCACGCGCATCCGCGCGTCCCGTTGGAAATGCCGCTTATGTCGATAAGCACGCTTGTCCCGCTTTTCCATAGACCCTGAGGTTAGTAGGCTGGAGGAAGAAAGCCTGTTGTTGCGGCAGTTTGCCGGAAAGGCTGCGCGTTGGCCGCGAGAGCTTTTCTCCGCAGAATTCTTCGTTGTTTGCTGACTCCCTGGTGGATCGGCAAGGCATCGTCATGATGAACAGAACAACATCCGTGATGGTGATGGGAGTCTTGGGGCTGCTATCGGCCAGTGTGGCGGCACAGCCGGTGGCACCGGAACGGTTTACGAAGCTTCAAGACAAGATCCAGACGATTATCAAGAGCGTCACGCCGTCGGTTGTGGCACTGCAGCACGCCGGGGAGGACCTCGGCAGCGGGGTGATCATTGACGCTGCAGGGGTGATCCTGACGCACGGGCATCACGAACGAGAAGTCGGAGACGACGTTGTCGCTGTATTGGCAGACGGTCGCAAGGTCAAGGGAAAGTACGCTTCCGTTGTGCAAACGTACCTATACGACTTTTCGTTTGTGCGACTCGTGGATGGGGGAAAGTTCCCGGCTGCAGAATTGGCAGATTCTGTCACGGTCCGCCCCGGCGACTGGTGCGTCCACGTAGGGCATCCCTGGGGCCTGAAGGAAGCTCGGCCTCCCGTACCTCGCCTCGGGCGTGTTATCGAAGTGACGGATCTTGCCATCACGTCGAGTTGCATGTGCGTCGGAGGCGATTCCGGTGGCCCGTTGCTCGACGCACATGGACGGGTGATTGGGATATCCTGTTTCCTTGGTGGCCAGAGTTCGGACCGCGTGTCATACCACGCAAGCGTTGAAGTGCTTCGGAAGCCGTTGTCGTTTCCCGGCCAGTCCGAGATCGATCAGAAGGTGGACTTGCTACGAGAACGAATACGCGCTGTTCCGGTCGACGGGTTAGGGTCGACGGTGTCGCAAGCGCGCGCGGCGACGGTCGAAGTCAAGTGTGATGGAAATGCCGTGGCTTTGGGCATCGTCGTCGATAGCGCGGGGTTGGTGCTGACCAAACGCAGCGGGCTGTTTGGCGAGATCACGTGTGTGCTGGCAGGGGATCACGTTTGTCCAGCAAAGCTGATCGCGTCGTCCCGGCCGCACGACCTGGCCCTGCTGCAAGTACAGGCGGTGGGACTGACTGCGATTCGTTGGGGAACGGACGCGGATATGGAGATAGGGCAGCTTGTGATTACTGCTGGAACGAAACGGAGTCCGGTCGCCATGGGGATCGTGAGTGACAGCCGTGTCCAGAACATCGCCGCGTCGCGAGGATGGATGAGCTGCAACGTGGAAGCGATGGACGAAGGAATACGAATTACAGGATTTTCTGATCGAGCTTACGCTCACGAAGTGCTCCGGTGCAGCGATGTTATCACATCCCTTGACGGGACGGATGTGCGTCGATTCGCTGACTATGTGGCTTTTACGGAGAAGCGATTCCATACAGCAGGAGACCGGGTGGAAGTCGGTTTCATCCGCAATGGGAAGCAGCTTCATGCCAGTGTCCCCTACACACCCGGGTTGTGTGAATTCGACTATGAGCAGAAGACGCTGAGCCATCGGCGCAGCGGGTTCCCAGCGATTTTCGTGCACGATACTGTGATGCCTCGCACCCATTGTGGCGGGCCTCTGCTGGATCTCACCGGCAGGGCAGTCGGCGCGAACATTGCCCGTGCTGACCGGCACGAAACCTACGCGATTCCTGTCGGCGTGGTGTTGAGAGAGATCGAGGCACTGCGAGGAAGCTTGGCGATCAAAAAACTGTCGGAAGGGCGAGACAACGCAATCAAGATCCCGAACCAACAGACGCCAACCGGAAAGTCATTCACGAAAACCAAAAGGAGACTGCCGTGAATCGTCGCAAGTTCCTTCGTGATACGGCGTTGGCCGCGGCGGGGTTCGTGATCCTCGAAAATAGCGCGTCCGCGCGCACGACCGCGGCCAATGACAAATGGAATCTTGCCCATGTCGGCGTCGGCGGCCGTGGCCGAGCGCTGCTGGTCAGTTTCTCTCGGCAGGAGAACTCCGTCGCTCTGTGCGATGTGAACCAGAACCGAGCCGGCCAGATGTTTCAGCGTTTCCCAGATCTGCCGAAGTTTGCCGACTTCCGGGAAATGCTCGATACGATGGGCGAGCGAATCGACGCCGTTGTGGTCGCCACGCCCGACCATACTCACGCTGTCGCCTCCGCTGCCGCGATTCGCGCGGGCAAGCACGTCTACACCGAGAAGCCCCTCACGCGCACCGTCCAGGAATCGCGTGCCTTGCGACGTCTGGCCGGCGAACACGAAGTAGCCACTTCGATGGGAAATCAAGGTACGGGCAGTAATCGGTTCCGCCGCGCGCTGGAGTTGATCCGCGACGGGCTGCTTGGCGACATCAAGGAGGTGCACACTTGGAACGATCAGGGCGGCCCCGGATGGGACCAGCCGCCCGAGGGCCAGGAGCAAGTACCGGAATACCTTGACTGGGACTTGTGGCTCGGTCCTACCAGCCAGCGTCCCTTCCATCCCCGGTGGTTGACCTGGCACGGCTGGCGCGACTTCGGCACGGGGAATCTTGGTAACTGGGCGTCTCATACGAACAACCTTGCCTTCATGGCACTCCGTGTTGACTCGCTGTGGCAGGCCGACCCGGCCACCAAGCCTATCGTTCGCGTCACGACAGAGGTGGACAAGATCAATCGCTTATCGTTCCCTCGCTGGGAGCTAGTCCGTTGGGATATTCCGGCGCGGGGCGAACTGCCGCCTGTCTCGTTCTACTGGCACAACGGCAGTCGCAGGCCCGGGATGCGCGACCAAGTCGAACGCATCCTAGGTCGCGGACTTGACTGGGGTGACAAGGGCGAGAAGAAGTGGGCTGATTGGGCTGGCTGCCTAATCGTCGGCCCGGAAGGCAAGATCTACGCGACCGCCCACAACGCCACATTTACCATGCTGCCCGAGGACAAGTTCAAGAACGTGAAGAAGGATGCCCCCGAAAAGGTCGACCGATCCCAGGGCCACGAGCGCGATTGGCTGCTGGCCTGCCGCGACGGCAAACCCGCGTGGGCAGATTTCCGCTACTCCGGCCCGCTGACCGAGTTCAACATGCTCGGCAACGTGGCCACCCGGTTCGAGGGCACTTTGGAGTACGACCCACTGGCAGGCAAGATTCTGAACAACGAAGAAGCGAACCGACTGTTGGCCAGCGAATATCGGGATGGCTGGTCGCTGTAGCACGACGCCGATGTAGCAGTTGTGAACGTGCAATGCGAATGACGAAATCCGAATGACCAATGTCGAAAGAATGACGAATGACCAATCCTCAATATGGGAGACTCGCATCATGACAAGCATTCGTTTGGGGTTGGTGGCGATTGCGACTACTAGTCTGCTCTTACCGACGTTCTCGATGGCCCAAGAGGAAATCCCGGAGCATCGTGCCAAGCAGATCTGGGATGCGGCACCGGAGAAGCCGCGAGAGGCGCCCAATGAGCAACGTAAGGTGCTGATCTGGAACACGCCGGATCATCTTTACGCCAAAGATCCGCACAAAGGATACTGCATTCCCTACGGCAGTTGCGCCATCGAGACGCTTGGCAAGAAGACGGGCGCTTTCGAGCCGGTCGTCAGCGGCGATTTGGCCATGTACCTGCCTGAGAACATCAAACAGTTCGACGCAATCGTTATGAACAACAGTTCAAACTCGTGGATCACGCCGACCGACGACGACATGCAGAAGGAGGCGTTCAAGAAGTGCGGTGCCGACAAAGACGCCGTCGAACAACTCCTGCGTAGGAGCCTCTTGGATTATGTGGCTGGTGGCGGCGGTCTTGTTGCATACCATTACGCCATCGGGGCCAACCGGCAGTGGCCTGAATTCCACGAGCTTCTGGGAGCCACCTTCACGGGACACCCCTGGAACGAAGAAGTGGGCGTTCGAGTGGAGGATTCAAGCCATCCGTTAGTCCATGCGTTCGATGGCAAAGGCTTCCGTTTGGCCGACGAGATCTACCAGTACGGCGATCCGTACGATCGGAGCAAGCTGCGAGTCCTGCTGTCGCTGGACACCGAGCGCACGAACATGGGAGTCAAGTGGATTCGGCGCGAGGACAACGATTTCGCGTTGGCCTGGGTGAAGACCCATGGCAAGGGACGCATCTTCTACGCATCCTTTGGCCATCGCACGGATCTGTTCTGGAATCCACAGTTGCTGCAGTTCTACTTGGACGCCATCCAGTTCGCCACCGGCGACTTGGACGCGCCGACCGATCCAGGGCCTGACCAGCCCACGAACCGCACCCCAGGTCCGACGCCACCCGAGGTCCGAGCCGAGAAGATGCAGGCACGAGACGTGGCCGAACCGACCGACGAGCAGATCCAGCAGATCCAGGATGCCGCGCCCGACAAGGCACCCGTCAAGCCGGGCAAACCGCGTAAAGTGCTTGTTTGGGGCCACGCCTGGACACATCAGCCGAACCCGTTCGCTGAAAAGGCGTTGGAAGCTCTCAGCGCGAAGACCGGCGCTTTCGAGGCCGTGGTCAGCGACGATCCGCGCCTGCTGTTAGGCGACAGTCTGCCTCGTTTTGACGCCTTAGTGATGAACAACATCCACGAACGCGATCCGTTCCTGCCGGACGATTTCGGCAAGCTCGACCAGGAGCAGAAAGATGCGGCAAAGAAGTTCGACGAGGCCGTCAAGCAGAGCATCCTGGAGTACGTGCGCAGCGGCAAAGGCATCGTGGGCATCCACGCCGCCACCGCCGCCTTTCAGAATTGGCCGGAGTATGGCGAAATGATGGGCGGCTACTACGGCGGCCACATCTACGAGGAAGTGGCCATCAAGCTGGACGACCCACAGCACCCGGTGAACGCCTGTTTCGACGGCAAGCCGTGGCGCGTTAAAGACGAAATCTACATCTCGCGCGAACCCTATTCGCGCAAGAACCTGCGGATTCTGCTGAGCCTCGATTTGGATCAAATGACCGACCCAGGCAAACGTCCCGACAAGGACTACGCCGTCTCGTGGGTCCGGCAGTATGGCGAAGGGCGCGTTTTCTACACAACGCTCGGCCATGCCGTCGAGACCTACTGGAACCCGTTGTTCCTCCAGCACTTGCTCGCCGGCATCCAATTCGCGACCGGCGACCTGCCCGGAGAGGTCACGCCGAGTGGCCAATGAAACCCCACGCCCCATTCATGATTCTGCCCACAGATGATTCTGCCTCATCTTCATCAGGCAAAATGACTGTCGGGCAAAATCATTTCCAACATCGCAATCGAAAGCAGGCAGAAGAAATCATGAGCATCACAAACAGTTTGTTAAGGCTGTCGATCTACGCCCTAGGCTTAAGCCTGCTACTCGTCTCGCTAACACCGAAGGCAATGTCCGCGGAGGATCGCGTTGCGGCTGACCGACTCGCTGCAGCCGCCAATGTTCACGGCGGATTGTGCGTGCAAATCGGAGGCGACGCATCGTCCTTTGCGGTGCGGTTAGCGAAGACCGGCCGCTATTTGGTCCACGTGCTCTGCCCGAACGAAGCGACCGTAGAAAAGGCCCGAATGGAATTAAACAAACAAGGGCTGTATGGCCTAGCGTCGGCAGATTGCCTCGGAGCGGACGGCAAGCTTCCCTACACCGAGAACCTTGTCAATCTCTTGTTGATACCCGAAGCTCCGACAACGTCTGTATCGCTGGACGAAATGCAGCGAGTATTGTGCCCTGACGGTGTCATCCTGGCCGCGTCAGGCATTCTCTCTGCTGCCGATTCGCAGGCAGCCGGGCTGACTGACGTGCGGGAGGTATCACCGAATCAGGCGTGGATTGCGGCTCGAAAGCCGCGGCCGGCCGAAATGGATGAGTGGAGCCATGCACGACATTCGGCTAGCGGGAACGTCGTCTCCAGCGACCGCTTGGTCGCACCGCCGCGACGCGTCCGTTGGGTAGTGGGGGCGCTAGCGGAGGTCCCCGGTATCGTCACCTCGGCAGGCCGCAACTACTACGGTGCCGCACTTGCTCGGGACAGCTTCAACGGTCTGCGACTGTGGAGTCGCGATCTCGTAGCTCCGTCGGCCACCGGCCCGTTCGTGATGAAACGGTTGCCGCCGGTCATCCCGCCCCCGATCGCCGTGGGGCCCCATCTGTATGTGGTTTCGAGCAACAAGTTAATGGCCCTGGACGCCACGACGGGCGAGCCGGTTCGCGAGTACCCCGAGGCAGGACAGCCGCGGCTGTTGCTGCATGACGACGGCATCTTGATCGTGGCCGATGCTGGCTCGGTGCGAGCTTTGGATGCGGCGTCCGCCCGGCTGCTTTGGCGATACGAGGCAAGCGATCCACGGTGTGTTGTCGCCGGCGACGGCTATGTGGGCGTTATCCAAGGCCGCTCGCAACGCGGCGAGCGATGCGCGTTGGTGGCCCTCGACAAAACATCGGGAGCAGTGCGTTGGAAGCAAGGCGATCTTCCTTGGTCGGAAAAGGTCAGGCAGTGCGTCTACTATCGGGACATGCTGGCCTACGAAGTCTCTTCCTTTAACGACAACGCTCCAGGTAATACGCTGCACATTCTCTCGGCAACGGATGGCAAGCTGCTTTGGCAACGCGACTTCCTGCCAGGAATGAACCACGTGAGACAGGCGCGAGCCATGTTTGTGGGCGATCGTTTGTGGATACTGCATGGAGGCAAAGACGCTGAGGGGAACCGGTTCCCGCTTGAATGCTCGGCGCTCGATCCTCGAACTGGCGAGGTTTTTTCATTTCTCGCTGCGGCTATGCGTTAACGTCCTCCCACAATCTGCCCCACGCCCTGGCCAATACGCATGCGGGTAAAGTCGAAGCCCACTTGCGCGACGGGCGTATGGCAGTATTGGATTACGTACATATGCCCGGGGACGAAGACAGAGACATTGCGCTGTTAAAAAGAGATGGCGCGACGCGAGCCCCTTTGCCGTTTCTGGTGCCAGGCACCTTGCGGTCTTCCGCCAGCGAGGCCGCACGGATCGACTTCTGGAGAGGAAGGCAGGTTCTCGTTGCGGGTTTTCCTTTCGGCGACCGAGGACAATCGGAGGACTTCATCCACGGGCATATTCCCTACGATGCTCCTTTGGGCATTGATGATGAAAAGGACTGCGGCGGCATCCGCAAGGAGGCCGAGCGACTCAGGATACGGGCAGACCGCTACATGAACCTGCAGGGAATCAGTGGCGGCCCTGTCGTCGATTGTCAGACGGGCTGGGTGGTTGGCGTGCAAGGAGGCTGCGACGAAAGACGGGGCTTGGCGCTGGCTACTGAGCTGCGCCGGGCGGATCCAGAATGGCCGTCTTACGTGCAGCGACTGTTCCGCCGCCTACCTAGTAAGACGAAGAACGAGAGTGCTGGGAAGCGAGATAAGCAGCGACCTGGCGCCCTGGATTACCTCTGCATCGGCGATATCGACGAATACTCGCCAAAAGAGAGGGCCGAGCTTCTCGCCGCCATTGTCCACCTTGGCCGCGTGCGAGGCGGCATTCAGGTGACTACCAGATGATCGCACCTCAGCAGAGTGCGCTGTAAAGAGATGCCTGCGGTCTTTCTCCCGCCATCGGCCCTATCGGCCTGAGGTTCGTCAATCCACAAGCTCTCGTTCGATGTCTTCCAGTGACTTCCCCTTGGTTTCGGGCAGATTGGCGTAGACGAAAAGGAAGCCGGCTACACAGATTGCTCCGTATAGCCAGAAGGCGCCGTGGGCGCCAAGGGTGCCTTTGAGGTAGGGGAATGTCAGTGTCAGCGCCGTGCAGCCGACCCATAGGGAGAAGACGGCGATCGACATGGCCGCTCCGCGGATTCGGTTGGGGAAGATTTCTGAAATCACAACCCACACGATCGGCGCGAGCGACATGGCATAACAGCCAATGGCGGCGACGACCAGGACCAGCATGTGCGGGCCCTTGCTTTCGAAGAAGTAGCCCGTGCCCAAGATCGCGTAAATGGCAGCAAGTCCTGCAGAGCCGATCAGCATCAGCGGCCTGCGGCCGATTCGATCCACCGTGTTGATCGCCACAAACGTGAATACCAGGTTGACGATGCCGGTGATGACGATGCTGAACATGATGTCGCTGACGCCGTAGCCGGCAGCCTCGAATACTTCCTGGGCATAATTGAAAATCACATTGATTCCGCACCATTGCTGGAAGACGGCCAGAAACACGCCCAACGCGACGATCTTCAACAGTCGCGGTTCCAGCAGATCCCTGAAGTGAACTTGGGCGATCTCCTCGCTGGCCAATGTGTCTTTGATGTCCTGGACCTCGAATCTCGCGTATTCGTCACCGCCAACGCGTTTCAAGATGCCTTCGGCCTGGTCCTCTTTGCCGTACTTGACCAGCCAGCGGGGGCTTTCCGGCACGGTGAACATGAGCAGGAAGAACGACAAGGCGAGAATGGTCTCGGCAGCAAACATCCATCGCCAGCCCTGTTGCCCGTTCCAGGTGGGCAGGATGTAGGTGCCCATGATTGCTTTGTCTTCCTTCTCCTTCCGTTCTTTGGCTTTCGTATCGTCCTCGGCCAGCTTGACGACCGCGAGATCCGGAAACGTCTGCCGCACTCGTGCCAATGCCTGTTCGTCAGTTACTTCGCGCGCCAAACCTCGTTCTTGGTCGATGTCATATCCCTTACCATATACCTCGTGGACCGCCTCATCCGAACTTGCCAGCAATCGGAGCTGATCGGCGGCAGGGACCGAATCGGCGATAATCCAATTGACAATCTGTGCCGCGAGGATCCCGATCACGATGGTCAACTGGTTGATCGACACGAATCGCCCGCGCATTTCGGCTGGAGACATCTCGGCGATGTACATGGGCGACAGGTTGGACGCCAGGCCGATGCCAAGCCCGCCAATGATGCGGAAGGCGTTGAACGACACGAAATTCCACGTCAATCCCGTGCCGATCGCCGAGACCGTAAACAGCGCGCCGGCCAGGATCAACAGCCGCCTGCGACCATACCGATCGGTCAACATGCCCGAGATCAGCGCGCCGATAAGGCAGCCGATCAACGCGCTGCTCTGCGCCCAACCGCGCCACAATGGCGTGTCGTCCGAGATGCCGAAGAACGGTTCGTAGAACGGTTTGGCCCCTCCGATCACTACCCAGTCGTAACCGAACAGCAGTCCGCCCATCGCAGCGATGATGCAGATCAGCCAAAGGAACGCCATGTGATAGTGCCGTGATGTCGGCGGACCTGTCGTCACAGTCATTGTTCCTCACTGAGTCTGCGAATGGAGTCTTCTTGTCGGTTGCGACTCCCGCGATTGGACGATCCTAGCTGTCAGCTATCAGCGGTCAGCTATCCGAAACCGGATTCCCTCTGGGATTGCGGGCTGAGAGCTGACCGCTGATCACTGACCGCTCCTACTCCGCAATCGTCACTTTCGCCACCGCAGCCTTTGGGGTCGGCTTGGGAGTTCCTCAGTTCACCCACACTGGGCTCGATATTGCCTCTTCGTTGTCTTCCTGGAGAATCCGTGCGTAGTAGTAGCACGAACCGTCGGCCCTAAACTCATCGTCGCGCCATCTAAGCTTGACGGACGTCTGCTGTGGGTTGAACGTGGCCGCCACTTTGCTGTTCTTCTTCAGTTCGACCAATGCGATCGGCGCGGTGCCGACGGCCTCGACCATGAGTTCCGGCGGTGATTCCGTGCGGAATTCCGTACCCATTGCGTGGCCATCGACGCAGAAGTTCAAAATGATCCTATCGCCGCTGGTGGCGTACACCCGGCGGTCGTACAGCGCGCGGAAGACCGATTCGCGAGTCCGTTCCGGAGCGTAGACCGCGACGGCAGCCATGCCGATCCCTTGATTGTCCCAATCGTACTTTGGCCGCAGGTAACCGTAGCCGGGGTTGCCGTAGTGGTTGTCGGTGCTGGCGATGATCCCCAGCCGATGGCCCTTGGTCAGGAACGTGGTTGCCCAGTCTTCGCTGCGGCGATGCTCGCTGAAAATCTCGATCATCCGCTGCACCTCGACGTCGTGCCATTGGGGATTGCCACGGCGGCCTCCGAAGTGCGGAATGCAGAGCACGTTCTTGTCCTGCAGTCGTTTCTTCAGTTCGGCAAAGACGTCCGTCACATGTTCCTGTTTCGGTGTCGGCCCGTGGTACATCTGCAGGTTGTCCGGCGTGTAGTACGACGTGGACCGGTAGATTGGTGGATCGTCTTCCAGAAAGTAGCAGTTGTGATCGCCGCCCAGCGGCGTTATGCCGCTCCATTCGTAGGCTTGAAAGGTCACGAATCGCCCCGGTCGGTATGCGCGATTAGTCACTTTCTTGGAATGCGCCCACATCTCGTCCACGATCTCGAAAGCATGGTCGGTGACGGCGCAGAAGTCCAAACCCACGACGTTTTCGGCAAAGTCATAGAACTCCTCGACCGTGCCGCGACCGTCAGAGAACAACGTATGACCGTGCAGATCGCCCCACAGCAGGAGTCGCTCCGGTTGCTCGTTGCCGACGCGTATTGGATTGCCGGTAGCCCGAAACTCGCCATCGTTCGCCGTGACGGTATGATCGCCCAATGTCCCGAACACAACGTCCTCGAAGCGATGCACGCCGCGGTCCGTTTCCGTGAACTTGTAGGCCGCCGGCAGTTCCGCCGACTTGTCGGTCGATGTCAGACGGACCGTACTGCGATATCGCGCGGCTGGGTTGCCGTATCGGTCTTCTGCGCGAACAAGGCACCAAGTGGGTTCGCCCGTAACCGCATCACTCGGCATGACCGCAATCAGACGGAACGGTTCGGCCGCAACAATTCTGATGGACGGGCTCTTTCGTAGGGGCAGGAAATCGCCGTCGCCCAGAGAATCGACGTACGTCTTGAAGATGAAGCATGTCTCGTCGATTGGCTGCACCCGCATACCTGGCGAGCCGCCGCTGCTGTCGCCGTATACCAATTCCAGGGTTTCGCCGGGCTGAAGCCCGCGTTCGGGCAACAATACCTCGACCATGTGTTGCCAGGCAAAATACTGGTGAAAGAAACGGCTGCGAAAATCGACGGCGATCTTCACCGGCTGATCCCCGGCGGCCTTGGCCGTGAAATACCCGAGGGCCTTTGGATCCTCTGTTTGCGGTACCGACCATTGCGAGAGATGCCGCAGGCCGACGCGGATTCCACCGCCCGGCTTGATGCCGCCTTTGCCGGCTGTGTAGACGAGTTTCCACGTCTGATGCGAGAGCACCTCGACCGTCTCCGGCCCGTCCAGCGCGGCCGTGCCGATACCCAACCTCTCACCTTTTGCCACGGCTGCATCTTCATAGGAGTTGGGCACCAGACCGCGAAGCTCCGCGGCCCATGTAGACGACGTACAGAAAGTCGCGAGGCAAGAAATGAGAGAGAGTACGTACACGCTTCGCCACATTGAGCGGTTACTATGCATAGTTTGCCTGTCATTTCGATGTTCGGTCAGCGAGGATGTCTAATCCATACATGTCGGCCAGGGTTTTCGCAACCCGCTCTGCGAGATATGTGTTGCCGTTCGCGTTGGGATGGAGACCGTCGTCGCTCAGATGGGGCTCGCCGATCCACATCCCCGGCGGCGCGTGAGGGCTGAACAACACCAGATTGCGTATCGCCGAGTCGGGTATCAGTTCCAGGTCATGCTTGTGCGCAAGTTCGCGTTCGATCCCTGCAAAGGGATCGACTATGAAGCCTCGTGGGACCTCCATGAGGACAACCTCCGCTCCCAAATCGTGCGATGCGTCGATCAGCTTTTCGAGATCACGTTTCGTAGCGACGCGTCCTCGGCCTTTCAGGAAATCGTGACCTCCCAACTCGATGACCACGGCTTGCGGCTTTGCCTCGCGTAGCTTCGGCAGCACTTTCAAAGCCTCCTCGGCCGTGATCCCAGGCTGGCCGAGATTGACTACGGGAACGGTGAGCAACTCTGCCAGATCATCAGGATAGCCTCCGTAGGGACTCACGCCCGACGTGAGACTGTCGCCGATGCAGACAACCGGTTTCGTGGGATGCAGTCGGACGGGGTGATTCACGCTTGCAGCGTGACGCCACTGGTAGCCCGCCATGCCCGAGATGAGCCACAGCAAACCGACGCCGCACCAGCGAAGACGTCGCCGTCTGTCCAGTTCGCCAGCCGCTGTGATCACGCCGGCCATGACGGCAACGACGACGACCGTTGCCACGAACACATAAAGAGTCGGTGGCCAGTACACGCGTTTGATGACCAAGATCAAAACGCAAGTAGCAAGAGGCAGCCACCCGGGGCGTCCGCTCGCCGTGCTGATCGTATGCCAGATGAGCCAGAAAGCGATCATCCACGGAATTGAACCGGGAAATGTCAGCAACGAAACAGCGATCGCTGCGCAAATAGCAGATGTCCATAAGACGGTACGGGCAATTGACCAAGCCCCACGCAATGGCGCATCATCTGACGATGTGCTTGATTTGTTATTCGCCATGCTTGATATCCAGGACCGGATAAATGTGCCGCAGACTGGTCGACTCTATCGTAACCCCGCTTCGCGAGGTCGAAAACCAGCAGCGTGCGTACCTGCTGTCCGAAAACGCGCGTCGAGTGGACTGGGAAGTGATTGCCGTGTTATTGAGTTCTGTGGTGACATTGACCCTTGCGCGCTACGCGTTCGCGGGCGGCGGCGGGACCGAGTGGCTGCTGGATCCGGCACGTGTCGGTGCTGAATTTGCTCGGCGAGCCTACTGGGTAATCCTGCAGATTGTCGGCTATGCAGCCATTCCAATCCTGATGATCCAGTTGATTCCGGGACGCAGCCTTCGCGACTACGGAATCGGACTGCGCCGTGCCTTGCCGCTGTGGTGGGTCTACGTTTTGATGTACCTCGTGATGCTGCCGTGTGTTCTGTACGTATCGGCCGATGCAAGCTTCCAGCGGACGTATCCGTTTTATCGGCTGGAAGACGGAGAGCCGCTGTGGCCGCGACTGATTGTCTGGGAGATGCTCTATGGCGTGCAATTCTTCGCGTTAGAGTTCTTCTATCGCGGCTTTCTCCTGCACGGAACGAAACGACGTTTCGGCGCGTATGCGATTCTCGTGATGACGGTGCCCTACTGCCTGATCCATTTCGGCAAGCCGCTGCCCGAGACGCTGGGGTCAATCGTGGCGGGATTGGCGTTGGGCTTTATGAGCCTGAAGACCAAGTCGATTTGGCCAGGAGCCATACTGCACGCGGCCGTTGCGTGGACAATGGACGCCGCGGCGTTGTATCAGCGGATGAATTAGAGGTCCTTTGGGAACGGCGATGGAAGCATTCCTGGGAGGGCGAAGCGCCGGCGGCGGCCGGGCCGGGGGGGGGGTTGTGGGGGCGTCGGGTGGGGTGGGGGGGGGTGGGGGGGTGTTGCGGGGGTTTTGGTGGTGCGCCCCCCTCCCGGTTTCGGAAAGAGCAGCGCGTCTACGAATGCGCCTGCCTAGGCCTCTTTGGCCAGTATCGGCTCGTCTTGATCCTTGAAGCTCTTCCACATTTCCTTTGGCAGAGAGCCAATGGCGATAATCAGCAACTGGCTGGCGACGAACACGCTCAGCGCCAACAGCACGCCGTCGGTGTGACCGTACGTATGCAACCCGACGCCCAATTGGTTGACGCCGAACCACGACCAGCTTGTGATGATGTTCCCGCCCACCGCCAGTACGGCCAAGCCGCGGTCTTTGGCCACGCCAGCCCAGCGGACGTGCAGGATGATGACGTTCCACACGACGATCAGCAGGGCGCCGTTCTCTTTTGGATCCCACCCCCAAAACCGTCCCCAGGAATCGTCGGCCCAGAGGCCACCCAGGACCGTGCCCCAGAAGCTGAAGAAGATGGCGAAACACAGAACGCCATAGGTCATGCTTGTCAGGGATTTGCTCGCGTAACGGTTCAATATGGGCGTGAAGAAGCCCAGTATGATGTAGAGGATGCCCAACAGCCCGGCCGCAAACGTGGCTGCGTAGCCAGCGAAAACCGTAATCACATGAAGCGTCAGCCAGAACTGCGTGTCCAGCACGGCTTCCATCACGGTGAACGTGTCACCTCGCAGCCCCAAGAAGTGGGCGATCAGCAGACCGGCAAAACCACCCACGGCTGCTACGACGTTGCCAAATCCGAGGCGGAAGACCGCTTCCAGGATCAATCCGAGCACCGCACACAACCACGCGATGCCAAAGGCGGAGGAATACAGGTTCGTTGACGGCGGACGCCCGGAAATGTAGATTCGGAAAATGATGGCAGTTGTGTGGACGCACAGGATGAACAGTAGTAGCCAGAACGCAGTCCGGCTTAATAGCTTCTTCGCACCAAAGTAAGCCCCAACAGCAGGAACCAGAGCGAATCCGTAAAGGAAGATGCAGTAAAACAGCAGTGCGAAGCGATTGTTGAATTCCTCGAAGGCGACTCGGCTAGTACTAAGCTCTGCCAGATCCTGTTGCCCCAGCCAATCGCGATATTCGGCCACCTCGGTGTTAAACGCACTGGCATCGCCCCGCTTGTACGCGCCGAAGATGGAAACCAGGGACACGATGGGCGCATCCGCTTCTTGACCGAGGATTTCCTTTTGGATGTACGCCTTGCTACAGGCCGTTGCGTACGGCAGCCAGGCTTTCTGCTTGTCGTTTTCGCCATCCGTCGGCTGAGGCACAGCCAGCGGGACTTGCATGTGCTCCAATCGTCTTTCGGCTTCGCTTACGGAGCGGATTACGCGATGGACCCAGTCGCGCTGGGCAGCTTCGCGGTCCGGGATCGCTGGAATATCTTGCGGTTCGAATGCAGCGTGCAATCGCAGGTAGGTGTCAAAACGCTTGTTCAACTCCAGGGCCTTTCGCTGGCGGAATTTGCGCTTCTCGGCGTCCACTCCGCGCGCTTCCCGCACGAGTTCGTCAAATTCCTCCAGTCCCTTACCTTGCTCGTTGGCCACGACAGATATGCCAACATCGGGCAAAGGATCGCCCTCTCCGCCACTCAACGTCACTGTGTCTTTGGTGACCGTGCCCGTCATGTCACGTCGCGAGCGGTAGTTGTCCTCGTCATCGTACCAGGAGATGTCGTAGGTGCCGTTCGACGGGCCGCGCCCCGCCGGCACCGTCACCACACCCGCTTGGTCGTCAGTTCGAGCGGTCAACGTACCGGTCCCGCGAATCTCGGCCAGCGAATAGTGATATCCCTTCCGTCGCTTCAGGCCCAGCGTGTCCCGGACTTCCGGGCTGTAGATACGGAAGACCCTGTGCTTCTCGGCTGCTTCCGGTCTGGCGATCATGTCCAACAGCCAGCGTACCGCCGGCTGCCGCTCGCCCTCGTCGTCTTTGTAGCTGTTGTAGTCGGAGGTCTTACGCAGCGCGTTTCGGGCTAGCGTGTCAAACGGTTTGACTCGGCCCTGGAAAACGACCGGTAGTTTGCCAAACTCGGCCAAGTTGAAGCCCTCGGGTGACTCGCTTGGCGAGCGAGCTTTGCCAAGCACCCAAATCGCGGCCACCAGAACGACGATTGCAGGCACCACGACCGACGTGAGTCCTTGGTTCGAAGCCGTTTGCTGCTTGTTCGACTCTTCATTGCGGCGGCGTTTCTTGCCGCGCCCTTTCGTCGGAGTTTCCGCCAACTCTGCCACGACGACTTTCGCGTTCCCAACGGCGCTTTCAGTGCGTCGACGCAGGAATCGCATCAGCGTGATCCAGAAATGCGCCAGCATTCCCGTAACAACCAACATGCACGATACGTAAGGGGCCATCCAACCGGTGTTGGTCACGATTTGGAGGATCGTGGATTCCTCGCCCGTTTCGTGATCGATGCGGTAGCTGCTTTGATAGAAGGTCTCGCCTGCATAACGTAGCGGGTTGTTCATCCAAATGCGGATAGGGGTCTCATCGCCCGACGAATCGATCAGGAGCCCCTCCGACGAGAAGTTCTTGGCGCTCGACGTGCCGATGTACTCGTCCTTTCGAAATTCGTCCAAGTAGATCGAGTAAGGTTTGTACGTGCGTTTGAACCGCAGCGCGACGTCGTAGGTCTTGTCGCCGACGGTGACCTTCTCCGAGATATCCTGAACCGACAGATACTGTGTCACCAAATACGTGCCGATCTCGTCGCCGCCATTCTTTTCTATGAACCGCACGTATGCCGACGCCGTGTCGACGGTGCTGCTGCTGTCGGCCCCGCTGCCAACTGTGGCCTCTTCGGCGATAACCGCCAACCCGTTGCCAGCCGATGCAGGATTGTCATCGCCTCGCTCCGCCCTGCGGAAGCGTGAATTCTTCATATATCGAACGACCTGCACGTCAAAGGGCAAATCGTCGTGCTCGATCGACGTGTCGGCTGCGGCGCTGCGCACCAACCGCGATCGTGGAATCGCGATCACGTCGTCGTGGGTGTCCGAATAGGACGGATCGACCACCGTCAATTCCGTGTCGCGTATGTCCTCCGCAAAGCTGACCGTTTGACCTTCCGCGATGGTCATCCGTTCTTCCACGGCGTACCAGCTCACGTAGCATTCATAGAGCATCACCAGTCCCACACCGGCGTGAATCAGCACAATGCCACCGCGCCGTTTGAAGGCGAGAATGCATCCCACTAACAGAACCACGGCGGCCACTTCGCTTTGGATCAACTGCCATAGGATGCGCATCCCAGCGTCGCCCAAGTACGCACGTTCGCCGCCGAGCCATAGCCAAAGTAGAAGACCGGCCAGCAGAAAAACTGACGTGCCCAGCACGGCGACCTCGATAGTTCGCGTTCGAGCCTTGGGAAGCAGCACGGCAAACGCGGCCACCATGACCAGCCAGAACAGCGTCAGCGCGATCTTGCACAATATCCACAAGGTGGACCAGGCGAGGAAGGGGATAGCCTGCAGACCTTCTCTGTTGTGTCCGGCCGCGATGATCAGCGCCGTCACCAGCGCGCCAAGCGTGATAACCACCAAGCCGATCGTCAGACGTACGCCGCTAGCCTGGATCTTGAATCGTACCGCATGGACTACAATCAAGTTGACGGCCAGCCCCGTGCCGATCGCTGCCCCACCAGGAAATAGGAATTTGCCAAACCACACGGATTGGATCGCCGTGCCGACCGCCAAGGCCGCAACCACCAAGCCACCAATCAGCCACCACACGTGCTTGTGTCTTCTGGCAAAAAAAGGGATCGCTGCCGCGGCGCCAACGGCAATGCACCCAAAGGCGACTAGGGCGCGCATGGTTCCCTTTGTCATGCCGAGAAACCAGGCTTTAGGAAAAAAGACGGGGGCTTCGATCCAGGAGACCCAGGCGCGGAAATACGCCGAGATAACCTCCCACATGCCTTGCTTGTCCTGGGCCAACGTGCCAACCATGATGATGAACATGGCCAACGCGAACAGCGCCACGGTCAGCCGCAGTGAGGCAAGCCAATTGAGCGGTGCCAGCAGGGCCTCGATCAAAGGACCCGTATCGTCAACACGCGGTGTTTTGAGCGGTCGTTCGTGGTCGGAAGGGACTGAGTCTATGGCCATGAATGGCTCCGTTGCCTATTGATAGGTCCCACTGCGCCAGCGAGACCTACTTGTACTTGATTGACTTCGCGACTGCTTGGCAGTTCGCCTTTCCTCGGTTCAGCCGGGCTTCGTTGAAACGGGGCCCATGCCTGCTCCTGAAGCGGAATGGCCCATACCGCCGCTCTTTAGCCGGCCCACCAAATCCACCAAGGTAGCAACAGCATCCTCCAACTCGATCCGTTCCGTATGGTCGTCGAGCTGTTCTGCGCCGATTGGCGGTAGCGTCAACTGGTCTCGCCAACGGTTGATGTTGGACACAATGTAGGCAGTCCGGTCGTCGCCGAAGATCGCTAGCCGTGTGATTGACAACTCGACGGCTGTGTCGGCCAGACCGAATTCAAGTGTGGCGAATCTAATGCCCGAAGACGGCTTCTCGCGCCATCCAGCCGGCAGTGTCCACTGTGGTTTGGAATCGACAAAGCGAACCGACTTGATCAGATCTCGAAACCCGTCGGCCTGTTCCGCCACGGCTTCCTCCGGTCCGGTTGCTTTGAAGAACCAAGCCATATCGCCGTGCAGGATCATGGCACCCAGCATACGGCTGGTGGAGTATGACTTGAGTGCCTGATACCGCCGGATCTCCTCAACCGGACCGCAGCCCGCAGCGAAAACCGCACAGATGGACAATGCAATCACCGATTGAACATAACGACGGTTGGCCTTCACGCGAGGGGGTCTCAAGGTCGCCCGAGTAGACTCGAAGTGCACAGTGTTTTCCTATTGGATGTCAGCAGAGAACACCAGAAAGGAGCCGGTCGGTGCCATCCTCAGGCAGGCTGAGAGGGGGGCGTCGCCCGGGTGAGATCACCCATCGCTCGCTGCTGGGGTCTAATTCGAACGGGACAAAGTCGAACTCGGTCGGTCATGCCCGACGGAGCAGTAGATTATAGCGCTCCCGGCTCGAAAAGATACAGGCCGAACGGGTAGCTATGCGCAGTCGCAACGGATTACACAAGACAGACCGGCTGTTTGCGCAGGACAAATAGAGGGCTAGTGCTTTATCAGCGCCTAAACTTAGGGTGGCCGGGGTTGGAGGGCGTAGCCCGAAACCCCGGGGCTTCCTTCGCTAACGCTCAGTCCAGCCCCGGCCACCCAGCCCTAACTTTTTGCCTTGGCAAAGCTCCAGTGAGAAACCACAGACGAAAACCAGCCTACGGCTCCATTCCAAACATGCGGATCATCGTGTCCATTATCGGAGTGGAGGCCGTATACGTGCTGTCCCAACTCCACATGTTGCGGATCACGTCCGTCATCAGCATGCCGGAAAGTGCAAGCACCACGGCGATAGCCAGCAAGCTCAACACATTCCACACTGAATACGGCAGTTCCGGTCTGTCTGCGGTCAGCCCCGCGTCGGGCAGCGCCGGTTTGGTGACGGAACCCACGGCGCCTTCTTCGTCCAGCGCCGTTTCCAGTTCGTCACTCGCTTCGCCCACAATAGGCTCGACCGCGTCCATGGCGGCCTCGGGTACTGCCTGCTCGAACGCCTCGGAGTCCTCCAAAGCGATAACCTGCGAGCCGCTGTCCTCGTCGTCGTCCTCTTCCGCTTCGGCAGACGGCGCGAGTTGGAAATCTTCGTCCATCTTCAACTGAGTGGCATCGTCCGGACCGGCATCCAAATCATCCAGATCGATGATGTCGTCGTCCTCGGGCAACTCGAGCGACGAGACTGACGAGCCGGCCAGATCCAACGGTTCTTCTTCCAGGTTCAGCCCGCTATCGCTGGGACTTGTCAGATTGATTCCCGTGTCACCCGCCCCGCGCGTGACGTCGCTGCCGCCGTCCAGGACCAACTCGTCGTCCTCGTCCAGGGCCAACTCGTCTTCGTCCCCGATGGTCAGTTCGTCTTCTTCTTCCTCGCCCAGGGCCAAGCCGTCGTCGAGCGCCAGGTCGGACACGATGCCGATATCGCTGCCTTCGAAATCCAATTCCCCGCTGCCAAGATTGGGGCCTGTACCTCCGGAGCCCGTTCCGGCTTCGTCCAGCCCGACATCACTACCCGCCAGCACATCGGCGGAACTGTCGGCCACCAGGTTCAGGCCGCTGCCGTCTGCGTCCGGCACCAGTGCTACGTCCGAGCCTGTCCCTGATCCGGGTCCCGATCCCCCTAGTACGTCTTTGTCGGAATCCGATCCCACGCCCAGGACATCTTTGTCCGAATCCGACGCCGCTCCCAAAACCTCCTTATCCGAACCCGATAGCAGCCCCGCGTCGCTTCCGTCCGCCAGTCCGCCAAGCACATCCGACTCGCTGGGAACTAGAACGTCGTCATCGTCCCCAATCGTCAGATCTTCGTCCCCTTCCGAACCGTCGGACAACGTCAGGCCGCTTTCGCCCGTCGGGTCTGCCTCAAAGTCCTCCAGGCTGCCAATTGCCGTGGGGGACTCGCCAGCCTCGCCAGCCTCGATTTCCAACTCCAGGTCCGAGGCCGGGCTCGCCTCCAGATCACCCAGGTCCAACTCGTCGTCATCTTCAGCGCCGCCAAGCGCGGACACGCCCTTCTCCTCGGCGACCCGTTCGACCTCGTCGTCCTTGAACTTCCAAGCCGAACCGTCGCGGACGGCATGGATCTCGCCGCGCAGACGCATTTCGTTCAATTCGTCTTCGGTTACGCCGAGCGCGTCGGCAGCCTGTTGCGATTCGATAAGATTGGACATGATCAATCCCAGTTCGTGCCAGAACGATGATGCGAGACTCGGTCAAAAAGAAGACCGGAAGTTCTCTTGAATCCACCTATTCTTGGGTATTAGCGCTTTTGGCCCGCAGCCGGAATCTCCTCTGTGAGGATTACCACCGCGAGATTCCCCATATATTCTCTCACCATCTATTCTAAAAGCGGTTTCAACGGTTTCAAGGTTTGCCGTAGATAGCGAAAATCTAGGGGTAACTACAAAGTATCGCTCCGCTTTTAACGATCGACAAGGAAATTACCCCAGTCGAGCTCGGTTTTTGGAGCATTACACTCTCTTTAGGGGTTCCGAGTGTTGTCGCGTTCGCAAGTACGTTCGGAAAGTGCAGAAGAGATTATTGCCGTATTGGCCAGCGGCGGCCTGGATAGCTGTATCATGCTCAGCGAATTGCTCCAGCTAGACCGGCTCGTGCAGCCTTTGTACGTCCGTTCAAATCTCGTCTGGGAACAAGAAGAAGCCCAATCGCTTCGCCGATATTTGCGGGCTGTCCATTCGCCCCGACTGCGCGACTTGGTCACGCTGGAACTCCCCCTAACGGACCTGTACGGAGAGCACTGGAGCACTAGCGGTCGGGGGACACCCGCGGGCGACTCGGCGGACGAGGCCGTTTTCTTGCCCGGGCGTAATGCTTTGCTGGTCGCAAAAGCCGCTGTGTGGTGCCAGTTGAACGAGGTCTGCGAGTTGGCGTTGGCGCCGCTGGGCACCAGTCCATTCGCCGACGCCACGCAACAGTTCTTCGGCCACGCCCAAGCCATGTTCAACTGCTACGTCGCCAGCAAGCCGCTTCGCATCGTGCTTCCGTTCTCACAACTCAACAAGCGACAAGTCATGCAGCGGGGGCGAGGCTGCCCGTTGGAGTTCACGTTTTCGTGCATCTCGCCCAAAGAGGGCCTTCATTGCGGTCGCTGCAACAAATGCGCGGAGAGACAGCAAGCGTTCCGCGAAATTGGCCTCGAAGATCCCACGCGCTACGCATCGTAGCGCAGCCTGCGTGACTTCTCGTGCCCGTGGGATAGGCTTCCAGCCTGTCGATGGTGTTGCCAGACAGGCTGGAAGCCTATCCCGCGGGTGAATGCTCATCTGCCGCTCGCCCAACGCGGCGCACGTCCGGATTTTGAGACATGACAAAAAAATAGCCCGGCGAAAACGCGTGACCGCGTCGCCGGGCTATCACTCTTCCCCCCTGGGAATGCGTAGTCCGCAAAAGCCACGACTTGAGAAGTGTGGCCGATCCGTCTGGTATCTCAGGCCATTTGAAACCTTCAGTAGGATGGGCATTCCTGCCCGTCTGTTTGAGGTCGGGCGGGAATGCCCAACCTACAGAAACGAGAGGCCACGCAATTAATCGGTTGTCCGGTTTGTCCGACTTTATCGCTCGTAGCGATTATTTGCTTTCTTGCCGTTTTGGCAAAACAGGCTCATTCAACTGTAACGGTTATACCGATTTTGGGGACAGCTCATCGTCTTTGGCGGGCGATGCGTGCGCGGTTGCTAGCGAGCGGCGAGTGTTTTGCGCTGGATGTTGACGGGTTTCGGTTGGGAGGGCGAGGCTCCTGCCGAGCCGGAGCCCCGATCCGTGAACGGCTCGGCGGGAGCTTCGCCCTCCCGAGCATGCACAACTGAAGCACTCGAACCCTCGTTGACCTCCGCATACAACGGACTGACGATCGCAGCAAAGGACTGCCAAACGTGCCCCGAAAAAGCGAACGCAACTCGTTATTCGTAATCCTCAGCACTCTGGGATGGCCGCTGCTACTGGGAGCTGCCGGCAGCAGCCTTTTCTATGTAATGGTTTTTCGAGGGCCGCTAAATGTCCCCGGAATGCACCGCTACTTTGCCACACACCCGGTCTCGTTTGTCGCCACGGGGATGTTCTTCGTGGGACTGGCCGCGCTATCCCTGAAGCTGCTGGACGTGTTGGGGCAGTATGTGGCCCTGAATTCGATTCGGTTGAAGGATCCGCCACCCTTGGGTGAGCGAGCCGAAGACGCCCCGCGTTTGCTTGACGAACTGAACACCCTCTCGGCGACGGCCCGCAGTTCCTACCTGGGCCGGCGTCTGCGAGATGCTCTGCGATTTGTGACCCGCAAATCGACTGCCGAGGGTTTGGATGACGAATTGAAGTATCTGGCCGACATGGATGCCGCTCGCCAGCACGACAGCTATGCCTTGATCCGCATCATCATCTGGGCTACGCCGATGCTAGGCTTCCTGGGAACGGTGATTGGTATCACTCAAGCCTTGGGCGATCTCGATCCCAAACAACTGGCAACGGATATCCAGGGCGCAATGGACGGCCTGCTGGCGGGCTTGTACATCGCCTTCGATACGACCGCGCTGGCCCTGTCGTTGTCGATCGTTTTGATGTTCATCCAATTTTTGATTGACCGTATCGAGACGCAGTTATTGGCAGCCGTAGACATTCGCACCAGCGAACAGATGGTCGGCCGTTTCCAGCAGGTCGGCTCGGGCAATGATCCGCATCTGGCGTCCGTCGAACGCATGTGCAACGAGATCCTCACGGCCACAAAACGCCTTGTCGGGCGGCAAGCCAAGCTTTGGCAGACAACGATTGACGCGGCTCACGAGCATTGGAGCCAGTTGTCCACAGCCTCGGGGCAACAACTCCAGACCGCTCTGTCCGGAGCTTTGGAGCAGGCGTTAGTCAAGCATGCTGCTGAAGTGGCCAAAGCCGAGCGGGCCGGTTCTGAACAAGCACGACATCGTTGGGAGCAGTTGCAGACATCGCTGTCGACTAACGCGCGGATGATGCAGACCCAGCAACAGGAGATGATCAAACAGGGCGAGATCATGGCGAAGGCCGTCGAAGCCACGGGCGACGTGATTCGCTTGGAGAAGACCCTGAACGAGAACCTCAAGACCCTGGCCGGAGCCAAGAACTTCGAAGATACGGTGATGAGCCTGTCGGCTGCCATCCATCTGCTTAGCACACGATTGGACGGTTCAACCGGCGAGGTACCGCAGGTTGACCTGAAACAGTCTTCAGCCAAAGGCCGCGCGGCATGAGACGGCGCCCCTTGCGCAAGCCTTCCATTAGCGTTTCACTATTCCCGTTCCTGGCCGTGCTGATCTGCACGATGGGGGCGATGATCGTGCTGCTGGTCCTGGTGGTGCACCAAGCTCGAGTGCATGCCGACACGATCACGGAAGAAATGGCGCAACAGAACAAGGAAGAGCGACAGGCGGAACGAGCCAAGTTGCGTGAAGAACAGGAGGATCTCGATTGGCGACGGGAAATCTTGGAGCAGCAGCGCACCGAGCTGACCGGGCAATTGGCAAATCGGCGGCTGGAGCTGAGCCACCTGGAAGACCATATTCGGCGTCTGGAAGAGCGATGGAAACGGCTTCAAGCGGAAGCGGCTGAAATGGAGAAGCTTCGCAACGCCGGCGGACAGGATCAAGCGTCGATTCGTTCGAGACTCGCTCAGATCGAAGCGGAGATCGCGGCGGAACGAAGGCGGTTGGACGAAGCCCGCCAAGAGGCTGCCGAACGGCAGCGCTCGTTCACCATCATTGCTTACCGCGGCCCCAACGGAACCCGACGACGGCCGATCTATATCGAGTGCAAGCAATCGGGAATCGTCATTCATCCCGAAGGGGTGGTGCTTCAGCCAGCAGATTTCTCCGGCCCGTTGGGACCCGGCAACCCATTGGATGCGGCTTTGCGCACCATCCGCGAGCATTGGGCACGCGTCGAAGGCGACGCGAATCAGGGCGAGCCGTATCCTCTGTTGATCGTCCGCCCCGACGGTGCCGTTGCGTACACGATGGCTCGCGCGGCCATGGCCTCTTGGGATGACGAGTTTGGCTACGAGTTGGTCGATGCCGACATGATCCTGAACTATCCGCCCGGCGACCCGACCCTGAAACGCTTGCTTGATGCCACCATCAGAACGGCCCGCAAACGCCAAGCGGCGCTGGCAGCGGCCATGCCCAGCCGTTTTGACCGAGCGTCCGAACCGGGCGACTTCACCCTGCGCGAACAACCAGACGAAGACGGACAATCTTCCGGCGGAATTGGCGATGGAAGCCGAGGGGGTATCGGAGTTGGCACCGGCGGCGGTGGGAGACCGGGCGGACGATCCCGCGGCGGTAACGACCGGTGGGTACAGCAGGCTTCGAGACCGGGACATGGACCGTCCGGCCAAAGACCACAGCCAGGGGCGGTGATGCGTCCAGGCCAAGCGACTGGAGGACAAAGCGACCAAGCGGGCGGACCCCCGGGCGGTCATTCGGGTAGAGGACAGGGCGGCCAAGCGGGCGGACCTTCGGGCGGCCGCGGGGGCGGTCAGGCAGGCGGTCAGGCGGGTGGACCGTCAGGCGGCCCCAATGGCGCCGCGCTATCCAGCATGGCGAAGACGAAAGGGGCGAACTGGGCGTTGCCGAAGGTCGTAGCCCACTCGACCGGCATCACACGGCCCATCGCGATCCAGTGTTATCAGGACCGGCTTGTGATCCTGCCCGATCAAAGCGACGGTGGGCAACCTCGGGTGGTGCCCGTGGTTGGTTCCGTACGAGGGTCGATCGAACAGTTCGTCTCGGCCGTTTGGACGCATATGGACGGCTGGGGCATGGCGGTATCCAACGGATACTGGAGGCCCGTGTTAAAGGTCTGGGTGGCACCCGGCGCAGAACCCCGCTTTGGCGAATTGGAAATCCTGCTGAAAGACAGCGGCATGGAAGTGGAAAGAAAATAGTCTTCTGATGAGACGAGAAGCCCGACAACACGACGATGCGCCCGGCCAGGATTCTTTTCTGGATATCGTGGCAAACCTGGTAGGCATCTTGATCATCCTGATCATGGTAATCGGCGCACGCGCCACGGACGCGATGGTCGAAGCGACGCCGACGGATGCGGAGGCGGAAGACGATTCCAGCGTCGACATCGCGGCTGCCCGGGCTGCGGCCAACGCCGTGGAAGGCGACATCCATCAAGTCGATGCCAAGATCAAACGCCAGCAATTCGAAGTCACTTATCGCCGCAAAGAACGCGATAAGATCCTTCAGGTCATTGGTGCGATCGAGTCGGATTTGAATCGGCAGCGGGAAGTACTGGACGAAAGCCAACGCCAACGGTTGGACATGGGCCGAAACCTCATGGTCGCCCGGAGCGAATTGGAGGACATGAAGGCATTTCGCCAATCGCTCGAGAACTCTGTGCCACCACAGAACGTGATCAAGCACCTGCCTACGCCAATGGCCAAGACAGTGTTCGGCACCGAGGTGCATTTCCGGCTGGACAACGGTCGGGTTACTTACGTGCCCTGGGACGAGTTGGTGGAAAAGCTCAAGCAAGACGCCCCACAGATCGTCTGGAAACTGAAGAACGCGCCGCGAGTAACCGAGACGATCGGGCCAGTGCGAGGCTTTCGGATGAAATACACGCTCCGGCGCGCTAATCAGGCAAGACCGGTCGGCGGCGGGGCCGTGGCCATGCAGCAGCGCATTGAACTGGATCGCTTCACGTTGATTCCGGTGCGCGAGGACTTGGGCGAGCCGTTCGAGTCTGCACTACAAGAGCATTCCCAATTCCGTTCGGTTCTCAGTCACCGTGATCCCGATCGCACCACCGTAACCGTTTGGGTATACCCCAGCAGCTTTGGCCAGTTTCGCACACTGAAGGAAGAACTGTACCGGATGGGCTTCCTGGCCGCAGGCCGGCCGATGCCCGAAGGCCATCCGATCGGCGGATCCCCCGACGGAAGCCGCAGCGCATCCCAGTAGGCCCCGCTTGCCGAGCGGGACCTTGCGGCGCGTATTCGGTTGTCAACGTCGATTGCCACGCCAAGTCCCGCCCGGCAGGCGGGACCTACCAAGCCCCCCACGCACGTGGCGCAACCGGCGCCATTTGCATAACCAACGCGATGTGGCTGGTCGACATATTAACCCGTAAACACCGTCTCAATCGGACGCCGTGGTGCCCAGCGACAACCTCATCGGACACCTTCCCCCCGCCCAGCCCAACTAGGCCGGTAGCAGCAAGAACCAGAAACTCGCGATGTGCCGGTTCGGACGAATCCAATTGCTGTGCAGGCCAACCGAATTTCGATGCTATCCGACCGCTCCACTGGACGATACATGCACGTGTCGAGGGTCGGCGAACCGGAAATACACGTTTCGAAGGATGCATGTCTATGGCAAAAAACACGTACCGAGTTGTCACGCGGGAAAGCGACGGATCGCTGCGGATTCGCGACTTTGATACGGAGGAGCAGCTCCTGAGGATGCACGTGAAAGTCGGTATTGACGACTGTAGCACCGATCTTACACTGCGAGGCAAACCGGTTTTCCGCGGACTGGTCGGCCCGATCCCGGACGGGAAAGGAATTGCTCGCTACGAATCGCCGGACGTCTTCGAATCGCTGACCAAAGAATGGGTCAGAGCTCCCATAAAACGCCGGCGCCGCCGATCGACGGCTCAGATGAAATCGACCTCAACAGATTCTTCTTCATAGAACCCCATCCCCTATTCATCGCGGACAATTATCGGGTTCGCACACGCCAGACCCGGCGGCCGCACATCCATGGTCGCTGGGTCTGACGCTTTCTTGGGATGCGCGGGACAGCCCCCCGTTGACTTCGCTGCAAGCCGGGCGGTTCAATACGACTCATCATCCTGCTGAAAACAGGCTGTGGAGGGGAACATCTGACTGGTGATGTCCAGGAACCGGGAGGGCGAAGCTCCTGCTGAGCCGGAAGGCTGGCACCGAGGCGCGGCTCGGCGGGAGCCTCGCCCCGAAAACCATCGTTTCTGGCGAATCGGATTCCTGGACACCCTCATCCAATCTCTAACGTCGCGCGAGGTCTACGAAGTGGTGAAAGAACTGGTTCTGCTGGCATTGGCGGGCGCCGCTGGTGCGGTTGCCCGATACGGACTGTCCGGCGCGGTCCAACACGTGTGCGGCGAGAGATTCCATTGGGGGACGCTGGCGGTAAATGCGATTGGGTGCTTTCTGTTCGGCGTCGTGTGGGCGCTGGCCGAGGATCGTTTGATCATCAGTGGGCAGACGCGTATCATCGTGCTGGTAGGGTTCATGGGGTCGTTCACGACGTTCTCGACATTCGCGTTCGAGACGAGCAGATATATCAACGATTCGCAGTGGTCCCTGGCGGCGGCCAATCTGGTGGGCCATAACCTGATTGGCCTGTGTTGCGTCGTGCTTGGATTGGCTGTCGGTCGTTGGCTTTGATCGCCGTTCGATGAGGATCGAGACATGAAGCTTCCAAGAGAGGCCAAGTTGTTGCGGATTTTCGTTGGCGAAAGCGACAAGCATAAAGGCCGCCCGCTATACGAAGCGATCGTCCATGAGGCCCGACGCCGCGGTTTGGCAGGAGCTACCGTGCTTCACGGCACGGTCGGGTTCGGTGCCAATAGCCGCATTCACACGGCAAAAATCCTGCGTCTGTCCGAAGACTTGCCGATGGTCATCGAAATCGTTGACGAAGAAGAGAAAATCAACGCCTTCCTGCCGGACCTGGACGACATGATCGGCGAAGGCCTCGTGACAATGGAAAAGGTAGAAGTCATCGTCTATCGCCACAATTCGCAGAAGTAGCTCCAAGCGGTCAGCTTTCAGCCCGAGTTTCCAGGGACCGTCTTGTTCATTTGGCTGACCGCTGACGGCTGAAAGCTGACGGCTCTGACTGGCCGAATTCGGGGCAGCAGGCTAGAATAGCCAATAGGCTTGGTCACAACATGGACGGTTTCGATCGGCCCACGTGTCGTTTGAATTGTCTCCGCCTTCTGAAGGGAGAAGAATCCATGTTGAGACTGATCAATCGTGTCGCTTTGGCGGCGCTCGCCAGTGGTCTGGTGTTCTTTCTGGCTGCCGACAGTGCCAAGGCCCAACGGCCGACAGCGGTCACCACGTACTACGCCCCGCAGCCTGTCGTCACGTACCTTCCGGAACGGCGTGGTCTGTTTGGCCAACGGGTCGTTTACCGCCCAGCCGTTTCATACACCGCCGCGGCCGTATCGACCGTACCCGCTCCGCCGCCGGTGGTCGTCGCACCGATACCCGTGACGACGTACTATGCGCCGTCCGCCGCGGTAACGACATATTACGCGCCGCCCGCTCGGGTGACGACATACTACGCTCCGCCTGCACCCGTTGTTGTGGCGCCAGTGCCCGTCACGGTACGTTACCGGCCAGCGCCGGTCGTCACATATTATCCTCCGGTGATTCTTCCGTGATGACGCTGCCCACGCTGCCGTTGGCCCAACTGCCGGCCAGACGACCGGAGAGCCACAAAGGCGATTTTGGACGAGCGCTACTGATTGGCGGTTCGCGCGGCATGAGCGGCGCCATTGGGCTGGCGGGCATCGCTGCGTTGCGAGGTGGCGCAGGTCTGGTCACGCTGGCCGTGCCGGACGCCTGCCTGGATGTGGTCGCCTCGTTCGAACCGTCTTACATGACGACTCCTTTGCCCAGCGACGACGCGGGTAGAATTGCCTTTGCGGCAATGGAGGTCATCACCCAGTTGTCAGCCGGCGCCACGTGTCTTGCCTGCGGCCCCGGACTCGGCCGATCGGACGAGCTTACCGAATTGGTGGGCGGGCTCTACGAAACCGCAACACAGCCGATTGTCTTCGACGCCGACGCCCTGAATGCGCTATCGTCCAGATCCGCGGGCTTGTCTTCGCCCGGCGGTCCCCGAATCCTGACACCACATCCCGGAGAATTCCGCCGCCTGATCGGAGATGAAGCATCCGAGCTTTCCACGGAGTCCCTACGAGACAGTGCGATTCAAGCGGCTGGCAAGCACAATGTCGTGATGGTTCTCAAGGGGCACCACACACTGATTACCGATGGCGACCGCATAACGTACAACACCACTGGGAATCCAGGCATGGCCACCGGCGGTTCCGGCGACGTTCTAACCGGACTCGTTACTGCGCTCGTGTGCCAAGGACTGCCGCCTTTCGAGGCAGCACAACTTGGCGTCCACATTCACGGCCTGGCCGGCGACCTGGCCACGGAAAAGCTGGGGCAAATCTCCATGATCGCCAGCGACTTGGCGGACCATCTACCGGAAGCGTTTTGCCGCCTAAATGGGTGAGGATGCAACGGCATAGGCTATCTCGAATCGACGAAATCCGTCGGTTGCGGGAGTTGGTCGGCATCTATGGAGGCGGCACGACCGTTTTGCGTCAACGCGATTCTTGACACGGCGTCGATGTAATGGTTTGCCGGAGTATAGCCCTCTCCATGTTGCCACAGGTACAAAACGTCTCGTGCCGATTTCGACTTAGCCTTCGAAGTGAAAGAGGACATTTGCCAAAGTAGTTCAAGTTCGCGAGTTTGATGGATTGCCGAGTGATAGACATAATGTGGCGAATGATGGACCAGCGGCGAAAAGGTGTTGACTCGCTTCCAGTCGGTCACGGAACCGGATGCTGGCGGCGCAAGTTGGCGACTGATGGCGGAATCCTCGACTCGCTCGCTGACGCAAACGCCGAGCAGGTAACGTTGATGACGGATTCGGCCCGTTGCGATGTCGATGTCGTCGTGCCAGCAGTTCAGCGGCGACCACCTGACCAGCGGCCAGCAGCCAAGACCAACGACCCACGCGAACGTGACCAAGAGAAACACAACGGCGATCGCGACCTTGAGTTTCATGCAACTTCAACCCCTGCCACTGCACTGTTTGCGATAGCAGGAAACAGACGCAAAGCTCTCGTTGCATCGCCCACGGAATAACATCCTCATTTTGTGCCGTTGATCGCGGTCGCTATTTCGTGAGCGTTGCTATTTGTACGGCCTTGATTACGGATTCCGCTTTTGGCCAACGGCCAATCTCTATCGTAGCCTGGGGTAACACCCCAGGAATACGTGGGATTCAACCCATTTTGGCCGAAGGCCATATTCACAGTGGCCCGCGCACGGCGTTGAATATGGCCTTTGGCCAAACGGCGCGAGGCGTACTTGCTTCCCTGGGGTGCTACCCCAGGCTACGGTGAAAAAAGGCCTTCGGCCAAACGATGCAAGATGGCCATAAGATCAAAAGAAAGACGACGTCTTGTTGATCCGGAAATAGAGAAGCTATTTCGTGAGCGTTGCTTGCGGCTAATCTCTCCAGGTTGGCTTGCGACGTCGGGCTCGAGGGTGGCGGGCAACCGGTGCGTCGTCGGCCGCCTTGCCGCCGGCGGGTCGTTTCTCATCGCACAGTGCTACCCTGGCTGCACGTGGCCGGTCGTTCGCGTCTCTGGTCTGATCGAAATCGAACGAGACACTCTGTCCCTCCTTCAATTGGTCGAACTGTTCACCTGCAACCGCGCTGTAGTGAAAAAACACGTCCTGACCGCCGTCGCGCGGCGTGATGAAGCCGATCCCCTTGTCGGAGATTATCTTGGCAATGAGTCCAACTGGCATGTTGCGAAGCCCGCCCGTCTGATTCGATTAGAAACCTCACCTCTCGTCCCAACTTGCCAGCGTACCGCCTCCAAATAGTCTGTCAATGTGTTGTTTCAGCTCGACCGCACGCATTCTGGACTTGGTGCTGTCCTTTATCCAACGTTCAACCATGAATCGACGCTGTCGATCGATCTGCATTGCGATCTGTCCTACGAAGAAAACCACTGTAACGTTTGAGGGAATCTCCGATGCGCTGGTACACTATGTTTTGGGGGCTTGCCTCAGGTGAGAGAGGCAGGGGAGCATGAAGCGTCGCTTTGTTGTCATATCTGGCATTCTCGTCGTTCTTGCAGGCATCGGCATTTGGTGGTTTGGCCTTCGCTCTCGCGATTCCTCGTCGGAACAAGTCTCGGCCGCGGAGCTCCGGGTAAGACAAATACTAGGCCGGACGGCTTCGCTGGACGCCGACGGAGTCCCGCTGCGCGATGTAATTGACCAACTGGCCGCCGAGCACGGCGTGGAAATCGTGCTGGACAGCGACGCGATCAAGGAGGCAGGCCGGGACGACCTCAAGCCCGTCATATTATCGGTGTCCGACATCAGCCTGCGGTCTCTTCTCGATTTGACCTGTGAACAGTTCGGACTGGTCGTTTTGAGTCGTGACGGTGCGATCTACATTACGACGCTCGACGCAATCGACAAGGATTACGGGAACTACGTTGCCAAGGTGTTTCGGTTGGCGCCTCCTGGGGCAAGTTTCGAGCCGTTCAAGGCAGAGGACCTCGCGAACTATGTCAGACTGACCATCGATCCCAGTACCTGGTCATGCTATGGCGGACGGGGCGAAATCACGTGGGTGCCGGGTGCGGTGACCGTCGTGCATCGACCGGACGTTGTGGAGGAAGTTGAACGACTGGTCACGGAGATTGAACGATGGCGGGCGAATTCGGATTCCGCGAAGCCGTTCTGGCTCACGCCGCGCACGTTCGAAGACGGTGAATGTCTCGGGCGCATACAGCGTAAGGTCCAGAAGCGGATATCCATCGAGTGTAGAGACGCGCCGTTAGCCGATGTCTGTCGACGACTGAGCCGTGAGCACACCGTTCCAATTGTGCTCGATGTTCCGTCGCTTGACGACATAGGAATCGACATAAACACCCCGGTCACGATCACGCTGAACGACGTTTCCTTGGGCAGCGCGCTGGAGCTGATACTCGACGATTTGGATCTTACCTGCTGTTTCAGTCACGAAGTCGTGCACATTACGACGCTAGAGTCCGCCGAGCCATACTCGCTCATAAGGGTGTATCCGATAGCGGACCTTGAGCCCGAGCCCTTCTGTCTGGATCGGGATTCGCTGGAAGAACTGATAACCTCTGCCATTGAACCAGATTCCTGGGACGCCGTTGGTGGCCCCGGAAGTGTTGATGTCGACATCTCGAGCGTGTTGATCATCGCCAACACACTGGAGATTCACGAGCGCATCGAACGATTCCTTTTCGACTTGCGTCGCGTCTTTGGGCGACCGCCAGATGAGAATCTACCAGTGGGGCGAGCTTCCAGCTTGCCTTTCGCGGCGAATTCGCAAGCTGGAAGCTTACGCCACGGTACGAAGCCAACTGCCGCTCGCCTTGGCCCTCAGGGCACGCGCGAAGAGGTGCTGGAGTTGTCGCCGACGTTTCCGAAGGTCGATCCAAAGATCGCACACGCCCTGGACTCGCCGACGAGTCTGCGCTTCGAGGACACGCCGCTTACCGAACTTGCTGCCGAATTGCGGAAACGACACGGACTGAACGTCGTGGTCGAGGGCGCCACGTGTAACGACCACTACCGCGACAAAGATATTACGATCACAGCCGAAGTCGAGAATCAGCCGCTTGGTGCCGCCCTGCGTCAGGTTCTGGCGGACCACGACCTAACAGTCGTTGTGAAAGACAACGCGTTGCTGATCACGGACGCTGACGACGTGGAGCCTTACGTGGCCACCGGGCTCTATGACACGCGGGTGCTGTGTGACCCCGACTTCGGCTCACTTGGTATACACGAATTGATGAACCTGATCACGAGAGTCCTCTTCCCTGACCAATGGGCAAAGTCATGGGCTCCCGGTTCATGCACGAGTATCCGTGACGTGCTGGTGGTGTCGAGCGATCGGCCCACTCACGAAGCAGTCAGATCGTTTCTGAAGTTTCTTGAAGAGAACGCGGACAGCCTGCCTCGCGTGGGCCAAGTGATTCGCAAGCAGGATGATCAGCTTCGAGCCCGGTTGGCGGAAGATCTGCTTGACGGTTCGGACCGATGGCAACGCGCGTATGCGTGTTATCTGCTCACCAGATCACCAGGGGCTGAGCGAGAGAAACTCGATGTTCTGCTGGAGGCCTTTGTCCGAGAGGATATCCGGAATGACCAGATGCTTTGGACGCTTTTGGTTGCTTCGATTCGCGATACGCTCATGGCCGACAATACCGGGGCCGTCGCCTTGCTGAAATCACGGTTGTCCAGCGTGACGAATGTCGAATGTCGAAACCAACTCATTCCGTTTCTTTCTCGTTGCGGAGACGGCGGAATTGCAGCGCTGACCGAGCTACTCCGATCCGAGACTCCGTCGGTCCGGCGTACTGCCTGCGCTGTTCTCTCGAATATGGGTGAACGGGCTGTGGCGGCTGTGCCGGACTTGCTTGAGTTGCTGGAAGGGCAAACAGATCGCTCGGTCTGGGATGTTCTAAATCGAATCGACCCGAAAGGTGACCTACGGAGAGAGACACTGCTTCGTTGGTACGAGAGCGACGACGAACAACTTCGACGACGCGCCGCGGCGGTTCGTCGTTGTCTTGGGGCGCTCGCGGCTCCCGCAAAGCCTGACCCGAACGAGATCGAAAGTCTGCTCCGGCAGCTTCTGATCGACGGGCAAGACCGCACTGCCATTTTGCGGCAACTGGAGAAAAACGATCCCGATGGGAAGTACGGCCGAGAGATCCTGTTTCGATGGTACGAAGACGACAATGAAAAAGTCCGTCGACGCGCAGCGGACATACGGCGAGTTTTGAACGAGTTGCATGAATCTGGAGCAAATCCTTTTGGTGCGCCGACAAGGTATCCATTTGAACAGTGAAATGAATCCCTTGGCGCGGCAGGGCCGCAGCCAAAGTCGTTTAACGGCAAGCCGAAGGCGACTGTGTTCTGGCCGGCGCAGTCGCCTTCGGCTTGCCGTTAAGCGAGTGTTGCGCACGGTGCGCGAATTCTGATCGTTTGCAGTGCAGTGCCATGAACCAAGCTCAAGCCAAACCGAGCGGTAAACGTCGTCGTTGGTTGCAGTTCAGCGTTCGGTCGATTTTCGTTTTGATGGTCATCGTCGGCGCCGTCTGCGCGTGGTACATGCGGCCGGAACAACGCGAGCTGGAACTGGCCGGCGGAACGATGCTTGAAAGGCGGCAGTACCGAATGCTGTCCATCCCCGACAATGATCAGCCGGTTGAGGTGAGGCACGGGCGCTGGGAATTGATAGACCGAAACGTCGGTACGCGTATGAAGGGTTATTACGATCGGGAATGGCGGCACAAATGGTGGACCGTCTACCACGACAACGGTCGCAAGGCGATCCAGGGGTGCTTTCGCCGTGGCGCACCGATAGGCACGTGGAAGACGTGGTTCGCCGACGGAAAACGGGAATCCGAGTGTGAGTTCACGATACAGAGCCGGCCAGTGGTTTACGCGGATGGGAAACCACAGAAGCCTCCCCCCATTCCCTTGTTCCCAGGGAGTCGTCTGGCCCCGAAGTCAGTCCGTTCGGGCCCATCGCGCGTTTGGTGGCCCAACGGCAACCTGCGGCTGGAAGGCGAATATCGCGATGATCGTAGACACGGCCACTGGACATTGTACGACCGCACTGGCAACAAGGCGGCCGCGGGACCATATCGGAACGGCCAACGACATGGGACCTGGACGTTCTGGGACGGACAAGGGACACCGCCACGCAAGGTCGCGTATGCGTACGGTCGGCGACTGTCCGACGTCGAAGGATTGCTGGCCGCCAGCGCACGCCGACTGGACGAGGGCGATCTGTCGGCACGGCTCGCCGCAGCACGACAGCTCGAGGCATTGGGTCCTTATGCGTTGCCCGTGCTGTCTGACGCCTTGTCGCATCACGAGCCGGACGTACGTGTGCTGGCATTGCGGGCCATCTGTCTACTTGGCCCGGATGCACACTCGGCGTTGCCCAGAATCGAAGACCTCGACAACGAACGCGAACCGCTGACGGTCTGCTGGAATGCGAAACTGGCCATCTGCTCGATCGACGAAAGCCGGCGAGGGGCAATCGTCCGTGAGTTTCTGGCACGCGCGACAAGCGTCGTCGACGAAGAACGTCGCACGATTGTCCGGCTTCTCGGCCGCTTGGACGAGTCCATCTTACCGCTTCTCGAATTAGCGTTGGACGACCGGGACGTCGAGATACGGCTGGCAGTGATTGACGTGTTGGCGGAACTGGCGAAGCGATGCCCCACTCTCTTCAACGATATTTTCGGCCTTGGCCTCCATCTATTAGAGAAGGCCCGAAAGGACCCGGACGAACGAGTGCAGGAGCGTGTCCAACAGTTGCAGAATCAGTTATGGGATACGGCAATAGGCGGCGGGATACCCGTCGTTGGCTGAAACTCGTAGCGACAAGCTGCCAGCTTGTCGAAACCCAGCCTGAACGGATGGCACGGAAATCACTTGGCCAGCGAGCGATTGGCAAGCCATAGCGGATTTGGGAGAATGGTCGCTACGTCGTTTCATGTTCGACGGACAGCCAGGGTCTTGAAATCCCGCTGTAACAACTGAGCGATGCGGATCGCGAGTTGGTCGAAGTGAGTTCCAAGTCGAGTGGTTGATGTTCCCATGAGTATCTCTCTTTGCTGTTTGGTCGGATCCCTGTTTGTCCTTGGCGAGTCTGCCCCCGTCGTTTCAGCGGACGGCTTTCCCGGCCCTGATCCAGGCCCTGCGGACGTGCGTATCGATGGCGAGTGTCTCGTCCTACAGAACGCCGTTGTTTCGGCGACTTGGGAACTCGGGGCCGACCGGTTTGAACTGGTAGAGCTAACGAATCGGATGTCGGGCGCGACGATTCGTCCGCGCGGCAAGTACGAACCGTTTGTTGTCACGCTGGAGGACGGCCGGGCAATCAAGGCTTCGGAGTTCCGGCGGCTGGGCAAACCAAAGCTGGAGCGAATCGATCCCAAGCGCGACGCCGTTCGGCTGTCGCACCGGCATGCTGGCTGGCAGGCCGTGGTGCTGCTGGGCTCGGCCGACGGCCGCATCCACGTGACTTGGCATGCCATCCTCCGCGACGGGTCGAACTACGTCCGGCAGGAAGTGGCAATCGCGGCCAAATCCGAGGACATCCCTGTCAAAGAAGTGTACGTTCTGAAGATTGATGTACCTGACGCCCACGTGGTCGGCAACGTGGATGGGTCTCCTGTGGTTGCCGGCAACTGGTTTTTCGCTTGCGAACATCCCATGGCTGCAAATCGGGTCGATGGGGACACGATCGTCGGCAGCATGCCCCGATTTCGTCCTGTGCGACCAGGCCGCCCGTTGGTCGTTTCGTCAGTCATCGGTGTGACACCTGCCGGCCAACTTCGACGGGCCTTTCTGTATTATGTCAATCGCGAGCGAGTTCGGCCGTACCGCCCGTTCGTCTACTACATTTCGTGGTTCGACATCGCAGCCCAAGACCGCAAGATGAACGAGGCTTTGTGCCTGGATCGCATTGAAGCCTTTGGCACAGAGCTGACTCGGAAACGCGGCGTGAACCTGGATGCTTTCGTGTTCGACGACGGTTGGGACGACAATCGAAGTCTGTGGCGATTTCACTCCGGTTTTCCCAATGGGTTCACACCACTTCGTTTAGCCGCCGAACGGTACGACGCGATCGTAGGCACCTGGATTTCGCCCTGGGGTGGTTACAGCCGGGCGAAAGCCGAACGACTGGAATATGGCAAGACACAAGGATTCGAAACGAATCGCCACGGCTTCTCGTTGGGCGGGCCGAAGTACTACGAGAGATTCCGAGACGTTTGCACCGAAATGATCCGGAAATACGGTGTGGGATACTTCAAGTTCGACGGCGTCGGTCCAGGAGACGTCTCGACCGGCGCGGGTACGGAGTACGGCCCCGACATCGAAGCCCTGCTTCAACTGATCGACGACTTGCGCGAAGCTCGGCCGGACGTGTTCGTGAACACCACCGTCGGCACCTGGCCTTCGCCGTATTGGCTATGGTACGGCGATTCGATCTGGCGCAGCGGCCGAGATGTCGGGTACGCTGGAGTCGGTTCGACGCGACAGCGGTGGCTGACGTATCGTGATTCGATCGGGTACAAACTGCGCACTCAGCGTGGGCCGCTGTACCCGCTCAATTCGCTGAAGTTCCAAAGCGTCATGTGTGCACCGCTCAGCCTGGCCGCCGATTTGTCCAACGATCCAAAGGACTTGCTCGACGACATTCACATGGCCGCCGCTTCGGGCACGCAAATGCAGGAGTTCTTCGTCACGCCCTCGTTCCTGACGCCCGAGTTGTGGGATGCCGTGGCCGAGGCAATCGGCTGGGTACGCAGCAACGCCGACGTGCTGGTCGACACTCATGGAATCGGCGGCGATCCAGGCAAAGGCGAGGTGTACGGCTACGCCTCGTGGTCGCCACGCAAAGGAATCATCACGCTGCGCAATCCTGCCGATCAACCGGGTCAGCTCAGCATCGATGTACGTAACGTCTTCGAGCTACCGGACGACGCGCCCAATCGCTACACAGTGCAAAGTCGCTGGAAGGAGCCAAGTTCCGAAACGCCACACTCCCTTGCGGCCGGTAAGCCTCACACCATGCGTTTGGCGCCTTTCGAGGTCATGGTGCTGGAGGCTACCCCGGCCGACAACGCAACCGGAGGTGTAACAGTGCGCGGCGCGAGAATCGCTGGACACGCACGCTAGCCCGGATTTCTCGCGTAGGCCGGAACGAGGTCGCCGGTGTGCTTGCCGGAACAGCGCAACTGAGTCGGATGGGTCGAACGCTCTGTGGGCCAACCAGCGCCTTGACGGCGACCGAAGCTCCGGCAGTGAATTCAGTTGCTCGTTCCCGCCTACCTGTTAGACGCTTCGTTCGGAAAATCAGTCTCCGTGCGGTTCGCGCCCCGTGTCGCCAAGCTCGCGGCGATGCGTCTCGGTGGCGAGCCATACGGAGACAATCGTCACTGCCGACAGGGCAATCAAGTAGACGGCAACGGGCCACGGTCGGCCGCTGCTCCAATCCAGGAGCTTCGTGGCGATAAGCGGTGCGAGACCACCGGCCAGTGGCGAAGCGAGTTGGTAGCCGATCGACGCGCCGGTGTAGCGCACCTCGGTTCCAAACAGCTCGGACAAGAACGCCGCTTGCGGGGCGTACATCGTTGCGTGGACGATCAGGGCGATGATCAGTGCCAACCAGATCAAGGGCATTGTGCAAGTATCGAACATCCAGAAGAACGGGAACGCGAACAATGCGAGCGCAACGGCACCGCCGATGTACACGGGCCGTCGGCCGATCCGGTCGGATAGGATGCCGAACCCGGGAATGAGGACGAACTGAACGGCCGAGGCCAGCAGCATTCCGTTGAGAATCGTCGTCTTCTCCAATTTGAGGTGGTCAACGGCGTAGGCAAGCGCAGACACCGTGAAAATGTAGAAACACCCATTTTCCGCGAAGCGTGAACCCATCGCCAAAAGCACATTGCGCGGGTAGCGGCGGATCACTTCAAAGAACGGTACCCGTACCGGTTTGGCCTTATCGCGGAGCTGCGCGAACAGCGGGCTTTCGAGCAGCCGCAGGCGGATGAACAAGCCGACGCCCAGCAGTACAATCCCAAGCAGAAACGGCACGCGCCAGCCCCAGCGAGCGAAATTCTCGCCGAGAAGGAAGGAAAACAGGTTGTACACCGCAGTCGCCAGCAGAAGGCCCGCCGGCACGCCCGCCTGCACCCAACTCGCGTAAAGGCCGCGGCGCCCACGATGCCCATGTTCCACCGCCATCAGTACCGCGCCGCCCCATTCGCCGCCAACACCCAATCCCTGGACGAAACGCAGCAGCACCAGCAAAATGGGTGCGGCCACCCCAATTTGATCGTAGGTCGGTAGAAGCCCAATCAGAAAGGTTGCCACGCCCATGAGCATCAGCGTAGTAACCAGCATCGACTTGCGGCCGAGCCGGTCGCCGAAGTGCCCGAAAACGACCCCACCAACCGGGCGCGCGAAAAACCCTACTGAAAACGTGGCAAGAGCCGCCATTCTTCCCGTCAGCGGATCTAGCTCAGGAAAAAAGAGTTGGTCAAAGAGCAGAGCCGCGGCAGTTCCGTAGAGAAAGAAGTCGTACCATTCGATCGTCGTGCCGATGAAACTGGCGACGACAACGCGAGTCACGGATGGGGCAGGCGGTTGGGGCGTTTCCATGAAGCGGCGTTATAGTGGGCCGCGACGCTCGGAGCAAGCAGGGCGTCTGAACAAGCGCAGCCGATCGCAAAACATTCTACTTTGGTCAAAGACGGTCCCGCTGTTGACAAAGCTGCTGAACGATCCCAAAGCGGATGTGGCCCAGACCGCAGCCAGATCTTTGGGCAGAATCCCGACGATGCGGCCGCCGTGTACGAGAGCGTAGGCAGAGCCGACCTGCCCAAACACTTCCGCATCGCCGCTACCCACGGCGCGATCCAGGCACGGCAGAAGGGTGGCAATCAAGGGAAGTGAATACGCCCGCGAAACCATACTTGTTTTAGTGAGATTGTAGCCCCGTTCTTACGGGGCTTCTCCGCGCAGCGGTACTAGGCCCGCCGTTCACGGCGGGCTGGAGAGACCTGTGATCCATCCAGTCCCGTTTACGGGACTTCTCGCTGTTTGGCTTGAGCCAAGGCGTCTGCATTTGCGGCTCAAGCCAAACAGCGGGAAGCCCGGTAGAACCGGGCTGAATTAGGTCGCTCGTCGTTCCATCCAACCCGGCATGAATGCCGGGCCTAGTACCGCTTCGCGGAGAAACCCGGTTAACCGGGCTAATAGAACAGCCTCCAAAGGTCTTTGCAGCGGTGGAGTTGGAAGTTCGTCCAATTCAGCGCGCTCGGCCCGCAGTACATAATTTCCTGCTGCAAATTGTTGATTCTGGTTCTCGGTGGTGAGTACAATCAACATCATCCCGGCGAAACACACCTGCCCGTGTGCAGATCGGCGGCTGTCCCGCGCACGATCTGAACCACAAAGGAGATGCCTGCCATGAGAACTCCACGAGCCCGCCGCTGTTCGACTCACCACGCCGTAACAATCATGATGCTTTCTATTCTCTCATCACTCGCCGTCCTGGCCTTCGCTCAAACGGCAACCTCCGCGACACCGGAACTGGGGTGGAGTTTTCCGCCCGCCGGGCCGTTGCGCGTTCACGTTGTGCGAGGGTACTCGTACTACGGCCGGGACTACCGGGTCGAGGAGGTTCTGGTACGTGCGGGCGCAAATCTATTCACTGATAGCGCACAAGAGGATCGGAGTGACCCGCAGGCAAGCGGTGACTCGTCGCCGAACGCCGGTTGGCTGATGCGATATCCTGATGCCGCCGGGCAAGTTATGGACCATCATTTGGTGATCGTCTCCAGCATCAATGCCTCGGAGTTCGGCAAGAATGGGCAGGTACTTGTTGACTACGTCAAGAACGGCGGTTCGGTGCTATTCCTTTGCGGCAGTTCAAGTTTTGGTGGCCAATCCGAGAAGTCTGTCTTGGCCACAATGGTACCGTTGGAGTTTGCTGACGAGGGACCGTGGAGACTGGAAACGGAACAGGTTAGCGAGAGCATGGAACTGAAAGCCGGTCCGGACTACTCGGCAAAGCAGTTGCCCGGTGTCACGCCGGATAACCCGCCTCGGGTGTATTCCTACTACAAGGTCAAACCCAAGCCGAAGGCGAAGGTGCTGCTGGTCGCTGGCGACAATGCACCGATCCTGATTGCAGACAAATTTGGACAGGGCCAAGTGGCTGTGTTTACCGCCACTGCCAGAGGTTATCCGAAAGAGGGTCAAACGCCGTACTGGCGCTGGGACGGTTGGCCGGCTCTCTTGGCAGAAACCGTAGGGCAGATCGCTGCTACACCTGCTGATGCTCCGCGCGGTCTGAATGAAGAAGGCCGGCAGCAAGTCATCGAAACAAGAGGGAAGGCGTATGATCTCCTTGACGGAGTTAACGAAGAGAAGCGGGGAGATTTCGAGGCGGTGTTGCATCAAGCCGGGATGCGCTGCCATGACAAACCGACAGCCGAGTTTGTGCTCGGCCTGATCGCCGACTGTCCTCTTGGAATACCTAATGAACTGGGCAGCACGCTTGGGCAGACTCTCGCGACGTGGGTCGACGAAAGCTGTGCTGACCACGCCCAAATGCTGCTCGAATCGGGAGACGTGGGCAAAACGATATTGGGGTTGATCGTGTTGGGCGCAACACGTTCTGACGACGCCAGGTCCACGCTGGAGGAGTTTCTTGAGACCGGCACGCCGCGCAAGAGGGGCAGCGGGGAGTTTTCGCTGGCCGTCGCAGATCCGGGAACGGTCGAGGCCTACATGCAGACGCAGGAAGACGCCGCGCAAATCCGGCGTGCGGCGGTAATGGGACTTGGCATTCTGGGTGATGATGCTGTGCTACCTGTTCTGCAGCGGACGACGGCTGCATATGCGGTCGAGGGGAGCTTCAAGCCGGACACCGAGATTGAGACCATCGAACGGGAACACTTCGATTACCAAAACGCCCTGTTGGCGTCGTTGCTTTGCGGCGATGCCGAGGCGGCGGAACCGGTCGTCGATTTTCTGCTGAGAAACCTATCCGTCGTTTCGCGGACCGAAACCGAAGAGAGCGGACGGCGGGCGGCGAAGGCCTGGCAGCAACAGCTTTACCGCCGTTTGACCACGGTGCCCGACAGCGTGCTGCCGGCTTTGGCGAAGAGGATTGCCGCGGAAAACAGCCGCAACATCACTGCTGCAGCGTTGGCTGTTTTCGGTGGCAAGAAGCTGTCGCCCGAGATCGCAACCATGCTCAACGAGAGTTCCGTCGCACCTGTGGCGGAACTTGGAAAACGTAACGGTAAGGAATAGGCAAGCAGTACATTTGGGTGCGGGCCATTTCCTTGACTACCGGTAACTACACGACTACAGTGAGTGTCGCACCTATAATGCCTTCCACTTTGACTTCCACCCCTCTCCATTCTCTGCGAGCGAGGATTACCATGCGCCGTGCTCTACTCCCGCTGTCGCTTGTTCTGTTCGTTTTCATTTCGCATCCAGTGCTCGGTCAGGAGGAACCGGCCGATTCGGGCATGAGAGGCTCGATTGTCGAAGACCGTGCGGCCCGCGCACTGCTGGAGGCCGGATCGGCACGCTACGATGCCGATGAAGTCGCCAAGGCGGTCGAGGTCTGGCAATCGGTCATCGAACGTTATCCGCGCAGCCGTGTCCGCTTCGGAGCGCACATGTTGCTGGGGGACTACTTCCTGGAAAGAGACCGTTCCTTCGATCGCGCTCGGCTGCACTTCGAGGCCATCACAACCGAGGAGAACCGCGACGAAGAGCAGAAGGCCGAGGCAGCGTTGAAAGTAGGCGTCTGTCACTATCACGCCCACAGCTACGGCAAGTCCTTTCAGGTGCTCCGCGACGTGATCGCTCAGTACCCGGTCAGCCCACAGGTGAACGAGGCGTACTACTACATCGGCTTAGGACATTTTCAATTGGGGCACTACAGTCGTGCGATCAGTGCTCTGGAGAAGGTCGGCACGACACTGGCCGACGGCGACCAGGGCGTCGAGAAGCTGGAAGCGGGCAAGCGCTTGTTCGTCAAGATTGAAGACGCCGATTTGGCGGTACTCGGCGCGGATGATTCGGTAGAAGTCCGCTGCGAGGTCACCAGCGGCGATGTGGAAACGCTCAACTGCTATCCCGTGGGGAGGAATGTCCGACTGGTACTCGGGTCGCTCCCGACCCGTTTGGGCCGGCCGGCTCCCGATAGCGGCGAGTTGGAGGTCAAAGGCGACGACAAAGTCACCGTCACCTACACGGACCAACATACGGCCGACGAGAAAGTCGATCAGAAGATTCTGGCGGAAGTGACCGTGGTCGGCAGCGCCAACGTGCAGATCACCGACGGGGCGTTCAGCGAACCACTGCGCGGCGTTGTGCTGGGCAAAGGGGTCAATGTACAGGTCGCCGACGCCGACCGCGATCTGACGGACAAGGCCGATTCATTGCAGGCCGTCGTCGAGGTGCATCGACTGAAGACGGACGAGGAGCTTGAAGCAGAGACGATCGAAGCGATGGCCGATGCAGGAGCCACGGAGGGGACGGTCGCCGAAACTGGTGAAGACGAAACACCAAAGTTGGACGCCTACAAGCGGATCGACGGTCTTGAGATTTCGCTGGTCGAAGCCAAAGTCCAGCGGTCGCTTTCCGGGCTGACACCAGTTGCCGAGCCGGAGGAGGAGGCGGAAGATCAGCCCGAACCGCCTGCGGCCGAAACCGACGCCGCTGGCGAACCGTCGGATGCGGCGCCCAGCGATGTCCCGGCCACTGAGCCCGCCGCGACGACGGGCGACGAACCCGTCGAGGACGACTCGGTACACTCCGGCGTGTTTCGCGCGGTCGTCACGCTGGAAAAGGCCGAAGAAGTGGTCGAAGGAGACAACATCCTTCAGGCGCAGCCCGGCGATATGGTCCGGGTCGTCTACATCGACGAAAAGCACCGCGACGAAGGGGTCAACCAGGTTCACTACGACGCCCGCTGCCTGGAGGGCAACATCGGCGGGGTGCGCGTCACACGGGCTGTCATCACCGACGAAGAGTTGCGTATCCAGACCAAGCTGAAGACGGCCAGTGCGCTCACGAATATCGGGAACCGCTACAAAGAGTTCGGATTGAAAGAAAACGCGCAGAAGAAGTACGAGCAGGCGTTGGATGTGTGTGGAGAAATCATGGGAGAAGCACGCAAGCTGGGCGGTCAGATGTTGGAACAAACGTACGTCCAACTCTGGCACATCTACTATGAAATGGACCAGTTGAACATGGCCGCCGCCATGTGCCAGCGGCTGCAAAGAGAGTTTCCCCAAAGCGGTTTTCTGGACGACGCCTTGCTGCAACTGGCCGAAGTCGCTCGAAAACAGGGTGACTTGAACCGGGCGATCGGGATTTACACACGATTGGTCAGGATGCCAACCAGCCAACTCCGTGGCGAGGCCCAGTATGGCGTCGCCGCGTGCTACGAACAGAGGGCCGAAGAAACGGAAGGCCCCAGCGCGTCCCAGCTTCGCGACCGCGCGTTCCAGGAATACAAGAGGGTATACGAAGAATTCCCGGACAGTGGTCGCGTCGGCGAGGCCGTGGCCAAGATGGCCGAATTCTACTATCAGCAGAAGGATTACGCGCGGGCGGTCGACACGTTTGAAACCGTGCTGTCCAGTTACCCCGATGCGAAGTTCATGGACGTGATCCTGTTCAACTACGGTCGTTGCTTGTATCGAATGGGTCGCAAGGCGGACGCCCGGCGGCGATTCGACCAATTGATTGCCGAGTTCCCCGACAGCCCGATGGCAACCGACGCAAAGAAGATTTCGGACGCGCTGACTGCCGGACCGTAACTTCATCGTTTAACCGCGACCCAGCGGGGAGCGCGTGGGGCGACGTCAACTCCCGCGCTCCCCGCTGGGTCGCGGTTAAACGACCACTTGCACGCTACACTTTCCACAGTCGACAAACTGACATCAGCACATACTGCTACGATCACAACCACTCCAATAGGGAACGGCTGACATGAAACGCTTTACGATTCTGCCGCTGATCCTTCTTGCTTCGTTCGCTCTAACCGCACCGGCCCAGGAACCGCCGGCCGACGAAGTTGGACAGCAGGCTTCCAAGCTGGAAGCCGAACTCGGCAAGTACAAAGACACTTCGCCCGAGGCCGCCGAGGTGCTGGTCAAGCTCGTTGATTTGTATCACACCGACGGGCGCGTGTTCGGCCTGATACGAGCCGCCGAGACGTTCGTCGCGGCCCATCCAGGTGATCGCCGCCACCAGGCCGTGATGCTGAAACTGATCGACGGTTTGCAGGTCACGTCGCGCAATCAGGAGATGGTGGCCACCACTCGGCAGTTCCTCCTTCGATACCCCAAAGCTCCCGAGTGTGGCTCGCTGGAGATACGACTGGCCGACACGTTGGCGCGGATGAACGACCGCGCGGCTGCGGCGGATGCCTGCCGACTGGTATGGAATCGGCAGCCAGACACGCCTGTCGGGCGCAAGTACGGCGCGATGGCCGTCGGCTTCTACGCTCAGGCGGGCGGGGCCAACGCGACAAAGGGCGCCGAGTTGGGCGAAGAGATCCTCGACAAGTCGCCCGCAGGCGATTTCGCCAAATGGATCGGCTACTACACGTTTTACCAACGACATCGTAACCGCCAGTATGCCGAAGCCAATGTGGTCGGAAACAAGCTGCTGAAGAAAGGGATCGCTGCCGACAAGCCACTGGCCTTTGACCTGCACTACTACATGGCCGAGAACTACGATCGCGTTGGGCAACATGCCAACGCCGTCGAAGCCACGAAACGCGCCCGCCAGATCCGCGACCGCAACGATCTGCATCGCCGGCTCATCGAACGAATGCACTCGGCCCAGGCCGAACCAAGCCAGATCGAGCCGGAGGTCAACAGCTACGTCCAGAAGTATCCGACCTACGAGGATCGTTATCGGATGCAGGGCCTGCTGGCGCTGGCGTACCTGCGCGCGGACGACAAGGCGCGGGCTCTGCCGATGTTGGCCGAAGTGATCAAACACGACGCAGTATCGAACTCGTTCGCAGACGTCTACGTTCGAGGAAACGGCACCGAGCCGGAGCAAGTGGCAGCAACCGAACGCGTGCTCCGCGACGCACTCAAGAGCAACCCCCGCGACGGCCACTACCTGCGATACCTGCTGGGATTCCGGATCTATCGCGACCGGTTGAAGGACGATGCGAGGGTCCGACCGGTATTTCGGGAGTTGATCGCACAGTCGCCGCACGACTCGTATGCCCGCGAGGCCCTGGAGTGGCTGCTGGATAACTCGCTAACCGACAGCGAGTTCCGCGCCGATGTTACCCGATACATTACCTCACGCAAAGAAAATCTCCATTTCTCAGGCTACCACCGATACCTTAGCGACTGGGTGACTAAGGCAAGGCAGCGGGAAGGCTTCAAGGAAAAAGCGAGACTTGCCACCGCCGAGTTGAAGACGGCCAACACCGACGTGATCACCGGCCTCTGGCTGAAATACTACTTCCAGGATACGAGATCGCGCGGGACGGATCTGCGGATTCTGCTCGAACCGAACGTGTTCAGCAACCTCAACGATCGCATGGCCCACGCGCTGGCCGACAAGTATGCCTTCTATCTTCGCCATTATGCCTCTACCAAGGAGCGATCTGAAGCATGTGCCATCCTTGCCAATGTGTGTCAGCGGTTTAAGACTGACTACCCTCTGGCGACCGAGTACTTGCGAATGGCAACCGACTACGGCACGCCGGAAGAATGCAAGGCCGCCGCGACACACATGCTGAAGCTGCAGCCCGAGCCGAACAGTTCCGATAACTGGCGGCGGTTGCTTACGGCAGCTCAAAAGAACGAAGATGCAACATTGGCCAAACAGGCCTTCGCCTGGATCAAGCGGGCCCGCGATCAACACGGCAACGATTGCGGCCAAGCGTCCACGATTGGCGACATACTGCTGTACTTCGAAATGGAGAAGGAGGCGGTCGACTACTGGACCACCTACGTGCCGTTTGATCGCCGCAACTCGGAGTCGCAGAATTGTGCTCGGCGGCTTTTCGACCGCATGGAAGGGCCCGAACGGATCCGCTACGCGGCGGAACTGGCCCGTCACGACACCGACTATCTCGGCGCCTATGTCCAATGGCAAGCAGATGAGTACATCAACACCGGTGACCTGAATAACTTCGAGAAAGTGTTGCGCGACGTCCGCCAGCGCCAAGACCAGCGGCCGTTGCGGGGCTGGGGCTTCAGCGATGATGCAGCCAAGGTTTGGATCGACAAATACCGTGTTGATACGGAGGCGGCCGAGGCCGACCGGCTGCGAGTCTATCGAGTCGTCCGAGACGTCGCCGGGCCCGAAGCTTCGGCGCAGGCCCAGTTGGCCCTGCTGGAGAGCGACACGGCCGAAGTTGACTCGCACATCCAACGGCTGCTGGCCTACCAGGAAACGACACGCAAGGTCCGCAACGACGGCAACGGCTGGAATCGGCTGATGCCGTATGCCCAATCCGCCCTGAATCGCAAAGACTACCAAGCGGCCGCCACGGTGCTGACCGGCATGCTGGCCAACGTGCCCAATGTCGGCGCCAGCAGCAAAGACACCGCCCGCGACATGGTTTCCTTGTGCTACGGACGGATGGGAGCCGTAGGGCTGACGATCGACGAAAGCAGTCCGATTGCGCCGCTACTGAAAGCTGCGTTGGCACTTCGGTTGGGTGACGAACGCCTGGCTTTTGAAACTTACATCGCCAACAAACGACTGTTCGACGAAAACCGTAGCGACGCACCGATCGACCTGGTGGTCTTCGTCTGCGAGAAACTGATCGCTGCCGGCGGCGACGAGAACCACGAACGCGTCGAAGAGACACTGCGTGCCTGGCTGATCAAACATAGCGAGTCGACTCAATTCGACACGGCCACCAAGGCCAAAGTGCAACTCCTGTTGGCTCGTAACTACTACCGAGCCCAACGCTACGATGTGGCCCGAAGCGAGTACACCACGGTGATGAATCGCTATCCCGACTCGGCCCAAG
>CAZURK010000059.1:0-60550 GCA_964623055.1 uncultured Pirellulaceae bacterium
TGACCCGAATACCGTTCAATTTTGCGCGGATCCATCGTGGGATAGGCTTCCAGCCTGTCATATCTGGTAGTCGAACTGCTCGGCATTCCAAGATGTTGTGCAAGCATGACAGGCAAGATGCCTATCCCACATGAAAGAACGATATGAGTGAATGCACATTCGCGACCGCGGGCGACTCTCTTGGAGGTGGCTATGATGGCGACGATCATGCTTCTCGGTGCCATGTTCACGGCGGCGGACGCGCCGACGAACAAGGTGCTGATCGTTCACGATGAACCCGAGCCAATGGAAGTGTTGGCCGATGCGTTTGAGAAGAAGGCAGGGTTCACTGTCGTTTCCATCAAACAGCAGAAGCTACCTGACGATCTGTCCGATTTTACGGCGGTGTTCAACTTCGTGCACAGGCCGATGACGCCGCGTGCCGAGCAGCTTTGCATCGAATACGCCCGCAACGGTGGTCGGCACGTGCTGCTACACCACGCGATCAGCAGCTCCAAACGGCAGAACCCGAAGCTGCTGGCCGAACTGAACAGCGAGGTCCCACCCGGCCGAAAGCCTGCCAACGGCTTCTATGTCGAACGCGGTACGCTGGCGTTAGTGAACCTGGCCCCGAAGCACTTCATCACCAGCAACGGCATTACCTATCCAGCCAAGCACAGTTTTCCAGATGCCGCAGGCGAACCGAGCGAGTGCGAGTCGTTCTCGTTCGACAATACTGAGATCTTCCTGAACTTGAAGTTCCACCCGTGCCCCGAGCGAACGACGCTATACGGTATCACCTTTCGCGACGCCGACGGCAAGTCCTTCGCCCAAGACGCTGGCGGCTGGGTGATGCGCACCGGCAAGGGCTACAGCTTCTACTTCCAAGCCGGCCACGAGGCTCGCGACTTCACCAACTCGATCTACCAACAGATCCTGATCAACTGCGTGTTGTGGAAGCCAAAGTAGGCCCCACACGTGGGACCTACTTCTTCATTGCCAGGTCGTCGATGATCGCGCCGGCGAGTGGGCCGAATGTAATCAGGGCCATCTTGGCACGTTTGCGACCGCCGCGGATTTCCAGGCCGCGGGCTTGTTGCTTGATCGGCATTCCGCCCGCAATGCGCACTCTTAGCAACGCTTGGCTGCCAATGCGAATCTGCAGATCATTCTTCTGCCAAGTTACTGATACCAGATGCCATGCGGGTCCCTCGGGCAGTTCAAGTTCGACTTCCGAAACCGCCTTTTTGTCGTTGGCGATGGTCAACCTGCCTCGATTCGCGGTCAGTTGAAGACAGTCGACCGACAGCAAGGTGCCACGAGCGTTGGCCGGATCGAAATAGAGCTGGAACTCGATCCGGCCGGCGTCTCGAGTCACGTGATGACGCGCAAGGTAGGGGAGCGCTTTTGTTATCGACGCACCCAGACCGCGTTTACCTTCGACAAAGACGCCGTCCGGCGGCGACCAACGATATGGGCCGTCGTAGCCCATCGCTTCGTCGGCTTTGGCGGTGCAGCCATCGAAACTGGCCACGAAGGTTTGGTCGGGTTGAAGTCGCCGTGGCTGGACGATGCGAACGGCTCGCCAAAATCGAGCGGGTACGTCCACCGCGAGCCGTCCTTCGCCAGATGGAGCCACAGACAATTGCACAGATTCACCCGTCTCGGCATCAATGGCTCGCAGGGGGCGGCCACGATCGGCGGGATTCAGACCGAGCTTCCTCAGGTCAAGTGAAACCTCCGCCCTGCGGTTTGATCGTGACGTGTTGACAATCCACAACAACGTGTGGCCCGGCCGCGTGTGGGCGGACACCAGCATCTCCTTCGGCGAGGATTCGATCCCCAACCCGTCTTTCCAATAGGGCCGAAACGTCACCTCGTCCAGCGAAACCTTGCTTTCCACGGCCAGCACGTCCCAAAACGCGGAATTCTCCGGCAGACAGTCGTGGGCGAGCACCCAGCCAATCATTTGCGGCACGCAAAACGGCGAGAAGCCGTCGTCCCAGTGGCGGTCGGCTTGGCACATGATCAATGGCACCGTGCCCAGGTTGCGGCCCATGCCGATGGCCCGCAAACGCGAGGCGGGCAGGCAGTTCAGGTAGTCGTTGTCCAACCCGGTGGGCTCGACGTTCTCCGCTTCCATAGCAATATCCGGCATCCACGCGTATACGGGATGATTGGCCGAGGTGTGGAACCAGAGCCGTGGGCCGTCCAAGCGATGCTGGTGGAACAAGTAGCGAAGCCGCTTGCACATCTCGCGCAGGCCGAGGAAGTTGTAGCCCGGTTGGACTCGTTCGTCCGGCAACAGATACGCGCCGCCGGTCAGGTAGTTGCGGTCGAGGTTCAGGTAGGTTTCGTCGAAGTAAAGACCGTTCAAGCCCGATTCGCGAATCCACCGATCCCAGTGCCAGAGTCGAAAATCGTTTGGGCCATGGCTAAGTGCGACATTCCCGTTAGCCAGGTTGCCGAGTTCCATGCCCCAGTCGGCAGCGACTTCGGTGAACCAGCGGTCCTTGTAGTCTCGATAACGCGCGATGGCGTGGGCAATGTTGCCGGCCGCCAGCACCACGTCTTGCTCGCGTGCACGATAAAAAGCCTTCTTCGACTTTTCGTAATCCCACGGATAAGGACTGGCGTAGTACGGCCACAGCACGGCCCAGTTGGTTTGAGCCATACCGTAGAACGCAACGTTCGTCTCCGGAAACGGCCGAGCGTAGTCTATCTTCCAGCCTCGCCAACCTTTCGGCTGTGGTTTCTGCGGCGTGACCACCCAGCCGTAGCGAATCGTTGTCGGTTCAGTCAGTGGACCGCTGCGCGTGATGAAGTTCACGCGCAGCGTGACGGTGTTCTCGTCCGAATCCAACTCGATGGTCGGTTCGTCCGGATCTAGTAACCAACCTTGCTCGCTATCGGCGAACCAGCAGAAACCGCGTTCCGAGTCAGTCAGGAACACAAAGGGCACGAAGTTGCCGACCAGCGCGCCGCTCGAAGTCTCTCGCGAATCCCACTGCTTGGGCGTCCAGCCGAAGGTCGAACTCCACCCGCCCGAGGTCGTCACAAAGCACTCGGCCTCGGACTTGGGCATCGCCACAACCATCGACAGACGTTCGATCGACTCGTCCCCCGTGGGCGTTAGCCGCATGGTGTTCAGCACACAGCCGTCCATCTCGACTCGCGAATCGACCTTGATCTTCATGCCAGGTGCTTCGGCAAAGCCCATCAGTTCCAGATACGCTTCTTTGATCTTGGCCAGTCCCAAATCGCCCGTGCGAACCGCGACCTCTTTGCCGTCCACCACCGCGACCATGCGCATCGAACCGGCCAGTTGCCGCTGCCCGCCGTTGGTGATTTGCGTGGCCAAGCCGAGCGAGTTGAACCGGTAACGTTTGTTCCACATCTCGACCGTGTCGCGGCCGTTCCATTTGACCGGCGTCCACGGCGGAATGGCCGCGTCGGAAATGCCTACGTTGTTCGGTAGCCATTCGAATTGGTAACCCTTCAACTTGACCGGCGTGTCGGTTTGGACCAACTGGTCGCCATTTTCTTCGGTCAACGCCACTCGCAGCATGTATTCGGCCGGTTCCAGCGGCAAACGTTTCAGCGGAAGCGGCGGTTTGCCCTGTTTCTCTCGTTCCTTGTTCTCCTTCTGAATACGTTTGTTCTCATCCAACGTGGGCCGGTTCCGTTGCCACGCCTCTTCCGTCTCGATTGGAACGTGCACGTGCGCCAAGTCCATGGGGAACTGCGAGTAGTCTCGGTAGAACGGAGCGATCGGTCGCTCGGCAACGACCTTCTTTGTCTTCGGGTCGATCAACTGGGCGTTGCCTTTGGCCGCTTTTTCCCGCTGCTCGAAGTACAACCGGTCGATACGGACAATCAATTTCTTGTTCAGCGGCGCGTACTTGCCCTCGACGCCGATCGGTTTGTCGTATGGGTTTGCGATGATATCGACCGGCGGAGACCGTTTGTATCCATCCAGCGAGAACGGAAAGATCTGCCGGTACAACACGGTGCGGCCGTCGGCCACGGCTTTCACTTCGCAATAACCGCGCGGCACGTCTTTCACTTTCGGAAGATCAAGCTTTGTCAGATCGGCCGACAAAGTGAACGCCTCGTGCTGTCCGTCGGCCACAGCGACGCGACGGCGAAGCACGATGTCGCCGGTCTGGGGCTCGACCTGCGGCCCGAAACGCGCGGTGACTTCGACGTTGCTCTTTCCACGGGCTGGACCGGTCACGGCCATCGACAGGGTGGCTTTGCCCGTGAATATGCTTTGCACATCCAGGAACTGAAACACGGCACTGTTCTCTTGCAGCCGCAGGTGGCCGTGACGGTTGATTTCGGCAAAAGCACCGCCGGGAGCCCAAGCGGTGAAACCGGCACCGCCGAGCGCGTCCGTGGTGAACAACGCTCGCCACGTATCGCCGTTGCGGATCCGATCGTGGCCGAACGACTTGATCGGTGCACGGGCTTCGATAATCCAATGATCAGGCGTTTCGCTGGCCGCGATGTCCCAGTTGCCGTTCCACGATTTGGCGTTGTAGCCGACCGAAGGGATCATTTTCACGTCGAACACGCCGGGATAGGTATTGAACAAGGTCTGGTACGTCTCGGGCGGCGAGGCGGGCGGCGTGATCCAGATTTCGTTGGACGTATCGAACACGATCGCGTCCTCGTCCGGCTGGCGACCTCGTTTCTTCAGTAGCCTGTACTTCGGACCGCGGTAGTTCTTCATGCATACGTAGATGTGGGTGTCGTCGTACGTCACCCACGCCACGGTCTGGATGTGCGACAGTTCATTCTTGAACGCCGGCATAAACGCTGTGGCCGCCGGGGCCGCGTCCCATTCGCCGGGTTCGATTCGACCGTCGATGGTCGGTGGTCTGGTGGTCTTGGCGACGACCATTTCTGGCAGCGGAAGCGAGGAAATCGGATCCGCGGCGATAGCTGTCTGCGTGACGCGGAGAATCAGGAACGTTACGACGGTGTAGAAGGTGGGATTCCTCATTGTCGTGTCCAATGTTGCTCGATTTCTTCCAGTGTCTTGCCCTTGGTTTCCGGCACTGCCCGCCACACAAACAGGAATAGTACTGCACAGAAGATCGCGTAGAGCCAAAACGGAAAACCGTGGTTGAATTGCTTCACCAACCACGGATTCTCGTCCATCATCGGGAATGTCTGCGAGACGGCGAAGTTTGCCAGCCATAGGCAGCAAGTGGCGATCGCCATGGCGCGTCCCCGGATCTTCGTGGGAAAGACTTCTGAGAGGATCACCCACGTGACAGGGCCAACGGACAGCGCGAAGCAAGCGATGTACCCTAACACGAATACCAGGAGACTCGCGCCGATCAGATCAAAGAAGGCGGCCAGCCCCAGCGCCGCCAGCGATATGCCCATCCCCAGGGCGCCAATCATCATCAACGGCTTCCTTCCGATCCTGTCGACGGTCCAAATCGCGATGATTGTGAAGCTCAGGTTTGCCGAACCGATAACGATTTGCTGAAGCAAGGCCGCGTCGACCGTTGCGCCGGCCATGCTTTTGAAAATTTCGGCCCCGTAATAGAGGAAGACATTGATGCCGGTCACTTGCTGAAGCACGGCCAGAACAGTTCCAATGATCAATACGATACGCATCCCCGGCAGGAATAACTGCGTGACCGATCCGCTTTCCCGTGCGATCGCGTTCGTTATCTCAGCCATTTCGCTCGCCGCGTGATCGGGACCGTCGACGCGAGTGAGGATGCGGCGTGCTTCGTCGGGGCGGCCCTGTTTGGTCAGCCATCGTGGACTTTCAGGAACGAAAAACAGGAGCACTAGTAACGCGAGCGCAGGCAGAGACTCCGATCCGAACATCCACCGCCAACCCGCACGTACGTTCCATGCTTGCACCTTGCGCATCTCGACGACGATGGGATCGACCAATGCTGTGGCGACCTCCTTCTTCAACTCTTCCAGATCGCTAAGCTTGCCTTCAATGTACTGGGGACCTTCTGTTTGAAACTCTGAAGAGGCAATACCCGAAACCATAATTTCGGCGATTTTGGGCATCATATTTTCATCAACTGTTACCCCGCGATCGGCCAATTCCGCGGACACACGTCGCACGGCCGAGGTGGCCCATGGCCGGTCTGTCCGGACGCCATACGCTGTGATCAGGTAGTTGACGAAGAAGACCACCAGCATACCCGTCACGATTGCAAGCTGGTTCACCGATACCATCCGTCCGCGGATGCGCGCCGGGCTGATCTCCGCAATGTACATGGGGCTGGTCATCGAGGCCGCCCCGACACCCAAGCCGCCGATGAACCGAAAGATGACGAACTCGGCAAATGTGCGGGGAACAGCGGTGCCGATGGCCGAGACCAGAAACAGAACGGCGGACAGCGTCAAAGTGTTACGGCGCCCGAAACGATCGCTGATCACGCCCGCGATCGCAACGCCGAAGAAGCACCCCAAAAGCGCGCTGGATGTGGCCCAGCCCTTCATCGTCGAATCGAGGGCAAAGTGCGTCTGCAAGAAACCAACTGCGCCGTTGATAACGGCCGTGTCGTAGCCGAACAGCAGGCCGCCCAGCGTTGCCACCAGGCAGATAAGCGTCAGGTAAACAAGGCTACCGGAGGATGTCGGGGGCTTTCCGTCGATGGTCGTCATGACTGCTCTTGTGGGAAGAGTTTTCAGGCCGCGAAGACGTTGACCGTGGCAGGCGGTTCTGGTAGGTCCCGCTTGCCGAGCGGGACCTTCTTTGGCGGTGGATGGTCGATTCGCCGTTCCAGGTCCCTTCCGGCAGACGGGACCTACTACGCATAGCTGTCCCGGACCGCCTTGAACAGCGCCTGTACGTTTTCGATCGGCGTGTTGCCTTGGATGTTATGGATGGTGTTGAAAACGAATCCGCCGCTGTCGTTGAAAATCTCGATACGCTCGCGTACCTCGCGGTACACCTCGTCGGGGGCGCCAAACGGCAGAGTCTTCTGCGTGTCCACGCCGCCGCCCCAAAAAACGATGTCCGCTCCGAACTGCCGTTTCAAATCACGAGGATCCATCTTGGCAGCCGAGCATTGCACGGGATTCAGGATATCGAATCCGGCCTCGATGAAGTCGGGAACCACATCCCAAACGGATCCGCACGAGTGGATGAACGTCTTCCAGTTGGTTTTCGCGTGGATCAAATCGTTCACTTGCTTGTGAAACGGCTTGAACAGATCGCGGTACGAATCCAACGAAACGAACAAGCCTCGCTGCGTGCCGAAGTCCGTGCCGGTGATCAACGCGACCTGGACCACGTCACCGAATAGGTCGATCAGAGTCTCGATGTTCTGCAGCGCCAATTCACACTGTCTCTCAAATACGCTGTACACGTAGTCGCGGCGCATCGCTGTCGAGATGTACCATTCCTCAACATCGCGAATACCCTTAGGCTGTTTCAAGAACGGAGCCGGCACCAGCGCGATGTCGCCGAACGCGGTTCCAGGAATCACGAGGATCGCACCGCACTCGTTGCGTTCGTCGAACCACTGGCGCTTCTGCTTGTAGAAAGCAATGTCTTCATCGCCCAGCAGGTCGAACTCCTCAAGATTGTCGGCCGGGTCCAGCTTGTCTTCTTCGATCGGCTCTTGGCGCACGATGGCATCGAAGAAATATCCGCCTTTGGGCATGCGCCCGCTGGGCGCGGCGGACGTGTCGCCTTCGGGATACATCAACAGATCGCCGGTGCCATCTTCGACGGCAAAGTTGAAGTTGTGCGGCACCAGCACTTCAGTTTCGTCGAACAGTTTGAACGGTTTCCAATCCGACTCGTCAGTGCCAAAAAGCGACTTGCGGGCCAACGAACCGATCACGTCAATATCCAGTGTCTCGCGCAAGCGGTCGTCGACCTCGCCCAACATTTGGTACGGCTCGGTTACCTTGACTCGCCAGTCCGAATCGCCAAGGACGGCTTTGCGTAGCCGGTCCACGACCGACACATGAATGCCTGTGACGAACGTAGCGCCGAAGTCTATGCAAACCCGATCGGGTTGTTCGTGGTTCAGTGCGGCTGCCAGCCGTTCGCGAGAATTCATGGCGACTCCTTTTCTTCAATCAAGGATTTGCGGCACAGTGTACCGCGATTCGGGTCATCGTTCAAACACGGAGCCGAAGAGGACAAAGTAAAATTATCTTTGGGCAAGATCATGATCCAACTGTCGAGTCGCCGCGTTGCGCAGGGCGATCCTACTTCTCTCTGATCAAGAAGATGCGGTCCACGTAGACTGCCGTCACCTCGCCGGGACGCTTCGGCGGAGCGACCCAGATGTACATCCCGCCGTCAAGATTATGCGATCCCAAATCGAAGACGCGATATGTGTCGCCGGCCGACTGTTCGACGGAGATCTGCCGATGGCTCACGCCTTTCCTGGCTTCCGCGTCGTAGATGCCCATGGTCATGGCCGTGCCGCTGGCGGCATTGGCTTCGCACCGAGCCGCGACGTAGCAGTGCCATGGATTGCCTTGCTTGATATCGTCCGTCAACCGGTACTGCACGGCCCACTCGTAGTGATCGCCGGCCATTCGCGCCGCTTTGCCGTCCGAGGCGTTTGCGTCGTCGGCCGTTCTGACCCAATCTTTCCTGTACGACAAGCCGAACTGGTTGTCCTGGAAGTCGATCCATTCGTCTTCGTCAAGTCCCTTGCATTCTGCGGGTGGCGGTCCAGCCGGATGAACTCGTCGCAAGCTGCCGCGGGATCCTCAGGGCCAAGAAACTCACTTCCTGTCAATCTCGCGGACAACTTCAACGCGTGGTAGCGTTTCAACCACACGTGGTCCAACGGCATGCGCTCTCGCCGAACGCGCTCCGACAGCTCCGGTTCGTCGGCGACCGCTTTGGCGGCTTTCTCGAACAGGCGCATCGCCTGATTCAGCTCGTCCAGCGTCAGCCAGCCGGCCGTGTCGTTCATAAAACACCGTAAGTACACGCCCGATCGCTCGGCCGCGTCGTGCATCAATTCCAGATAGGCTATCAAGTGCGGGGCCGCTGCACCGTAGTAGCCGTCCACAAACTCCTTCTTCAAGGCATTCTCGTCCAAGTCCGGCTTCCACATCAGGTGGGCCAGAACCCACGCGCGAAGGCGAACGAAATCACCGATCGAGCAGGTCGAGTCGCCCTGTTCGAACAGCCCGATCACGTTGTTGTCGATAAAGAACCGAAGGTTCGGCGCAAGCACTCGCATGTTCGGATGCGGCAGAATGTAGTTACTGAAGTTCGTGACGTAGTTCCACACGAACAAATGCGGGGCAATGCTGCTCCAGCCTTCGATATCGCTGCGGAACTTCTCGTTCTGCTCGCCGCTGGCAAGCGGTTGGACAAAGGAGCATTCGATCGAACACAGTCGGATCACGACGTTGTGTCTGGGCTTAGCTTTCAACGGTGGCTTGCGCGTGTACTGATAGGCGAGCGTCTCGATCATCACGTCCGGGAATTCCTTTTCGATGTCTTCCGCCACAGCGTTGACAAAGCGAATCAGCGGCCCGGACGATGAGCCCTCTTCCTGCTCGATTGCTCGACACCGTTCGCACTGGCATTGGCCATGCCAGTCGTTCTGGCTGATCGAGATGAATTTGGCTTGAGGGTCGTTTCGCAACCGGGCCAGCGCGTTGCGTACAAGCTTCTGTCGCATCTCTTCGTTGGTCAGGCAGAGTTGTGAACGTTCCGTCACGCGTTTTCCATTGATCTCGCTGTACCACTCCGGATGCTCGGCGAAATATTTGCCGGGAGGAAGCAGCGGGTAAAACGTGTGTACGAATCCGCTGAACCAGTGGTGGCTGCCGTACTCGGGCGGGATGCGGTGATGATGGCCGTTCAGCTTCAGACGCGCGGCAAACACGGGATTGAATGCATCACGGTAGAACGCCTCGCGGGATTGGAGCTTGGGTGCGTACGCGATATCCAGTTTGGGAATCGTCAACGTCGGCTTTCGCGGGAGAAACGATTCAGTGGACGTCCACCATCGGCAGCCGACGACGTCTTCGAGAAACGTATAGACGGCGTAAAGCGTCCCACGCGGCGGACGGCCGACGAGGAGAATGTTCTGACCGACGGTTTTGAGGATTACCCTGTCGTGGCCAAGCTTTTCGACATCCACTTGCGGTGCCAGCGACTTCATCCGCGCCGATTGCCCAGCGACAATCTGCTTGGCCTCGGCAGGCACATCGTTCTCCGCCTGGATAGGTAGCAGCATGACTTACCTATTCGCCCGATACGTTCCTCAAACGGCGGATCGCAAGCAACATTGCCCGCGTGACGTGGTAGGCCGTCTTCCATGGTGTGGCCTTGTGACGTCTGCCCGGCAGTGGGTTGCCCTCGGGTGAGACGGAATCGAAACAGCCGCCGTGCTTGTGATCCACCATGTGGTCGCGAAAGAACTGCCAAATCCAGGCAAACGCTTTTTCATATTGGGACGCGTCATCGCCCGCGATCCGAGCGGCCGTGAGTAGCCCGTTCATGCCCTCGGGTTGTACCCACCAGACCTTTGACCTGCGAGTTGGAGGTCCCGTGGGCGGGCCTTCGTCGTAGAAACCGCCGTTTGCCTGATCCCAACCCCAACGCAACGAATGGTCGACCAGTTCCAACGCCTTCCGGCGAGTCTTCTGGTCGTCGTCCCGGTCGAGTACCTCGATTGCCTCCAACAGCAGGTAGGCGGTTTCCAGTTCGTGACCGAACGAACTGCGCTCGTCTACCGGAGTGAAATCGCGCGAGCAGAACATCGCCAGATGGCCCCCGGGCATGGCGATCTTGTCGCGAACGATCTGAAAAACCTCGTCGAGACGCTCGGTCAGGTGAGCGTCGTCCCAAACGCGTCGCAGTGCGATCAGTGCTTCCAGCACGTGGATATGGGCGTTCATCGACTTGTGACCTACGTGTCCGATCAGCGGCAGCCCTCTGCCAAGCGGTTCGCTTGGGATATCCATCGCGACGGGCTGGCCTTCGGCCGTAAGGTGTTCGAAGTAGCCGCCATGTTCTGGATCGTGGGCGTGGCGATCAATCCAGCGGAATGCCGCTTTGGCCAGATCCAGTGTTTTATCGTCCCCTGTTGCCTCGTACGCGCCCGCGGCGGCGTAGATGCCGAATGCGAGGCTGTACATCTGCTTCCACGGCATCCGTTGCCGATCGGGCTTTCCTGCTGCATCCGTCCGATCGACAAAGCCGCCGTTCGCGGCGTCCCAGAGACTGCCGGCGAGGAATCTCAAACCATGTCCTACATATTCCACGTACTGCTTTCGATGTTGCGGATACGCCAGAGTTACCGCCGCCGGAACCCACGTCATGCGTGCTTGAAAGACCAGGAACTTCGACTTTGTCCGCCCACGCGTCCAGTCTTCGGCAAAGTTCTCGTGGAAACCACCATGCTCGTTGTCCAGGCAGCGGGGATACCAGGCCGCGAGAATCTTCTCCAAAAGGATCTGTTCGATTTCGCCAGCCATCGCTCGGCACGGGACGGCAGCGTCTACCAACGACGTCGCTATAGGCCAAGGTAACAGGCTCAGCGGCAGGCTGGCAGACGCACGGCCCAGATTCAACAACAGGCGACGACGCGAGATCTCCGTGCGGCCTGAATCCTCCTCTTTCCTGTTTCCTGGCGGCGACGACGCAATGGATCGAGAACGAGAGGCAAATCGGACGCCGTCTGATTTCTCGAGCGATTCACTGCTTGTAGAATGTTCTTTCATCCTGCAACACCTTACCGGACTCGAATTTTCCCGGCCACAGCGAGTCCACGGATCCGAGACCGCCTGGCAACACTGACTGCAAGTATGCTGAGGATTAGACCATGTATCACGCGCGGTTTCCATACTCACGAATCCGGGCTGACCTCAGACAATCGCCGAATTGTACCGCCACCGGTTTGATTCTTCGTGTAGCAGAAGTCGCAAGACTTCTGGTCCCGAACTCTTGCGAGTCCGGCTACGGACATTTCCAGGCCGCGGCGGTGTATTCCTCTAGCCTCGCTGCGCTGCTCGTCGCGGCTTTCTGCTCGCGGTTGTGCACGGCGCAACAGACTATCGGTATCGACGTCTCGAAGCCGCAGGTTGGCAGGTATGAAAGAATCGAGTTTCGTATCGACAACAACCGTCGTTACGAGAACCACTTCGATCCTACGGAGACGGATGCAGGCGTCGTGCTGCGCACGCCCAGTGGCGTGCAACTGCGCCTACCGGCGTTCCACTGCCAACAGTACGAGCGGCGAGATATCGGCCAAGGCCGTCGTGGAACGACATGGATGTATCCCGATGGGCAGCCTGTTTGGAAAGCGAGGTTTGCGCCCAGGGAGATCGGTGACTACGAGGCTTTGGCCTATGTGAAGGATCGTGACGGCGAAATGCAGTCCAAGGCGGTCCGCTTCAAGTCTGTGCCGTCAGACCGGAAGGGATTTGTGAGGGTGAGCAAGAGAGACCCGCGCTTCTTCGAGTTCTCTGAAGGCCAGCCCTTCTTTCCCATCGGCCAAAACTTGGCGTTCATCGGCGAACAGCAGTACGTGAAGCCTGGCATGGTGGATGATGTTTTCACGAAACTGTCCTCCAACGGCGCGAATTACCTGCGAATCTGGACTTGCTGCAAAGATTGGGCGATGGCCATCGAGGCGCGTAAGAGTGCTTGGGGACGGTCGTGGGGTTGGCGACCGCCGTTTGTGCTTACGCCGGATGACGATTCCGAACGACAATGCGTCCAGATCGGCGGAGGCAAAGATGCGACGCTCCGTGTGCAACCGTCACACGCGGTAGCTTTGCGACCAGAGACGGAATACGTCTTCTCCGGCCGAATCAAGACGGAGCCGAATACAAAGGTCCACGTCGCCGTCGGCGCACATGCGTCGGAAGCTCCTGTGTCGTCCGGATCAGGAGGCGGGTGGAACCGATTCCGTCTGACGTTTGAAACTAGTGCTGACGAGTTCTGGTTGGGCCGAACGGTGCTTCGTCTGGAAGGAGCCGGTTCCGCGTGGATCGACGCATTGTCGCTCACGGAAGCCGACGGCGGGCCCGAACTGCTTTGGGAAGCCACGGTCAATCGCCGAGTGCGTGGCTTCTACAACCCTGTGGATTCATTCATGCTGGACGAAGTCGTGGAGGCTGCGGAGAAGCACGGAATTTATCTGCAATTGTGCCTGATCACTCGCGACCTCTACATGAACGACTTGAAGGACGAATCCAGTTCGGAGTACCAGAAGGCAATCGACGACGCCAAGAATCTGCTTCGCTACGCCGTGGCTCGCTGGGGTTATTCGACCAGTGTGGTCACCTGGGAATACTTCAACGAAATGGACCCGGGTCGGCCCACGGATCGGTTCTACGCCGAACTGGGCGATTATCTGGAGCAGATCGACATTTACGGCCACCTCCGATCCACTAGCACATGGCATCATTCGTCCAGGGATTGCCGTTTGGAGAGTTTGGACGTGGCAGACGTGCACTTCTACCTGCGTCCCGTGGAGGGACGGCGATACCAAGATGAAGTCGAGGCGGTCTTGGGTAATGCCGTATTTCTTCGAGAACACGCGCCGGATAGACCCGCTCTGATCGGCGAATTCGGCTTGGCCAACGAGCGATGGCAGCCAACCAAGGAAATGCAGGAAAGCGACGAAGTGATCGACTTTCACAATGCAATTTGGGGATCCGCTTTGTCCGGCACGTCGGGTACGGCCCTCTTCTGGTGGTGGGATCGCTTGGACAAGCGAAACGCATACCCTCATTACCGGCCATTGGCCAAGTTTCTGGCCGATATTCCCTGGACGACGGCGCGTCTGCAGAAAACCGCTGCTACAGTCTCTCGCGAGTCGCTTCGGCTGGTCGGTCTGCAGGGGCAAGATCGGGCGTACCTATGGCTGTTCGATCCGCAGGCGAGTTTCGAAAGCGTCGTGATCCGGAAGGCAAAGCCGGCGACGATCGACGGTGCGACGATCGTGATTCAAGATTTGAAAGCTGGCACGTACCGCGTTTCGTGGTGGGACACGTGGGAAGCTCAGGTTGTCAAAGAAGACAAGTGTGAGTCATCCGATGGTGCCCTTCGCTTGACCGTGCCTTCGTTCACGCGTGACATTGCATGTAAGATTGTGCCTTGATTCAGTACAGAGAGGGAAAGATGAACAGCAACCGGAAATCAGAATCGGTACTTGAGGCAGTCTCAAATCCAATCTTCGCAAGAGTGTGGCTGGGGTTGAGCGCAGCGAACCCCCAGAAAACAACGGCCTGGGGGCTCACTTCGTTCGACCCCAGCCACCGCACGTGGGGTTGGAAACTGCTTCTAGCGGCAATTCACTCAGCGGTACGAAGACTCTCCGTCGTATTGTTACCTCTCGTGGTCGCTGGCTTGGGAAGCAGGTGTGTTCCGGCGCACGAGCACACCGCGCCGAAGTATCCAGTGACGCTTCTTCCCGCGAAAGCCGACTCGGCGGCGGATGGCGGATCATCGAAGGCAGGCGACGAATCGACCTGTCGGCTTACGTTGAAGTTGATCGACTCGGTGACGAAGAAGCCACGGGCCGGCTTGGTGCGGATTACTACCAACGACGGCCATTTCCTGCCGCTTGAAGGCTTGTTGAATCGTGGCATAGGTTTACGTCAGAAGCATCGGGCCAAAGAGTGGCACGTTCTGCTTGAATCAGCCACGGTCTCTGTACCGCGAAGACAGTTGACGATCGAGGCGGTTGCCGGCTTGGAGACCGAATTGACGCGAAAGGTGGTTGATTTGTCCATCCAGGCGGCTAGCGAAGTAACGCTGCCGCTTGTGCGATTCTACAACGCCGCGTCTGCAGACTGGCACAACGGCAACACTCACCTGCATCTGATGTCGATCAACCGCGAGCAAGCTGACCAGTATCTGCGGTATGTCTCGCGAGCGGATGAACTGCAACTGGTGTTCGTTTCCTACTTGCGACGCGTCAAGGCGGAACGGGGCTACATCTCCAACACTTACACGAAAGAGGATTTACAGAAGTTGTCCTGGCACGACACAACGTTCGGTTACGCTGAAGAGCACCGTCACAATTTTGGTCCCGGTGGCGAAGGGTACGGGCACGTGATGTTTCTGGACATCGACAAGTTGATCCGACCCGTCAGCATCGGACCGGGCATCATGGGAGAAGGCACTGATTCACCTTCCTTGCGCTTCGCCATCGACAAGGCACGTGGCGATGGGGCGACCGTCGTTTGGTGCCATAACGCCTTTGGCACGGAAGACGTTCCCGAATGGCTCGCCGGCACGCTGCACGCCCACAATATCTTTGACGGCGGCACCAAAGGCACTTATGAAGATACGTACTACCGCTTCATGAACATTGGCCTGCGAGTGCCGTTTTCGACCGGGACCGATTGGTTCATGTTCGATTTTTCCCGCGTGTTCGTCGAGGTTCCGCAGCCGCTGACCATCCCAGGATGGCTGGAGGCACTCCGGGCAGGCAGGTCGTTCATCACCAATGGCCCTTTGTTAGAACTGCAAGTCGATGGGTACGGTCCGGGCGATGTCATCCGGCTAACGGAGCCCAAACAGCTTAAAATCCGAGGACGGGCGATTGGCCGGTGCAACTTCGAGAAGATCGAAGTCGTCCACAACGGCAGCGTTGTGGCCAGCAAAGCGAGTTCTCCGGTCGCCGGGCACTTCGAGGCAGACCTAACGTGCCCGCTTCAAGTTGACGAGCCCGGTTGGATTGCACTGCGCGTCAACTCTCAGCAGAAAAACGAGTTGGGCGGCTCGGTCTTTGGCCACACCAGTGCCGTCTACATTGAACTGGCCAAGAAGAGCATCTTCAAACGTGACGTCGCGAAAGAACTGATAGCCGATATGCACGAGTCGATCCGGGCCATTCAGGAGAAGGCTGTTTTTGCCGACGGACAGCAACGCGAACGAGTGTTGGACATCTACCGAGAGGGCATCGCGACCCTGACCAAACGACTCAGCCAGGAGTGATCTCATGAACGACGAACACAAATCGAACGGCAGCAGCAGAATCAGACGACGCACATTCTTGGCCGGATCGGCTGCCGGCGCAGTTGCTGCGTTGGGGGTCGAAGCCCGTGCCAAGCGGCCTGCGATAGGAGAAGGGACCATGTCCATCGATGACTTCAAGAACAAACTGCTGGATTGCCTGGGAGGTCCGTGGCCCGAGCCGTGTGCGCTGAAGCCTCAGTTGCGAGAGACGATGGCCAAAGATGGCTATCGGATCGAATCGCTCACCTACGAAGTCGAACCGGACGATCGTGTGCCGGCCATGCTGCTGGTGCCCGACGGCGTGGACGCGGATCATCCGGCTCCGGCCGTTGCGGTTTGGCACCAGCACAACGGTCAATACCATCTGGGCAAGAACGAACCGGCGGGGCTGGCCGGCAACCCTATGCATCACACCGGTATTGCCCTGGCCAAGGAGGGCTACGTGGTGTTGTGTCCCGACGCGTTGTGTTTCGAGGAACGTCAGAACGAGCGTCTTCGAGGCGGCCGTTTCGAGAGGTTCGAGTTTCTCCGATACGTCGTTGCCGGCAAATGCATGGCCTGGAAGAACATCCTGGACATGCGGCGAGCGATCGACTATCTGTGCTCGCGCTCTGAAGTCATCAAAGATCGGATCGGCTGCTACGGCCACTCGATGGGTTCGACCCACACGTGGCTGGTCGGCCCGTGGGAACCTCGGCTGAAGTGTCTGGTAGGCAACTGCTGCTTGCCGACCTACGCCGCGATTCATCGGAAGCATCTCTTGCACTGTTTTCCGAATTTCGTTCCCGGTCTCTTCCAATACGGCGACACGCCCGACATCGCCGCCCTGATCGCACCGCGGGCGCTTCACATGAACTTCGGGGAAAACGACGGCGGCAGCCCGATCCAGGAGGTGCGCGAAGGCGTCAGACGAATCGCCCAAGCATACGACGAGGCTGGCGTGGCAGAGAACTTCAGCTACTTCATCGAAGACGGCATCGGGCATGTGCTGTCGGACGAAATGTGGTGCCGTACGGGGGAGTGGTTTGCGAAGCACCTTGGGTAAGGCCGCAAGTGGGGAAATGACCAAGGCCCAAATCCCAATGACCAATGAAGATGGTGGCGAAACACAGGCTGTTGCTGGATGGTACAATGCGTCTAAGAGTTGCGCAGAACGAACCTCAAGAATGCATGCCAGCCGCTTTGCGTCGAAAATCAGTCGATGATCAGTGCCATGTGCTGTCGCAGACGTATGAGATGAGAGCGAGACACGCCCAAAGGCGGCCCATAGTGATGTGGTATCTTGTGGCTTGAGATTTCTATTTGAAGACCGAAGCGTATGCTAACCTGCCGACTGGCTGATCGAGAAATCATCATCGGCTGCCTGCAAAGGCATTTCTTGCTCACAGCGTGGACAAGTCACCGCATTGGGTGGATTTTCCGGCAAGCACATCACCGCGTCGCAGCCGCACACTGCAACCAGAGGATTGAAGCAGTAAGGGCAGGGCGGACACCCCATGAGCATGGAGACATTGATGGAAGGCACCTCAAATCCGCCGCCTTCGTCTTGAGAGAATTCCAGCTTGTGGGCCTTTAGTGGTTCGTAACGCTGCATCTCGGGGACCAGGCGATACCGCATCAAGTAAGGCAGCTTTTCCCGCTGACAGTAGGCCTTGACAAACACCTGGAGCGGCAAGCCTTCGTATCGGGGATGTGAGCCGGGCGCTACTTCCATGACCTCCGAGGGCTTCTTGTCCAGGTCGATGCCGTCGTATGCTTCGCCCTGCCCGGCTCCCATGCTCGCACCGGCCACCGAAGCGGTCAACCAGATAAACAGTCGCTTCAGAGCCTCGGGCGTCATGTCGCTCAACTTGAAGACGACGTCCGCGACTTCGTTGAGCATGTCGTAGTCGACATCGTCGCCGCACCCGATGGCGTAAAAATTTGCGATCTTCGGGTTGGTCAAGCGGTCAACCGCCTGCTTGACGACGCGCCAGTCGTCGGTAGGCTGCCCGTCGGTTAGCAGGAAAACCAGGGGACGGTAGTCGCCTTTACGATCTTTGGTAGTCGTCTTCACTTCCCCGGCGATGCAATTGCGCAACAACGAGAGCGCTTTGCCCAAAGACGTGCCGGGACGCACTTTCAGTTCGGGCGTCTGCACGTCCGTCAGCTCCGTAAGGGGAACCAACTGTTCGGCATCCCGGCTGAATGTGATGATGCTGAGCCAGGCCGTTTCCAGTGCGTGAGGGTCGGTTCGCAGTTGCCGCAACAACATGTCGAGGCCTTGATGAACGGATCCGATTGTCTCACCCACCATGGACTCGGAACAGTCGAGCAAAACGTAAACGGGTAATCTGCGCATGACCAACTCCCTAGAGGTTCTGTTCACCCTCGTACAATTTGCACGTGGATCAGTCGCCCTCCGTCCTCGGGCGATAAGAGTAGTTTCTGATCATCCTTCAACTCGATCATCGTGTCGATTTCAATCTTCTTTTTCTCGCCGACGTCTTTCATGTCGGGCAGACGCTGGTTGACGAACACCCATCGCCCGTGGTGCAACACGAAGTATCCTACGGGCTTCTTCTGGTCCGGGGTCACCTTTTCATTGGGGAAGACGTTTCGCTTGACGTGCCATTCGTAAAGATACTGGTTGCTGTAAACCATCAGCCGGTGGTTGTCGGGTTTGAATGGCTTGCCCTTGCCGCGCGAAGAGTACAGGTTCAAGACGGGCAGGTCCCCCTGGTACGGAGTCTTGCAGAACGGGCACACCGGTTTGGTCGTGTTATCGAAAACGAACCACTGCTGATCGCATTTCGGATTAGGGCAGGGCTGAAGCAAGTCTACCGACTTGACGAGCGCCCGCTCCCAATCGTCCGCCGAGGGCCGCTGTGCAGGGTGATGCAGTCCGTTGACGAAAGCTCGGTCGAACAGCTCCTTCAAGTACGGTCCCGTAAGGGTGAAGGGCATTTTTGACAAGTCGGCCCAAGGCAAATCACCCGGGCGAACCGAGTCCAGTTTGGGGCGATTGGAATCGTCCGTCGGATGTTCGACGAACAGCGCCTTTTCGCCCATCGCTAGTTCTTCGTCGCGATTGGGATCGGCGTCATACACCTTGCCTCCTCGCAGGGGATGGCGATAAAGCAGATACATGTAGATCAGCACGGACAAAGCATGCCGATCCGTCTCGATCCGCGGCAGGGCTCGTTTCTTGTCGGTCAGTGGCAACTTCAGCGTGGCCATGACTTCGGGGGCGATGAAGTCGGGCGTCCCCACCACGTCGGGTGGGTATTTTGCTGGGACGACCAGGCCGTCGATATCAATGATACTGGCGTTGCCTCCGCTGGGATCGACGAGCACGTTCTTGTACGACAAGTCGGAATGCGCCAAACCCGCCGCATGCATCCGCCGAACGGCGCGGGCAATCTTGATGCAGGTTGTCAGATACGAACGCCAATTGCCTCGCTCCCGTTTATCGAGGTGTTTGGACTGGTGGTTTGCGGAAGCGAACCACTTGCCTTCTTTCTCTTTACCTTTGATGCCCAGAAAATCATTGTTCTTCGAACCGAACTCGAAGAAGAAATGGCCTTGATAAGTAGGAGCAACTACGCCCAGCCTCCCCTCATGTTCGACCATTTTTGTCGGCCAGCAGAACAGGTCCTTCCAGTACTCGCCGCCCGGCTGATCGTAGATCTTTTTGCGATAGATGCCTACGATGTTCTCGATCCGGTCCTTCGCGTTGAAGTCTTGCTTGTCTCGGAAGAAAGCGACCACGTAGGATTTGTCGGGGGCGAAATACACGTCTTTCATGCCGCCGGCGCCGATGATTTCGTCGACGAAGCGGACCTCGGAACCGTCGGCGGCCTTAATCTTTACAATATCACTCATCGCACTCGACTATCTTGCCGAATCAAGGCAACAAAATGGCGATTGACCGATCGTCATGATTACCCACGGACCAGAAGTTCAACCATGCCAGAAGCTCTTCGTGCGCCCGCTCGTTGTGTTTGTCCAATCTGATCTCGGCGCCCAAGTCGTCCCAGAACTCGTGCCATTTCTGTGTGTCCCGGAAGTTGTTGTCTGTCTGGAACTTGGGATCGGACACTCCGTCGCTCATGGCAATCAATGCGGTGAAGTCCTTCACGACGGAGAACTTGATACGATCCAGTATCTCATGACTGTCCCAGATCTCGGACATGGTGAGAAAACGGGTCTGCCCGGCAAACTCGCCTCCTTCCGGATCGTTCAGCAGGATCACCTCATCCTCCTTGCGGTAGATGCCGACCCCACCATCGCCCACGGCATAAGTACCGACGAACCAACCGTACGGAAGTGGTTTTGAAATCGCGAAGATCAACGTGGTGGCAAATTGCTGAATCGGCGTTTCCTGCAGGCTCTCGGCCTCCTGGCTTATCGCCTTGTAGGCGGCCATCGCTACCGACCCCAGGCTCCGATACAGCGAATTACGAATGTGTGCCAGTTCTTCCTGGGAACCGCCAAAGTATTCCTCCAGACGCCCCGCAAATTCGTCGCCGAGCGTCCCGCCCGAATCAAGATGCGGTGTGATTTGATCACACACCACATCGCACGCGATCTGCGAGCCGCGGCGCGACAACTTTGCCGAGCCCGCTCCGTCGGCCACGGCCATCAGGTACCAGCCGGAAGATTCGAGGTATCGCAGGCAGAAGTCGTCATCGCGGAACGTTCCTTCGTGCGCATGCGAGCGGCCGCGCCGGCTGGCCCCAATCATCACGGCTTCGCCCGTAACTCGCCGGCAGTAGACATGCGGCTTCTGGTAGGGCAATGATTCGTCCGGCTCCAGATTTCTCCACAGTGATCTCGGGTCCGGGTTGACGACCAGCGAAACCTGTTTCTCCTTGATGATATCAGGGCGGTTCGTTGTCTTGGGAAAAACAAAGCTGGCGGTAATGCCATATTCACCGGCCTCCCTTGGCGTACCGTACAAGCTGATCTCGCCGCCATCCACTTCATACCCCAACCCCAGCGGTTCCAGCCCGGCGAGCTTGACTCTGACGCCCTTAGCCAAGTCGTCGGCCTCCAACCCGGCCTGGATCCGAGCGTGGTACGGTTTACCTGCGGTTCCATTGGGAATGCGAAACGACGGTTCCGGCAAAGGAGCAGGGGCTCTGGAAACCGGTTTTTTGGGAATCGGCTTGTCGGGCTCCGGGGGCGGCTCGGCCGGACCGGTTGGCTCGGCCGGACCGGTCGACTCGGGGCCAACTCCGCTTTGTTCTGTTTCGGATGAGACGAAGTCGATTCCGTCCTCGGGGGTGGTGGAAACCTCCGGGGGTGAAGGATCAACGGCTTGCGGCGGCGTCCCCGATGGCAACGTGTCTTCGGGCTGCTCACCATCAGGCTGCAGTTCGTCGACGGATTTGAGTTGTTCCACCAGATCGTCGATGGTTTCGGGAGGCGGATCTTCCGCGGGCAGTGGCGGTGAGGACAACTCGTCCGGGGATGCGGGTTCTAGCGAGTCGAACGAGTCCGATTCCTGCTTGTCTCCGTCAGAACCCGGAACGGAACGACGATCATCAGCCGACATGACGCTTCCTTCAAGACTTAGATGACAACCTGAACCTCCGGTGGCGGAGGAGGCAGTGTCAACTCCGACGTTGCCCCCATGCTCATATTGCCCGTGGCCACCGATGCGGAAACCCACTTGAAGAACTGGGAAAAGGATGCACTGTCCATGGTGTCGAGGCTAACGACGTGATCGCACAACCCCTCCAATTCCTCGACCTTGGCCTTTGCGCCGGCGGCGCATCCCACGATGATGGCAAAATTCCTTTTCCGGACTTCTGGAACCATCTCTTTGTATTTCATTTTGTCGGAGGGGCTGCCGTCGGTCATCACGAACAACAGTGGCTTCCAGTCGCCCTTCCGCTGTTCCGTATTCGTGATCACCTCCTGATCGACGCGTTGGCAGACTGCCTCCAAAGCCAAGCCCAGGTGCGTGGGACCAGAAGCGGGCGTTTGCAGGTCCAGGGTCTGGAAATCTTCCAGGGAGGTTAGCGGCTCGACTACGTTCACGTCTCGATCGAAAGTGATAACGGAAAGAAAAACCGATTCCAGAGCGGATGGATCCTGCCGCAGGGTGGAGACCATGGCGCTCAGGCCCACCTTCACAGACTCGATGGGTTCGCCGCGCATCGACCCGGACGTATCCAACAGCAAGTATACGGGAAGACGTCTCATCGTTTCTCTCACTGAACAGCAAACCTCTTTGGCTCACGAAACGGCGAGGCCGTAGGCATATTATATGCCGACAACATCGATTTCGGGGGGAGGTGGTGGCAATTCGTCCAAACCGCTGACTTCCTTCTGGGCGGTTTCCACTTTTTGGCTTCCGGTGCTAATCGAGGCGGAAACCCACTTGAAGAAGGCGCCGATGGAAGCCGAATCGGCTGTACCCAACTGGACCACGGCCTCGCCCGCGATCTTTTTGAGCACCTCCGGGTCACCTTGGTCCATCGCGCAACCGACGACGATGCCCCACTTCTCCTGCTGGAAACGTTCCAGACACTTCTCCCAATCGTCAGTGGGCATGCCATCGGTCATGATGAAGACCATTGGTTTCCAGTCGCCCTTCGTTTCGGCGGTCGCCTTGACCACCTCCTGGCTAGCACGCTCGGCAACCAGCTTGAGCGCTTCGCCCAGCGACGTCACACCACTAGCCTGCAGGTCTGGAGGTTGAAACGAAGTCAACTCGGTCAGCTCTACCTTTTGCTCGGCCGTCGTGCTGAACGTGATTACGCTCAAATGGGCCGTCTCCAACGCGTACGGATCCTGCCGCAGGGCAGTGACCAGCATTTGCACGCCGTTCTTGACAGCCTCGATCGGCTCCCCAGTCATCGATCCTGACGTATCCAACAACAAGTAGACAGGCAACTTCCTCATCGAATCAGTTCCTCGTTTGGGGTGCTCGAATGTCCGCGTTCAGTATCGGATGGATCAATCCGTGTATTGGCCCAACAACGTCAAAAACGAATCGGTCGGAAAAGCATCGCCGATGGCTCGGAATTTCCAATCGCCATCTTTGCGGTAGACTTCGGCGAAGGTCATAGTGCACATGTTGTTATAGGACGAATCTTCGGCCAGGTTATATCGCGCGACTTCGACACCGCGGCCATCCACCGCCCGAATGAACGCCTTCTCGACTTCGCCGAAGTGCTGTTTCTTCTGAATGCCTTGGTAAATCGATACTATGAACAGGATGCGATGGTACTGTTGCGACAGGGCGTTCAGCTTGACGATGATCTGCTCGTCGTCTTCTATCCCCGCTCCGCCGACCAGATTGTCGCCCGTGTGCACAATGTGGCCCGATAGGTGCTGCAAGTTATTGAAGAAAATGACATCGCTGCCCACAAGCCGCTGACCCAAGTTGCGAATCTTACCTCGGTCGTCGAGCAAGAAGGCGATGGCGTCCAGATCAAATTCGTCGCCTCCGCCAAACATCTTCGCAAAGAAACCGGGTTTCTTCTTGATTTTCCACCCCAGGCCAATCGTGATCGACGATAGGTCGTTGGTGTCCTTGTCCAGATTGATGGTCTGGCCCTTCTGCAAATTGATCGCCATCATGTTTCTCCCAACAAAGAGAAGGTTGTTCCAATGCGGACCCCGAGCAGGGCTTGCTGCAAACCACACGAGAACGCATGGAACGTGATAGGTTACCCGTACTTACTGACAAAGAACTGTAAGCCGCCCTGGTAGCCACTTCCGACCGCCTCGAATTTCCAGCCGCCGTCCTTCTTATACAGCCGCCCGAATTCGATGGCCGTTTCAACCGAAAAGTCCTCGTCCAACTCGTATTTGCAGATCTCTTCGTTACTGGCCTCATCATATATACGGATGAAGGAGTTGCGGACCTGACCGAAATTCTGCTTCCGTTCTTCGTAGTCGTGGATCGTTACGACGACGATGATCTCAGTGACTCGTGGATCGACCTTGCTGAAGTCGACGTTGAGGGTTTCATCGTCGCCGTCGCCGCCACCCGTCAGATCATCCCCGGAAGACGCCACCGCGCCGTCCGGTGACTGCAGGTTGTTGTAAAACACGAAGAAGTTGTCTGCCGGGATCTTGTTGTTTTCGCCCAACATGAATGCCGAAGCATCCAGATCAAAATCGTAGCCGGTACCCTCGGCAGGGGCCCATCCTAAACCGATACCTACCCGCTGAAGACCGACTTCAAGCCGCTGACCTTTCTGGAGATTGATAGCCACGAGTGATTTCCTCCCAATACTTGTTACTAGGCAAACATGACGATTCAATGCCCGGTAGCATGCGCCACCTTTGGTGCCGACAAACAGAGTCAATTGTACAGAAGTTAACACAATCGAGGGACGGTTTCAACCAGCTTCCGCTCCCGCTGGGCGTGCGACTGTGCCGCGCCGGTCAGCTATGGGAATCTCGCCTCAGATTCAGCTTAAGTTCCTCGCAATTTGACAAATAGGAGATCAAGAAGAGAACACTCAACAGGGTCACCCCGACGCCCAGCAAGTTTGCCCCGAGAGTGTTGTACAATCCGTGAAACGCCGCGGGAATCAGGATAGCGATCAGCCGCAAGCTGATTCGTTTCTTCGGCGCCACCATGGCAAAACTGAGAAAATAGGCTGAGATTCCTGTCCAGACCGCATGCAGAAACGGCAAAGAAGTGAGCCTTAACACATTCAGAATATAGCCTACGTCGGCACCCTGCTCGCGATTAACGGTCAGTTGGTACCCTACGCCTTCATATATTCCAAACCCCAACCCGGATATCATTCCGTAGAACACGACCGTCTGGGGAAGTAGCACACGTCCTGCTCGGCTGGACAAGTACCAAACAACCGCCGCCTTGCAGGTTTCTTCGGCGATTCCGACTCCGAAAAACATCCCCATGAAACGCGTGAACAGGTTGCGGCTATCCGTCATCGCGTACAAGAAGGTCCAGGGCGGAAATTGCTGAATGAGCAGCAGCACCGCAATGGAACCCATACCCGTGATGAAGAAACAGGCCACCGCCGTGCGGGGACGCACCTGACGAGTCTTGAACAGAAAGTAGAAGAACAAGGCCCAGATACACGACGAATAGAAAGCGATGGCGATGTAGACGATCATCACGGGCAAAGGCACCGCGACGAACACGATCGGCAACATGCCCGCCCCGATGAACAGAAGCAGCCGGCGGTCTTGCATCCAGTGGCCAGCACGGATCTGGTGGAGGGGAAAGATCAGACGAGGATCGAAGGACCTCAGGTCCAAGAGGATTTTTTTTGGCCGATAGGCGTCCGCATCGACGGGGTTATCGATCCCCTGCTCGCGTAGCAACTGCGACAGGGGCTTCCACTGGCCGCCGCCTGTGTCGAGCCGAGCGAGATCATGAGGCAGCAGACTACCGCGATCCAGATACTGGACTACCACCGTGGCCGGATAAGGGCCATACTCTTGCTCGTCCCTTTTGATGGATATCTTCACTTTACGCTTGCGTTACCCGGAACCTTCATCCCGGGTATCTCTTGGGGCCACCATCTCCCGGCGCTTCAGGCAGTTGCCCCGGTCCGCTCTCAGTCGTTCCAACAAGTCCTACCAGGATCCGGTGATGCCATTGGCGATGCGCTGCAGGATATCTCCAATACCTCCCGGCTGTCGCAGGAAGTCAATGAACACGCCGGCCGGCTTCGATAACCACGGCAGATTACCGTCGGCGAGATAGTCCGCTGCACCGATGGCGTACAGAATGAACACGCCATAAATAGCACCCAACATAACAACATGTATGGCTTTCATCTTTTTGCTGAAATAGTAGATCGCAATGGTAATTGCAGTTACCGTCAGCAACATAATCCGGATGTCAATCAAGGTGGGGCCCGCTTCCCTGAAATCAATCTTCTGACCGGTGATCATCAGAAACACGGCGAGTGGCAGCCCCATACTGATCGTGATATCGAAGATATTGGAGCCAAGCACATTCGACAGTGCATCATCATGGTTCCCCTTCAGGGCATCTTTTATGGATATGATCGTGTCCGGCACACTGCTTGCTGCTGCAACAACAACGAGCGCCACGAATAGTGGATTAATTCCCAACGAGTCGGCTATCCCTTTGCAGCCTTCCACCAAACCGGCGCAGGCCGCAGCGAGAACAATGGTTGAGGAGACCAACAGTACGATACTCCGGCCGGTACGACCCTGCTCGGACTTGAACTGGAATCTTGTGTACCACGCCTCGTCTTCTTCTTCCTCCTCCTCTTCCTCCTCGTCGTCTCCACCGTCGTTCTTCTTCATAGAGAGAATCATGTACCCGAGGTAGATAAAATAGAAAACGGTGAAGACGAGACCATGCCAGAAGGTTATGTAATCGCTGGACAACAGGACCAAAAGCAGGACTTCTGCTGCAAGAAGAAAAAGGCCATCTCTGAGAATGACTTTCCTTGCTACCTCCACCCCCTTCAGTTTCACCACAAAAAGAACAACCAGAATAACCAACATGGGGATAACGACACTATTGAAAATAGCCGATCCGGTATCACCTCCAATACTCGCGGCCAGATCGCGCCCAAGATTCGTCTTTGTTGCGAACGCTAGAAAGAATACGGTGGTCAACAACTCGGGCATGGACGAACCAATCGCGTTCAGCGTCGCCCCCTTTACACCTTCCGTAAGGTTACGACCGAGATAGTCCGTCGAGGCCTCGAAAACATCGCAGGCTTTCGCAATGACATACGAACAGAAGACCATGAAGATCAAGCCGCCATACCATGTGTGAAAAAAGAATCCAGCAATTCCCATGGTCTACCTTTCAAAATTGGGCCAAACAGGCGTAATCCGCCTTCTAACTATTGCAGACACCGACGGTTGAATCTTGCGTCGCGCACGACGGGGAAGCTACTGTCGTGAACTGGCACGTGATGGGCACGGACTTCCACACTCACGTGTTGCGTCACCATTCGTCTACGTGACATTCCACTCATCGAGTTTAGCTTGAAGTGTCGGATGAATCTGCGTGGCCTGCGCCTTGATCTGCGACAGCAACGCCATTTCCAGCTCGTCACAGACGCCGTCTCCCTCGATGCCACGGACCAGCCACTGCGCCTCGTCCTCGTCGATCTCACCCGGCGACACCTCATCTTCCAGAACGTGCTTGGAGAGGGCTTCCACGAAGAGGTCTTTCCACCCCGCGCAGTTTTCCTTGCCCGATACCGCGTCGTTCAACTCAAACAGGAAATCGGCCTCTGCCCGATCGACATCTTCACCAGCCCCACCGCCTGTGCCGTAGATGACCGTGCGGATCATCTCGACCTCTTCGTCGTCGATAATGCCGTCCTCCAAGACCGCCGTCTTCAACGAGTCCAAGACGAATGCGTTGAACGACTCTGGACACTTGGTGGCATTGGCCGTGATATTGGTGAGCAGCGCCAGCTCCGCCTTGTCCACTTTGGCGTCGGCCTTAATCTTCTCAATCAGATAGGCTGCCTCGTCCTCATCGATTTCGCCCGGCGAGATTTCGTCCTTCAGAACATAATCCGAAATGGCCTCCACGAACAACGCCTCCCAGCCAGCGTCGTTGTCCGCGTCCGATGCACCATCGTTGAGCTTGAATAGGAACTCGGCTTCATCACGATCGATCACGCCATCGGCGTAGACTCGCTCGCGGATGCGTCCAACTTCGTCGGCGTCTATCACGCCGTCCGCAAGAATGTCTGCGGCCAACTCGTCCAGCGGCTTGGTCATGTGCTCAGTCATCTGAATTCCTCTTTTGTAGATAATGGTGCAGGGACCCTGAATGTGCGGTTTCGCAGCAAGCAGAACATTTCGGACTGCGAGGCTAGCCCTCACCGGGAAGCAGTGGGAGTATTTTCAGCACTTTCCAGTACGCTGTCAATTCACCGTTGGAGGGTTTTTGTCGCCGAATTCAATATCCTGCGTATCGCTTGGTGAGTATGGGCTTGCTGCCTATTCTCGGCGTACTCCTTCGGTCGTCGACTTAGCCTGCCGCCATGTACTCGACGATGTCAGCCAGTACGGCGTCGGATTGCGAAAACAGCAAGTAGTGGTCTTCGTCGTCATAGACCTTCAAGCGAACGTTGCATCCGAGCTGTTCCAGAGACGCAACGGTTCCCTGTACGAAGCTCAGCGGTATCCGCCTGTCGCGGCCGCCGTGCAGGAAGAGAATCCTGCGCTCTTGCTTGTGCGACAGGAACTCGGGCGACGAGAAGAACTCGTCCTCGGTTACCGGCGAGAGGTATATCAGGCCCCTGAACAGCGTGGGCTCCTTGACCGCTGCCCGTGTAACGCCCATGGCTCCGTTCGAGTAGCCGAGCAGGAAAAGATGTTCCAGATCGAGCGGAAGTGTCGCGAGTGCTTCCTTGGCAACGTCGACGACAAAATCGGCACCCTCCGCCCTGTCCCAGTTCCCCAAGCCGAAAGTCGGGGCGATCACGGCGCACTTCATGCGAGCGGATATTCCGGACAGGACCCAGAGGTACGGTTTTATGTTGCCTCCCATTCCGTGTAGGAAAATGAGACAAGGAAGCAGTTCGTCGCTCGTTGTTTCGGGTAGGAACAGGTAGTAATGCCCGGTACGAAACTCCATTCGGAGTATCTCACGATGCGTCGCGCCCATCACCGATCCGAGTTCACGGAATTCGGCATCGTTCTCCATGGCCTCGTAGATCGGGAGCGCGAGCGATCGTATTCTCCCAGCTTTCGCGAAATCCACGTACGGATCGGTGAAGGGGAGAATGCTGGCGCCAACCTTGAACTGATCAGCCTCGGGGATGACGTTCCAGGGTGAATAGCGAGAAGGTCTCTCTTGGCCGTGCAGGAAGCAGCTCCGAACACGCCCGTCCTCGGTGTCTCCGCCGCTGGGGGCGAGAATCATGGGAACGAGATACAGTAGTAGGCTGAGCGGCAATAGTACCGCGTAGAAGCGTCCCCGTATCCTCTTGAACCACTTTCGGTTCCAGTACCCGACCGAGCAGTACAGCATCGCCGCCAGAAGCGCCGCACTCAGCCCAACGCTTCTACCTTCCAGTGTTGCGCCAAAAACGAGAAAGAGCAGCCCAACCACAAGCAGGCTGATAATAGGCACGCCAGCCAGAATGCGCAGTAGACGAAGAAGGCTCTTTCTGAAGAACGACATTTGCACTGATGGTACAAAGCCGACCGACTCCCGGCAGCGAATTCAGTTGCTCGTTCCGGCCTACGTGCTGGTGAGGACTCTGCGTTGGGGGTTCCCTCCGGGCGCCGGCGCGGAGTGGAACACCGCGTGTCGCGGTTACCAGCGGCGACCACCACGTCCCCCGCCACCACGACCTCCTCGACGGTCGTTATCGCGGCGCGGACGCGCTTCGTTCACCGTGATCGCTCGCCCCGCGATCCTTTTGAGATTCAACTCTTCAATCGCAGTCTTGCCTGCTTCGGCGTCGGGCATTTCGACGAAGCAGAATCCGCGGGAACGACCTGTTTCGCGGTCTTTAATGATATTTACCGAAGACACTTCGCCGTATTCGCTGAATGCCTGCTCGATGTCCTCCTCAGTCGCATCATACGACAAGTTCCCAACATAGATGTTCATTTGCCAGAAGCTCCTCTCCAAAAGAAGGTGGGGCGAAATGGGAGGCCAACATTCAGGATGCCAATGGAGTGCTTACCGTGGCAGGCGAACAGAGAAACTCCCGATCAATCACGTTCATTATGCGCTTCCCAGCCCGCCCGTCCAATGGGGCTAGGCAAACCAAGGTGCGGGCTTTGATCGTCGCGTCGCTACTGTGGGGCACGTTTCTAACGTGCCAATGTCCGGAAGTTGGTGAGGTAGGGCACGTTGGAAACGTGCCCCACGTAGTAGCGCCGCTAGCATTTTGCTGGGTTGATCAAGGCCACGGTGCGTCTACCCATCCAGCTTCCCGCCATCGTTCTTCTTTGTTTGGCGGTTGCCTCTGCCTTTCTTCCTTTTCCCGGCAGTCTTGGGCTTCTTGGCAGGTTTGGCGGGCGGTGTCGACACGTATTGGCCGACTCCCTCGATGGCCCACGTCAGATCTGCCTTGATCTTGATGTTGGTGATTCTCGGATCTTTGAATCTCTGCCCGTATTCGGCAAGTTGCCGCGAGAGTTCGCGGACCAACTCGCGGTACGCCGGATCGAGAAAGGAGTTGGTCAATTCGTCGGGGTCCTTTTCCATATCGAACAACCACGGATCGTCTGACGTGGAATAGATCAGCTTGTAACGGTCGGTCACGGCGGCCAGCCATCCGTACTCGTCGCCCGTACTGCGAACGAAGGCGACATCGGTCCAGTCCTCCGGAGCTTTGCCGTCGGCAAACAAAGCCGACGCGTCTCGTCCTTCTTCCTGCCCGGTCGTCTCGTAGCCCATCAATCTGACGATCGTTGGCAGAAAATCGACGCACCCCAGCGCTTCATCGATCACCGTGCCCGGCTTGATCTTGTCGGGGTAGAAAACGACGAATGGGATCTTGGCCGAGCCTTCGTACGGCACGCCCTTGTTCTGCCGATGATGTTCGCCCCGCAAGTCGCCGTGGTCCGCCGTGAATACGATAATCGTGTTGTCCATCAGTTTACTGGATCGCAAGGTGTCTAGGATCTTGCCCACATTGTCGTCGATACACTTGACCATGCCGTAGTAACTCGCCATGCCGTTGAAACCGCCGCTGGGCTTTCCCCAGTTCGGCAGATTCTCGACCGGTTTATCGAACGTGCGGGGCGTCTCGTACGTTTGCTGCTCGAACATCGTGTTGTACGGCGGTCGTACCGTGTCCGGGCCGTGCGGATCGGGAAGGCTGACCATGAAACAAAAGGACTCGTCGCTGTGGTCATTGATAAACGCAACCGTCTTGTCCACCAGGAAGTCGGTTGTGAAGGACTTTTCGTCGGCACCCTGCACGCCATAGTTCGGCGCGCCAGCGGCGCTGCGCGCCTTGACCCTGGGGCCATCCGTCGTGTCCTCCAATTGCTTCCAGTGGCCGCGGTTGAACATGTATCGATTGTCCTCGAAGCCAAACCGACGCTCCGGCGTCCACTGCGGCTTGCCGGTCCCGTCCAAGTGCCATTTCCCCGCGTAGCCGGTGGCATAGCCCTCGCGCCGCAGGATTTCGGCGAACGTCACAACGCGATCATCCATCGGAATGTTGTTGGTCACGACCGGCGTGTTCTGCGGATAGCGCCCCGAGACAAACGCGGCGCGCGACGGCGAGCAAACCGGGGTAGTCGCATAGAAACTGGTGCAGATCGCGCCGTGTTCGGCAAGCCAGTCGACATTAGGCGTGGTCACGACGGCGTCTTTGCCCCACATGAACGCTTGCTCGTCAGACAGAAGTTCGCGGTAGCAGCCCAGCGTCCGGAAGTTGTGTTCGTCGGTGTGGATGATCAGCAAGTTAGGCCGCTCGTCGGCCAATGCCACTAGGTTCGGTATGAGCGTCCAGATCAACACGTTGACCAACGCAAGAGCGAATCGAGTTCGATGCATCATCTTGCACTCCGTGCCCTTTTTTGTTGATGCAGCTAATGCGCTCACTGCGCGCCTCAGCCGATGGGTTTGAGTTCATGACGAAGGAATGCCGCGAGCTTGTCGATGGCCTCGGAGTCCAGAGCAGTAGTCCCGACAAGAAACTCGGCCAATGTCTTGGGCGAGAGCCCTGTTTGGGCGGCCAACTCGCGATGATCCACCCCGCTTTCGGCAATTGCGCGGCGCAACTGTCCCGTCACGGTCGGCTCGCGCATCGCAGCGGTGCGCATCGCGGCTTCCGCTTCTCTCGCTTGGCGACGCAGATCCAAGAGGTCCTCTTCGACTTGCTCGTGATACTCCTGGAACTTGTCGCGTTCTTCCGCTGTCGCCGGACGACGTGTAGACCGAATTTCTGGCTCTGTCATGACAACACCTCAGCATCGTGGAAACGGCGGATCACGGTTCGTCTACCTCATAGGCCGTAACGGGCATGATCGTCGTCTCATCCAGCATTTCGTAGATGGCAATGATATAGCGGCCGTCATGGGTATACCCGAACGCAGCCGGCAAACCCGAGGAACGGTTCTTGCCGGTGCTTACGGGATGGCATACTACGTCCTCGAAGTCTTCCGTGGATATTCCATGTTCATCAACGTGTTCGACAATCGGATCGGTCCAAAGGAATTCGTAATAAGCCATCACGTGGCCTCGAAAATCGGTAACCTAGCAGCCAATTATAGCCATGCCAGCCCAAGACGACTATGGGAACCCATTTTCCAACGGGGCAGGAAACGAAAGGCCAGTCCGTGGACACAGTGATGTCAAAACCGTATTCGATATGGGCCAGCCAAACGGCGCCGGCAGAACCCCGGCGCCGGTGAAGAGTGAACGGGGCGCGGCGACCCTATGGTCGTACAACGCTGGTCGGTTTGGGTTTGGCGGCGAGCAAATCTTTCAGTCGGAATTCGAAGTACTTCTGCTCGGCCGCCGGTTGGCCGTCGGGGCTGGCGTTGGCAACCCAGAAACGGGTGCTTCGTGGCTCGAACAGCACGTTGTGCAGGTTAGACTTCATGGCCACCGGCCGGTCCATCAAGCGGATCGCCTTTTCGGCAGTAAAGCCACCGTGGCCAGACTTGGCGCGTTGGACCAGTTCTTCGTAACGATCACCAGCGGACAGCAGGACGGCGTCTTTCACTGGCTTGGTCAGCAACGGGTGCTCGGCGCCTGGGCGGATGACGTCGAACTTGTTCCATGACGCCTCCATGCCGACGGCGCGATTCGTTTTGGCGTCGGCAATCACGTAGAAGTACTGGCATGTTCTAGGGTTGTCGCGAAAGATGGCGATCGCCGCGTCCAGATCCTCGGCCCGTTCCAACACTTCCCGAACCAGGAACGCCATCGGCACGCCTTCCCAGTGGCCCAATCCGCCGCCGCCCATTTCGCCAATGGAAACGTGTCGCGCGTTCATGCCGGTGACCGATCCGATGAATCCCGCGTACGTGACGTTGACAAAAGGAATGCCTTTGGCGGGTTCGGCAACGACGATCACGGCATGCTCTTGCAGTTTCCAGTCCGTGGCGTAGTCGAGCACGCGACCGTGGTACAGCGTGCCGTCTTTGGTCGCAGAATTCATCACAGCGAAGCCGCTGCAGTGAAACAACTCGGGGATGAAATTCGTGACTTGAACGTCTGCAAGCGGAAGACCTGCGCCGTCGGACAGTCCTCGCAATTCCTCGAAATACTTGGCTGGAACGAATGGCTTCTGCACCTTGAGGATCGTCTCGATCGCCTGCCGTGGCTTGAGCCGCAGTGGACCAACTTCAACCAAGTCCGTATCGCCCCTGACTTCCAGAAGGTACTGCAGGTTCGCGCGAGCATGGTCCTTCAGTAGCGTTCCATGCTGGTATCCCATCTGGTACGGAGTGCCTTTCAAGTGCAGCACTAAATAGCCGTCGATCCGTTCCAGCCATCCCTGGCCACAGCGAGCGACGGTCTCGGCACTTGCCGGAAGTGCAAAACTGAAAACGATCCCTATTGCGAACAGGGTGTTTCGTAGTCGATTCATTGTGTGATGCTCCAAAGAAGGCAGGAATATTCGTGGCAGGAAAACAGAAGAGGAGAATATTCCTGCCTGGCTCTTCTTCTGAGAAGGCGAATGGTCATGCCGTCATGACAATGCTACTTGCGGTCTTCAGCGAGTTCAACCACCTTGCGACTTGGCATTGAGGGGATGTCCGTGCGGCGGACGTGTTGGCGGCGGCAGCGTGGCCAGGAATTCGTCGAGCGCGACGCGATACTGTTCCGATTGCGGATCATTGTGATCGCCGTTAGGAATCGTCACGAATTGCTTCTGGCCCGGAGCGGCTTCGAACAATCGCACACCCAACTCGTAGGGAATCACCCGGTCCGCATCTCCGTGGCTTTGCAGCAACGGGCCACGGTACTGCTTGATCTTGGACAACGAATCCAACCGAAGGCTCATGAGCACATGCATCGGAAGCCATCGGAAATGATGTGCTCCGACATCCGGCAACGAGGTAAACGTGCTAGCAAGCACCAACCCTCGTGTCCCGTCTTTGGCGGCCAAGTCGACGGCAACTCCACCACCGAGTGACCGACCCATCAGCACGATGTCCTGTTCCGCCACGCCTGTACGGCGAGCCAGCCAAGCGCGAGCCGCACGAGCGTCCTCGAGAATGCCGCGTTCGTTGGGCTTCCCTTCGCTGCGTCCATATCCGCGATAGTCAAACGCCAAGACAGACAACCGATGACGCTGGTTCAAGACGTTCAGCGTATGGGCGCGACTGGCAATGTTGCCTGCGTTCCCATGCATGAACAGCACCACGGCTGTCGCGTCGGGATGCGGCACGAACCAGCCGTGCAAGCGAGTTCCGTCTTCGGCATGAAACCAAGCGTCTTCATAGGCTAAATTGCTGGGCTCCCAGTTTCCCTTTGGGAACGGCGCGGGATGGAAGACCATCTTGCGTTCCAGTGGTGCTAGCGGCGAAAGAGGCCCCATATGAGCGCAGCCGCTTGGTATGCCCAACAGGATTGTGGCGGCAACGGTTTGAATCAGACGGCGCATTGGCGACAGCAAAGTGCAGGAGACACGATAGGGCCACGTGCATCGAGGCGAGGGCGGCTTTATCAGAACGCTGTGAAGTGGTCAATGTTAGATGGGAGAAATCGAAGAGTGCAACGACACTCAAGTTGTGGACCGGTTTCAGGTTGCGGGCCGGTCTCCTGACCGGCCCGCTGGCCGACCGCGGATGTGACTTTATTTCTGGATACCTTACGGTCGTACGCATGTCGCGGTCGCGAGACCGCGACACAACATGGGCGTATGACGCAACATGCCGTGTCCGAGAATTGTGCAAAGGTCCCCAGCGTCTCACACGGCCGACTTGGCGACCGGTGTGCCGCGTTCTTCGAGTGCCGCGTCTATCCTTGCTAGCTGCTCTGTGTCCAGTTTCCACCCCATGGCCCCAGCCGTTTCTTCGATTTGGTCGGCGCGTTTGGCGCCACACAGAGCGGCGGTAATCCCCGGTTGGTGAATGGTCCAGTTGATGACCACTTGGGAAACCGTCTTCCCGATTTCCTCGGAAATCTCCCGCAGCCGGTCGACGAAATCCTGGTTCTTCTGCCACTCGTCGCCCTGAAACATGGGATACTTAGCCCGTCCGTCGTTGGGCTGAAACACAAAATCTCGCGGCAGCTTTCCAGCCAAGAGTCCCTTCAACAGCGGCCAGTACGCCATGACCGAGACTCCGTGTTCGCGACACCAGGGCAACGTGTCCTTTTCGATCTGCCGTTGCAGCATGCTGTACGGAGGCTGAAAAGCGGCGATCGGGCATACGGCGTGAAATTCCTCCAGTTGCCCTAGCGACAGGTTTGACACGCCGATGCACCGAGCCTTGCCTTCATCCATCAGCTTCTTGAGCGCGCTGGCCGATTCGGCAACCGGTGTCGCGGGATCCGGCCCGTGAAGGTACAGCAGCTCGACGCGGTCCGTTTCCAGTCGTCTGAGGCTCTCCTCGCACTGGCGGCGCAGTGTGTCGGGGCGACCATCAAGGGCTTGTTTGCCATCAGCACCCCAATGTATCCCGCCTTTTGTGGCGATGACGACTTCGTCGCGCCGATGGCCCAGCGCGCGGACGATCAGTCTTTCGCTTTCGCCGTTCGCACCATAACAGTAGGCCGTGTCAAGGAAATTCACGCCTAGTTCAATCGCTGCCACGAGCGTCGCCAGGCTGTCCGCGTCGTTAACGTTCAGACTGGTCATGCCTGCAATGGGCCAGCATCCGAGCGAGACCGGCGAGATCATAATATCGGTGTCAGCCAATCGTCGATATTCGAGTTCATGATTCATGTCAAACCTGCAGAGACTTGTGTCGATGTCTGTCCGCTGTAGCCATACTGAGACGGCACCATTTTACCGGCTGATCTGCAGATTCAAATCCTGTGCCTTTCGGGCCGATCCAGAATTCGGCATTGCGTCGTGTGGCACGGCTTACCTGTTAGGCGCTGTGATGCAAGCGTGCCACACTGGGCTAGAGAGATACGGACTCAATCGTGCTAGCAGCGATGGCTTGCAGTGTTGCGCATGGCGAACCGACCTGGACACTCCTTGGGCATTTCGATAATCTCCGCGGCTCACTTCGGAGACGTATTTCTTGTCATACAGTTCGTTCTGATCGGTTGCGTTTTCCTGCGGCATTTCTCGTCCGAAAAGCCTCCAAGACAACGTGACGCCCCAGTCGGTTGACTTCACCCCATGTCGTACCTGACTCGTTGGCAGAGTCTCATCCTTCCGGCGGCTATCATCGCCTGCGTAGTGGTGTTAATCACGCCACTGCCGGCGGGCTTATTGGATTTTCTGCTAGCGGCAAATATCGCGATCGCGATCATCGTGCTGCTGACGACGCTCTACGTGAAGACGCCGCTGGAGTTTAGCATATTTCCGTCGCTGCTGTTGGCCACCACGCTCAGTCGTCTTGTGCTGAACGTGGCTTCCACACGGCTGATTCTTTCGCAAGCCGGAGTGGAGGGACTGAATGCGGCGGGGCAAGTAATCCGTGCCTTCGGCGAGTTTGTGACGTTGAACCACGTTGTGGTGGGGCTCGTGATATTCGCCATCATCGTCGTCATCCAGTTCGTCGTGATCACCAAAGGCGCCACGCGCATCAGCGAAGTGAGAGCCCGGTTCACCTTGGACAGTCTGCCCGGACGACAGATGGCTATCGACGCCGATTTGAACGCCGGGCTTATCGACAAAACGGAGGCGCATCGTCAACGCGAACAGCTCAAGCAAGAAGCCTACTTCTACGGGGCAATGGACGGTGCCAGCAAATTCGTGCGTGGCGACGCAGTTGCCGGGATTGTCATCACACTGATCAACATCGTGTGCGGATTTGCCATCGGAGTACTTGATGCTGGCATGACGGTGGCCGAAGCGGGTTCGGTGTTCACCAAGCTGACGGTCGGCGACGGGTTGGTTAGCCAGACGCCGGCGATGCTGATCTCGCTGGCGGCAGGCCTGCTGGTCAGTCGCAGTGTTCAGCCGGTCGATTTGCCTGTCGAATTCCTGCGACAGTTGTTCTCGCGCCCGCAAGTGCTGGCCGTGGCCGCCGGCTTCCTGGGGCTGCTGATGTTCACGAGTCTACCCGCACTGCCGCTGCTGATGATTGGTATCGGATGCGCGGGGCTGGCTTATGTGCTGTCGCGAGCTAACAGCAAAGAATCACAACAGGCCAATCAGAACACCACCGATCGAAGCGGAAAACCGGAGTCGCAGGAAAAGCGGCTCGAGGATTTCCTGGCCGTCGATCCCATGGAAATCGAAATAGGCGTCGGTCTGATTCGTCTGGCGGATCCGAACCGCGGAGGTGACTTGCTGGCTCAGATCACAGACGTGCGGAGGCGCGTTGCCGCCGAGTTGGGTATTGTGCTGCCGAAGGTCCGCGTCCGCGACAACATGCAATTGGGGCGACGCGACTATCGTATCAAGATATCAGGCAACGCCGTGGCCGAGGGCTCTGTGCTACCGGACAGGCTGATGGCCATCCAGGGTGATGCACCGTTCGATGGCCTGCCCGGGCAACGGACTCGCGATCCGGCCACTGGGCGGTCGGCCGTTTGGATCGACATCGAAGACGTTCAAGACGCCAAACGGCACGGCTGCGCGATCGTTGAACCGACTGCCATTCTGGCTGCTCATCTTCGCCAGACCGTTCGCGACAATGCCGCCGATCTGTTAACCCGCGATGCGACCAAACAACTGATTGACGAAACGAAAAAGAAATCCCCGGCGGTCGTGGACGAGTTGATCCCCGGCATGATGAGACTGGGCGAAGTTCAGCAGGTCTTGCAGCGATTGCTGGGCGAAGGGGTGCCCGTGCGGCAATTGGCGGCCATTCTAGAAGCGTTGGGGGATAATGCCCCACACGTCGGCGATCCGATTGAATTGACCGAGTGCGTGCGTCAACGGCTGGGGCGAACCATCTGTGCTCGCTACCGGGACGACCAGCGGCGTCTGCGAGTGGTGACGATGGATCCGGAGCTCGAGGACCGAGTTCTGGCGGGTATCCAACACGGCGAACGTGGACTGTCGATTCGCCTGTCGCCTCAGACCCCACAGAGCTTCTGTGAAATGATTTCGCGCGAGATCGACGACCTCGTGCACGCCGGCCATCCGCCCGTCCTTCTGGTCAGCCCCGAAATCCGTGCTGCCCTGAAGCAGATTACCGTGGCCAAACTGCCACGCTTGATTGTCCTGAGTTATGACGAAATCACCACTGATACCGTTGTCGAGTCGTTTCGGATCGTAAGCGAAGCGACTCCGGCGGCGGCGTAACAGGAATCCTTACTCGTACCAACACGGCGTCAATCATGGATGTAGATGTAAAGATCTTTCGCGCTCGTTCAATGCAGGAAGCACTACAGCAGGTGCGAAGCACGTTGGGTCCCGACGCGGCTGTGCTGCAGACACGCGAGGTCCGTCGTGGACTGCTGCGATGGCTGACCGGATCGCGGGAAATCGAGGTGCTCGCTTCGGCCAGCGTCAACGTCCCCAGCCGCCTGCCCGAGTTGGCCACAACGGCTGCCACGACAGAACCCAGTGAGTCGACGTGGCGCGCCCACCACGAGCAAAGCGTGGCCGACACAGACGACTACCTGCCGCCAGCCGACGCGCTCGGCTATCGCGAGAAGTTCCGCGAGGACTTGAAGGGCGAGTTTGACGATCTGCACTCGCTGGTCGAAGACCTTTCGCGGCACAATCAGCATTCGTCGGTCCACGAATTGCCCGAGGGATTGTTCCATCTGTTCACGGACCTGATCGACGCCGAGCTTACCGAAGATCTGGCTCGCGAATTGATCGATCGAGTGCGTCAGGGCGTGTCCAGCCGCGACCTGAACGATGCCGTTCTGCTGAAGGCACGTATCATGCGGATGGTCGAAAGGGAAATCCGCGTCTGCGGGCCAATCCAGGTACAGCCATCTCAGAGCCGCGTGGTCGCGCTGGTAGGGCCGACCGGCGTAGGAAAAACCACAACCATTGCCAAACTGGCCGCGAACTACCGACTGCGCGAAAAGCGGCGAGTCGGGTTGATCACGGTCGATACTTACCGCATCGCCGCTGTCGAACAGTTGCGCACGTACGCCGACATCATCGATTTGCCCATGGAGGTTGTCTCGACGCCGCGCGAGATGCGCGAGGCGGTGGACCGGCTTTCCGGCCTGGACCTGGTCCTTCTGGATACAGCCGGACGGAGTCCGCGAGATGAAGTGAAGATCCAGGAGTTGAAGTCGATGCTGGCCGAGGCACAGGCCGACGAGATCCACTTGGTGCTCAGTAGCGTCGCCAGCACTGCTAGTCTGCAGAAGGCCGCGGAACGGTTCGCGGACGTTGGCGTAACGGCGCTGCTACTGACGAAATTGGACGAAGCCACGGGGCTGGGAAATCTGTTGCCGCTGGTACGAAGTTGCGAATTGCCACTCAGCTACCTGACCAATGGCCAGAACGTGCCGGACGACATCGAGCCGGCTGACAGCAAGAAACTGACACGGACCATACTGGGGATGGAAAGGATCTAGGAAAGGGCTTCGCCCTCGAACAACGAATAGCCATGCTCGACCAAGCCGCCGAACTTAGAAGACTGGTCTCGCGGGCCACCCGCCAACCGGCGAACGATGCCGAACGGGTGCCGCGACTGCTGGTACTGAGCGGTGGCAAAGGCGGTGTCGGTGTGACCACGCTAGCGGTGAATCTGTCCGCGGCGTTGTCCGGCCAGGGCGCTCGTGTGGTGTTGGTCGACGCTGATTTGTATCGGGCGGATGTCGCCACGCTGTGCGGTTTGGAGGAACGAGGCAACGTGGCCGACGTGCTTTCCGCCCGCTGTGATGTCCACGAAGTGCTTCAACCCGGGCCGGCGGGAATCCAAGTGGTCCCCGGCTTGTGGGCGCCGGGCCATCCGGCCGATTACAGCGAGACGGCACAACAGCGTTTGCTGCGGCAGTTACGGACACTCGGCCAATATGCCGACATGGTGGTGCTGGACGTGGGTAACGGCGGCAACGAAGTGCTCCGGCGATTCTGGAAAGCGGCCGACGATGTGTTGTTGGTCACCACCCCTGATTCGATGTCGGTCATGGATTCGTACGCCACGATCAAACGATTGGCGACCGCCGAGGATGCTCTGACCATTCGGTTGATCGTCAACAGAGCTTCCGACCAGCATATTGCCAACGACGTGCATCGCCGGATAAACGTCTCGTGCCAGCGGTTCTTGGGGCTTCGAGTCGACGGTCTCGGGTACCTGCCGACAACGGATTGTGCGGATGTTGCGGCCAGCGCGGCCGTTCCACTTGTGATCAGCAATCCCGAAGACTCAGCCACGGCGGCGCTCGTACGAATGGCAGCTCAAGTCGTTTCCGAAACAGCCAAGACCAGTTCCATTTCCAAGTCCTCGGCACAGGTCCAAGACGAAGGAAACAAACCAACAAATTTGACTGAACCTCACGTTCCGTTCTCGCCGATAGACAGAAAGGGACCGGTTCGCCCTGCAAGGTTAACTTAGAGCAGATAGATCGACTTTGATGGGGCGCCGGGAAAAGTTGGGGAACACGAACAAAGGGTTTCGGCCACACCTCGCTGGAAGCGAGTTGATAAGAGAGCAACGGATAAGAATTCTTGCCTCTGGCCGGCATGCCAATCATGGAGGATTGTATGGCCATAGCACTGGCACCGCTGCAAAGACCAATATCGCAAGATGACATTCAGGAAGTCTGGAGAACGTACAAAGCCAATCCCGAAAACAAAGAGTTACGGAACCGACTGGTCGAGCAATACCTTCCGCTGGTCAAGTACAACGGCGAACGTATTTGGGCCCGTCTACCAGAAGGTGTGGAACTCGACGATCTCATCTCTGCCGGCGTTTTCGGGTTGATGGACGCCATCGACGCCTTCGATCTTACGCGCGGCGTCAAATTCGAGACTTACTGCGTGCCCCGGATTCGCGGGGCGATGCTGGACGAACTCAGAACCATGGATTGGGTGCCACGCCTGGTCCGTTCCAAGGCGAGTAAGCTCCAGGAAGCTGTCAAGGAACTGGAAACCAAATCGGGCCGGCACCCGACCGACCAGGAATTGGCCATGCACATGGGGTTGAGCATCCAGGAACTGGAAAAGATGGTTCTGGAAGCCAACGCGGTCAACCTGATCAGCTTGAATAAGAAGTGGTACGAAACGGACAGCTATAAGGACGTTCGCGAAATCGACATCCTGGAAGACAAGAAAGGCGAAGATCCGACGCGGCGAATCCAGAAAAACGACCTCATGCGACTGGTGACCAAAGGCCTGAATCGCAACGAACGGTTGATCATCATCCTGTACTACTACGAAGAGTTGACGATGAAGGAGATTGGCGCCACGCTTGACTTGAGCGAAAGTCGCGTCAGCCAGATGCACAGCAGCATCGTCCAGCGGTTACAGTGCCAGTTGGGCCGCCGCCGGCCCGAATTCGGCACCTAGACGTCGTCATTCGTTTGAATCTATAGAACAATCTCGAACCCCGGCACGATTTTTCGTGTCGGGGTTTTTGTGTGTCTTGGTACTCGCCCTGAGACGCCGCTGACGGTACGTTTAACTATGTTCCGTTCCATTGGCTCTGCGACACGTAGACAAGCCCGACGCGCCAGCGAGGGACGTTGAACAACGGCATTTTCCCTCGCTGGCGCGTCGGGCTAGTGTTGCGTGGTTTCTGGGGCGGGCCGTACTTGCGCACCTACGCCAAAAAACCATGACTTCCATCGATCTCGAGCAGAACCGGCAGTTCGCCATACACGTCGTGGAGAAGCTGCGCGAATCCGGCTTCCAGGCATACTGGGCCGGTGGCTGTGTGCGCGATCAGATTCTGAAACGCACTCCCAAGGACTACGACGTTGCCACCAACGCCACGCCCGACGAGGTTCGCGAAGTGTTTGGCCGGAGGCGTACGCTGGCGGTCGGCGAGGCTTTCGGTGTCATCATGGTGCTGGGACCGAAAACGGCCGGTCAGATCGAAGTAGCGACCTTCCGCCGGGACGCCCAATACAGCGACGGACGACACCCGGACAGCGTGACGTTCAGCACCGCCGAAGAGGACGCGAAACGCCGCGACTTCACGATCAACGGCCTATTTTACGATCCAATCGACGACCGCGTGATCGATTACGTCGATGGCCAGCAAGACATACAACGGCGTCTGCTCCGGGCGATCGGGGATCCCTTTGCTCGGATCGCGGAAGACAAACTGAGAATGCTGCGAGCCGTGCGTATGGCTGCGACTTTCGACTTCGTCTTGGACGAATCGACCTTGGCTGCCGTGCAGCAGAAGGCATCGGAGATCACCGTCGTAAGCGCCGAACGGATCACAGCCGAATTGCGTCGCATGCTGGAAAATCAGAACCGATGCCGGGCCATTGACTTGCTGGTTGAGTCCGGGCTGTTGACAGTGATCTTGCCGGAACTGCAAGGCATCGCGCCCAAAAGCGGCATGCCCGCCAATCCGTCCTGGCAGAGAACGCGACGCGTCTTGGAGTGCCTTGACAGTCCGACGTTCCCTATGGCCTTTGCCGGACTGGTTCGCGAGTTTGCCTGTCCTTCCGAACGCCGCGTGCCGGAAGTGCAGCGGCTCGGCGAGCGGTTGAGGCTGACCAACAGAGAAGAGAGCGAGACCGAGTTTCTCTTGGTACACGAACACGCCGTGCGCTCCGCAAGCCGGATGCCCTGGCCGCAACTTCAACGGATTCTCGTGCAAGAGGGCGCGGGCGAACTGCTCTCCTACTGTCGTGCCGTTGCAGAAGCATGCGGCGAAGGCAGCCAGCAGATCGACTTTTGTCGCGTCAAGCTGTCGCTACCCATAGAAGAACTCGATCCCTCGCCGTTGATAAGCGGCAACGATCTGAAGGACGCCGGTTTGCCACCCGGCCCGGTGTACAAGCAGATCATCGAGGCCGTCCGCGACGCGCAGCTAGAGAAACGAGTGGTCAGCACGGAGCAGGCACTCGAATTGGCTCGACAGGTCTTTGCCGAAACGGACAACGTGCGTGAATAAGTAACGCATGAGGTGCTGCGATAGACGGATCTCGGTTCCAGCAACCTCCAATATCGTTTAACGGTAAGCCGAAGGCGTCTGCGACGGCCGGGAACACAGTCGCCTTCGGCTTGCCGTTAAACAAGTTATCGTAGCACACATATTCAGCGCGACACCAGCTTGCTATCGACCGTTTGGCGGCTCAGAATACGGTTATCCAAATCACGCTATAGGAGCCGCCGCCAATGAGTCCCTCGAATCAGCCTTTCCGCATTGCAGTCATCTTCGGCGCGTTGCTGACCTTGATCGGCGACCGCGCGATCGGAGCCGACGAGCCGTTTGACTACTTCCGTAACTCCTGGAACGTAGTCGGTCTGAAGGACTACCAGGAGGGAACTCGCATCACGCCCGACAATCGTCTGCAATTGTCGGGAGGTCGCGAGATGCAGCTTCGCGTTGGACGCGATCTTGTTCCGCTGGGCCGAAAGGATGTCAAGACGCTGCACGACGGCTGGATGCCAATCATGCTGATCACGGTCAACGACGGACCAGTGCTATATGAGATCAAGATATGGGCCACGCCGTTGCCGACGGTCGAAGACTGGCGGGCTGCGTTCGATTGGCCGACCGAGACGGAGAATTTTCTGAATTGGATCACAATTCACGCCTCGAATACCGGCACGGAGCAGGCCGAGGCGAGATATTCGGCTAGTATGGCGGATTCGCCATCTGGCAATGTCGCAAGTCGCGACTGGCAACTCGCGCCGGGCACGTCCGCCAAATCGGTTATGCGGATTCCGTTTGCGCCGGTCGACGACGAGACCGTCTTCGCAGAAGAAGACGCAGAGCTGTGGCTGAAGCGGACGGTTGACTACTGGCAAGGCTTGATGGCCCCTGCGGCGCGCATCGAAGTACCCTGTCGGAAAACCACCGAAGCGCTGCTGGCCGCTCACGTTTGCCAATTGATTGCCAACGACCACGGCGAATTGCAGGGCGGCGAAGGGTTCTACGACAACTTTTATATCCGCGACGGCGGATACCAAATCATGGAGTTAGAGGAAGCCGGACTATGGGATGCCTCCAAGAAGGCCATAGGTCACTATCTAAGCCGGCAGCGCGAGGACGGACGCTTCGAGACTCAGAAGACCCAATTCGACGCCAACGGCCAGGCGATCTGGGTCCTTTGGCAGTACTACAAGATCACCGGCGACCGGTCATGGCTCGAGAATGCCTACCCACAGATGCGCAGCGCTGTCGACTGGATGATGAAGGCCCGTCGGGAAGCGCCGGCCGACAGTCCGTTTCCCGGCTTGCTGCCGGCTGCACCAGCCGATGGCGAGTACCTTTGGGACGGCACGCACCACATTGTCGGCTACGAATTGTGGAACCTTCGCGGCGTGGTTTGCACGGCGGACGCAGCCGACGCGTTAGGGCGCGCCGAGGAGGCGAAAGAGTTGCTCGCGGAAGCCAAGCTGTATCGCGCGGCAATCGACGCGGCTTGCCGCAAGACCGAACTGGCGCACTTCCCGCCGAGTTGGGAGAAGGAGGGGACCCACTGGGGCAATACCGAAACGCTTTGGCCCACTGCTATTTTCGAGGCAGACGATCCGCGAGTCGCGGCGACCATCGATCACGCTCGCCACATTCACGGCGGCGGGTTTATCGAGGGCACGATTCAATGGCTGGGCCGGTCGCCGGCCATCCACCCCTACATGTCGGCCTATACCACAATGGCGTCGTTAAGGCGCGGAGAACATGAACGGGTCGTCGAGGACTTCTATTGGTACCTTGTCCACTCTACCGCTGCTCACGCTTTTCCCGAAGGCATCTTTCAAGCTCGTCGTTTCGCTTGGAGCAATACCATTCCGCACGTAACTGGGGCGTCGAACTATGCCCTGATGCTGCGGCACATGCTGGTTGACGAACGCGGGGACGAGTTGCACCTGCTGCCGGCGGTACCCGACTGGTGGTTGGCCGAAGGCGAGACGATCTCGGTGCTGCGCGCTCCGACCCACTTTGGCGAGATGAACCTAACCGTTTGCGGAACCGCCGATGGTGTGAAGATCGACTTCCAGCCTCCGTCACGCGAGCCTCCCGAGAGAATTGTCCTTTATCTCCCGGAATCGCGTCCGTTGTCACGTTCGCTCGCAGGCGTGGATGTCGTCCTCCGCAGCGACCAAGAGAAGCGATGGGATTTCCCCACGGTGGTCAAACTCTATCACGAAACGGCGGGCCCCGCCGCCAAACCGATCCCTGGCATTGTCGAGTTGCCATTGACGACTCGGCCTGATCCTGCGGCTTGCACAACAGTGAAGCTGGATGCGGTAGCCAACACCGATCCTTTCAAGGCTCCTTTCGGAGTTCCGAATCCGGGCAAATTCCTGTTCACCGGCTTGAAAGCCGGCGATCAGACGCTCCAGGGCGTTCCGTTCCATGTCATCGACCCTGAAGAAAACGAAGGCCGCAGCTTCACGGTCCTTCATTCGCCGCGGGGCCCAGCGAATATCAGGTGGCCAAAGCAAGTCACGATCCCGGTTGGCGCTGAAGGAAAACGTCTGTTCTTCTTGGGTAACGTCCATGGTTGGTCTTCACAGGATACGGGCACTGGGCCCTGGGGGGCGGTTGCCGAGTACGAGATCGTGTATGCCGACGGCGAAACACAAACTGTTCCCTTGGTGACCGGTCGTACGATCGACGAATGGGCGGCGTCGCCCGAAGCGGACGAAGTGGCGGTCGGTGCGCGGGGCACCCCATGGCACTTGAATATCTTAGGAGTCGATCTGCGCGACTCAGCAATCGAGAAAATCGTTTTCCGCGATCTGGGCACTCCGGCCGCGCCCGTTTTGGCGGCCGTTACGTTGGAGAAGTAAGAATGGGACAACCGAGTTTCCGCCGTATGTTGCCGTAACAGCCGCGGACGAGTGGTTGGAGTTCACGGCGGACGGTAAGGTCAACGGATGTTCGTGGTGACAAACGAATGAGGAGGTCACGGCATGAAGGAGCCCTGGTCACCGGCCTCGTGGCGGACGAAACCGATTACTCAGCAAGTGGTCTACCCGGATCGCGATGCGCTGGAGAAGGTGCTGGACAGTCTGGCTCAGCTTCCGCCATTGGTCACAAGCTGGGAAGTGGAAACGCTGAAACTCCAACTGGCCCAGGCCGCACGTGGCGAGCGATTCCTGTTACAGGGCGGCGACTGCGCCGAGAGTTTCCGCGATTGCCGGTCCGAACCGATCACCAGCAAGCTGAAGATCTTGCTGATGATGAGCATCATTCTCGTGTACGGCACCAAGCGACAAGTGACGCGCGTGGGGCGTTTTGCCGGCCAGTACGCCAAACCGCGTTCGTCCGACAAGGAGACTCGCGACGGCGTCACGTTGCCCAGTTACCGCGGCGATCTGGTCAACCGCAACGACTTCACTGTCGAGGACCGCACGCTCGACCCTACATTGCTGCTGCGCGGCTACGAGCGAGCCGCGTTGACGTTGAACTTCATCCGCAGCCTAGTCCAAGGCGGATTTGCCGACTTCCACCGTCCTGACCTGTGGGACCTGGATTTCGTCAATCTCGCGGAGCGATCGGAAGACTATCAACGCATCATGGACTCCGTAGGCGAGTCGATTCGATTCATGGAGACCATCGCCGAGCGGAAGCTGAACGAATTGAATCGCGTCGAGTTCTTCACCAGCCACGAAGGCCTGCACCTTGACTACGAACAAGCGCAGACCAGGAAGGTGCCGCGCCGTACCGGCTGGTACAACCTGAACACTCACCTACCGTGGATCGGCGAACGAACTCGTGCCGTGGACGGGGCCCACGTCGAGTACTTTCGTGGCATCGCCAATCCGATCGGCGTAAAGGTCGGCCCCAGCATGGAACCCGAAGAGCTGCTGGACTTGATCGACATACTCGACGCCGGCAACGAGCCAGGACGGCTGATGCTGATTCACCGATTTGGTGCCAAGAATATCGACGCATGCTTGCCGCCGCTCGTCGAAGCGGTCTCGCGCTCGGGACGCACGGTGTTGTGGTGCTGCGATCCGATGCACGGCAACACGATTACCACGGAAACGGGCATCAAGACACGAATCTTTGACGACATCCTCAGCGAACTGGACCAGGCATTCGATATTCACGACGGCTCGAATTCGGTCCTCGGCGGAGTTCACTTCGAGTTGACGGGCGAGAATGTCACCGAGTGCATCGGCGGGGCCCGGGGACTTCAGGAAGCGGATCTGGAGCGAGCGTATCACAGCGACGTGGACCCGCGGCTAAACTACGAACAAGCCCTGGAGATGGCCCTGCTGATCGCGCGCCGTACGATCGGCACGCCAGCGAAGTGACGCACGAGGGTGAAATCGAGATGATCGCATGCGGAAGGAAAAGCAGTCAGCGGTCAGCTATCAGCCATCAGCGAGATTCTTTGGCTAGAGCTTTCTTCAATGGCTGACTGCTGATAGCTGATGGCTGTTTGCCACGACACACCTGATGTCCGCACGACAAATCCAACGCATCATTGTGGGAGTTGTTGCCCGATCAGGCACCTGATACGCTGAATACTATCCGAAACACTTTGAGATAGGGGAAGACATCATGATCGCATCCAAAAACCTGTTCCCGACCATTCGTAATGCAGTTGCACTTGTGACCGCCTTTGTGCTCGTCTTATCCATCGGCATGAATCGAACACACGGCGAAGACAAGAAGCCGGCAGCAAAGCCGAAGCCCAAGAAGATCGTCCTGTTCGACGGCAAGACCCTGAAGGGCTGGAAGAAGACCAACTTTGGCGGGGAAGGGGAGGTGAAGGTCGAAAAGGGCACGATCTTCATGGAATTCGGCAGTTCGCTGACCGGAATCACCAGTACGCGCAAGGACTTGCCGACGACCAACTACGAACTGAGCTACGAAGCCATGCGTCTGGACGGCTTCGACTTCTTTGCTGCCGCCACGTTTCCCGTGGGCAAGTCGCATGTGACGTTTGTCAACGGTGGCTGGGGCGGCAGTGTCACGGGCATATCCAGCCTGGACGGCTTCGACGCTTCGGAGAACGAAACGGGAACGTTCTTCGACTACAAGAACAACAAATGGTATAAGTTCCGAATCCGCATCACCGACGAGAAGATGCAGTGCAATGTGGATGACAAGAAGGTGATCGACGTCGAATACAAAGATCGCACCGTCGGCACGCGGATCGAAGCCGACCTGAGCAAGCCGCTGGGCTTTGCCACCTGGGAGACGAAGGGTGCCGTCCGAAAGATCGAGATCCGGATGCTGACGCCAGCGGAAGTCGCGAAAACCAACAAGTCCGACGAATAGCATGGCCCCCCCCCTGAGGAGACCTCCAGCAACACCCACGAAACAACGTCCTCGTTCTACTACTTTGCAGATTGTTGTTTTCTTGCACGCATTTTGTTTGCGGCCAAGCAAAGCGAGGCTGCGTTGGTTAACGGCAAGCCGAAGGCGACGGAGTTCCTCGCGGGGTGTCATCCGCTACGCTGCCGCCTTCGGTTTGCCGTTAAGCGAAATGCGCGACCGGAGGTTTGCATGGCAAGAATCGTCTACGGTGTCTCTGGTGAAGGATCGGGCCATTCGTCGCGGGCTCGCGAGATGGCTACGCACCTTGTCGAGCAAGGGCACGACGTGTGGCTGGCCAGCTACGACCGGGGCTATCGCAACCTGAAGGATGATTTCAACGTCCTGGAGATCGAGGGCCTCTGTATCGCCAGCGTGGACAACAAAGTCAGGGTCGTGAAGACGTTCACGGAGAACTTGAAACGCCTATCGGTCGGTCACAAACGTCTGCATAAACTGCGCCGAAAGCTGTTCAAGGAGTCCCGGCCGGACTGTGTGATCACCGATTTCGAACCCATGACCGCGTATCTGGCCAGGCACTACGACCTTCCGTTGGTTACGATCGACAACCAACACCGCATGCGGTACATGAAGTACGACTGCCCCAAAGGGAAGAAGCTGGACCGTCGTGTGACAAAGACCGTCATCCAGGCGATGGTTCCGCGACCGGACGTGTCGCTGGTCACGACGTTTTTCCATGGCAAGGTCCGTAACGAACGCACGTTCCTATTCCTACCGATCCTTCGGCGCGAGGTCTTGCAGTTAGAGCCCCAAGCGGGAGATCACATCCTGGTCTACGTGACCAGCGGCTTCGAGTCGCTTCTGGACGAGCTAAAGGGTTTCGGGCGCGAGAGGTTTCTTGTCTACGGCTACGATCGCAGCGACCAGGAAGGCGTCCTGACGTACCGGCCGTTCAGCAAAGACGGTTTTCTGCAGGATCTGGCAGCAGCCAAAGCGGTAATCGCCACGGCCGGATTCACGCTGATCAGCGAAGCGCTTTGTTTGCGGAAACCGTATCTTGCCTTGCCGATGCGAGGCCAATTCGAGCAGGAACTGAACGCCTTCCAACTGCAGAGACTCGGCTACGGCAAATGCGCGGCCAAGCCGACGTCCGAGGTCATCGGGGACTTTCTCTATCGCCTACCAGACTTCGATCGGCAACTGCTGGACTACACGCCTGGCGATAACAGCGACATCAAGAAGAAGCTCGACGAGTTGCTCGCCGACGACTGCGCACTGGCCCGGCAGTTTCACGAACAAAGGACGTAGTGCGGTCGAGCCACTCTCGTCTCTGTCGCAGTGCCCGTAAGAGGTCACTGATCAGGATGGTTTTGTCCAGCGATCGCCGGATTCGCAAGCGACCGACAGCGTTGGCGCGCACGAATGCACCGATGGGCCGTCGTCCGTGGACTCGTCAGGCCATCTGCACGCTTCCCTTCTTCCATTCCCCTGGACACGTGTCAACATCTCCTGAACACCCGTCAACTTGTATGAGATTAATTACCCGTTAAGTTGGATTTTTCCTTGATTACTGAATATCCAGCGTATAAGATCTCTAACTCGATTCTGCGTAGACATAGCGGTCGCAGTCGACCACCCTTCGCGGCAATGGTGAAGAGGCACACCACGGATTTGCAGCGGGACGTTTTCACCAGGAAGGGTCTGGAGTGTTGCCTTCGGGTCACCGCCGTCGCCTGAACGACTCACTTTCTTTGTTACTTGGCGCCGGCATCAACAACGCAGCTACCGCCACCGCTCTGCGGCAGGACCAACGAGAGCGGCACAGAGCGTCTGTGTGCCCACGTTCACCTGCGGCCATTCTCCCGGCTTCACGCTTGCCGGTCTCCTCCCTTTCATTGCGGCCGGTCTCCCGACCCGTGCCACACCCGACGCCCCAACCGCCTACCGTGTATTGTGAGAGCCTATTCCTGGCCACGAATGGCCCAACTTATTGACAAGACAAGGTATCCGTGCACAAAGAAGGAACCACCTAGGGTAGGTACGAACAAGTCGCTTGTCCAATGTGGCGACAGGCGCAAGTGCCCCGCGTGGGTCACGGAACACGTGTGCAGAGCGCACGCGTGTTAGGAGAGAACGCAAGAACGAAAAGCGGCCGGTGAGCCTCGCCGCCAAGCAAGAGAACTCACCGGCCTGGTCACGCCCGAGCGTGCGTTTGCGCGCGCTCCGGGCGATCCTTTTTCTATTTGTATTCTACACACGGCCAGCCTCGTGGGCAGCGATACAACGACGGTCCGGGTGGACAACGTGGCGCCTACTGTTGTGTTGGATCCGGTCGCGGCGATCAACGAAGACGGTATCGCGACACTGACCGGCACGATTAGCGATCCTGGGACCCTGGACACCTTCACGTTGGACGTGGATTGGGGCGATCCGCTTTCGCCGGACAACGTCGAGCAGTACACGTTCGGCGCCAGTGCGTCGGGCAGCCAGACGTTTTCGCTGACCCATCAGTACTTGGACGACAATCCGAGTGGGACAGCATCGGATAGCTACACTATTGGCGTTTCGCTGGTTGACGACGATACGGTGACTCAAGGTGATTTGTTTGCGATCACGGAAGACTACTTCGTCGCGCAGGATTTGCCGTACGGTCCTAACGCAATTACAGAGTCGGACAGCGCGTATCTATCGACGCTTAACAAAGCCGTCGTGCACGACACGTGGACACAGATCGCCACGAGCGATGGGTCGACGACGCTGTTCACAATCGACTGGCAGTTCTCAACGAGCAAGACACTGGAACAGCGATTCATCGACGCGGTGAACGGGGGCGAGCCGGTTGCATGGATTGTCACGTCCGGCATGGGAACTCAGACCTACAACGGCACTTGGTGGTACTCCCACGACGCCGGCGATATGGCATCAAGGTTCGCGGGTTCGGGCCTCTATTTCAGCAACGATGACGGCATCTGGGGAGCAGGCAACGGTGTGATCGATGGCGACAGCAATCCCTCTGGCGATTCGGCCGTCGCATGGGGGCATGGCAACTACAATTCGTCCAACGGCTCCGACATCCTCTACCAGAATGGTGTGCGGACCCTGCCTGTTCGCAACACTCATCCCAACTTCAAGAACTACATGTACATCGGCGGCGCCGGCAGTGGCGGCGCGGGCGGTGGCGCCATCACGGCCAGCACCACGGTGACCGTGAACAACGTGGCGCCGACGGTTACCCTAGACCCAGTCGCTGCCATCAACGAGGACGGCACGGCAACGCTGACAGGGACGATCGTCGATCCTGGTACGCTGGATACGTTCACACTGGATGTGAATTGGGGCGATTCGCTGTCGCCAGATAACGTCCAGCAGTACACGTTCGGTGTCAGCGCGACGGGCAGCCAGACGTTTACGCTGACACACAAGTACCTGGACGACAATCCGACTGCGACGTCGCAGGATACCTACACGATCAACGTCACGGTTACCGACGACGATATGGGCGTGGGAACGGACAGCGAAACCGTCGTGGTCAACAACCTGGCTCCGACTGTGACGTTGGATCCAGTGGCGACAGTCGATGAAGACGGTATCGCAACGCTGACCGGTACCATTACCGACCCGGGCACACTGGACACGTTCACGCTCGATATCGATTGGGGTGATCCGCTGTCGCCGGACAACGTCGAACAGTACACATTCGGCGCCAGCGCGACGGGCAGCCAGACGTTTTCGCTGACGCATCAGTACCTGGACGACAATCCAACCGGTACGAGTTCCGATGAGTACACCATTGAAGTGTCACTTTGGGATGACGACACACCGGTTAGCACAGGAGGCTCGGCGTTGTACGTTGGCGGTGGGGGAATACCCGTGTCTGTTGGACGTTCAAACCTTGATGCGAGCGGCTTCCAAACGGTGATCGACAGTACGGGATTCGTACGTGACGTTGAGGTAGACGGGGGCGCTGGCCGCATCTATTGGGCTGATGCTTCCAATCCGGGTGGCACGAATCAGCTTTACCGAGCGAACCTGGATGGCAGCGATGTTCAGGTTGTGACGACGGTTACGTCAGGCATCGGTGGAGTCGGCTTGGATGAAAGCACAGGAGAGATCTATTTTGGGAGCATCAATGGGCTGTATCGTGTGAACCCGGATGGGACCGGGCTGACACAGCTCGTGTCGGGTTACATCTTCAGTGACGTTGAAGTTGTCGGAAGCAAAGTCTACTGGTCGTCAATCTCCAGTATACGTAGTGCGAATCTCGATGGAACGGGAGAAACTACGTTGGTGTCCGGCCAGCAAAGCATCGTCGGACTTGACGTTGTTGAAAGCCTGGGACAGATGTTCTGGTCCGATCAAAGCGGCGCGGCGGTTTCCCGAAGCGAGCTTGATGGATCTGGGCTCGTCCAATTGGCTACCGGCCAGTTTGGCGCCCGTGGTGTCGCTGTCAGTGTGACGGAAGGCAATGTGTACTGGGGAACTGGATCAACTATCAATCGCGCAAGTGTCACGGGTACAGATCAAGTCGTCGTCGGAAGCCTTGCGTTGCCCGGTGGAGTCCTTGCACTGCACATTGACGGATCTGCCAATACCGCTGCAACGGCATCGACAATCGTAACCGTCAACAACGTGGCGCCGCAGTTGGCCAACGTGACCGAGACATCGCCTATCAACGAGAATGACTGGGCGACGCTTTCGGGCGACATCATCGATCCGGGCACGCGGGATACCTTCACGCTGGACGTCGACTGGGGCGACGGCAACGTCGAAACGTTCAACTATCCCGCCGGCACGACGTCGTTCAGCGAGACGCATCAGTACCTGGATGACGATCCCACCGGCACGCCTCAGGACGATTACACGATTGATCTGACCCTGACCGACGACGACGGTACCACGTCTACAGTCAACGCCACGCCCTTCACGATTTTCGACAATGGTCTTGGCCAGGATGATACCACAAGCGGCTATCACTCTTCCGAGCTTCACGATATGCGGGTCTACGATGATTTCACTCTGTCGCAAGCCGCATCCATCGAGTCGGTCTTCTTCCAGGAGGGGATCACGCCCGGTGGAACCTTGGCTGACTTCGAATTTGCCATCTATGCGGACGCGGCGGGAAATCCGGGATCCCAGTTGTTCTCTACGACGGCCTCGACGGGCAACTACACCGCTACCCCCAATAGCATATCGTCAACTCCACATGGCCAATTCTACGACATCGATTTCAACCTGCCATCGCCGATCGCACTTGGACCAGGTACATACTACGTCAGCTTTTATGGACTTGGAGCGACCGAGTTCAGGACCCCGAACGTTGGAAGCGGTAACGGGTTCCTGCAACAAATGGGCTCTGCTTCCACGTATTATTACACACGCATTGGCGACACTCCGTTCAGACTGGTGGTTCTTCCAGCACCAGCCCGACAACCGTGACCGTCATCAACGTTGCTCCGGTAATCACGGGGATCAGTGTGGACTCGGCGGTAATCAACGAGGACGGCTCGGCGACCGTGACTGGAACGATCACGGACGTGGGCACGTTGGATACGCACTCGGTGGAGATCGACTGGGGAGGCAGCGAAGGAACCTCCGCGGCCACGGTCACGCAGGGCAGCGGCAGCGCGTCCTTTACAGCCACGCACCAGTACCTGGACGACGATCCGACGGCTACGTCATCCGACGATTACACAATCACGGCCACGGTCACGGATGATGACGGAGGAACGGACACGGCCACTGTGGACATCACGGTGAATAACGTCGCCCCGGTGTTGAGCGGCGTGGGCGTGACTCGGGCTACGATCGAGGGAAGCAACTTCCAGGTTTCTGGAACGATTACCGATCCCGGCACGTTGGATACATTCTTCGTCGACGTCGACTTCGGCGACGGCACGGGCATCCATCCATACCCGCTTCCGGCCGGAACGACCGATTTCACGCTGGACTACCAGTATCCGGACGACAATCCGTCCACCACGCCCGTGGACCTCAATTTCCTGACGGTGACGGTACGCGACGACGACACAGGTACGTCGAACACCGAGGCTGACATCACCTGGGTATTCAACGCCGTACCGACGTTCACCAACGTGGCGGTGACCACCTCGATCAACGAGAGCGACACAGCCACGCTGACGGGCACGGTGAACGATGTGGGAATCGGTGACACGTTTGCGCTGGTGGTCGACTGGGGCGACGATGGCGGAGCCGTGACATATCCGCTGCCGGCCAGCCCGACCGGGACGCAGGACTTCGAGTTTACACATCAGTATTTTGACCGTGACCTGATCGACGAGCCTGTGGACCAGTACACCATCGCGTTGACGGTGACCGACGACGATGGCGGGAACGCCGTCGCACTGCGCGTACTGACTGTCTACAACGTGGCCCCGACCGTCGTCGCGGGCGGCGACCAAGCCGCGGACGAAGGAGACACGGTCAACGTCACGGCGACGTTCACCGATCCGTCTCCGTACGATCTGCACACCGCGACGATTGACTGGGGCGACGGGACGGTCACCGAGGTAACGGTCACTGAAGGTGGCGGATCCGGATCGGTTTCCGGCAGTCACGTCTACGAGGACGATGGCATCTTCGCGGCTACCATCACGGTAACCGACGATGACGGCTACAGTTCCAGCGATACGTTCACGGTGACGGTCAGCAACGTCGCTCCGGCTCTGGCGCTGGATCCGGTATCGGCGATCGACGAGAACGACGTAGCCACGCTTACCGGATCGATTACCGATCCGGGAACGCTGGACACGTTCACGGTTACGGTGGATTGGGCTGACGGTTCGCCCGTGGAGATCTTCAGCTATGACGCCGGAACTACGACGTTCACCGAGACCCATCAGTATCTGGACGACGATCCGTCAGGGACGCCGAGCGACAACTACAACATCGCCGTGACCGTCAGCGACGACGATCTTGGCACCGACAGCGCCAACGCTGTAGTGACGGTCAACAATGTCGCGTCCGAATTGGTAAACATGGCGGTCACTTCGCCGATCGACGAGGATGACGTTGCCACACTGACTGGCGACATCATCGATCCCGGCACGCTGGACACGTTTGCCCTCACCGTGGACTGGGGCGACGGATCAGCGCTCGAGACGTTCAACTACCCGGCGGGTACGACCAGCTTCAGCGAAACGCACCAGTACCTGGACGACGATCCCAGCGGGACCGGCAGCGACACCTACAACGTTACGGCCACGTTGGCGGACGATGATGGAACGAGCGGCGGAGGTGGCCAACCGTCTGTATTGACAACCGACAACACTGCAATTGACTTTACCGCTCCCACAGGGAATGGCACTGGCGTCGGACCCCAACAGGTACGCGGTTGGGAGTTTGAGGCGACGTCGACTATCACAATAAGTCATCTCGGCTGGTACGATACCTCTTCATCGGGCACCTCCGATGGTTTGCTGCGATCGCACGACATCGGTCTTTGGGCCTCCGATGGTTCGCTGCTCGCGTCAGCGACCTTGCCTTCCGGCTCGAGTGGCACAGAGGTCGGCCGTTTTCGCTATGTGCCGATTTCAACTCCGGTCGTGTTGACGGCTGGCTCCAGCTACGTGATCGCTGGGACTGAGGGGCCAGACGCAGCGAGTCTGCGTGACAACGGTGAGAATCTGGTCAACGTAGCAAGCAAAGTCTCGATAGATCCCTCGATAACGATCATCAACGGGAGAGTCGTCAACAGCGGTACGCTCGTCTATCCGAGTGGTGTTAGCAGTATTTCCGGTTCAGGTGGCGCTTGGTTCGGCCCCAGCTTTGGCAGCGGCGAATCGGGGGGCTGGCGACATCGCAACCGCGACCGCAACGGTCACCGTCAACAACGTCGCCCCCGTAATCGAAAGTATCACGGCCACTTCGGTGGACGAAAACGGCGTAGTGCACTTGACCGGCACGTACAGCGACCAAGGGATGCTGGATACGCACGAGTTGACGATCGACTGGGGCGAAGGATCACCCCAGACGGTTGTCGTCAGCGGCGGTTCGTTCGATATCACGCATCAATATCTGGACGACAGTCCCAGCGTTACGCCGGCCGACAACTACCTGATCTCCGTCACCCTTGCGGACGACGACTTAGGCAGCGACATCGCGACGACCAGCGCAACCGTCAGCAATGTCGCACCGGAACTTCTGAGTCTGGGCGCAACAGATGTCGACGAGAACGGGGCCAGTGCGCTCACGGGGACCTTCGCGGATCCAGGAACGATGGACGCGTTTACCGTTTCCGTGGATTGGGGAGATGGTTCGCCAGTTGAAACCTTCTCGTACCCGGCGGGGACGGCCGGCTTCAACGAGACCCATCAATACCTGGACGACAGTCCCAGCGGCACCTCGGCCGACAGCTACACAATTTCGGTCACGGTCGCGGACGACGATTCGGGCAGCGACAGCGGCACGACGACCCTGACCGTCAGCAATGTGGCGCCGGAGCTTCTGGGGCTTGCCGCTACGACTATCGACGAGAACGGGACCAGTACGCTAACAGGGACGATCGCCGATCCGGGAACGCTGGACACGTTCACGGTCACCGTGGATTGGGGTGACGGATCGCCTGTGGACACCTTTAGCTATGCCGCCGGCACGACGACGTTCAGCGAGACCCATCAGTATCTGGACGACAATCCCTCGGGTACGTCGAGCGACAGCTACAACATCACGGTGACCGTCCACGACGACGATCTTGGCACCGACAGCGCCGGAACGACGGTGACGGTCGACAATGTCGCGCCACAATTGGCGAACCTGGCAGTTACCTCGCCGATCGACGAAAACGACGCGGTGACGCTGTCCGGCGACATCATCGATCCGGGCACACTGGATACGTTGGCCCTCACCGTAGATTGGGGCGACGGATCACCGGCGGAAACGTTCAACTACGGTGCCGGTACCACCAGTTTCAGCGAAACGCACCAGTACCTGGATGACAATCCGACAGGGACGGCATCGGACACGTATGCCGTAAGCCTCTCGCTGGCTGACGACGATACCGTAAGCGAGGGGGCTCTATTTGCGATCACGGAAGACTATTTCGTGGCGCAAGATCTGCCTTACGGTCCTAACGCAATTACGGAATCGGACAGCGCGTATTTGTCGACGCTTGACAAGGCTGTCGTGCACGACATGTGGACACAGATTGCCACGACTGACGGGTCGACAACGCTGTTCACAATCGACTGGCAGTTTTCAACGAGCAAGACGCTGGAACAGCGATTCATTGACGCAGTCAATGTAGGCGAGGCGGTTACTTGGACCGTAATATCCGGCGTGGGAACTCAAGTCTACAGCGGAACTTGGCGGTATTCCCACGACGCCGGAGATATGGCATCGAGGTTCGCAGGTTCGGGCACCCATTTCAGCGACGATGACGGCATCTGGGGTGCAGGCAACGGTGTAATTGATGGTGACTGGCCCGCTAACGATTCGGCCGTCGCTTGGGGACACGGCAACTATGATTCGTCCAATGGCTGGGACATACTCTACCAGAACGGCGTGAGAACCGTACGCGTTCGCGACACCTACCCAGATTTCAAGAACTTCATGTACCTGGGCGGCGTGGGCAGTGGCGCAGCCACGGCCAGCACGACGATTACCGTGAACAACGTAGATCCGGTGATTGACAGCCTCGCGGCCACGTCGGTGGACGAGAACGGCGTGGTCCACCTGACGGGGACCTACAGCGATGTGGGCACGTTGGACTCGCACGAGTTGACGATCGACTGGGGCGAGGGTGCGCCGCAAACGGTCACGGTCAGCGGCGGTTCGTTCGACATCACGCATCAGTACGCGGACGACGAACCCAGCGTCACACCGGCCGACAGCTATCTGATCTCCGTAACGCTCGCAGACGACGATTCAGGCAGCGACATCGCGACCACGAGCGCAACCGTCACTAACGTCGCACCGACGCTTCTGACTCTGGCCGCGACAAATGTCGACGAGAGCGGGACCAGTACGCTCACAGGGACGTTCAGCGATCCGGGAACATTGGACACGTTCACCGTCGCGGTGGATTGGGGAGACGGTTCCCCGGCGGAGACCTTCAGCTATCCGTCAGGGTCAACCGGCTTCAGCGAGACGCATCAATACGTGGACGACAATCCCAGCGGCACCACGGCGGACGTTTACACGACCTCGGTAACCGTCATGGACGACGACTCGGGCAGCGACAGCGGTACGACGACCCTGACTGTCAGCAATGTTGCTCCGCAGCTATCCGGTCTGGCCGCCACGAGCATCAACGAGAACGAATCCACGACGCTGACAGGGACGATCACGGATCCGGGCATTTTGGACACGTTCACGTTGCTGGTGAACTGGGGCGACGGAACGCCCGCCCAGACGTTCAGCTATCCCGCGGGCACGACAGCCTTTGCCGAGACGCATCAGTACCTGGATGACAACGCGGCGGACAGTTATTCCATTAGCGTGACGGTCACCGACGACGATGGCGGCAGCGACACGGCAGGTACGACCGTGACGGTGGCTAATGTGGCTCCCAGTCTGTCTTGCGTGTCGGCCACGGCGGTGAATGAGAACGGTGTGAGTATACTATCCGGGAAGATCGCAGATCCGGGCTCGTTAGATGCGTTCACGTTGGAGGTAGACTGGGGTGATGGCAACGGGTTGCAGAGTTTCAGCTATCCTGCCGGGACGACAGGCTTCAGCGAGACACACCAGTACCTGGACGACAACGTGGCCGACAGCTATTCGATCATCGCCACCGTGACCGATGACGATGGAGGTAGCGTCACAGCGCATACGACCGTGACGGTCACCAACGTGAACCCCGTGATCGACACGATCAGCGTGGATTCTGCGGTGATCAACGAGGACGGCTCGCTGACGGTGACCGGGACGATCACGGATGTGGGCACGCTGGATACGCACTCGGTAACGATCGACTGGGGCGGCAGCGAGGGAACTTCCGAGGCCACCGTTACCCAAGGTAGCGGCAGCGCCACGTTCACCGCCACGCATCAATACCTGGACGACAATCCAACCGGCACCGTATCCGATCCTTACGTGATCACGGCCACTGTCACGGACGATGACGGCGGACAGGGAACTGCCAGCGTAAATATCACTGTAGACAACGTCGATCCGGTAATCGCTACTATCGGGGTAGACTCGGCGGTGATCAACGAGGACGGCTCGGTAACCGTCTCCGGTACGATTACCGACGTGGGCACACAGGATACGCATTCGGTAATGATCGACTGGGGCCATGGCGAGGTGAGCTCGGCGGCCACGGTCTATCGGGACTGCTGCCACATCAGATATGCCGCCACACACCAGTACCTGGACGACAATCCCACTGGCACGCCGTTCGACGTGTACACGATCACCGCTACGGTCACCGACGACGACGGCGGCACGGGCAGCGACACTGTGGATATTACCGTGAACAACGTCGATCCGGTGATCGCGACCATTGCGGCCACGCCAGTGGTGGACGAAAACGGAGTGGTGCACCTGACGGGCACCTACAGCGACGTGGGCACGCAGGATGCGCACACGGTGACGATCGACTGGGGCGAGGGGTCGCCGGAGACGGTGCCGGTCAGCGGCGGCGCATTTGACATCACTCACCTGTACGTGGATGACAACCCGACAAATACGCCGTTTGACGTGTATGCGATCAACGTGACGCTGACCGACGACGATACGGGCACGGACACCGGCAGCACGACCACGACGATCACGAACGTGGATCCGGTAGTCACGGAAATCAGTGTGGACTCGGCGGTGATCAACGAAGACGGTTCGGTGACCGTCTCCGGAACGATCACGGATGTGGGCACCTTGGACACGCACTCGGTGGAAATCGACTGGGGAAATGGCGAAGGAAGCTCGGCAGCCACGGTCACACAGAGCGCCGGCAGTGCCACGTTCACGGCCACGCACCAGTATCTGGATGACAATCCCTCAGGCACGGCGTCCGATGTCTACACGATCACGGCCAGGGTCACCGACGACGACGGCGGTACGGGCAGTGCGGCGGTGGATATCACGGTCGAAAACGTCGATCCCGAGATTTTCAACGTCGTCATTAGCGCCACTAGGTGCAGCGGCGAAGGAGGTGAAGGAAGCGAAGGAGGTGAGGGAAGTGAAGGCAGCGAGGGGTGTGAAGGAGGCGAGGGCGCCGAGGGGGGCGAAGGATGTGCAGTCGACCCGCCCACCGATATGGTCACGCTGTCCGCAGACTTCACCGATGTCGGGACGTTGGACTCGCACCGCGTGGTGATTGACTGGGGTGACTCCACG
>CAZURK010000060.1:0-60062 GCA_964623055.1 uncultured Pirellulaceae bacterium
GCCTGGGCGATTTTGTGTTCCGCCTCCGCCGCCCGTAAGTCCTTCTCGATTCCGATTTCGCTTTTGAACAGCTCCTTCTCTCTATCCAAGTTCTGTTTCGCCAGTTCCAGATCCGCAATGGCTTTGAAGAAATCGGATTTCGCAGTACCGACCTCGTGGCAGTGCAGAGTCACGAGTTCCTGGTCCTTCTCGACCCACTCGCCAAGCTTCACGTGAACCTCAGCAACACGAGCGGAGAAGGCATGGCCGACAATCGCGGTTTGCGGTTTCGGTGCCAGGACTTTACCCATCGCTCGCAGCACAGACTTGGTCTCCTTGGATGTCACCGCATCTACCTCGATCCCGCCCATTTCGCGACTCGCTTTGGACAGACGGACCTCGTTGTTGGCGGTCGGGGATTCGATGTGATCCTGACTTTCCCCAACGGAATCTTGACTCTCGTTGGTGGCAAGCGGCGCTTCGTTTCTTCCACATTGAATCGAAGTCGCCGCAAGTAGAGCGAACAAACACGTGGTCTGTTTCATGATGCGCCTCGTTGATCTTGCGTTAGGAGGGGTTGTGCGGAAATCATTGCCAATTTGGCAGCGTCAAGCCTTAGCCTCTCGAACAGCGCACGCAGCCAATGACTGGAGCACAGGGGCAGTGCGCGCTGGTAGTCGCGCCGGCGAGCGGAATTAGTCAGACGAGCGGTGGCGCTCGAGCCCGAATCATCCCGGCAGTCTCGACGGGAACGTCGCGAAGAACGACTACCGGAATCTCACTCTGAATTCGAGAAACAAATCCGACTGGAACGGGGGAGGACAGTGCGAAGTGCTTACCCAGCTTGGAGCAAATCGGGCATGCCTCTTCACTTTGGATGGGAGGCGCCGGCTTGCCCGGAACCGTTACCCCAGGTTCGTCGTGATCGTTCGTAGGGCGCGAATTCTCAAAGCTGCAGCACCCAGCCCACAGAACGACATCTCCCACCTCAATCCCATGGCCGCAGCCGGGGATCAAGTGCAGCCCTTCGCCCATGCCAGCCACCAAACCGAGCAAGGCGGCGAGGGACCAAACAACAAAGCGTTTTAAGCGAGGATGTATCACGGACTACTTCGATTCAGATAACGCAACAGGCGAGGCAGACGCAGTGAGGTCCTTTCTCACCTTAGCTTTGAAACATAGTAACACGCGTATCCTGAGCCAGTCAAGCTGCTGGCCCGTCGTGTCGATCCTGATCCCCTCATAATCGGGAATACCTCGACGACGATCAAGTCTACTACTATAGCTCGATCCCTTTCAGGTATCCCCAGTAGCGATAGAGCCAAGGATGCGTCCAGGGATTCAGCGAGGCGTAGGCCGCGGACATGACGCTAACCAGCAGCAGGGCGATCGCCACGTACCGCCACGTACGGCGGCTGGCGATATGGTCGGTAGCCGGCAGCAGGGCCACCAGCCACAGTGGCGTGAACCAGAACATCCAGCGAAATCCGCACGACACACCGCCGTAGTTGCGGTCCTTCAGCGGGCGCGCCAGATAGAAGGCCAGGCACACGGCGGTGAGAGTCAGGACGAACACCGCAAACCCGCGCATCCGCTCGTTCTTTCGGCCCATCCAAAAGCCGATTCCGACAGCGCTCAATAGCCAGATGGGCGTCAGCGAAAACACGCCATAGTGGCCCACCAGAGCGTTGAAGGCATAAACGGCTCGCGACTGCTCCCCCAAATCCACCCCTTTCTTCTTGCCCGGCAACCAGTAGCTGCGATCGTACTCGTACCAGTTGTCCCAAGCGTGCACACGTACACCATCAGATTCCGGCACGATAGCCAAGCGATCGGCGCCTTCTCGGTCCCAGATGAACCAGCCATCCTCGGTTGCTCGCAGGCCAACGACCGCTCGCTCCGACAGGTCGATCCCCGCTTCGGCTATCCCCGCGCGAAGCTCTTTCGGTATCTCCTCACCGCGGTCCAGTTGCGAGTCGAAGTCGCCAGCAACTCTGGCCAGCAACGCGCCGTTGACGCGATGCGCGTACGGCGGACGCAAACTCTTGTGCGCCACGAAATTGGTGCCGAAGAAACCGGCGGCCACGACGGCCGCTGCCGGCACGTACGCCAGCATTGTGAGTCCGGGCGAACGCCAGAATAGGGCCACGCTCAGCAGGCCGAAAAACGAAAGGGCGGGCATTTCATTGGCGGCGGTGAATGCTGCGAACAGACCCGCAATGGCGAAATACCACCATCGCCGTTCGCCGTCGCGCCAAATCGGCAGCGCCGCATACACGGCGATCGCCGCACTGACGGCGGCCACCACGTGATTGTTCAGCGTGACGGCGAAAGTGGTCACGAACGTGCCGAAGGCCGCTGCGGAAATAGCGAACAGCCGTCCCCAATCGGTCTTCCCGTATTTTTCGATCAGGCGAGCTAACAGACAGAGATACAGCGCTAACGGCAGGACGTTGGTCAGAATCAGCATGAACCGAACCACGTAGAACGGGCGCTCGGTCAACGTAGCGCCGGTCGTGTGCTTGATCAACCAGTACTGTCCCGCCACCATCGTCGGCAGCAGCGGCGGCTTACTGGAATAGTAATGCTCCCGTCCGTCGTGGCCTTTGTGCCGGACCATGTCGATGGTGTACCATTCGCGGTCCCTTTTCTTGCGCACCGGATCTTCGAAAATCACATCGTCGATCACATAGGTCCCGTGATCGACCAGCGCCCGAACGGTACACCAGCGACTGCGGTCGTTGGCGCTCAGCAGCGGCGTTTCCCCCAACGACGATTTCACCGTCCAGATACGACCGATCATCGTGCCGACCGAAATGACGATCAGCAGACCGTACACAGCCAGACGGAGTTCGCGACGGGAATCTTCGAGCGGTGTGGTCATTCCAATTGATGTTCCTTGTCCGTTCGTTCTCTGATGGAATAAGTCGACACGTCTTTCATGTGGTAAGCCGTCAACAATTCGGCCAAGAATCCGACCGTGATGAACTGAGCGCCCAGTAGCACGGCGGCCATCGAGTAGTAGAAAATGGCTCGTTCGTGCAGATGTAGTTCGTTGCCGTCGACGCTGTCCAGCCGCGACCAAAACCACATTGCGGTCAATGCGACTACGCCAAGTCCACCTAGAAAGAAACTGATCAGGCCAAGTGTTCCCAACAAGTGCTGTGGGCGTTGGCCGTATCCGGTCAGGAAATGGACGGTCAGCAGATCCAGGAAGCCCTTAACGAACCGGCGGAAGCCGTACTTCGAGTGACCGAATTTGCGTGCTCGATGTTGGACGACGACTTCACCGACCTTACAGCCGCGCGCTGCCGCCAACACCGGCACGAAGCGGTGCATCTCGCCGTACAGTTGGAGTTCGCCCAGGATCTCGCCGCGGTAGCATTTGAATCCACAATTATGGTCGTGCAACTTGACCTTCGTTAGAAAACCCACCAGCCAGTTGAAAACTCGCGACGGACCGACCTTGTGCCACGGATCGTGACGGACTTTCTTCCAGCCGCTGACCACGTCCAGACCGGATTTCATTTCTTCCAGGAAGTTTGGCATCTCGTGCGGATCGTCCTGCAAGTCGGCATCCAAGGTGAAGACGAATTCGCCACGTGCTTCTTTGAAGCCGGCGCTCAGCCCGGCCGCCTTGCCGAAATTGCCGCGAAACCGTATGCCGCGAACTCGCGAGTCCTCGGTCGCCAGCTTCTGGATCTCGTCCCACGATCCGTCGGTCGACCCGTCGTCAATGAAGATGATCTCCAGTTCGTATTCGTGCTCGCGAGCCACTTCATCCAATTCACGGTGTAATTCGCGAAGGCTTTCCACTTCGTTGAAGACTGGGATAACTGCACTGAGCATGGTAACCAATTCAAGGCAGGAGGATTGTGTCTGTCACGCCGAAAAAGGGGGCGGCGGTCGCTGTAGAGAAAGGACCTCCGCCTCCATGTTTCCGTTCACTCGTCTGGAAGGCGGGTCCGCCGGCATGCTTCTGCGTACGTTTCCTCCAAGTCAAGCCGGAGACATTGTCCTCTGTCCAGTGGCAGCGGAAGCGTCGGCAGTTGTTCGCCGACGGCCAAACGCTGTGGCCAAACCTGAATCTCTGGAGTTCCCTCGCGTTGGAGCGGACGGTAGGCAGTGGAATAAAGCGAGTCGGGGTCGATCAAGTACTCGTCGTCTAACTCAAGCAGCCGGATCATTTCATTGTGCAGGTTAGGCCGACGATTGGTCACAATGTCGACGAGCACGAGTCCGATCCCTTGCTGAAGGTAATTCGCGCATTTGGTGGCAAAGGCCCGCCTGGTTGGCTCGCGATCCTTGTTGCGAGGACTGACCAATTCGATGGCAGCCACCAGTGTGGGCCCTGATTCGGTGTTGAAGATCAGAACCTCCAAACGATCTGGAAAGACCCCGGGCAGGATCATCCCGGGCGCGGGAGGGCTCCAAACCTGGGGCGACAACGTCGCCGTCGCGGTGCCGCCGCCATCGCGCATTCCCGGACGGGCCTGCAGCGATTCCTCTTCAAAAGTAGCGATGTCCACTTCCACGCGGCTGCCGACATGGACCTGCACTTCGGCAAAATAGCCCGGCGGCAGCAGATCCGCCTCCAGCGTGTCGGCAATGACCGTGGCCCATCGAGCGTGAAACGACTCCCAGTGTCGGAGTTCGCCAAGCGGCGGGCGAAAATGATCTCTCAAGGGCATGGGACCCTCTCGTGTCGGTATCTTAGTTGTCCCCTCACGGCGGAGGTGACCTTATCTCATTATAGCTGATGATCGGCGCGAGAAGAATCACCGATGTCACGCTGAACCCCCGAGGAATATGCCGAATGGGGACGTATCGGTGGCAGTCCTGGGGTTCACTGCCGCAATTGGACGAGGGTATTGGCACGGAGAATCCGTTTCTGGGCCTCGTTTTCTGTTCTGGCGCGTTCGCCTTGCGACGCCCGCCTGCTACAATATCTGGCCTTGATCCGCTTTTTTCGATTGAAAGCTGAACCTACTGACAAGGAGTCGACGTTATGTGCGCAATGAAACTGTGTGCCGAGGCCGATACGTTTCGCCATGAGGAAAAAGACTTCTCCTTCGCCGTGCGCATGGCGAAAGAGATGGGTTTCGAGTACATCGAGCCCGAGGTGATGACGGGCCGCTGTCTGCTGAACGTGTACGGCTACTGCAACATCACCAGCCTGGAAGACGATCCCATGGACATGCGAAAGGAGATCGAAGAGGCCGGTCTGAAGGTGCCTTGTTTGAGCTCGCACTCCAGCCTGCTGGACACGGTCTATGGCGTCGACTACCTGAAGAAAGCGATTCGTTATGCGTACATTCTGGGTGCGCCCATCGTCAATACGGCCGAGGGAATCAAACCGGGCTGGATGACCGACGACGACGCCTTCCGCATTATGAAGTACAACCTGGACGAATTGCTCAAAATGTGCGCCAACTACGACATCACGTTGACCATCGAGCCGCATGGCGTCTACACGACCAATGCGGAAGGGCTGCAAAGGATCATGTCGCTGAGCGATTCCCCGTACCTTGCGATCAACTTTGATACCGGCAATGTGGAAGTGGCCGGCAACAGTGCTGTCGAGACACTGAAGGCAGTGATCAAGCACGTTCGCCATGTCCACGTCAAAGACGTCGTGCACGCCGAGACGGGCGACCATGACACCGGGGTGACCGCCGGTGGGGCAATTGGCGACGGGGACGTCGATATCAAAGGCTGCCTGGATGTGCTGGCCGATGCGGGATACGACGGTTGCTTGTCGATCGAGTGTGCCGGCGTGGAAGCGCTGAAGAAGAGCATCGGGTATTTGCAGCCGCTGATCGGGTGAAGCGGTGAACGGTGAGCTTCCAGTCAGAGACCTGCGGTGCAAGCCGACTTTTGTCGTCGTGGCTCTGACTCTGTTCGGTGGAGTCGCCCAGGACTCCAATGCTGAGACACCGCCACGCACGTCGCCGTGTGCAGGTGGGTTGTCGGTCCACGATGTCGGCGAATACGCTGCGGTGCCCTGGCAGCAACCGGGCGCCGTGATCCAGCCCGGTTCACGCGCCGACCGGGTCCGCGATTTGAACCTGGCGGTTGCGTCTGTCAATCTGCGCGATGACATGTCGGCAGACTTCCTAACGCGGTGGGCCGACGCAGCCAAGTGGGGCAAGCAGCCAGGTAAGAAGTTTCTTCCTCGCGTCTATTTCTGGGAGGGCAAGGATCGCTATGAAGGCCCCATGCGTGACATCAAGGTCTACTGGCGGCGGCTGGATCAATTCCTCGCAGCCATGGACCTCGACGACTTCTGCGGCATCGTGCTTGCCGAGGAAAACGTCAACTACGCCGGTCGGCCCGAGGTCCTGACCGAACTCTATCAGCGCATCAAGGCCAAGTACGATGTCGATGTGTGGCAATGGTGGTCGCCATCGACCGCGGTGCCGGGATCCGGGGGCTGGATTCCTGCCGACGGTTGGATCGTCGATCCGTATTTCATGCCTAAGGCTCCTTTCCGACGTTTTGTCCGCAAGTATGTGATTACCGGTCTGCCGCTGGTCGTGATGCCCTGGGCCACGACGGCGGCCAAAGCCGAGCCTCTTACCGCACAGCAATGGCAGGCGAACAGCGACCAGTTGGATGTGGCCGTCGAGTTCAATCTTCCCGTGGCATTCTACTGGACCTACGGATTGGGAAAGCATGGGATAAGCTGTCATTTCGGCTGCGATCGAGGCGAGCCGAAGACCGAGTGGGACAGAATCAATCATTGGGTGTGGGACTATATCAAACGGGCCCGAAGCCTTCCGGCCGACTACACGGGCCTGCCGTCGGCTGACGTCGGTGCGGGGGACGCTCTTGAGATTGGACCAACCGGCGAGAACATGCTGGTGTATGCGGACGATTTCAGCACATCCAAGTGCATCGACGATGCGTCGATGACGGGATTTCGTGATTTGCTGCTGGACGGTAAGACACTGTCGGCACGAGGTTTTCGCGGCCGCGATACCGATGCCAGTCTCGTGTATCATTTCGCCGGCGATTTCGTCGCCCAATACCCAAACGTGTCGGCGACTGCGACTGCCAACGATTCGCTCGACGGCCGCGTCAAGATCGGCCTTTCCGCCGACGGTGAGAATTGGTTGCATCATGTCGCGACCGAGGCCGGCGGCAGTCAGAAACTTGCGTGTTCATCAGTCGGCGACGATCGTTTTGCCTCGCTGCGCGAATTCTGGGTCCGCGTCCAGTTCGCGGGCCGACCAGGAAACAGCAGCGTTACCCCGGTTCGGATCGACGATCTGCTCGTCGAAGCGGCGATGCAGCCACCGAAGGACCGAGCGGTGCGACTGAAGCAGTCGCCTGAAGACCCGAACCGGCTTTTCTATGAGGACGACTTCCAGACACAGAAATACCGCCTCACCGCGACTTGCACGAACGAAGAACATCTGGAATGGTCTCGCGGCCAAATCGCCGTACGGATGCGACCGGGCGGATCAAGTCCCATCCTGGTCTGGACCGTCAAGTCTGACCGACCGCTGCGCAACATCGTCGTGGACGCAACTGGCCGCGCCAACACCGGCTACTTGGGGACCAATCATCATCTGGATGTATCGACAGACGGGAGGATCTGGTCGCATGAAGTCAATACGCTCGGTCGCGAATACAACGTCAGCGGCTGGTCTAGCCACGGGTTGACTATCGATCTGTCCAACGAGGCAGACTACGCCGGCGTGACGGAATTCTACGTACGGCTTCGCCTCACTGCGCAAAGCTACAAGGAGGTACACCGCTCTCTATCGGGGCTTGTTCACAAGATCCGAATCGATGCGATCGCCGATCAGGCCCTCGACAAGTGAGGAAATCGTGTCATGAAATCACCAAGCACCGCCGTTTGCACGCTGGCTGTCGCAATCTGGATTGGCGCACTAATGATCCAAGAGCCTGTTGCGGCTGCTCAGGACAGCGACCGCGATGGCCTGTCGGACGCTATCGAGACGGACCTCGGCACTGATCCGAACTTCGCCGAATCGCTAATGACTCTGGGCACGTTTCCGGCGAATGCGCGAGAGCACGCGGACTTGGATATCGTCCGTGTCGATTTCGGCAACGTGGCCAAGGACCGTTGGCTCTGGGCGATCCGATTCGCTCGGCCGTACGGTTTCGACAATTCAACGCTGATCGTCTACCTGGACGCGGACAACGACGCAGAGACAGGGCGGAAGGGCATGGGCTGCGAGGTGATGCTATCGCACGACCGCGGTCGAGCGGGTGTGACTGCCTTTGCTGCCGACGGAGCCTACCAACCGGCGCCGCTGCCACGCGTGGCGTTGGTCGACGGAGTGCTGTACCTCTGCCACGACGGACCGATCCAGCAGGAAGGCGAACACTCGGTCTTCCGCTTCACGGTGTTATCCGAAACTCGCGAGCCTCACGCGTCCGTGGACGGCACTGGTTGGCTTCGGGTCTTTGGTCCGGCCAATTCTGAGCGTCCGAAAACGGTGATGCTGGACGACATCGCCGACGACGAGAACTTCGATCGGACCGAAGGTCTGGATTTGGTGTGGCAACTTCAAGCCGATCCGGCCAACGTGGTCATCTCCAGCGTCGGCGCCGAGCTGACGAGAATGGCCTATTACGACACCGAGTACCGTTGGCCGGCGGTCCGCGGGGCAAATGGGTCCATTACGGTGACGGCGCCCAAGGCGGGCAGATTCTACCCGGCCCTTGTGGTCTACGACACGGCTGGTCGCGAGGCGTACGAATTGCAGATAGACGGCAAACGCGTTGGCCGTTTTCTAGCCGCAGAAGACGACAATCGCCAGCGGATCCACTTCCTCAGCCAGCCGATCGAGTTCCGCGGCGGCGAGAAGCTGACCTTCCGCACCGGCATCGTGGGCAGTCATATAACGGAGGATATCCTGCTGTTGGCCGAAAAACCGCCGTTGCGCGAGCGGCAGTTTGAGATGACCCAAATCGAGGCCGGACATATCATACGTGAGGGGCAGCCCCAGATGCGTCTAACCTGGATCACGACGTGGCCGTCGGCATGCACCGTTCAGTACGGCCCCACCGCCGAGTACGGTCAGGAGGTCACCGAAGAAGGGCCCGTTGCCAATCATCGCGTTTTCATTGCCGGGCTGACCGAAGGCGATAAGATCCACTACCGCATCGTTGCACCGCGACCCGACGGGACCAGCATGGTCGGCCCGGACATGAGCTTTGTCTTCCAGCCGCCAACGGCCATCGTCGGGACAGCGAAGAAACAGCAAGTTTCGCTCGACGTCCAGAACCCATACGATTTCGCGTTGACGGCCACGCCCGTGACCAATGGCGTGCCCTTTGCCAAAGGCGAATTGGGCGACGCCGAACACGTCCGCCTGCTGGACTCTCAAGGTCGAGAAGTGCCGGCGCAGGCCGTGGTCGCCGTCCGTTGGCTTGACAGAAGCGTCAAGTGGCTGCGCGTTTCCTTCCTCGCCACTGCAGCGCCAAAGTCGACCGCCAAGTACACGCTCGAATACGGAACGGACGTCAGCCGCGGGACCGCCCACAGTTCGTTGAAGTACGAAAGGCAAGACGAGCGGCTGGTTGTTGATACGGGGCCAATGCAGGTGCAGTTCAACGCCGATCGATCTGGTTTTCCAACACGTATCGGTTTCGATGCCAATGCCGATGGCCGGCTCGCCGAACACGAAGGGCCGAGCGGGATGATGGCGGCCGAAGTCATTGATGCGAAGGGCCATCACTACACGAGTACATCACCTCCGAACCGCATCGGAATCGAAGAGGCGGGACCCGTTCGGATCGTGGTGAAGGTGACCGGTCATCATCGAGCGGATCAGAACGGACAGATGTTCGCCTACACGAATCGGTTTACCTTCTACGCGGGCTCGCCACTGGTGCGTTTGCAGTACACATGGGGCAACAACAACGAGGAGGCCGCATTCACCAGTTTCGAGCAAATCTCCCTGCGAATTCCGCTAGGCGAACCGGCATTGACGTGGACGGCTGGTATGGGCGGCGGGAGCGAGTCGAGCGGACAGGACAACTTTGCACTGCGGCAACTGCGGGACACTACTTACGAACTCACGCCAGTGCCGGCCAAGAACGTCAAGACCGGACGCGCGGACGGTTGGGTGGACGTCGATCATGGTCGCTGGGGACTGATGGTTGCCGTTCGCGATTTCTGGCAGCTTTACCCAAAGGGTCTCCGTCTGGATGACGAAAACCTGTTCGTCGACTTATGCCCTGACTTTCCCGAAGGCACGTATGACGATTGCAGCAAGTTGGACGAGATCAAGCTGTACTACTACCTGATGGGCGGCAAGTACAAAGTTGCTCGTGGTGTTCAGAAGCAACATGAACTCATGCTCTATTTCCACGCCGGCGATTCTTCCGACCAAGCACGCCAGATCGCCCAGGTGTTCCAGGAGCCGTTGATCGCAGTTTGCTCGCCGGAACGCTATTGCGGGACACGTGCCTTCGGCGAGATCCTGCCGGCGACCGCTGGCCGCACCCCCGATTACGAAGCCGTATGCGAAAAGGTCTACAGCAACTACGTCCGCCATCGCGAGGCGAGCCACGAGTACGGCATGCTGAACTTCGGCGACCAGTGGGGCGAACGACGCGTCAACTGGGCCAACGGCGAATACGACCACCACCACGCTTTTCTGCTGCAGTTCATCCGCACCGGCGACCGCAAGTGGTACTTCCTCGGCGAAAAGGCCGCTCGGCATGCCATCGACGTGGATACATGCCACTACGGTCCGCGCCGTGGCGGCGAGTGGATCCACTCGATGGGCCACACCGGCGGATACTTCACGGAACGGTACGAGGGAAACGGCATTCCCGGCCCAGGTATGTCTGTCAGCCACACGTGGACCGAAGGTTTTTGCGATTGGTATGTACTCAGCGGCGACCCCACGGCCGCCGAAAACGCGGCGTTGGTGGCCGACTACTACGACGGCCCATACTTGAACAACTACGACTGGAGCAACTGCCGCACTAACGGCTGGCATCTGCTGTTGACGATGGCAGCGTATCGGGCGACCAACGATCCTTACTACCTGAACGCGGCGCGGATCATTATCGAGCGAACGCTCGAGCGACAGACGCCGGGCGGCGGCTGGCACCGCCAAATGGTGCCGGGCCACTGCCACGACATGCCTCGCCATCGGGGCGTGGCCAATTTCATGCTGGGCGTGTTGGCCAACGGTCTGGAGGAATACTACCGCGAGGTTCCCGATCCTCGCGTGGCCAAAGCGGTCGTCGGCGGTGCCAAGCAAGCGGTGAGTGAACTCTGGGTCGACGAAGCTAACGGCTTTCGCTACACGTCGTGTCCCAACATGAAGGGTTACACGGCGAACAACGACATGACGGCCGAGATCCTCTTCTTCGCCCATCGCCTGGGCGGCGATCCGGAATACGGTCAGATCGCGTTGCGCGCCATGCACGCAGCTTTCCAAGGCGGCATCGGTTCCATCGCTCACCTGCGTTGGACACCGCACATCATCTTCAACATGGATCTGTTGGAACACCAGTTACCGCCGCAAGAGTAGATGAAGGAGAGGGCATGGATAGGATGGACTATTTCATCGAATTGTATGGGGCACTCCCCAGAGGCGGTCCTGGCGACAATGCTTCGACCCGCAGGGCGTTCGCAATGCTGGAGGATCTACCGTCGGAACCGCGCATTCTGGACCTGGGATGTGGTCCTGGGATGCAGACGGTCGAGCTTCTCAGGCTCTCCGGCGGTACAGTGGTGGCGCTGGACCTGCTGCCCCAAATGATCGCGCGGGTCAAAGAGGCCGTTGACGCCGCCGGGTTCACACACCGCCTTGAGACGGTCGAGGCCGATATGAACGACATGACGTTCGAGCCGGCCAGCTTCGATGTGATCTGGTCCGAAGGCGCGATCTATCTTATGGGGTTCGAGAAGGGACTTGCCAAGGTAAAGGACTTCGTCAAGCCTGGAGGTTACGTGGCGGTTAGCGAGGCTGTGTGGCTACAGCCCGATCCACCCCAGGAAGTGATCGACTTCTGGCAGGAGTATCCCGAGATCGACACGGTCGAAAGGAAGCTCGAAATCGTATCTCGGCTAGGCTACCAGAGCGTCGGTCACTTTGTCCTGCCCGCGTCCTCTTGGACCGATTTGTACTACGATCCTTTGGCGAACCGCGTAGCCGAACATGAAGAGAAGTGGAAGGGGATTCCGGAGGCCGAAGATGTGCTGGCCGAAGCTCGAAACGAGATATCGATTTTCGGGAAACACTCGCGATACTACAGCTACGCCTTCTTTGTCATGCGGAGATGATTCGGTCCGGCACTATCGACCATCGTAATCCCACTTCGCATGGGATCGTTCGAGACACAACTGTCGTAGCCGAAGTGGCAACACTTCGGGCGGAAGCGGCGAATCCCGAAGTCTTGCGACTCCGGCTACACTCGAATCCGACAGTCTTCTCTCGAATGATGCTTGCCGCTGTCGTTCAGTCGCGCACCCAGATTGGCGAACCCCACGCCATGCCGTCGTCGGCCTGACGAACGCGGACATAGTACCAGGCTGGGCCGCCGGGGTAGGCATCGTCGCGATACTTCGTTCGGACCTCGCGTTTGCCCGGCGACGATTGCCAGATGACTTGTGCGTTCCGAACCACCTGAATCTCGTCGATCGCAGCCGTGCCAAGGACGCGAATGTCAAGCTCCGGACGGCCGACGACATCGGTTTCTTCGCCCATGACAGCGTCGCCGATTCGCACATCCAGGATGATTTTGTCGGTTGCCGCGTAGGTTCGGCGTGCCCGCATGGCCTCGAACAGTCCTTCGCGCGAATTACCTTGCGCCCATACACAGGCATAGGACATGTGAGTTGACACGTGATCGCTCGATGCGATGAATCCCAGACGATACCCGCGGTTCAACGCGTACCAGATGGATGCCTCTTCGAGCACACCTTTACCGGGACGTTCGTAGGACCGGCGGAATCCTTGAAAGATCTCGACCAGCGGCTCGACTTCTGGATCGTTGTACGACCAGGTGCCCAGCGCGTCGCCTTTCGAGTAGGCGGGTGTATGGGCCGCCGTGAAAGCGTTCTTGCCTCTCAGTTTCGGGTACAGCGCCGCGCGTGGGTCAAGACGTTCCGGCGGCGGGAGCTTCACGTGTCTGTAGTGGTGCTCGCTGCGGAACACAGGCCAATCTCGTTTGACGAAGAAGACGTTTCGGTGCCCGCCGCCCTGGGTCATGTTGCTTCGCTCGTAGCCATGGATCGTGGCGAACGTGCCCGGTATGTGGAACATGTCGTTCGCCTTCTGCGTGTACCACCACGGGTACGGGTCCGTATCTCGTGTGTGATCCGTGATGGCCAGGAAGTCCAGTCGAGCGGCGTCCAGCGCATAGCGGAAGGCATCGACCGGGCAGCCGTCGATGGTTGGGTAACACCAACTGATATCCGTATGCCGGTGCAGATCGCCAAAGTACACGCGATACTCGTCGCCGCCACGTCGCACGCCCCAGCTTTTCACGATCGGCTCCGGTCGGGCATCTGGGGCGGAGAGTTTGACGGGAGTAGTCGGCGGATCGTCTGCCGCGCCAACAACCGATGGCAGCTTCCCGACGAATATCCGATATGGCGTATCGTTCATGTGGTGCCCACGCGACCAAGCGCAGTACAAGCCCGGGCCGGATGGTGGAGACCCTTGTCCGGTGGCGTCCTGCGACGCTCCGGAAGCCGCGCGAGTTTGCTCCACTCTGCGGTTCAGTCTGGCAAAGGCGGCACGTTGGTTCTGGCGTCCCCAGCTTTGCGGAAGCATGATCGGCTCTAGCCACGCGCCGTCGATGTAGGTCGTAGCGAAGATCTCCCATATGGCCGCTTGCGGGTCTTCGGCGTACCCTTCTCGGTTCAATCGAAAGAGAACCCACAGCCGGTCATCCGCATCGCGAACAAGCTGCGGCAGGTCGTAGAATCGCCGCACCTCGCCCATGTACTTGTGAGCCACGTTTGTGGGACGGAGCGTGTCGAGTCTCTGTGGTACGTTGGCAAGCGGTTTGAACACCTGTCCGTCGCCGTATGCACGCAATTCGATGCGGCGCGTCGCATGGAGCGGCTCGGCGTACGTCCCGCGGTACGTGGTCTTCGAGCCGGCGACGTCTTTGCCCCAGTTCGGCCCGGCCGCGTCGTACGCCACCCACACTTGATCGCCGCTCGCTTCGACCGAGGCGTGAGCCTCGAAATCGGGGCTGGTGGCGATCGGGACCGATTCGCTGACTATAGCATGGCCGTTATGGCTGATGTGGATCGTGTTGAGATAGACGTCATAGTTGCCGTTCTGGTAGCTGTCGTACCCGATCCACACACGGCCGGTGTCGTCGACACTGATCGACGGTTCCCACTGATTCGACGGATCACGCGTCACGGCGATATCGGGCGTCCATGAACCATCGCGCCAGCATTTTGCGAAAACGTCGCTGTTCCCGTCACGGAACGATTGCCAAGCCAGCCACATCTCGCCGTTCGGGCCACCGGCACCGACAAGGTGAAGATCGGAGCCATCGGCTGTGGTCATGCGATCGGGTGTACTCCACCGTTGGCCGTCGAAACGAGCAGCGTAGATTTCCCAGTTCTCATCACACGGGGCGCACCAGAACAACCAGGGAGCCCCCTCGGCGTCGGTCAACAACAGCGGCGATGCCTGCAATCGGCCGGCGTCCATGGAGGTGATTTGGGCTTGTTCAGCATCCAGATCCAGCACACGTAACTCGTCACGAGTGAACTCGTGGTCGTAGGCGATCCAGCCGATCCAGCGATGACCGCGACCGTCGACGGTCATAGTCGGATGATCGTCGTCTGTGTGCGTCTGCGGCAAGTGCGGCCGCCAACCATCGGCGCCAACCAACGGTCGCGCGACGCCAAGCAACTCGGCCGACGCCCGATCGCCGAGCAATCGGCTGGGGCGGCCTGCGGTCAATTCTGACACATTGACTGTGAATTCGCCTTGCTTTGTTTGGACGCGCAGCGACGTCTTGCCCGTGCTTTCCAATTCCACGAGCACACCACGAAACGGTTCGGCAAACGTGGACCGTTCGCGCACGTTGTCCACAAATGTCGAGCATTTCCACGTTCGCGCTGCGGCATCTAAACGATGGTCGCGCTCGAATCCCCAGCTCTTCAGATTCAGGATCTTACCGTGCCGCACCGAGACCGATCCGTCCCATTCGGCCGCCTCTTCGTCAAGGCCGAAGGTGAACTTCACCCACAGCCGCTGGTCCTCAAATTGGATTGGCGGGTTCTTTGGACGTTGCGACCCGAGCAAAACGCTCGCCAGCGCAATTCCAACTGCCAACATCCCAACGAACCATCGTCGGAAGCCTTTCTCGACACTTCGCGAGTACATGGCTGTGCCCCGTTGTTGATATAGCTTTCGCATCAGGAACCACATTCTCTTTCACAGTTTACCACCAGATCGGGAGGTGAACAGAGACGCGTTCGATGTAACTCTCGCTTGGCAAGAGCCCATGGTTCCTCTACGTTTGTGTTAGGCTCCGGAATGGCTTTCGTGCGCGGCGCGTAGTCGAGTCGGATCTCTGTAACTCCCTGAGGTTGTCGCGCATCTAATGCATTGAGGGCACGCCGTGCGATCCAGCAAACCTATCTGCGAGGGACAACTGTGAAACAACCTGACGATGTCGAGGAGAATCTCGTGTGCCTGCACGATAATACGGCTGTTGCTGGAGACGCCCCACAGTGCCTTCACCCATCGAGTTTCTGTACTCATCGCACCCTGTGCCCCGTGTTGGAAGCACAGCGTGAGCAGAGACGTACGGACGAGAAGGAGGGAACCGAAGCAACGAAATAGCGGTGCCCAGGTCAGACCGTCTCCGTTACATGGAAAGGAAACCTCCGTCGACGGGGATCATTGCCCCTTGCACATACTCCGCCAGATCGCTGGCCAGGAAAAGCGCCACTCGCGCCACTTCATCCGCTGTGCCCCATCTGCCAGACGCCAGCCGACTTTGGTAGTGGTACGCGGTCTTGACCAAGCCCAGGTCGAGCCGTCGGATGCCGCTCCTAATCAGGCTTTTCGTACCGGGTGTCCCCACCGCGCCGGGCAGGATCGCGTTTGTGCGGAACCCCATGCGCCCATAGTCTCGCGCCAGAGAGCGAGTCAAAGCCATTACGGCCGATTTCGCCATGCTGTAGTGTGCCATGTCGGTCTTGAAAGCCTGAACGGCTTCTACGGACGACATGTTGACGATGATGCCCCCCTTCGCGCCGCGGCTTTTGACAAAGTGCTGGCACATCCAAAACACGGAATTCAAATTGGTGTCGAGTATCCGGGTCAGGAATTCTTCGTCCACGTCCACGTACCGCCTGCCGGGGTAGATACCAGCGTTGTTCACGAGGATGTCGGGAGGGTCTCTTTCGTGTTCCTGCCAAAATGAGTCGATCTGGTCTTTCTCGGACAAATCAACCGTGACGATGCTGTGAACAATGTCGCCGGACACCAATTCGTCCCTGGTTGCATGCAGACCGTCTCCATCCAGATCAAGTAGCGTCAACTGTGCCCCCGCCTCGGAGAAACGTCTGGCAATGGCTCGCCCAATCCCGGACGCCGCTCCAGTGACGAGCGCCTTCCGACCGCTGAGCGACACCATCTGGGCAAGCGGCTTACACTCGGGCATGTCGTTTCTCCGTGCGCCGGAGTCCCTGTGAAACATCGTGGCATCCGGGCACACATCCCGGCTGCGGGCTTGAGCAGAGCCCGCGTCGAGTATAGCATCAACCAGCGAGAGTCGTCCAATAACAAGTTCACGCGGCACGTCCGCCGGAAGGATTAGGAATGCCAAGTCTTGGTCTGATTGTCGACGGGTTGGTCCTCTTTTGCTCGTTGAGTCGCGAAGGAAAAACGTTCCTCTGGAAGTGGCGGAAGGCGATGGGCAAGGGGGATGGCGGGGCGTCGGCCGGCTTCTTCCGCGATCCCGGGGATCGGCGTCTGGTGTTCCGAAACCTCAAGGCCTGCGACAGAAACTTCCGACGATGGTTACCCGAACAGGCAGCGACGAAGGTGGGCAAGACAAAGCTGCAGCTTTACGCCCGGCTCGTCCCGTTCGCTTGGGCGAACCTGGAATTCCGGACGAGACTCCTTCAAGCTTTTGATGTCTCCTACGATCGCGCGGCCGAGGATCGGTGCGTTATGTTCACCTTTGCGCATCGAGACTGGAACGACCTGTTCGACAGTGGCGATTTCCCACTCGACGAGTTGTATCGGATCTACGATCCGCCGGAAACAGCTCCGCCCAGGTTATATCTGCTCAAAGCACTTGGGGCAGTATTGGACAAGCTGGTCCCGCGCGACGACTTCCCCAACTACTGGGCGCTGGTCGATCGGTCGCGGGAAATTGTCACGGTCAAAGTGACCAAAGAGAATGTGGCCGCGGTGACCGCCGAGCGGTCCGAATTCGGCGCGCTGCTGAATGCACACATCATGGTGAACGAGATTCCAGACCAGATGAAGGAAGCGTTGAAACCGCTTTCCATGTGGTTGTATTCGCTGGACGACCTTTCCGACCTGGAAAACGATGCTGCCGAGGGACGCCCGAACCGAATGGCTTTGGTCGGTGATCCTGAGCAGGAGATCCATCGGCTGTATGCGGAGTGTGAGAAGCATTTGGCGCGGTTGGCCACGAACCCAGCAAGCCTGCTACGGTTCATGAAATCGATGAGCGACCTGGTCCTGCAGTCGCGGCGCGACGGGGTCGATGTCGAGAAGCATTTCATGGGTGGCGACTAGCACCCCAACGGTCCCGAGAACCGTTGGAATTCAGCCTGAGATGGCGTGGTTTGATGGAAGGCGCGGGTTATAGATGGAGGGGTCATAGATGAAGAAAGGGCCTCGGCCCGCCAACGTCTTCATTTTTGACCTCTGATTTACGACCTGTCATTCATATCCTGGAAAACTGCCTCTCTCGTTGACGTCACCGGTATCCCAAACCATGACATCTCAACCTTGACACGCCCGTGCACAAAGACCATTTGGTGCTAGTAGATCAAGTACGGACAACTTACACTGGAAAGTGCCGCCGTTCGCCGGATTCGCGAAGGGCTGTTGTCGCTTTGCGTCCTCTTTTGTTGGGAGACCCGCAGATGTGTTTCCTCCTACGATGCTGCGCCTGCGTCTCGATGCTGATTGTTGGCTTCTGCGCCGCGGCCGAGTCCCACACCGGTCCGCCATTCCACACACCAAAGACGGAAGGAATGGGCGCGAAGGCAAACGCAGTGCCGGCACTTGAAGAGGCCGTCGCCCGGTTCCGCGTCCGCGATTTCGATGGGGCATTGGCCGCGTTTCGAGAGGCCGTCAAACAGAACCCCGACCACCCGCCGGCCGAGGTGTTCATGGCCGACATGTTTACCGCGGCTAACGATCCAGCAGCGGCGCGGGGGTGGCTGGAGCGGGCCGTGTTCCAGCACCCGAATGATCCACAGGCGTATCTCGCTCTGGCCGACGCGAATTTGCGCGAAGGCCGAGTGGTCGAGGCGTATATGTTGTTCAACAGCGGCGCAAGGCGCGTCGAAGTGATGCCGGCGGAGAGTGCCCGAAAGAAGCAACTCCAAGAACATGCCTACCGCGGATTGGCGGCAGTGGCCGAGACGAGACGCGAGTGGCCCACCGCCCAGCGCTTTCTAGAAGCAGTCCTGCGAGTGGCCCCAAAGGATGCACTTCTTACCCAACGGCTTGGGCGAGCGGTCTTTTTTCAGGGGAAACCGGGCGACGCGATGAAACATTTCAACGCCGCCCGTGCCCTCGATGCGAAACTGCTTTCGCCAGAAGCGCTTATGGGTCAACTGTACGAACAGGCGGGCGACAGAGAGAATGCGGCTCGTTACATGACGCTGGCCACAAAGGCCCATCCGAATGATTTGAACACGTGCCTGGCGGTTGCGCATTGGGCGTTGGGGGCCGGCAATCTCCCCTTGGCAAGACAGCAGGCGGACGCTGCGCGAAAGCTCGACGCCGAATCGCTCGCCGCTCTATCGGCAAGCGGGAGCGTGGCCCTCTCGATGCAGGACTGTGAGCAAGCCCAACGTTACTACGAAGCGGTGGTCGCCAAGGCACCGAACGATTTCACCGCCGCGAACGGGCTGATACTGGCGTTGTGCGAACAAGACTCGCCTGAGAAGAAGAACCTCGCCCTGCAATACGCCCAGGGCAATCTGCGCAATCATCCTCGCTCGACGGAGGCCGCGGCCACATTGGGTTGGGTCCTCTATTGTCTGGGGCGCGCCAAAGAAGCGAACAGCGTGTTTGGGCAAGTGGTCTTGGCAGGCGACCTGAGCCCCAACGCCACTTACTACATTGCCCGTGTGGCAGTTCAGCAGGGCAATAACGAGCAGGCAAAGAGGCTGCTGGAAGTTGCTCTGAAAGAAAAAACCCATTTCGCCAAAAGGACGGACGCGGAAGCCCTGCTGGCGCAGTTGAAGAAGTAGGTTCTTCGTGGGATTGCTGAAAACCCCTGATGCGCAAGAGATCGCGTGGCGGCTCCGATCTATCCATGCCCCCTTCCCGAAGTGTTTCGGCTTTTACTGCGAGGCCGGAGCGGTTAGCATTTAGAGAGTGGCCGCTGGCCGTAGACGCCGCAGACAGCCACGTTTTCATCCTGCCTTACCGTTTCCCTCGAATTAGACAGAGAGGCTACGCGATGCTTAACACATCCCGCCCCGTTGCTCCACTACTGCTCGTTGGCTTCGCCTGCATGGCCTTCTTCATCTGCGGTGCGGCCCTTGCCGACGGAACCAGAGTGATTACCGGCGGTGATCTGCCGGCGCCGGCGGAGATTGACGTGAAGGTAGAGAACCCGCTGGTGACCGCACAGCCGATCGTGTTCGTGGTCCGGAACCAGTACCCCGGTGACCATCACAATACGGCTACGATGTTTCAGACCGGCGAGATCAACACGAACAAGTTCAACGGACCGTGCGCGATCAAGGTGATCGACTTTGCACGGGGCCAGTTGCGGACGCTGCTAGAGGTGCCCGGCGGTGTCGCACGGGATATCGACGTCAGCTATGACGGGAAGAAGGTCCTCTTTTCCATGCGCCTGGACCGAGAAGACGACTATCACATCTTTGAAATGAACGCCGACGGCACCGGCCTTGCGCAACTTACCTTCGGCTCGGGCATTTCCGACATCGACCCGATCTACCTGCCCGACGGACGGATCATATTCAGTTCCACACGCGAGCCCAAGTACTGCATGTGTAACCGGCACATCATGGCCAACTTGTTCTCGATGGACCCAGACGGTGCCAATATCCAACAGATCGGCCACAGCACGCTGCACGAGGGCCACGCGGCAGTCATGCCGGACGGTCGAATCCTGTACGACCGGTGGGAGTATGTGGATCGCAACTTTGGCGATGCTCAGGGCACGTGGACCGTGAATCCCGACGGCACGAATCACGCTGTTTACTGGGGCAACAATACGAACTCTCCTGGCGCGGTGCTCGACGGGCGCATCATCCCCAATACGGAATTGATGATTTGCACGTTTTCGTCTTGTCACGACCGACCATGGGGTGCGATAGCCATCGTCGATCGACGGCTGGGCGTCGACGGGCGCGAGCCGGTTGTCCGCACGTGGCCCGAGAGTGCTATTAACTTGGTCGGCAAAGGAAACTACGACACGTTCAAAAAGGTGAATCCGAAGTACGAAGACCCATATCCACTGTCCGAACAGTCCTTCCTGTGCTCGCGCATGACCGGCGAAGGCGAACGCACTGGCATCTATTTGCTGGATCTGGACGGCAACGAAACGCTGCTGTATTCCGAACAGCAAGGGTGCTACGACCCGATGCCGTTGGCATCGCGGCCGCGACCTCCGGTCATCCCGTCGCGGATTGACCTGCGAAAGCAAGAAGGCACCTTCTACGTTGCCGACGTGTATGTCGGCACGGGGATGGATAAGATCGAACGCGGCACGGTCAAGTCGATCCGCGTCGTGGAATCGCCCGAGAAACGTTACTGGACCTCGCCTGCCTGGGACGGAGGCACGGGGCAACAGGCGCCGGGAATGGCGTGGAACGACTTCAACAACAAACGAATCATCGGCACCGCGCCGGTCGAAGAGGACGGAAGCGCGTTCTTCTCCGTACCGGCCGACACGTTCGTTTACTTTCAGTTGCTGGACGAGCGGGGAATGATGGTCCAGTCGATGCGTAGCGGCACCATCGTTCGACCGGGCGAGACCGCGGGGTGCGTGGGCTGCCACGAGTACCGCCGCGGTTCGGTCCAAGCCGCTTACGAAACAACGGCGATGAAGCGTACACCCAACAAACTCAAACCGTGGTACGGGCAGTCGCGGCTGTTCAGTTACACGGCCGAGGTACAACCAGTGTTTGACAAGCACTGCGTCTCTTGTCACGACTTCGGCGAGAAGGCCGGCGAAAAGGTGAATCTGGCCGGCGATCGAGGGACGGTCTTCTGCACGTCGTACGCCGAGTTGCGCGGCAAGCGGTGGATCGACGTACCCGGCGCCGGGCCTTTCAAGACGTTGATGCCAAAGAGTTGGGGTTCGCACGCCAGTCGATTCGTCAAAGTGCTGCTGGACGGACACGGCGACGAAGAGATCGACCGGCAGGTAAGCCTAGACCGTGAGAGCTTCGATCGGATCGTCACCTGGATCGACATCAACGCGCCCTATTATCCTTCGTATGCCAGTGCGTACCGCGACAATCCGTACGGGCGGTCGCCCCTGAACGGAGGCCAACTGAAGCGATTGGCTGACTTGACCGGCGCAAAGACCGATGGTCGTTCGACGGCCATCAGCTTCACTCGACCAGAGGTCAGCCCGGCTCTGGCCAAGTTCAAAGACAAAAACGACCCTGGATACCAAGAGGCGTTGGCTCTTGTCCAAGCGGGCAAGCGCGTGCTGGAAGAACGTCCCCGAGCGGACATGCCTGGCTTCGAACTGGTCGATCAGATCGAGATCGAGCAGGAAGCCAAATACCAAGCTCGTTTACAGCTAGAAACAGCCATGCGGCAAGCCATTGCCAACGGACAGCGGCATTACGAGTCGGCCGACCGTCGACCCTAGCGGTGGCGTCTTGCTGTTGGCAATGACGAGCCGGCCGGCGCGCGGCCATAGTGAGTGTGGATCATGAAGCGAACCGCGTTACTCGCAATCGCGGTGCTCGCATCATTCAGTGCGGCGATCGCCGTCAACGTTCGGGCGGCTGATCCGTACGAGCCCGGTGCGGAAGGCCGCGCTGATACCATGGGCCGGCTGGTCGAACTCGCCGAGTCTCTCGAGGCAACGCGGGACGAGATGGCGGAACTCCGCGAGGCCATTCGCGACCTCCGCGACACATTGGAATCGCGTGACCGGCCCATTGACTCCGCTTCCGCCATGCAGCGTTTGGTCGAATCGGATTGGCGGATGCAGGACGGCATTGACACGCCGCGCGAACCGTCTACGTACCGGGCGGCCATCGAGAAGACCTTGGAACGTGGCAAAGCTCTGATTGACCATCTTCAGTCCCACGGCGTGCCGCTGACCGAAGAGCCGGACCGCTGGAAGGCGTTTTGGAGGGAATGGAGGGAACTTGCCAGAGCCGCAAAGACGGATCAAGCCACATGGAAAGATCTCTGGCGTCGAGTTCATCTACTACGGCGAAAGATCGCTCTGGATAACCCATTGGCCCAGGTAGGGCCGCTCTTGTTTGTCAAGCAAGTTCCGGGAATTTTCAGTCATCAACTCACGCAATACTATGGGCGTTACGCGCGACCGGGTGGCGGAGTTTTCGTGCTCGATGAACCCCGAAGATCAATGCAGTGTCGCCAACTCGCTGCAGGCGAATTCTCCCAGGGCAGCTACCAGCATCCGGAAGTCTCTTGCGATGGTCGTCGCGTGCTCTTTGCCTTCTGCCCTGTGGAGAAAGCGCCGAGAGATTGGGAAGAGCATGGCGACCATTTCTTTCACTTGTACGAAATGTCCGCCGATGGCTCTGGTTTGCGACAGGTGACCCACGGCCCGTACGACGACTTCTCCCCCAAGTACCTGCCGAACGGCAAGATCGTATTCGTTTCCACGCGTTGCGGCAGTTACAGCCGTTGTGGGCCCGGGGCCGCTGCGGCTTACACATTGACAACAATCGGATCGGACGGCTCCGATTTGCGTCCGATCTCGTTTCACGAGACCCACGAATGGGATCCCGCCGTTCTGCACGACGGGAGTATCGTTTACACACGGTGGGATTATGTGGACCGGAATGCCGCGTACTATCAGCAGCTCTGGTCGGTTCGCCCCGACGGGAGCAACGTCCGCATTTTCTATGGCAACAACACGTTCAACCCAATGGGCGTGTGGGAAGCGCGTCCCGTGCCCGGGTCTAACCGAGTCATCGCCACGGCCGCGCCGCATCATGCGATGACGGCCGGCTCGATAATTCTTGTGAACGTTACTGAGGGCGTCGACGGTTTGGCCCCGGTCCAGCGTCTCACGCCGGACGCCCCTTTCCCGGAGAGTGAAGCGGAAGTCGAACCCGGTTGGTACTCTGAAGCGCATGGCTACGAACCGCCTGAAATGCCGCCGGAAGCCCGGCGATGGCCGGGGCACTGCTATCGCAGCCCGTATCCTCTTTCCGAGGATTTCTTCCTCGCCGCGTACAGTTTCCAGAGCCTTATCGGCGAAGAGAAAGCCAACGTGGCCAACATGTTCGGGATCTACCTGGTCGATCGTTTCGGGAACAAGGAACTTCTTTATCGCGACCCGAAAATCTCCAGCCTTTGGCCGATCCCGCTGCGACTACGGTCTCGTTCGCCGGTGGTGGCGACGTCGCCGCGGACGCCGGAGCTATCTGATCCCGTCCACGACGAGCAAGGCACATTTTTCCTTCAGGATGTGAACGAGAGCGAACCGCCGTTGCCGGAGACCATCAGGGCACTTCGCATCGTTGAAGTGTTGCCGAAGACGACGCCCTACGAAAGCGATCCGTGGCTTGGGCTTCCGAGGGCTGCACCGGGCAAGCGCGTATTGGGTACCGTACCGGTCGAGCCGGACCGTTCCGCCTATTTCCGCGCCCCGTCCGGGGTGCCTTTGATGTTTCAGGCGTTGGACGAACGAGGCCAAGCCGTACAAATGATGCGGAGTATCACGTACCTCCAGCCCGGCGAGACGGTTTCCTGCATCGGCTGTCATGAGCATCGAATGACGGCACCGCCGCGGGACCAGATGGCTCTAGCCTTGCGGCGGCCGCCATCGACCATTCAGCCGGGCCCCGACGGCTCTTGCCCACTGAGCTATCCGATCCTCGTGCAGCCCGTCCTCGACAAACATTGCGTGAGTTGCCACAACCCGCGCAAAGCTGACGGCGACGTTGTGCTGACCGATGATCCGCGAGGACAGTATACCGCGTCGTACCATGCCCTGGCGCCGCTCGTGTCGACAACTTACTGGCAGTGGGGACCGAACTGGAAACGCAAGAACAGCGAGCCACTAACCATGCCCGGCCACTTCGGCGCCCTGGGAAGCCGTCTGACAAAGCTACTACGGGAACGCCACGGCGATGTCAGACTTGATGCCGAAGAATGGGAACGTTTGGTCACATGGATGGACGCGAATGCTCTGTTCTACGGCACATTCGACCCTGCCGACCAGAAGCGACAGAAGCGGGGCGAGCGGATCGCCGGACCGCGGCTACGGCAGTGACGAGCCACCCGCTCGACGACCGATTACAATGGCTGTGCGCGGGTCTCCGACCGCGCACACTGAGGACCGAAGGTCTCACGAAGCCGGGAGACCTTCGGTCGACGGTTTCGGCGAGGTCAGGAGACCTGCGCCGCGCATCGTGAAAAGGCCGATTATTCTGCAAACCGAATTGAATACAGGTCTGCGTCGGTCATCACAAAACGAATGCGTATGGGCTTTCCTGCCAATTGGCTGACATCTTCGCCGTTCTTCCAACTCACAGTGCCCTCGATTCGGTCGCCGATGATTTCCGGACAATTCGCAAGGTCGAACCCTTCGATCGGCTTGCCGTCGGGAGTCTGGATTTCGACTTTCAGGCCGCCGGCCGCCGAAGTCGCATAGTTGATCGTCAGCCGGTTTCCGGTAAACGTGATCGGCTTCGTGATCATCTCGCCGCCCGAGTACGGCGCTTGCACTGATACAAAGCCATCGGGTCGCAGAGTGTAACGACGCATGTGGACGGTCGGGTAACCGGAGTTGTGTTTGACGTAGATCGACAGTTCGCCGGGGCTGGTCTCGACAATGCCGCGCGCGGCGTAGTTCGCGCGCGATGTCCAGTTGCGAAGATCCGGTCCCGGTCGGATGAACGCTTCGAGGAACGTGCGCTTCAGTTCCGTGCCGCCACGTGCCGAACAGAGCAGAATGTCGGTGCAGTCGTTTGCGTAGTTCCATTGCGTCGGCGTTCCAATCCTCTTGGCTTCTTCCTCGGTGACCACGCGGCGTCCCGGAAAGAACCGCGTGGGCAATCCGATGTAGATGTGCGGAGCGCGGACGTACGGGTGTATCTGGTTCGTGTAGAGATGCTGGCGCGGTTTGCCGTCCAGTTCCAGGTCAACCGGTTCGGCCCAGTGGACAAAGTCCTCGGACGTCGTGCGGGCGATCCAGCGCTTGCCGTCACGGAAAACACGGAAGTAGCAGACGTACTGTTGCTCGCTGTCGGACCAAAACGCATTATTCTGCGAGTCAAAGGCGCCCTTCGTGATGACGGGATCTTTCTGCAATTCCGTCCAGCGGATTCCGTCCGGCGAGACGAACGCGATCAATCCTGGAGCGCCCGTACCACCCAGCGCTTTGTAACGCTGATCGGCCGGAGCATCGGGATTCGTGTCAAGAAACGGCGCAAAGTTGTGGCAAGCCCGATGACGGGCCAGGACCACGTTGTTGTCTTTCGTGCCTTGGACTTCAAACAGCCCCAGCTTCGGCTTCGTCCAGAGAATCCCGTCCTCGCTTTCAGCCACACAGGCGACTTCCGTGTCTAGCGCGTGCCGTGCGGCAGGCATTCCGCGGTAGTAAAGCCGGAATACGTCCCCGGCTTTCAAAACCGTGGTGTATCCGCTGTAAAGGCCTTCCCACGGCTGATCGAATTTCAGCACGATCTCACGCGGTTGTGGCGCATGCGGCGTCAAGCGAGCGTCTGTGAGTCGCGCGATCAGGCGTCCGTCGACAAACGGTTCAAGCCGATCGCCAATATCGACAACATCGTCAGAACCGGCGGCCTGCAGATACACACTCAAAGACAGGATGAGACAACTCAGCGCACCAGTGAATAACCTCGTCATGATTTGTTCCTTTCGTGAGTTGTGGCGGGAATGTCAGCACGATCAGTGTAGTACTGAGCGCACCCCGACACAATTCGCCGGCCCAGGCCGGTGTTCGGATGTATATGTCGGCATTTGACCAAGAAAACCACGACTGCTTTGTGGAAAGACGGCGTGGCAATACGTTTGTAGTCTTACGGAGATACTTCGTACTTTGCCAGGGGCATAGCGAGGATTGGGGTTCATGAACGAACCTAAACCGGATTCGGACGAGACTCTTACGCTGCTCGGACGAATTCGCGATGGATCTCCAGCGTTTGATGAGCTTTTCGAGCGGCATCGCGATTCATTGCGACAGGCGGTTGCGCTGCGATTCGATCCGAGTCTTCGAGCGCGGGTGGATCCATCCGATGTCGTTCAAGAGGCGCAGATGGAGGCATTTCGCCGCCTGCCCGACTATTTGGATCGGGATCCGATGCCGTTCCACTTGTGGCTGCGAAAGACGGCCCAAGAGCGTCTGATCATGACGCGTCGGAAACATGTCGTCGCATCGTGCAGGGCTGTGGGACAGGAACTCCCGTTGCCAAGTCACTCGTCGGTCCTGATAGGTCGACAACTACTGGGAGCCGAGAAATCGCCCAGTCAGCAAGTGACAAAGGAAGAACTTGCTGGCAAAGTCCGTCGTGCGATTGGCAATTTGGCGGAAGACAATCGAGAGATTCTGTTGATGCGGACCTACGAAGGGCTCTCCTACGAAGAGATCGCCTGCATCCTGGCGATCGAGGTAGCCACCGCTCGCAAACGGTACGGTCGTGCTTTGATACGACTGCACAGGCTGCTTACCCAAGAAGGTCTGTCGGAGTCGCAGTTGTGAGTAGCGAATCACCGGACAATCCGACCATTGATGATTCCAGGGAGTCGCTCGTTGCGTTGGCCGTCGACCAGTTCCTGGAACGCGCCGGCGAGGGCGAGCAGCCGGACGTTGAGGAGTTTGCACGTCGCTATCCCGATATCGCCGACATGCTTCGCGACATGTTGCCCGCCGTGCAGGCGATGCACGAGTCCGACCTTCTGCAGGCCTCCACCGACAGCGACACGATATCGACGGACGAGGGCGGCTGCCTGGGAGATTACCGCATCCTCCGAGAGATCGGCCGTGGCGGAATGGGTATCGTCTACGAGGCCGAACAGATATCGCTGCACCGTCGCGTGGCTTTGAAGGTGCTGCCCTTCGCCGCTGCGCTCGACCCGAGACGACTGGAACGATTCAAAAACGAGGCGCAAGCGGCTGCTAAACTACACCATTCGAATATCGTTCCTGTGTACGCCGTGGGTTGCGAACGCGGCGTCTATTACTTCGCCATGCAGATGATCGAAGGCGCGAGCCTTGCCGACATCATTGGACAGTTGAAGCGGTGGTCCGAGCCCACGATGGCCGAGACAGTTCAGCAAACGTCTCCTGATGCGTCGGACGTCCTTGACGACTACCTGGCGTCGGCTTCCGACACGGCGCCGTCGGCCAAACACGACGAAACGCAAGCCAGCGCATGGGCCACGTATTCTACCGTAGGGACGAAGAACGCGTCCGCACACTGCCGCGCGGTGGCCAAGCTGGGAATTCAAGCCGCCGAGGCGTTAGATCACGCTCACGATCTGGACGTCGTGCATCGTGACATCAAGCCAGCCAACCTGCTGGTGGACGCCCGCGGCAACCTGTGGGTCACGGATTTCGGGTTGGCGCGGCTTCAAGGCGACGGCGAGTTGACCATGACGGGCGATGTCGTCGGGACTTATCGCTACATGAGCCCTGAACAGGCCCTCGGCAAGAACAGCGTTGTGGACCATCGCACCGACATCTACTCGCTGGGCGCGACGCTTTATGAACTGTTGACACTGGCGCCCGTGTACGAAGGCAGTTGTCACCAGGAACTGCTGGTCTCCATTACGTCGCGCGACCCGGTTCCGCCGCGCCGGGTCAACCGGTCGATCCCCACCGACCTGGAAACGATCGTATTGAAGGCGATGGCCAAGGAACCCGAAGGCCGGTACGCGACAGCCCACGAATTGGCCGAGGATCTTCGTTGTTTCCTGGACAATCGTCCCATTAGCGCCAAACGACCGACCGTGATGGAACGCACGGCCAAATGGTCGCGACGACACAAGACAGTGGTGGCGTCTGCCGTCATTGTATTGCTGCTGGCTGTGATAGGACTTGCCGTTAGCAACGTACTTGTCGCACACGAACGGGCGAAGACCCACGCGGCGTACGAGGAAGCGGCCAAGAAGCGTGACGAGACCGCTGCTGCACTGGACAAGGAGGCCAAACAGCGTGCAGCGGCCGAGAGGAACTTTCAGAGGGCGAGGGATATGCTCGACTTCGTTGTGCAAGTAAGCGTGGAAGGTCTGGCAGACATCGAGGAGGCACAAGTTACCCGCAGCAAGTTGCTCCAGGCCAGCTTGGACTACTACGACGACTTCATCCAGCAAAGCAGCGACAATCCACCGCTTCAGGCCGAGTTGGCCGCCAGCCATTTTCGCGTCGCAAGAATCCTGGACCAAATCGGCTCGACCACGGCCGCCAAGTCTGCCATGGAAAAAGCTCTGGAGGCACAGGAACGATTAGTACGCGAGAATCCGCACGACCAGGACTTGCGGCGAAGTCTATTCGGCATGTACTACGAGTCGGGCGTCTTGTGGGGCTTTGTGTCGCTGCATGTGGTGGCCAAGGAATCGGTCCAGCAGCACTTGAAGCTTAGCGCCGATCAGATCGCGAAAATCGACGAGATCAGCGAAGATCGGCAGCGCGTCTTTCGAAAGTTCTGTGAATCGAAAAGCACGGACTTGGCTAGAATGCGAAAGGAGTTCCTGGAGCACAGGGAAGATTCGAAGGAAGCCATCGCCCAGACTCTGAGTCCGGACCAGAGGAAGCGACTCAACCAACTCGTGCTGCAACACCGCGGCGCAGCCGCCTTGGGCGACTCGGCCGTCGCTGACGAACTTGGATTGACGGTAATCCAGCGAGAGAAGATTGCGTCGATCCTAAAAGAACCTCGCTTCCATTCGCCGTGGAAAGGACCGGGCCGCCCGCGAACGCATACGCAGACGCTCAAAGAACGCGCCGAACGGGTCTTGACTCCCGCACAGCAGGAGGAATGGAAACAGATGATCGGCGAACCCTTCGATGACGTGAAGCGAAGATCGTTCGGCGATTCCTTCCCCGGTAATCGAGGATGGCCGTCCGGCAGAAAGCCACGTCGCGGGCCACGGTAAAGATCATCCTGATCTCGCAACTTGACCGAACGCGACGCAGCGTTCCCGCGCTAGGGCTTGAGGCGATTCATTACCCCGCCCAGACGTTTCCGGACATCGAGTGCCTCGCGCTTCGGCAGCGGATTCTTCTCCTCTGGGTCACGCTCCATGTCGTACAACTGGCCGTTGCGGTAGAGCTTCCAACGCTTATCGCGAACCCACGCCTTGCCACTCCATTCGGTGAACACCCACTCACGCGGGTTGCCTTTTTCGCCACGAAGTTGGGCAGCGAAGCTGCGGCCATCAACTACCACATCCGCCGGCAACTTTGCGCCCGCAACATCCGCCAGGGTAGGAAGGAAGTCCGTGAAGTCAATAAGATCGTCATTGGTCTTGCCAGCGGGAACAGTTCCGGGCCAGTTGGCAATCAACGGGACGCGGGTTCCGTTGTCGGTCAACTTCGCTTTGCCGCCCTTGACCCTGCGATCACCGAGCAGGGACACTTCCGAGGTGGGCGAGCCGTTGTCGGCCGTAAAGAGAATCAATGTACGATCGCACAGCTCAAGCCGGTCGAGCGCATCAACAAGTTTGCCAACCATCGCGTCCATGGAGTTCACCATTTCGGCGAAAGTCAGATGCGGGCGGTCCTTGGGCACGGGTTCGTTCCGTTTGGGGTAATGCGTCAGGCACATGGGATAATAGGCAAGAAACGGCCGATCCCTGTTCCGCTCCATGAACTCGATCAGGAAATCTGTGTATGCCTCCGGACCGTAACGATCCTTGACGTCCATCATCAGCTTGTCGTTGCGATAGATCATCGGCTGCCAATAGCGCGGCCCTTCATGCCACGCCCAAACGGCGCTTTTCTGAAACCCGAAACGCTGCACGCGCTCGGGATCGTCGACGATCCTGCCCAACTGCCATTTCCCCGCCAAAGCCGTGGCGTAACCCGCCTGCTGAAGGACGTGGCCGAACGTGATTTCATGTGTTGGAATGTGGCCCCATTTCATCGTGGTTCTGACCGTGTACCGTCCTGTCAGGATCGTGACACGGGATGGACTGCACTTGGGCGTAGAGAAGCAATTGTCAAACCGCAGCCCACTGGCGGCCAGCGCGTCAAGATTCGGCGTGCGGTAAGAGCGTCCACCGTAAGCCCCCAAGCATTCGTAGCCCAGGTCGTCGGCCATGATCAGCAAAATGTTGGGCCGTTGATCGGCATGCCCAAGCGCGGCCAGCGACAGCACCGTAGAAAACAAGATAAAAAGGCGAACGATCATGCAACGAGGTTACCACGACAAGTAGCGGTTGTCGAGCGAATCCCGTCGCTTGCTTCATTGGCACAGGTCCGCCCGGTTCGGGTCCAACGCGGGGACTCGCGAAAGGCCTCGAACTCCTCTCGTTCAATGTGTCCCAATCCCTCCGTTTTCAATGTGCTGACTGGCCCGCGGAATTAGCGAAAAAGTTCGCTAATCCCCCTTGCATTAGCGAACGTTTTCGCTACGATAGATAGCGAAGGTTTTCGCTACTTCGGAAGCAACGCAGATTTACTGCACGCGAAAACCCACGCTCTGGCAGGCGAGCCTGCTTGCACGAGGCGAGTGAGCTTCGTAGTCCAACGCTGAGGTTGTCGATGGGAAAGAAACGATCAAGCCAACCGACCGAAGTTGAGCTGCAGATTCTGCGAATACTCTGGGAACTGGGGCCGAGTCCCGTGCGGGAGGTGCATAAGCAACTGAGTGCGGACAAGGGGACGAACTACTCGACGACGGTGAAGATGCTGTCGGTGATGCTCGACAAGGGACTGGTGAAGCGGGACGAGAACGCGTCGCCGCATGTTTATCGCACCGCCCTGTCGCGTGCGAAGACCAGCAAGCGGATGCTGGGTGACCTGATCGAGAAAGTATACGACGGGGCGGCAATGAGCCTGGTGTTGCAGGCGTTGGCGTCGTCGAAGCCGACCAAGGAAGATTTGGATGTGGTTCGTGAATTGCTGGATGAATTGGAGGAGAAGTCGTCATGAGTTTCCTTCACGTCTCAACACCCATCATCGAACGACTTGGTTGGACGCTAGTACATTCCGTATGGCTGCTTGCATTAGTCGCCGGTTTGGCAATGGTCCTCAACCGACTCACCCGCCGCGCTTCGGCCTCGACGCGGTACGTGATGTTGGTGTCGATGTTCTTGATGATGGCTGCGTCGCCGGTCGTCACCTGGTTCGTCTTGCCGGCTGAAAGCGAAGTGGTCTCGTCGCCGGTCCACATCACGGAAAGCAACAACGCGATCGGTGCTGAAGCAGCGGCCGCCGTTTCCGGCTCGGGGCCGATTGGCGCTGGATTGCCGACTGCGACAGGTCCCATCGAGACCAGCGAATCGGCGGCGGGGGCAATTGCAGCACGTGAAGACGGTTCAACCGAATCCCTGCATGTGCGCATACGCTCGGCGCTGCGACCGTGGCTGAGTGTATTCGTTGCAGGCTGGTTGGTCGGAGCGTGCCTGTTTGCTTTGCGGCCAGTTCTGAGTTGCTGGACCGTCTGGCGATTGAGACAACATGGCGTCGCACCGGTCTCGGAAACCATCGTCGCTGCATTCGAGCGGGCGAGCCGACAGGCAGGACTGAAGCGAACGGTAGCGATTTTGGAGTCTTCACTGGCGAAGGTGCCAATGGTGATCGGCCATCTTCGTCCGGTGATTCTGTTGCCGATCAGTGTTGCCAGCGGCTTACGAACAAGTCAGCTTGAAGCGATCTTCGCCCATGAGTTGGCTCACATCCGCCGTCACGATTATTTGGTCAACATCGTGCAAACGATGATCGAAACGGTCTTCTTCTATCATCCGGCGGTGTGGTGGTTGAGTAGTCGAATTCGGATCGAGCGTGAGAACTGCTGTGACGACGCGGCCATTGCAGTGACTGCCAGTCGAGTCGCCTATGGCCGAGCGTTGCTGGCACTGGAAGACCTTCGGGGAGCGTCCCCGGTGCTGGCTCTTGGATCGCACGGCGGTTCGCTCGCCAACCGCATACGCAGGCTGTTTCCAACCGATTCGCAACCAGGCGTGTCGGGCTCAGGCGGACTGATGAGCCTCGCGCTCGTCGCCCTTGTTGCCGGCCTTGGGGTCTGGGCTGTAGCAAAGGCGGAGGAACCGGAGAGAGAGCAATGGGGAGGTGAACGGAATGGGTTGGTGTGTCGTATCGTTCCTGTTGCAGCGTCGACGGATGAGGAAGCGATCGACATGAATCAGTCTGTGGCCGAGTTTGCGAAACCTGATGATGTGACTTTCGCGGTCGAACTGAAGAACGCCAGCGACAAACCACTCACTCTGCTGGGCGTGCGATACGGCGACAGCTACCCTGGGGTGAAAGGGCAGTTGAACGCAAACATGTTCGCTCCTCACTTGTTCGAGTTCCAGTTCACCGATAGCGATGGCAAGCCAACGCCAAGAGCGGAACGCAGATTCCCAACCGACACCCAGTACATGATTCTGAACGGCGTCTCGACACACGAACTCAATCCGAACCAGTCGCTGAAATGCCTATTGAGACCGACGAAGTTTGAACGCTCGATGGACTATCGACTTGGCTCGGACAAGTATCGCGTCCGGGTACGTTATCGTGGCCCCAGCCAAGCCGTTCTCGCCAAAATCCGCGAGCATTGGCCGGACAAGCCGCAACTGAAGGCGTGGGCGCATGAAGTGACATCGAACGAAGTCGACTTTTCGATCGCTCCTGATCCCAATGCGCGTCAGCCGCGACTGGTTTGGGGGCCGGAGAAGGATGGACTGCAAGCAGCACTTGAAATCCGCGTACCATCTAACACCGCTTTCGATCCGAATGAACCACCCGGCGTGCTGCTGAAGATGTCGCTGCTGGCAGTCTTCCATGTCAAGAACGTCAGCGACAAGCCGATCACCTTCGTCAGCGAGTCTCCGCGCCAAGGCGACCGGGTACACGTAACCAATGCCGCTGGTGAAAAGGTCGAAGTGCGAGACGTGTGGTTCAGCGGTTGGCCGATCGATGTGCGCTGGAATCTCCGCCCGGGCGATGTGGCACACTTGCCAGTGCTGACTCCGTCATTGAACGAACTGGACCAGCCAGGCATGTATTCCGTTTACTACACGATTCGCTTCAACAGCCGCGTTCAGAAGGACGGCGATGGCAACGTCATCTTCCCCGCTTCCGGCGACTGGAAATCGGAACTCGACACCGGCACGACACTTCTCTTCCTGCGGCGAGAGCCATTGAAGATATCGCCCAATGGCGAAATTCACGGTCGCTTGATCGACGACGATACGGGCAAGCCGATTGGGCGGGCCACAGTCGCTTGCGGAGCGATTTTCAACGACTCGGGACGCGGCGGCAGAGCCGAGAGCGTTACCGATTCGGCCGGCAATTATCGCTTACAGCCTCCATCACCGGGCATCTACAACGTGTGGCTCAAAAAGCACCCACGCAGTAGCCGAGCGACCGCTGCGGCGGACGACGGAATTCTGGTCGAAGCCGGCAAGATTGCGACGAGCGAATTGCGTGTGGTCGATGGGCGGCATCTTGGTGGCAAGGTTGTCGACGAAGACGGCAAGCCGGTCAAGTACATCGTAGTCCGCTGCTATTCAGCCGCACGACCGCAGTCCGGTGGCGTTCAGAGTGTCCGTTCACAGGAGCACGGTTCGTTCACCTTTTCGCTGCCTCCCGGCCGTGCTTACGTGTACGCGGCAGAGAAGGTGGAACAGACGGAAGAGAATCCGTTTGGCATCGGACGACAAGCCGGTGTGGTGCTGGATGTGCCTCGCCGAGGCCAGATTGCTCCCCTCACGCTGATCCTCAAACGCAAGGAGTCGGTTTTCGGATCCAACGAATGGCTGAAACGCTCGACCCCGGGAACCGAAATCGTCAAACACGAGAGTGCCAGCGACGTTACTGGAACCGTCGTCGGCCGAGACGGCAAACCGATCGTTGACGCAATGGTCTTCAAAGTCGGCGGACCCATCTTCAAGACGAACGAAAAAGGCGAGTTCCGCGTCGAGAGCCAAAAGGGCACCCAATCCGTCATGCACGCCTGCCATCCCGGCTATCACGTTTGGTTCGGCACGCCAACAGCGGGAGACGTACTGAAGATCGTGCTAGACGAAAAGCGCAAGCTGTGACGATTCAACGCTCGGCTCGCTGCAACAGTGATCTCATGTAGCCGATGCTGTACGCGACGCCTGCGTGCGGGGCGCCAACCATGCCCGGAATATGGTCGGGGATCACGGCGCCATCGAAGCCCACATCCACAAGGGCTTTCATCACCTGGTACATGTCCATATAGCCGTTGTCCAAGTGCGTCTCGGTAAATCGAGGCAGTGGCGAGTCGACGTTGCGGAAATGGACCTTGAAGATCTTGCCTTGCTGACCGAAGTGGCGGATTGTCTCAACAGCGCTCTTGCCCATCAACTCTCCGCCTTCGAGCCAACAACCGGCGCAAAGGCAAATACCTATGTTGTCGCTGTCAGCGATCTCCAACGCTCGACGGTAGCCGTCGAAGCTGCTGAAGATGCAGCGAGGCACACCGCCCAACTCGGGCGCGGGCGGATCGTCGGGATGAATGCCGATGCGGATGTTCAACTTCTCGGCGACTGGAGCAACTCGCTTGATGAAGTACGTGTAATTGCCCCAGATCTCGTCTTCTGAATAACGGCGACCGTGTGTTAGAGGACCTCGAAAGACTTTGCCAGCCCACCATCCCTCTTTCGCCTTTGACAGATCAAAGACTCGCGCTTTCGCCCCTCGCACCACTTCGTGCCCCGTGCTCCAGATACCATTGCCCATGTGGGCGTAAGTCGTGTAACTCAGGCCGGCCTTGTGCATGTTGTGCAGGTAGGCAATGTACTGGGCGATCTTCTCGTCGCGACCGGGAAGATTCAGTGTCACCTCTTCCATGTTGTGTACGTCGCTGTTGCCGATGTTCCAGATGTTGATGCCGGCCGATTTGTACTTGTCCACGGTTCGCTTGAACACATCGGCCGTCGCCTTGGCGCCGCTGACCCAGATTGTGACGTACCGGACGCCAAGTTGTTTGACGAACAGCAACTGCTGATCGGACGGATCGGTAGGATCGCCGCAAATGTGGTTCATCTGTACGGCCAGTTTGACCTTTGACGACCGTTTCGCGCCAGACGGCCGTTCGTCCGCGCCAGCGACCGTGTTTGTGCCCAACATGGCTGGTGCAGCCAGCACACCAGCCAGCGTAGCTTTGCCGAAGTCTCGTCGATGGGATTCGCGACCCTCCGGCGGAGTCGACCGTTCAGTACTGCGATTCGGAGTCATCGTCTTGCACCTCCCAGATCAAATTCGGCTTCGTCCGGAAATTGCATCTTGGCTCAATCACGTCATAATGGGAGGCAATTCACAGAAATGCAAGCTTCCCCTGAATATAGTGTCTTGATGAAAGGAGCGCTAGAGGATGTCTCAAAGTCAGAATTCATCGAATAAGTCTCACACAACAAACGGACTGTCACGACGCACCTTCATGGCCGGGGCCGGAGCCGTGGCTGCATCTCTGACGGTCCTCAAGCCCAAATCCGCACGCGCCTATGCCGCCAACTCGAAGGTTGATATCGGACTGATCGGCTGCGGCGGCCGAGGCGTCTGGATCACGGACCTGTTCAAACAGCACGGCGGATACAACGTTGTGGCTGCCGCCGACTACTTCAAGGATCGAGCCGACAATGTGGGCAACCGGTTCGAAATCAAGGCCGATCGGCGTTACACGGGATTGTCCGGGTACCACCGGTTGCTTGAACAGAAACCCGATGCCGTCGTTATCGAGAGCCCGCCTTACTTCCATCCGGAACAGGCCGCCGCCGGCGTGGCAGCAGGCTGCCACGTATACGTTGCCAAGCCAATCGCCGTGGACGTGCCCGGTTGTCACACTATCGGTGACAGCGGCAAGAAGGCAACGGCAAACAAGCTCTGTTTCCTCGTCGATTTCCAGACGCGTGCCGACCAGTTCTACATCGAGGCGTTGAAGCGAGTACGCGACGGTGCACTCGGCACGTTTGCTTTTGGCGAGGCGACGTATCACGCCGGCGATCCATGGATGCGGATGTGGGAGTCATGGAAGGACGATCCTGACAGTGCAGAGAATCGTTTACGCGGATGGGGCCTGGATCGCGTTCTCTCCGGCGACATCATCACCGAACAGAATGTCCACACGCTGGACGTCATGAACTGGATCACGGACCAGGATCCCGTCTGCGCCGACGGCACCGGTGGGCGGACCGTTCGACCCGTGGGTACGTGCTGGGATCACTTCACCGTGTTGTATCAGTACCCAAACGATGTCGGCATCACGTTCAGCTCCCGGCAGTTTCAGGGCCACGGAACTCAGCCGGAAGGGATTCGCAACCGCATGTTCGGATCGGACGGAATTTTAGAAACGAAGTATGGCGGCCAAGTCTTGATCCGTGGCAAGCACTTCTACCGCGGCGGAAGCTCCCCTGGAATCTTCAAGGAAGGTGCGGTGACAAACATCGCCACGTTCCACAAGAACATCACCGACGGAGAATACGAGAACACGACGGTCGCTCCGAGCGTTCGCAGTAACCTGATTACGGTCTTCGGCCGAACGGCTGCGTACACAGGGGAACGCATCTACTGGAGAGACCTTGTCAAGAGCGACGAGAAACTGGATCCGGGTCTCAAAGGTCTGAAGAGCTGATCGCACGATCAAGGGTCAGCGGGAACATGCATGATCCGGAAGCCCGGCGACCTGGTTATCATCGTCACCTACGGCCTGTACGACGAATCGGAATCCATGAATCACTGCCCCAAGGTTTTCCTGGTCGACAAGCAGAACCGCATCGCCCCAACGTGATGACGAGAAAATAGGCCACCGCCAGTTGTTGGAGTCCCGGCTTTTCCGCCTGAAGGCGGGACTCCAGCGGATATTCGGACTGGCCGCGATATATCAGTCTATGCCGCAAAGGATGTACGATGCTAACTCGCCGACACTTCTCGCTTGCTGTGGTCATCTCGTCCATTTGGCTGGCGCCATCATTCTCGGGCTTGGCCATCGCGCGGCCCAACATCGTATTGCTGTTTGCTGACGATCTCGGTTATGGCGAACTGGGGTGCCAGGGCAACCCGGAAATCCCCACGCCACATATTGATTCCATCGCGGCCGGGGGCGTTCGATTCACCAATGGCTACGTCACGGCTTCGTATTGCAGCCCGTCACGGGCCGGACTGCTGACCGGCCGGTATCAGACACGATTTGGCTACGAGCTGAACCTGATCGGCGCGGCAAATGAAATCCCGGGGCTTGGTCTTCCCACTTCTGAAGTGACGATTGCTGAACATCTTCACGATGCCGGTTACACGACCGCGCTGGTCGGCAAGTGGCATCAGGGTGGCACGGCTGCCTATCATCCGCTGCGTCATGGCTTCGACGAGTTTTTTGGTTTCCTGCACGAAGGCCATTTCTACGTCCCGCCGCCTTATCATGGCGTGACCACAATGCTGCGTCGCCGGACGTTGCCGGACGGCAGCGAAGGGCGATGGACGGACGGCAAGCTGATCTACACGACTCACATGAGACACGACGAACCTCCCTACGATGCAAACAATCCGATTCTGCGCGGCGGGCAGCCGGTCGACGAGCCGGTTTATCTTACGGACGCGTTGACGCGTGAAGCGGTCGACTTCATCGACCGCCACAGGCATGAGCCGTTCTTCCTGTACGTGGCCTACAACGCCGTCCACAGTCCGTTGCAGGGCGCCGACGCTTACATGGAACGGTTCAAAGGCATCGAGGACATCCATCGCAGGATCTTCGCAGCCATGCTGAGCAATATGGACGACAGCGTGGGTGCAATCCTGAAGAAGCTGCGCGACGAGAAACTCGAAGAGAACACGCTGGTATTTTTCATCAGCGACAACGGCGGCCCTACTCGCGAGTTGACATCAAGCAACTTGCCACTGCGCGGCGGAAAAGGCGACGTATACGAGGGCGGTATCCGCGTACCGTTCCTGGCTCAGTGGAAAGGAACGCTTCCAGCGGGCAAGGTCTACGAACACCCGGTCATCTCATTGGACGTCTACGCCACCGCCGCGGCCATCGCCAATGCGCCGATTCCTGAACGGCGATCAAGCGACGGCGTCAATCTGGTGCCTTACCTGACCGGCCAACGCGACGAACGCCCGCACGAAGTGCTGTTCTGGCGGATGAACAAGCGAACCGCAGTCCGCGTGGGCGACTGGAAGCTGGTCTGTAACCCAAGATGGGGTGCAACGGGCGACTGGCAACTCTTCAATCTTGCCGAGGACATCAGCGAGTCCGACGACTTGGCCAAGAGTCACTCAAATAAGCTCCAAGAACTCAGGAATGTCTGGGAGCGACTAAACGACGAAATGGTCGAACCGATGCGACCTTGACACACTTCGTAGTCGAATTTGTCGGCCGATTTCGGTATCTTGAAGGTAGCCATCACGCGAAGGGGTTCGCGCGAATCGCAGTCCGGTGGCCAGGGACGTACGCGGAGACCTTCCTTGAAAATAGGCAGAACCATGAACCGCATTCATCAGGGATTGCTTGTGTTCTTGGCCCTTTGCATCACCATCGGCTGCGGCGCGGCTGATAGCACTCCCGCGGCGGCACCGGCCGCAAAGACCAGCGAGCCTTCGAAGACCCGTGAGCCGGCTGTTGCGGGGCTTTTCTACCCGCAACACAAGGATGATTTGTCGAAACAAGTGGACGGCTTTCTGGCCGAAGCCGAGACCGTGCCGTTGGGAAGACTTCGGGGGTTGGTTTGTCCTCATGCCGGCTACGATTTCTCGGGGCCCACGGCTGCCATCGCGTACAAGCAGCTCGCCGGACGGGATATCGAGACGGTGGTTGTGCTGGCGCCCAGCCACTATGCCGACTTCGAGGGCGCGTCGGTGCCCAATGTTGAATCCTACACTACGCCTTTGGGCACGATCCCACTTTCGCCGCGCGCGGCCGAATTGGCGAAACATCCGCCCTTCTGTCATGATCCAGATTGCGACGTTCAACGGCCCGGCTGGTGGCGTCAGGCATCGAAGGAACTTCCGCCGTTCGGCGAAGACACGCCACACACGTGGGAGCATTCGCTGGAAGTCCAGTTGCCATTCCTGCAGAAGGTCCTGGGCGAATTCCAACTGGTGCCGGCTGTGCTTCGCCATACCGACGGTGAGAAAGCAGCCAAAGCATTGGCGCAGGTGATCGACGACAAAACGTTGGTCGTGGCCAGTTCGGACCTCAGTCACCACTACCCGTACAACGTTGCCGAACAACTGGATGCGTCTTGTGTCCGCGCAATCTGCCATTTGGACGTCAAATGGATGCAAAACGAGAAGGCATGCGGCAAACTGCCTGTGCTGACGTTGATGCACCTAGCACGGCAAAAGGGCTGGAGAACCAAATTACTGGACTACCGCAACAGCGGCGACACATCGGGCGACCATTCCGGAGTGGTCGGTTACGCGGCGATTGCGTTCTACGAGGGCGACGACTCAGGCGAGTCGGATGAACTCAAGCAGCGCGAACTGACAGCCGACGAGCAGGAATACTTGTTGGACTTGGCCCGCAAGACGCTGGTCAAGGCGGTCACGAACAAGAAGCTGCTAGAGGTAGACCAAACCGAGATTCCAGAACGCCTGCGCGAGCGAGGTGCGTGTTTCGTCACTTTGAACAAAGACGGCCAACTCCGTGGTTGCATTGGCCACATTTTCGCCTGCCGAGCGCTGTACCTTTGCGCGATGGAAAACGCCGTGAAGGCGGCATTGATGGATCGCCGGTTCCAGCCTGTCGAGGCCGACGAATTGGACGACATCGAGATCGAAATCAGCGTGCTTACCACACCCAAGTGTGTGGAATTCGATTCGCCCAAGAATTTGCTGGCAAAACTGCGGCCCGGCACGGACGGCGTGGTGTTCGGCATCCGCGGACACCGATCAACTTACCTGCCGCAGGTTTGGGAGCAGATTCCGGACAAAGAGAAGTTCCTCACTCAGCTTTCGAAGAAAGCCGACCTGGAACCAACGGCGTGGAAGAATCCCGACGCCGCGTTTCTGACTTATCAGGTTCAGGCTTTCCATGAGCAACCACAACATCCTCGGCGCGAGGCTCCCGCCCCCGCCGCAAAGCCCAGACGTGAACCTGAATAGAGGTGGTTTCAGCGGTGTGGCACTGCTTGCTCGCAAGCAGTGAACGCTTCCACATCCAGAGAACCACGGCCAACAAGTAGGCCGTGCCACACGCGAACGAGACAGACTATCGTTTTGAAACCACCTCTGGAGTTTGACGGAGACTTATGGTCACAGCGGTGTCGCGGTCGGGAGACCGCGACACAACCCTGGGCCCACCAACTAATTGGAGAAAAAGCGGGTGTCTGACGCAGGCACGTCGGACGATACCTTCAGCGTGTTGTCCTCCAGAAGTCGACGCATTCTTTTCCTCGCCATCTGTGCATTGGGGATCTCCGCGTTCGTCACGCAACTTACGCTCATGCGCGAGTTGATGAGCGTCTTTTCGGGTAACGAGTTGATTCTGGGGATTGCCCTCGGGAATTGGCTGCTGCTAACTGGGCTGGGCTCATATCTGGGCAAAACATCCGCCAAGCTACGCGATCCCGTGAGAGTTCTCGTCATTGCGCAGATTGTCATCGGCTTGCTGCCCATTGCCCAGGTGTTCCTGCTGCGTACGCTGCGAAACGAAGTGTTTCTTCGCGGTGCGGACGTGGGAGTAACGGAAACGGTTGCCACGTGTTTTGTGCTGATGGCGCCGTATTGTCTGGTTACGGGCTATTTGCTCACACTGGCATCGCTGATCCTGGCCACGCGCAAAGAAGCGGGCAGTATCGGCCAAGTGTATTTCCTTGACAACGTGGGCGATGTCGTTGGTGGGCTGCTGTTCACTATCATTCTGATCTTCTGGTACGACCGGCTTAACCACTTCCAGATTCTCTACGTCCCGGCGGTCTTGAACCTGATTATGGCCGGAATGGCAGCAATGGTGCTCGGCCGGCGACTGTTGACCGTGGTTGCCGCAATCATGACGTTGGCTTTCGTTTCGCTGACATTCTTCTGTGACTTGGACGGCATGTCCGCTCGCGTGCTCCACGCCGGACAAGACATTGTGTACAAGGGCAATTCGCCTTATGGCAGCCTGGTGGTTACCGAGCAGGCCGGACAGCACAACTTCATCGAAAACGGCGTTGTGCTGTTTTCAACGCACAACATCGAACAAGTAGAAGAAACCGTTCACTACGCGATGGCACAGCGGCCGGATGCACGGCGAGTGTTGCTGATTTCCGGCGGCGTGTCCGGCACAGCCAAGGAAATCCTCCGTTACGATGTCGAAGCAGTTGACTACGTGGAATTGGATCCTCTGGTCATCCGTATTGCCGAACGCCACTTGCCGGACAGCCTGGATGATCCACGTATCCGCGTAGTCAACACAGACGGCCGGCTGTTCGTACGCCAAACCGAACATCGCTACGATGTAGTCATTGTCGACGTCCCCGATCCTTCGACGTCACAACTCAATCGCTTCTACACGCGAGAGTTTTTCGGCGAAGTGGCGTCGCGCCTTACTGAGGAGGGCGTGTTGTGTTTCTCCTTGAATCGCTACAAGAACACCCTCACCGACGAACTGGCTGCCTTGATCGCCGTGACGCATCGCACGCTTCGCGAAGAGTTCGAAAACGTGCTGATGCTACCGGCCAGCAAGATCTACTACTTGGCCTCGGACGGTTCACTCACGTCCGACGTAGCGACCGTAATCGAACAGCAGGGAATTACGACTCAACAAGTGCGCCGCCCGTACCTGGAGGATGCGCTCAACGCGGATCGCCTAGCCGCCGTTCGTCTAGGGATCTCGGCGGACGCAGCCGTGAATCGCGATTTTAGCCCGATCCTGTACTACCACCATTTGCGGTACTGGATGAGCCAGTTCAAGGTCCGCTTCGGCTTCCTCGAAGGTGCGTTGCTACTCATCTTGGTTGTGAGCGTCTTTCGTGCTCGGTCGGTATCGTTTGCCATCTTCACCACGGGTTTTGCGGCATCGGGCTTGGAAGTCGTTCTTCTGGTGGGATTCCAGGTCCTTTGTGGCTCCGTGTACCACCACGTGGCCTTGATTGTCACTATGTTTATGATCGGGCTGGGGATTGGATCATTCACGATGAATCGGTTTCTTTCGAAGCGTACCCGAAAAGACCTCGTTCGGTTAGAATTGGCTATGGCAGCGTTGGCCGCAGCTCTGCCACTGGTGCTGGTCGCCTTGGGTAGCGTTGAGAGCGTCGAGGTCCAGACGGTCACAACGCGCGTGCTGATTCCGTTGCTGGCGTTGATGGTTGCAGTCCTTGTGGGGCTGGAGTTTCCGCTAGCAGGAAAAGTCGACTTCCGCACCGTGTCCGATACGGCTGCTCGGATTTACACTGCTGATTATCTGGGCGCCGCTTTGGGGGCGCTGTTGGTCAGTACGTTGCTGATCCCGGTGATCGGCATGGTAAAAGTTTGCCTGCTGGCCGCGGGGTTGAACTTGGTCAGTGGGATCGTGCTTTGCTTCGCGTCGAGAAGATGAAAAATGGGTAATAGAAGCACAGGCTACTACCTGATGAAGACCGCTCGGATCAGCGGTTGGCTGTTGTTTGTGCTGGTGCTACTATACATTTTGACGGGCTTCTCGTTGACCGGCGAGTTCGGCTTGACTCGGCTGATCAGTCTGCAAACGGCCGTAGTCATCCACAAGATTTTCGAGTGGCCGCTGATCACGATTTTCCTGGTTCACTCGGCCATCACGATTTACTTTGCGTTCCGGAGGTGGGGATGGATCAAGACGCGCAAGAAGACGCGCCGGTCCGTCAAATCGTCGCCGACGACGTCGACACCCAACGAAACACAAGAGCCACACGTCGCCAAGTCCTGAAATATGGCATCAGTGGACTGGCGGGTTTGGGCACAGCGGGTGTGGCGTACTGCATGTGGCGTCGTGCTCGCCACGTGGTAGCCGACGCGGCACTATCCACCGACGTATTCAAGAACGATGCCCCGACGGGCGAACTCTGGGAGCGCTGGAACGAGCGCGGTTGGGTCAAGGAAGGTACTCACTATCTGAAGCTGGGTCGCAATATCCAGTGCAAGCTTTGCCCTAACGAATGCCTGTTGGAGCCCGAGGACCGTGGCCGCTGCCGTAATCGCGTCCACAAGGACGGCAAGCTGTACACCCTGGCTTACGGCAATGCCTGTTCCTTCGCCGTCGATCCGATCGAGAAGAAGCCGCTTTATCATTTCTTGCCCGGCACGGATATCTTCTCGTTTGCGGCGAACGGCTGCGGCTTCCGCTGCCTGAACTGCCAGAACTGGGACATCTCGCAGCGAAGACCAGAAGAGAGCAAGGATCCGCGAGGCGAACCGGTCCGGCTGGGACCCGAGAATCGCAATTCGCTCACGATCGAAGAATACAATCGGTTCAGCCTCTTTCCAGAAGACGCAGTGACATTGGCCGACGACGCGGGAATCCCGTCGGTTGCGTACACCTACTCCGAGCCGAGCGTGTGGTTCGAGTACATGATGGATACGGCCCGCTTGGCTTGGGCGAAGGGAATCAAGAACGTCTGGGTAACCTGCGGCTATATCCAACAAGAGCCGCTGTCGGAGCTCTGCGATTGCTTGGACGCGGCCAACGTGGATCTGAAGAGTTTCGACCCGAATACTTATGGGAAACTCAATTCCGGCAAGCTGGAACCGATTCTCGATACACTCAAAACGTTGAAAGAGCGCGACGTGTGGTTCGAGATCACGAACCTGATCGTACCGACCTACACGGACAACCCGGACATGATTCGTCGCATGTGCGATTGGCTGGTAGAGAACCTCGGTCCAGACTATCCGCTGCACTTCTCTCGATTCCATCCCGCACACAAACTGACCAACCTCCCGCCGACGCCGGTCGAGATCTTGCTTCAGGCGAGGTCGATTGCCCGCGACTGCGGTTTGCGCTACATCTATATTGGCAACGTACGTGGCGTGGAAGGCGCGGAGACGACGCCGTGTCCGCACTGCGGCGAAACGGTCATCGACCGCGATATCTACACCGTAACAACCACCAACCTTGACGCGGGCTCATGCAAGTCCTGCGGTACAAAGATTGCGGGAGTGTGGACAGCGTGAGGCTCTGCCCTGGCCTCGCCCTCCCGAATCGCTGCGGCAAATGGGACCACGAACGTGAAAGGAAGCCACAAGATGTTTCGCACAAGTTCTCTCGTTTTGTTGACCGTAATTCTGTGTGCCGTGGAAATGCGTGCGGCGGAGCCCGCCAGGCTTGAAATACGCAAGATCTTTGACGATCGCGTGGCCGAAACCGGAGTGCCGGTGCCGTCCCAAGCGATCCGCGTGTTTGTGTACGAGGGTGCCCCAAGATCGGTCCACGTCTCCGACAGGTTCATCGCCGCGGTGTACGACAACAGCGGCGTCTTGTTTGACCGCCCAACCGGCAAACCTGTGCGACGTTACACGGTAGCGGATCGCTGGCCGGAGGTGCGCCCCGTCCCGTTCGGTCCTCCGTTCGGTCCTGCACCGGCTGGTGGGATTCGCCGAACGATGGTCGGCCCCGGCGTGTTGGAGGTATGGCGATCGTATTTTCCGGGCGAGGACAAGAGAGCCTCGCCAGAGGTTGCCGTGTCTGCCAATTTCAACGGGGCAACGTGGCGTGCGCTGCAACCGCGGAAATTCCTGAACATTGTGTGGCAGGAACGTGATCACCGCGAACGCAGGAAGAAGTACGGTAGCTGGACAACGATCCTGCAGAAGCTCAACGCTGCAAGTTACGTCGAGGCCGGTTTCGGACGTGGCGCACCGCCGCGACGGTTTACGATCGAGGACGGCTTGGCCAGCAACATTGTCACTCACTTCGCGGTTGCCGGCGGTTCGATGTGGGCCGCGTGCGTAGACATCTACGATCCGGAACGGGAACAGTGGGGCCTAGGCGGTCTGTGCCGGTTCAACTCGAAGACGTCACGATGGGAGCGCATCAACAGCATCGACGGCCGCCAAGTCCGCTGGGTCACGTTCCTTGAGACCATGGGCGACGAACTGTGGATCGGATTCCGCGAAGGGACCGGCATCGCGGGTGATCGAATCGTCTACGGCATGGGCCTGTATCCTGGCATCTACCGCCCTGTGACCAAGTCCGTGGTGCTGGCAAGACTCTCTGGCGGCAAGTGGACCAGCTTTGCTCGCGCGCCGCTCCCGGAAAACGCTCGTGTTGATGTGCATTCCGTGAGTGAATCGAACCCCACACCGACCGAGACGCCGCGAAAGCTGGCTCGCGTTGGCCAGTCCGTGTTGTTGTTCTCGCAGACCCGGAGTCGGCGTCTGTCGGGGAATTGGGATATCGAATTGGACGGCCAAGTCTCGCGGTTGGACCTGACAACAGGCAAATGGACGATCTTTGATGCCGCAAAGGATCTGAACGCGGACGTGCTGACCGATCTTGTGTCCGACCAAGGCGAAGTACTTGTCACTAGCAACCGTGGCGTCCATCGTTGGGTGGATCGTGACGGGTCGTGGAAACTGTTGGATCCAAAGTGTGATTTGCCGAATCCTTCGCTGAGTACAGCCGTCCAGGTGGGCAGCGAACTGTGGGTCGGCTGCACAAATCAATCTTTTGGCGTAGTGGGTCGACAGGGAATCAGCCGTTTCGACGAGCGGTCGGGCCGGTGGTCGTACATCTCGCCCGAGCAGATTGGCACAAACTGCCCCGTCAGGCGAATGGCTGTGTTGCCGGGCGGCGAGGTATGGGTGCTGTTTCAGCAGCGGCCGTGGTTTGGAGCGGCGGCGGAGTTCGCCTTCTACCCTCGCGAGAAGTACGGTCCGTCGGGGATCGGGCGATGCGTCGGCGGCAAGTGGGAGTTTCCTGTGAAACTGAACGGTGTCCCCGAAACCATCACGCGCGAGGCCCAGGGGCCCAACGGCGTCCAACGTTGGGAGCAACCCGCACCGATCCAACATCTGGTCGGTCTGGGCAACCGGCTGTATGTGGCCAGCCACGCCGGCGTGTACGTTGGCCCGAAGTCCTGGCAGCAAATTCTCAAAGGACCGGTACTCGCGATTGAACCATCGGCGGACGGCAAGACGTTGGTGATGACCCGCGAAGACCCCGCCCCGCCGCAATCCGGCCAACCCATGATGCAGCGATGTCACTACGACCCCACTACTGGCAAAGTCGCAGTGGAAAAGGTGTCGGCTCAAGGCACTGATTTGTGGAACATGTCCCGTCGAGGCGATTTGCTGCATTGGGAGGAAGACGAAACGCGTTTGGCCGGCCCCTGGGTCAGGTTGCCGATCGCCGGCTTAGCCGACCGCGCAATCGGACCACTAGGCGGCGGTCATCACAAAGCGATAGAAACACCCGTGACAAAAACACCTGCAGCCCTCTGGATCGCTTCGCGAGGCCAACTGATACGGCTGGATCGAAGATGGCTGACGCAATAGGTCCGCCAGTGTAGTCGGCTAACTCCGTGAGCCGATTCGATGTAATGGATCCCAAGCACAATGGAGAAGCATCCGAATGCGCAAACTAAAAATTGACATCGCAACTCTGATTCGAAATCACTTGGCATTCGCGATTGGCGTCATTATCGCGCTGACGTGCGTACAATCGCCTTCGGCCGCTGCGGCGGAAGTCCCGAAAGTTCAAGTCGTCTCTGTGCGGAAGGCCTTCCACAACGGCGAGCACAACGCATTTACGGATTTGTGTCGCTTCAAGGGCCGATACTACTTGACGTTCCGTAGTTGTCCCAACGGGCATGGCGTGCATCCCAGTGCGTCGATCATTGTGTTGTCGAGCGAAGACGCGCAAACCTGGGAGCAGGTGAACCGTTTCTCCGTGGCCAAGCGGGACACACGTGATCCGCACTTCCTGGTCTTTCAGGACAAGCTGTTCGTGTACACGGGCACGTGGTATTGCGGCGACGGACCTCCATCGCGAGACGAGTACGACCTGAACCTGCATTTGGGCTATGCCGCATGGACGAAGGATGGACGAGAATGGGAAGGCCCACAGATGCTGGAGGGCACCTACGGCCACTACGTCTGGCGAGCGGCCACGCACGGCGAGAAAGCCTACTTGTGCGGGCGGCGAAAGCGCGAGTTCGACCAATCGGACGCCAGCCGCGGCTATCCGTTGTCGATCATAGAATCGGCGATGCTCGAAAGCGACGACGGCCTCATATGGAAGAAGGCCGCCCTGTTCCAGGAACGCGACGGTGACGAAACGGCCTTCCTGTTCGAGAAAGGCGGAAGCGTGCTTGCCGTTGGTCGTCGAGGTTCGGGCATTGCTCAACTCTGCCGATCACGACCGCCGTACAAGGAATGGGAACGGAAGAGCTTGGACCGATACATCGGAGGCCCATTGCTGGCGAAGTGGGCAGGACGCTATCTCGTCGGTGGTAGGAAGTCTCTGACCGGTAAGCCAAAGACATCGCTGTGCTGGCTCGTCGACGACAAACTACACGAGTTTGCCGAATTGCCCAGCGGCGGCGACAATTCGTACCCGGGGTTCATCGAACTCAGTCCGACGCGGGCGTTGGTCTCCTACTATTCGTCGCACGAGAAGGACGAGAACGGCAAGACCATGACGGCAATCTATCTGGCCGACTTGGAGATCCCGAAATAGAGAAGACAGAAGGCAGTTTCAGAACCCAATTTGGGTGGCCGGGGCTGGACCGAAGGGAAGCCCCGGTCTTCGAGTCACCGGGGTTTCGCAGGGCTCCAACCCCGGCCACACCGATCAGATCCAATCCTGATCTACCTCTACGTCGTTCGGGACGCGCCAGCCCGGTTGGACGGAAAGATTGGGCAGGTCTTACCAATGCACTCGGCATTGGCCTTTATCTGATCGCAGCGAAGAGGCGCTTCCGCCTTCAGCGTGACCGGCAACATCTTGCGCGACAGCTCCGCTGCTTTCTTGAGCGCCAGCCAACTGTCTCGCTGGCAGCAGCGGGCAGCCTCAAGTTCAGCGATCGGCTCTAAGGCAGCCACCACGGCAGATTGGGCTGTTTTGCGCTTGTCACCCTTGAGTGGGCTGCCTTCAGTGATCAGCGAAAAGGCAACCCCCACACCCAAAGCGGCACCGCACGCGCCCACATATGCGCAATGTCCACCGCAAATGCGGCCTCCTCGCTGAATGCCAGTGCGAATCATTTCGTTGTTGGCCGATGCGCCCAGATTCCGCGCGGTTGCCAAGATGATCCCCGGCACCATAGCGTGATGCTCCGGACCGTGTACCGGCATGGCCTCGTGACCTCGAATCCGCTCCAGCAGCGCGATCATATCGGTCTCGTCTGTTTCCAGGCAAATGCGCTCTATCACTTCCAGCGCGTCTTCGGAATGACAAGCATCACAGACGAAATGACCGTTTTCGCATGTCGCCGCGGTCTCTTCCCTCGTACCACAGTAGCTGCATGCGACTTCCGACGATTGATTGCTGTACACTAACGGTGCGCCACAAATCATGCACCCACTTCGCTGCTTCTGCCCTGGCGGCTCGCTTGGCTTATCTAGAGAAACAACCGGTGCACTTTGGCCGCCCTGTTCTTCTGGCGGCACTGCACAGCAGGCACCCGGCTGGACGTCCACATTCGTGGCAAAGCCCTGGTCGTCGAACTTGAACAACTCGTCACCCGCGCCATGTATTTCGTTTGATGACACTTCGCGAGTCTGACCTACCGGCAGCAGCGATCCGCTGCTGGTCGTAACGGACGCAAAAGGCCCGCGGTACATGACTCGCACGGCTTCCGGCGAGGCCGCTCTCCAAGCGGCGAATGTCATCGAATAGAACACGTGGCCATCTACTGTCCGATATGGGAACCGTTTCAGCACATGGGCGGTGGTAAAACCTGATTCGTCCAGCAAGCCAAACAGATCGCGTTGCGTCAACGCTCCAGCAATGCACTGGCCGCGCAGTTCGTCGTTGTTGCGAATGGCTGGATCCGGCTCGGTTTCGCACACGACATCAGACACGACCAGCCGGCCTCCCAGCCGCAGCACGCGATAGATCTCCGCGAAAGTGCGTCGCTTGTGGGTGGACAGGTTCAGGACGCAGTTCGATAGGACTACATCCACCGAATCGTCTTGGATCGGCAGATCCTCAAGATGACCTTTCCGGAAATCTAGATTCTGGTAACCAAGCCGCTCGGCCACCGCATCCGCACCTTTACGGGCCATCGCCAACATGGGGTCGAGCATATCGACGCCGATTACACGGCCGTCGCGACCGACTAGGCGCGCGGCAATGAAGCACTCAACTCCGCTGCCCGAGCCAAGATCCAGCACACATTCGCCCTCGGCCAGTTCGGCCTCCAGCACAGGGCTGCCACATCCGTAACTGCGGAACCGCGATTCGTCCGGGATGTGTGCGATTACCTCTTCGGGATAACAGACCGGATTGACGATATCCTCGCGCGGAGTGGCGGCTGCGTCTGCGTAGAACTCGCCTACCGCAGTGCGACCATCCACGTGCGCAAGCGAAAGAAGGCAATTGCTGTGTACCATTGCCACCGCCCCGTGCGATCCACAACTGTCCAGGATATCGCCCATTTTCAAACGAAGGCGTGGCGGACCGTCGTCGGGTATGCGCGACGCCTCGCGTGCGATCAGCCAGAGCGCGGTCTGCTCGTGCAAGTCGGTGTACGGATCGTGTCCGACGAATTCACCGGCTGCTGCGTAACTGTGATCCGGATCGCCACCGCCGATCAGATATTGCAGTGGCCGGTCCAGATCCGCGGCGGTAGCATGGCGGAGTTGATCCAGGGCGGGACTGCTGCGCCACGCCTCGACGAGATTGCTTTCGATTGGGGTGGCCAGTTCTTCAAAACCGATCAGCGCGGCTGAGGGGTACATGCGACTATCCGGGCCAATGGCGACAGACTCCCAACCGGCAGTCGATCCGTCGTGGATGGTGCCTGAGGGTGCGAAGACCTGACTTTTCAGAGAATCGAGGTTGTCGATGCCGACCTCCAGCCGCTCAGCCGCTTCCGCCGCTTTTCTCAATCGGCCCAGGATCAGGTCAGGCGGGGCAAACGAAGCCGCGTCACCGCGCCCTCGCACGAAATACCACATGAAATGCACGTTCGAGATGCCTGACGCCGCAGCAAATTCCACCAGCGCGGGCATATCGTTCACATTGTCGCGTGTCACGCACATCGAAAGCGTGCTGGCGAATCGCTCGTGGCGTAGCCATTCGAGCACACCGCCCAGTTCGTCAAAGGCTCCTGTACCTCGAATGCTGTCGTGCGCTTCGCGCATCCCGTCAATGCTGATCTGCAGGTGAAACTTGTCGCGAGGCCAACGATCTAGCGCATCACGGAACTCAGGGAGAAGCAGACCATTCGTCAGTACCGCCACGGATGTTTCGCCGCAATCGAGCAGCCCATCCACGAGACGCTCGAAATCAGGATGGACCAGCGGCTCGCCGCCTGTCAGCGCAAAGACGCGGCACCCGGCCTCGATTGCTTGACGGGCCAATGACAGAACGGTCTCCGCAGCAAGTTCGTCAGATTCGTTCGGCCCGGACACGAACAGGCAGTGCCTGCATGCCATGTTGCATCGGTTGGTGACGTGAAACCACACCTCGCGGAGAGAATCCGTCGTCAAGTGCTCTGCGCGTCCCCGATAGGCCACGGCCGGCGAGTCGGGTAGTCGTTCCAAGAAACGACGGACTTCCCACGTGGTGTCAGAGTCTGAAGCGTCTGCCAGATCCTGGAGAATCCGATCTCCAGCCGTATTCGGAACGAACCACTCGGGGCGATCGGGACGGACGTAAATGGGAATGCCGTCGGCCACCAGCCGCGTCCATAGCTGCGGATTGTATGTCACGACCTGACCTCCGGCAAAGGCCATCGAGTTTCCGTCTGAAGAAGTCTCATCCTGTCTTCAGGCATCCTATTCAAGAGGTCTCCAGCGAACAACCCACGTTGCGATCTGCAACGACGTCGGTCGGCTCGGCCTAGCTTGAAACCAGATCCCGGAACTGGTGTGGCACGGCTTACTTGTTAGCCGTGTTCCTGCCATGTCTAATGAGTTCATGAACGATCACTGCTTGCGAGCAAGCAGTGCCACGCAACCGTATGCTAGTACAGAATGTCGAGAGGGCATATGTTTATTCCACCCCGAATACTCTTTTTGGCGACGGTCGCCATTCTTGCTGTGGGAACGTGTGCTTTCGCTGCAGACGAAACATGCGAGTCGGGTCTATCGGTTCTCTTGCCGCTGGACGATACGGAAGGCATCACCGAGTCGTACGGTCGTAACGGTGCCAAGCGATTCATGAAGATCGCGTCCGACGAAAGCAACACGGTTGATGCGAATGGCGCTCTGCACTTCGGTGCAACCAGCACGACTGCAGACGGCAGTCAGTACTTTGGCGTCAAGGTTCCCTTGCCCGAGCCGACAGATCTCAGCAAGAAGCGGCTTATCTTCCACGTTCGCACGAACCACCCGGGCGCCACGGCGGCCTTCTACGTTCGCGCCTACAACCAGGGGCAGAACAAGCCGGCCTGGAGTTTCAACTCGTGGAATGCGGTGCTGACGAAAGAATGGCACGAGGTTTGCCTGCAACGTGGGTTCTCGTTGGGTGGGCTGAACTGGGAGCCCAAGGTTGTCGAGGACCGAGTAGCGACAAACGTCGATCGAATCGAGTTCATCATTGGCACCAGAGAAGACAACACGCCTATCGACATTCTGCTTGGCAGCGTCATGGTCGGAGCAAAACTGGGCTCATTCCAGGATCTCGCAGCACCTCACCCGCACTGCACGGATACGGTGCTCGTTCAAGACGGGAAAGCTGTGGCGAACATTCTCCACGCGGATTCCGCGGTGGACCGGCAGGCGGCTTCGAAAATCGCAGCCGCGATCGCCGATCGCACGGGCGTTACGCCCATCGTTCGTCCTGGCTCGGAAGCGGACAGAGTCCTCGACCGCGCGACCATTCTCGTCGGAAATATCAACAACAACCCGGCGATGTCGTTGCTTTACGCTCGCTATTTCACACCGGCCGACAGCGTCTGCCCAGGCGCCGGCGGTTCGCTTGTGCATACGGTTTGCGATCCCTTCGGCAACGGTGCGAACGTGATCGTCGCCGGTGCTAGTGACGACGATGGGCTTGTCCATGCGGCCGATGTCCTGGCCAAGGCGATTGGCGAACAGCCAAAATCACGCTCACTGGTGCTGCCCCGTCTGTTTGAGAAACACTACGGCGAGTCCTTCTTGAAACGGCATGGCTGGGCAGACGACGCCCCCGCGCCGGGGCGATTGGAGCAAGGGCTGAAACAAGGGCAAGAAGCCCTCGATCGCGGTCGGCACACGTCCATCGCCGGAGTCCTTCGTTCCGTGGCGGAACGTTACATGCTGACCGGACACAGCGTCGACGCGAAGCTGTTCGTCGCATTGTGGGATTTGTACGCGGAAAGTGCCGTGGCCGATCCGCGGAAATACGGCGGGCCTTGGGGGTTCGACAGCGACTTTCCCTCCGCGCGGGTCGTGGCCGGCTGGGATGTGATCGAGGAAGACCCGATCCTGACGGATGACGATCGGCTGCGAACGACAAAAAACATAGGACGATGGCTAACCGAGGCCGTGATTCCCAAGTGTGCCGGTGCGGCCACCAGCACGCGTGTGCCGCACAACCACCAAACGTTCCCCGGGCTTGGTGCGTTGTTCGCCGGATTGTATTTCTCACAGCATTACGATGTGGTCGAGGGCAGACTCTGGCTCGGAATCGCCGACGCCATGTTCCAACGCCAAGCCGGTTACTTCAAGCCGTACGAAGACTGCAACGGTTACCAGTGGCTCACCAACGGGCACCTCATGCGATACTGTTTGGCGCGCCCCGACATGACACTATTTGACAATGGCAACGGTGCTCGGATCGTCGACTACTGCATCGGCACCATGGACAATCTCGGCTACCAAGTGCCCTACGGTGATACAGGTTCGTGGCAGTGCTGGAACAGCGAGATGATCTGCCTGGACATGTTTGGCTACGCCACTGGCTCGCCAGAGGCCCGCTGGGCAGCCAATCAGAAGCGAGCCCTCAAGAAGACATCCGAAACGCACGCTTTCTACCAGCTTGAACCCGGCACGCGATCGGACCGGTTCAACGGCGTGAAGGTCTGGCCGCTGGAACCACAATACTACCACACGCACTCGGCCGGCGAGCGGCCTTCGCTGGACCGTTGCTTCGATAAGGTCTCGTTCCGCGAGGCCATGGACCCGAAGGCTGCCTACTTGCTGCTCGACGGCCTCAGCAACGGAGGCCATAAACACCTCGATGGCAACAGCCTGCCTCGCTTGACGCTCTTCGACCGAATCTGGCTCGCGGACAACGACTACTACAAAGCTCCCGTGAAATTCCACAATTCCGTTACCGTATTTCGCGACGGACAATCGGCCGCCATCCCGCCTTACACGGAACTGGTGAGCGCGGGAGAATCCCCGCTTTTCGGCTACAGTAAAACGAAGCTGACGGATTATGCCGGCGTCGACTGGACCCGTACCGTCTTCTGGCTCAAACGGCAACAAGCATTTGCCGTGGTCGATCAACTGACGGCGCTGAGCGACGACGAGTATCAGTTCCGAACGCTCTGGCATGGCGTCGGTGCCTCGACGCTCAGCGACGACGGTCTGCTGCTCACGCAGAACGGGCCAAGCCTTTGGATTCAAGTATCGCCGGGTCCGATTCTCGAACTCCATCACGACTCGGAACTCGGGGCGAACTGGGGCGGTTACGCGCATGCCGATCCCGTTGTGCGATCCCTGGAGGCAGTGGCCACGGCGAAGCTGGCCAAAGGCGAGACTTATCTGGTCGCCAGCGTGTTACACGGCAAGGCGGACGGAGTCGCAGAGCCCTGGGAGATCGGTTCCCTGGCAGATGCCGATGGCTTCAAGCTCGTCACACCGCAGGGCGAGTTTGGCTTGGTGCTTGGTCCCCACGCCAGTCCGGTGCCACTGGGTCCGTTTGAGACTGATGCCGAGTGTCTCGTCACATCGAAGGCCGGCCTCTCGCTGCTCGGAGCAACGTACGCTCGCACCGGCACGGACGAGTTGTTCCGCTCTGCGGAACCGGACAACGTGGACTTGGACATTCCGGAAGCCCCCGACTCCTTGCACAATGCCCAATTGCGGGACCCGATCCCCAACATCAGCGCCGCGGCTGACGCGCCGCCTCATCCGATCAATTGGTGCGTTCGCCCGAAGTCGACTGATCCCAAAGACTCGGCGGCCGAGGCGCCGTCATGGCGGTTTGCTCGGTTAGCCAACGCGGCGCTGGGCGAGGCCGGGGAAATCGACACCTTGTTGGCCGCCACGGCCGGCGGTACCCTTTTCGCGCTGAACAAAGACGGTTCCACGCGCTGGAGCGTGCAGACGGGCACGAAATTGAACGACGTGGTGGCCGATGACCTCACCGGCGACGGGAAAGACGAAATCATCCTCGCCCGTCACGACCACCACGTTCAAGTGCTAAACGCGGCTGGCCAGGAGCTCTGGCGACGCGCCCTGTCTTACTACCGCCGACCGCCCCGCGTCAACATCGTCCGAACGGGCGACATCAACGGCGATGGAACGCCGGAAGTCATTGCCGGAGGCGAGAACTGGCGGTTCTATGCCTTCAGTGCGGACGGAACCGAGCTCTGGAACTACGAAAGCGTCCATCCCTCACGATCCGGGGCCGTTTCCGACTTGGACGGAGACGGACAGGCCGAGGTGATCTGCGGCACCCATTATTACTGGGCCAGCGTTTTGGACGCGGAAGGAAGGCGACGGTGGCAATACCGGTTTGGCCCCATCTGCTACGACATCGCCATCGGGCAATTCGACGGCGACGGCACGCGTGGAGTCGTTTTCGGCAGTGGGGACGGCAAGATTCACTACGTTGATGCCGTCGGCAAGCAGCGGATGGCCTATGACACAGGTGACGAAGTCAAGCACGTTGCCACCGGAGACCTTGATGGCGACGGAGTTGATGAGATCCAGGCCGGTTCGCTCAACTACAATGTGTATTGCTTCGGCGCGGACGCACAGCGGCGCTGGCGTCTGGATGTCGACGGTCCCGTTTCGGCTCTGGTGACCGTGCCGCACAAGCAGAGCGGTCTCGTCGTGGTAGGCACGAGTAAGGGACGACTTGTCAGCATTGATTCCAGTGGAAACATCAAGGCGATCAAGGAGTTGGACTCAAAGATCGTCGACATCCTCCCCGGTCGCGAGTCCATCACCATTGCCACGGCCGACGGCCAGCTTCGGAGTTTGCGAGTTGTGCATGATTAACTCGTCGTCGAAGTTTGTAGGATCTCGAAGCGTCGGGTAGAATCGTCACTGTGAGGAGGATGCTGCAGGGTAATTCGTGCCACGTTAAGACCTCGACCCGAATTCCGCTTGGTGGACTCAAGTCATGGATGTTGCGACTCTTCCATTCAACGAGCATCTTGGGCTTAGGATCGACACATTAGATGGCAAGCCCACCGTGATCCTGCGACCCTGCGCACATCATCTCAACCACGTCGACACGGTTCACGCCACGGTCATCTATGGCGCGGCAGAAGCCGCGTCCGGTCAGTGTTTGCTTGCTCGATTCCCCAGCCTCGTCGATTCTTCTGTTGCCGTACTTCGCACTGCTTCCGTGAAGTACCGCCGCCCAGCTTCTCCGGATGTGGACATACGCGCATCCGGTACTCTTTCGGAGGAATTGGCCGTCAAGTTCTACGAACGACTGACGTCACGTGGCCGTGCTTCGGTGGATATCGAGGTGTCCGTAACGCAAGACGACACGGAGTTGTTCACTGGCACGTTCGGTTGGTTTGTAGCCAAGAGGGGAACGCAATGAACCACAACATTACGCTCACTGCGCTAACGGCGGTCGTCTGTTTTGTCACGTCAGCGTACTGCAGAGCCCCGCCGTTGAGAAAGGCTGATGGTGGGTTGCAGGTTCGCGACGCGGCCGGGGCGTTGGGCGAGACCCTCGAAGGGACGGCGGAGCAGAAACGGCTGAACGGCTCGCCCCTTTTTGGCTTTCGCCAGGGCAAAGAATCGGGCTACATCGACCGCACCGGCAAGATTGTGATCCGGCCACAATTCGCTAGGGTTACTCGTTTTTCCGAGCAGTTGGCGGCCGTCGCAAACGCGAGTTACAAGTGGGGTTACATCGATCGGTCTGGACAGTTGGTGATCCCGGCGCAGTTCAGTGACGCGGAACCTTTTTCGGAAGGCCGAGCCGCTGTCATGGCCGACGGCGAATGGACGTACATCGACAAATCGGGGAAACAGATCACCGTCCCCCAGTTCTCACGGGCCAAGCCGTTTCGCGAGGGGTTGGCGCTGGTGTGCGTGGGAGGAGAGACCGACTTTTATGGGATGTTTGACGGCGGCAAATGGGGTTTCATCGACCCAAGTGGCAGTTGGGTCATCCCGGCACAATTCGACAGTGCGTACAGTTTCTCGGAAGGCCTTGCCTGGGTGGCCAGCGACAAGGAAGATGGCACGATCGACAAATGGGGCTACATCGACAGAAGCGGCACATTTGTGATACAGACGATCTCGGTCGCCGCGTCATACTTCTCCGAAGGGATGATCCCGGCGAAGCGAGACGGCAAGTGGGGTTTCGTCAACAAGAAGCAAGAATGGTTGATTCCACCCCAGTTCCGCTGGGCAGAGGGTTTTTCCGAAGGACTCGCCCGTGTACTCGTTACTGCAGAGGGCGAGAAGAAAGGGAAGTGGGGCTACGTCGATACCGGGGGGAAGGTCGTCATCAAGCCACAGTTTGCTGAAGCGAACGGATTTCACGAAGGGCTTGCATGCGTGCGAATCCGCAAGACACAACCTTGGTATGGAAAAGGGGACACGTGGGGTTACATCGACAAGGCGGGGAAAATGGTCATCCAGCCCATCTTCAACCAGACAACGGACTTCCGCGACGGCGCAGCATGGGCCCACACCGGAGGCAAACTGGTCGAGTATGCCGTTCATCAGCCGCCCTCGTGGGAAGGAGGCACGTGGCACTATGTTGACAAGGCGGGCAAGTCCTTCTGGAGCATCACCGACGATTCGGAGTGAACCTCATGGAACCGCAGGTCTTTTCGGCTTCTGGATTTCGCTGGGGGAAGGGACGCGGTTGGGAAAACCAACGGGCCGTTGCTTGGCGTACGTCCTGACCAGCGTGCCGAGTTGGGCGGCAAGCTGCCGAAACTCGCGTTTCTTCTGTGCATCCTGCTCCCAGATCCGATACGTTGTCGACCCGTCTGTGCTCTTGAATGAGACGGTCCACCTGACGCTGCCCGGTACAGCGGCTCGTGTCGATGATTCGAGTCCGCTGGATTCGGCACGCTGAATAAGGGCGTTCAGGTCCGCTCGTTCGCGCTGCTTCAACGTATACGGCCCGTACCACTTCTCGGTGTCACGTACGCAGTGCGTTACCGACACGACGCCGGAATCGGAGAGAGTCACAACCCATTCGCCGTATCCTTCAATGTGATAACGACCTCCGGTGGAGAATGTGAACGACGGCTGCTCGACCGTCAGGCTCAATGTGTTGCTGGTGATCTCGATCCATTTTCCATCCGCGCTGTGCAGGTACACGCATTGGACACGAATCGTAACGCTGTCGGGAATCTCGAAGTGCTGACGCAGGTCGTAGGGGCCGAAGGAGGCATCCGTCTTACCTGGGTGGACGACGAACGGGGCGTTCTTGCGTCGAGGTGTGTCCGGGCCATAACGGTCGCGGCACAGCCGGCCGTGCGCCGTCAACTTCAAGTCTTGCCCCGTCGCATCCTGGACGGTCCAACGATGATTGGGCCAGAAGCCACAATGCCATACCGTTATCGGCTTGTCAGAGACGTTCTTCAAATCGAACCGAACCGGAATCGGCTCACCGGGCTGGTATGTCGTCTTCTCTGCGCTGATGGAACACGCAATGCCGGCCTTCTCCTCCCCCCAAATCTGCTCGGGACGCTCAGCCTGCGTTTGCTGAGTCGTTTCTTGAGGTTTGGGCGCATCTTCCGCCAGAGTTTGACCCATTCCCGCGCCGCTGCCCGAGACGACCGCTGCCGCCACGGCCGCTCTAAACACTGCTGCATACAACATCTTCAGTGCTCCTTGTGGTCTCATAGATTCGGCAGCCTATGGTTTGTCGAGTTTCCAGAGTGTCAGGATTCCTTGTTTCCTCTCGTCGTGGTTGGCCGCAACGGCCATCAGGTTTCCGCTTGCCGAGTACGCCAACCGCACGGGACGCGGTGGTTTTGCTGATGGTTGCAGCGTGCCCTTTTCTCGCAAGGTCTTTGGGTCCAGGAAGCTTACGCCTCCCCAATCGCAGGTTGCCAGCGTCTTGCTGTCGGGAGAGAAAACGATGGACGTCGCGAGCTTTGTCAACTTGCGCTTGATCACCAGCTTTCCGGTGCGTGCGTCCCAGACGTGCAAGAAGCAGAACCTGGTCAGTCGTTCGATCCTGGCCTGGCCGGGCTCCTGGTCGCTATTGTCGCTATAGACCGCGACCGCCGCAACAAGTGAGCCATCGGGCGACGCCGCGACGGCGTCAGCACCGGCGCCACCGCGACGGATTTCATGCGTTGCGTTCACGGCACCCGTTTCCGGATTCCAGAATCGAACACTCCATGTCCAATGCGGGTCGTGAGGGCCGACCACAACGAGCTGTTTGCCGCAGAACGCCAAAGATCCCACGCCGACTCCGCCGTAGTGTTTCCCAAGATCGTGCTTCAGTTCCCCGGTCTTGGTATCCCACACTTTCAGATGTCCGTGGGTGGCAATCTCCGAGTTGATGACCGAGCGGCCACCCGGCCGGAGCAAATGCCTACCGCCGGACACGAAAGACGCCCCGTCCGGTGAAAACGCGATGGCGTAAACCCGCCCGTGAGCGTGCGGAACGTTGGTCAGTTTCTCGATTTCTCTCGGGTCATCCTTCCCAAGCCCTTTCAGCTCATCGATCAACCGCTTGTCTTCCAGCGAGCATTTCGGACGCCCGGTTTCTGAATCGTAGAACCTGATCACGGAGTCGCACGCGACAGCGAGCGTTCTCGTGAGTAATCTTGGGTCGGGCGAAAACGTGATCGCGGCCGTATGGAGACGTCCTTGGCGGTCTTCAGGCAGAAGCAACTTCTTCTCTTCAGGCGTCAGCACGCTGAAGCTCAATAGCATTCGGCCGCTGTCAGCGGTGTAAACGGAGACTTGGGCCTGCTCGTCAACTGTTGCGACCAATTCGTCATCCGGCGAAATGGCCAGCTCGAGAATTCTCGGACCGGTCCCGGCCTTGAATAGAATGCGGCCCGTGATCGCCGTCGCACCGTTGCCATCGCCTGTTGCGTCTCCTTCTTCTTTGTCTTCCTGGGCCCCGGCCGTCACGGCAGTGTGCTCGACGCCACCAGCTTCGACGAGTTTGCTCCCGAAACTCAGCACCGAGATCCCCAGGAAGAACAGGCCGAACGTTAGCAGCAATAATCGTTTCGCGCGAGTCATCAGATCTCTCCCTTCGTCGAGTAGAGTTTCGATTCGCGTTTCGAGTCGCGAAATCGGATTGAACATTCCACAAGCGGCAA
>CAZURK010000061.1:0-59833 GCA_964623055.1 uncultured Pirellulaceae bacterium
AACAGCACACCTGTGGCACCGTGATCCGTGGCTTCGGCGATATTCTTCTCCAACGAAGTGGCGTCCAACGAAGATACGCTCACCACAAAACGGCGGCCCCCAATATCCGCCCAGGCTGGTCGCTCGGACAACACGCATACGACTGTGCTTATGCACAGGAGCAGCAAAAGTCTTCCACGACGGTTGTGTAATTCACCGATCATTGTTTCGTCCGCGATCCTGCCTGTTAGAATACGGAATAAGGCCAAACGGAGTTTCTTTAACAGCGACTCGTTCGCATCGTCTCTTGCAGGATAGTCTGTCACCAACAAACGTATGAGGCAATCCAATGTGCCGAAAGTCTCTGATTCTCGCGTTATCTGTGCTGCTCGTCGAATCCAGTGTCTGCAGCGCTCAATCTGACGAACCCCCTGACCTGTTTCAAGTACCGGTCGTCAAATCATCATGGGACGATCTGACCGAGGGGATCAAGACCATAGAGGACTGGCGGCAGCGGCGAGAGATCCTCAAGAAACGGTATCTCGAATTGATCCGGGACGAGCACAAACCGCAGAAGCCGCCGCTGGAGCTGAAGGTTCACGAGACGGTTGTGATCGACGAAACGTATACGCGCAAGCTGATTAGCTACAACGTTGAAACAGACGATCGGGCGTTCGCGTATCTCGGCATACCCCTGAAACTCGATGACAAGGCGCCGGCGGTCGTTGCGTTGCATGGAACTTATGCCAAGGGCAAACAGCGTGCTGCAGGCCTCGTCGACAATCCGGACAAAGCATATCTGGACCACCTTTGCCGGCGAGGTTACGTCGTCATCGCTCCGGAGCATTTCGTCTCGGGACACCGAATCCCATCTGAAGGGCCTTATGAAACAGGGCGGTTCTACGAAAAGCACCCGCAATGGACGGCAGTGGGGAAATTCACCTACGAGCACTCGATCGCCATCGACGTCCTCCAGACGCTGGAAGAAGTGGATCCGAATCACATCGGAGTTCTGGGGCATTCGCTGGGCGGCCACGGGACGATCTTCCTGGCGGCGTACGATGAGCGGATCAAAGCAGCAGCCTGCAATTGCGGCGCGTCATTTTTTCGTCATAACCCGCGAGTCGAAGCGTGGGCACGTGACCACTGGTACATTTACATCAAACATATTCGCCAAGGGCTGCTGGAACACAAACTGCCGCCCATCGATTTCCACGAGATCATCTCGCTGATCGCGCCGCGAGCGTTTCTCGATCTATCCGGGTTGAACGACGGCATTCCGGGCACTCAGCGACAACGCATACCGATGTTGATGCGAATCATGGATGTTTACGAATTGGAGAAGGCGCCACAGAATTTCGCTTTCTACGTCCATGGCCGAGGTCATTCGGTCGCGCACGAATCGCGTCAACTGATGTACGGTTGGATGGATACACATCTGAAACCGCCGGAAGCGACCGAAACGCATTTGGTGACGCAGTGACTGCCCGCCAAGAGGAGGAGCTGACAAAAAGATGAATGACAGAAAAATGGCACAAAAACACACATCTCCGTCGGACCATCTTTTTGTCCCACATCTTCTTGTCGTTGTCCTATTGGCTCTCGCTTCCGTATGTCGAGTCGATACCGCGACGGGACAGGAACGTGTTAGGTTGCTCTTCGATTGTTCGCCCGACAATGATCTTTACCGTTCAGTCCAAGCCAATGGCGCGGACCTCCCGCGATTCGATTCGACCGAGGAAACAATCGACGCTGCCGCGGAGGGTGACGCTGTGCTTGTTCTGGCCGACGACTACCCCGGCAAGACGACTACGATCGATCTGGACCTATTCCGTGAAGCGGCCAAAAAGCGATTGCGCCTTTACGTCGAGTATCCTGTAGGGCTGCCGAAAACTGAACTCGGCGCGCCACGACGCACGCGCGTGGAACGGGCCGTCGTATCGTCGGATTTCTTCGGCCCAAAGTTGGCGCAGTTGCGGATTTTGGCAATAAACGGACTTCATTTCGTGCCGGTGTCGGTCGAGAAGTCGCACATTGTCGCAGCCCGGGTAGCCGGCTTTGACACCGCAGTCTACGGACTGCCCGAGACGACTTGTCCCATTCTGTTCGAGCATCCCGATGGCGGCATGCTGGTGGCAACAACCAAGCTGAGCCACTTCGTGACCGGGCGTTACGCCCCCGCGGACGCTTGGCGAACGCTTTGGCAAGGGATACTCGGTTGGCTATGCCGCGGGCAAGAGGTCCCTGAACTCCGCTGGATGCCGGTGGTCCGCGCCAGCTACGGTGTGGACGAACCGTTGCCGGCCGATGCCGAAGAGCAGGCCCTGCGGCGAGGCGTAGATTGGTTCGTGAAATCCAAGCTGTTGTTGCATCCTTCACGACTGGAGAAGATCAAAGGTGCAGCGACCGCACCTACGCCCTCGCCCGACGCGCCCGTGGGTGACGGATCGTTGGGCATCCTGGAAGCCCCCTTGTCGATCATTCAGCACGACGGCAGCCAGTTGCAGAGTGTCGCCCGGCGCGGTGATTGCACGGGCGAGTCGGCGATGGCGATCGCATTCGGCGGTAGGAACCTCGAGGATGCGCAGAAGTCGCAAATCGCCGAGAACCTTCTGGACTACTGGTACTTCACTTCCGACGCCTGCAAGAAAGAGCGTGCGGATCCGGATCACGGCGCTTACGGCCTGATCGCTTGGGGCGTCACTTCGCCGTCCTGGTACAAGGCCAACTACGGCGACGACAACGCGAGACTTCTACTGGGCAGCATGGCCGTCGCGGCGCTGGCCGACGAAGACCGATGGGATGAACTGATGATGCGGTGCCTGTTGGCCAATCTGCGCACCACCGGACCGCTCGGCTTTCGCGGCGGCCGCATCGACGTCGGGCCGCTGGGCCAGCATGGTTGGCAGTCGTACTTTCGGCGGCGAACGATCAATCCACATCCCCATTACGAGTCCTACTTGTGGGCTTGTTTCCTTTGGGCGTACCAGCAGACCGGCTACGAGTTGTTCTATCAACGGGCAGAGAGTGCCCTTCGAATCACGATGGGGCAGTACACCGACGGCTGGCGGTGGACCAACGGCGTGGCGCAGGAGAAAGCCAGAATCCTGCTGCCGCTGGCGTGGCTGGTACGCGTCAAGGATACGCCCGAGCATCGAGCATGGCTGCGCCAGGCTGTGGATGGGCTATTGGCTTTGCAGGAACCCTGCGGCGCGATCCGCGAGGAACTTGGACTTCCGGGACGAGGCCAATATCCGCCGCCATCATCGAACGAAGCCTACGGCACAAACGAGGCTTCTTTGATTCAGCAGAACGGCGACGCCGTCAGCGATTTGCTCTACACGACCAACTTCGCCTTCATCGGTCTGCATGAGGCAGCCGCGGCTACTGGGGACAAGGATATCCTGAAGGCGGAAGACAAATTGGCCGAGTTCCTCTGCCGCATTCAGGTCCGCAGCACGAATCAGCCGTCCCTGGACGGCGGTTGGTTCCGCGCGTTCGACTTCAAGCGTTGGGAACACTGGGGCAGCAACGCCGATGCCGGCTGGGGTGCCTGGGCCATCGAAAGCGGCTGGACTCAGGGCTGGATCACCGCAGTGCTGGCCATGCGCCGAATGGAAACCTCGCTGTGGGACCTAACTCAAGATAGCAGAATCGAGAAGCACTTCGACCAATTGCGTCGCCAGATGCTGCCCGACGACGTGCTGGCGACCGCCGAGCCGGAACGCGTGAAGCACGAGGCCGTCGGCAGGACAGTCAAGCTGGCCACGCCGATTGATGCCCGGTATCCTGGCAGCGGTCCCGCCGGGTTGATCGACGGATTCACTGGAATCGCCGATCACACCGCGCCGGAGTGGCTGGGGCTGGAAGGCGCTGATCTGGTGGCGACGGTGGACCTTGGCAAGCCAATCGCAATCAACAGGCTTGGGGCAGCCTTCCTTCAGTCGACGGCAGTCGGGGTTTTCCTGCCTCGGTGTGTCGAGTTTGCGGTGTCCGACGACGGCAACACGTTCACCACGGTGGCAACAGTTAAGCCGAAAACGTCCGAACGGGAGCCCGGACCTTTGAGAAGCATGCTGATTACCGACGAGCTGGACACCCAAGGCCAGTATGTGCGCGTGCGTGCCGAGAACGTCGGGAATATCCCTGAATGGCATCGGGCCGCGGGACGTCGGGCTTGGTTGTTCGTCGAAGAGGTTCTGGTGAATGCGAAGTGAATTCGTTTGGCTCAAGACTCGAAGTGAACGAATGCGGAATCGCCGGAACTGCCCCCTCACCAAGTGATCCCGGACCGGAGTCTTGTGAAAGTGTTCTCTCGGATGTCATAGGCGTGCAGGTCGCCGTTGATCCAACTTCCGAACTGGGCGGCTGATTGGGCTCCGCTGAACAGGTAGATCCGATTCTCGTCCAAGCCAAGCGGAAGGGGACACCCTCGTGGTGTGGGCACGTCACCCCTCGGCGCGAGCTTCTCCCAGCGATCGGCTGACGGACCGTAGGTGTAGAGGTCGTTCAAGTATCCGCCTTTGCCGTCGCCTCCGCCAAACAGGTAGATCTGTTTGCCGATGGCAATGAAAGCCGGGGCATAGCGTGCGCTCGGCCGCTCGCCTGAACTCTCTTCAAGCCGCTTCCACCGTTGCTGTTCGGGTAGAAACTGGTACAAGTCATTCAGCGTCGGGCCTTTTTCTCTGCTGCCACCGAACAAATACAAGCAATCCCCGACGCAGGCCATGCGTGTGCCGTAGCGAGGGCCTGGCAGGCCGCCCGGAGCATCACCGATTCTCTCCCAGCGGTTCTCGGTCGTATGGTAACACCACAGGTCGCCCAACGCCTTGCGATCCGTAGTCAGTCCACCGAAGATCCACATTCGGCCCCGACTGTCGGTGCAAGCCGCGTGGACCAGCCGTTCCGGCGGTGGGCCGCCTTGGACCTCGGTAATCTCGCGGAAGGTCCCCTTCGAGATGTCGAACTCGTGCAACGAGTTGTGGACTCTGACAAAACTCTCGCTGGTCCCACCAAAGAAGAAAACCCTGTTGCCAACGGTCACCGCCGAATGGCCGCAGCGAGGCGTCATCATTCCGATCGGCACGTCCAGTTGTTCCCAGCGATCTTCGGTGACATGGCACCTCCACAGGTCGTTCAGGCAGCCGGTCAAGTTTCCTCCTTGGCATCCGCCAGACACGAAAAAGGAATCGTTACTATCGGACGGGATAATTACGCCTGCATACCGAGGTGACGGGGTGGCATCCGGCTTGCCCGTGAGCAGTCCACGTAGCTCGACGATCTGCTCTATCTTTTCGATGTACTTCCCGATGTCCTCGATGCCGAGCTTGGCATGGAAATCTTGCGTGGCCGGGATGTAGTCCGGCGCGACGGAGTTCGAGTGAGCCTCGTAGTTTTCCTTCAATCGCCGATGGAGAATCTTGGCCAACTCGATACGATCGTCGAGCGTTTCGAGGAACTCCTTCGGCGGTGTCACATCTTCGTAGACGACCCTTGTCATGTCGAGAAGCACGCGATTCAGTTGCGCAAATGTTTCGCCATTTTCGAGGCCGAAGAGGAAGTTGGCCACGGCCACTTCGCTCTGTTTGGTATCGTGGACTTCTGGGTGCCAGCAATAGTGGCCCCAGAGGGCATACTCCATCGGTCCCTTGAAGATCGAGTCGCTGTAATTGGCAATATTGCCCAGCAGTGTGGTGTCCTTGGTATGCCCTGGGATTACTTCGTGGAAGTTCCGCCGGACTGCGTCCGTCGTGTTGACGAACCAGCCTTGCGTCGGGTTGTATTGGGCGGCGTGCCAGCCGTAGTAGATCGGGAAGTACATTGCGTTTCGTGCAGAGTTGGCTAGAACGCCCCGTGTATTGGGTGACTGGCGGTAGTAGTACGCCAACCAGCGAGGACCGTTGTAGAACAAAGCGTACGTAAGATTGGGCAGCGTCTGTTTCCGATCCTGGATCACGTCCTCGGTAAGATACGTGAACGTCAACCGAATGCCCTTCAGCATCGGATCGTCGTTGAAGATCTTCAAATAGTCGACATCCCGCGGTGATCGGGCGTCGTAGTGTGTAGGGCAGAAGAGGATCTGGCGATTGTCCATGCCCATCTCGTCTGCGAGTTCCACGATCTGGTGCAGCACGTACTGCTGTTCGCCGGCCAGATCGCCGAAGCGGGCGATGCACTTTTCGCAGTGGCCGTCGAGCTTATCGGAATAGTAGTCGTCGGCCATGAAGTAGATAAAATCACAGCCGGCTTCGATGTACTGCCGCATGTGGCCCAAAACGATCTGTACGTGCTGTTCGTCGCAATAGCACGGAAACGTGCTCCGATCGCCCTGCTGGGCTCCGACGGGCCGGAACCCGCCGACCACTTTGATCCCCCTCCGATGCGACTCTTCCACCAAGTGCTGCATACGCTCTGGCAGCTTCGGGCCATTCTCCAGACCGGAGAGGATGTGGTAGCAGTTGATTCGGTTTCGGGCCAGCCGATCCAGACACGGAAGCATCAACTCGTCCGGATGAATCTCATCGCCCGTGACCTTGCGCTCCAAATAGCGAGAATCCGTATGCACCTGCAGCTTCATCCCCAGCGATTCGCCCACGCCGCGAAGGGAACGGACGGCCACCGTAGGATAGTCGCGAACACGGCAGGCCCGGATCGTCACTCTGCCAGAATCAGAATCAATCAATTGCATCAGCGAATACCCGCCGTGGATGCAGCCAACGGGATCGCCGCCAGCGATCAGTATCCATCGCTTCTCGGCGCCTTGATCCTCGACAAAGTCGATCACGTAGCTTTCCGGGCGTCTCAATGCGTTAGCAGCTTCTTTATCTGTCTGGCAAAACTTCGCCACTTGAGCATTGCTTTCACGAGTGCCCAAGCAGATGACTGGGGCTGGTGTTTTCAATGCCTTTGCGTCTTCAGCTACCCGGCACTGGATGCCGTGCCTGCCTGTCAACTCCCGCCCTAGCATTTCGGCGATGTACGCCTCCTGAGGTGATGGATTGGGCCCGGTGGCGACCACAACATCTTGCTGCTGGGAAAGCTCCCAGACCTGATCCAGTGACTTCCACCATTTGGGCGCAGGAACGACGGGCGCCGGTTCGCTGCGCCATCCCCACCACCGCGATTCCAAATCCGCCAGGATCCGCTGATGCGATTCGCTCAAGGAACTCCGTTCCTCGGCAGCACCGACGAAATCAACGCAAGACAGAATCACGTATCCCGCAATGACCAAGCGCGTTGTCCAAGTCCCACCTCGCATCGTTGTCTCCAATCTCCCTTGTGATTCAATCCTGTCGCGTAGCGACGGCATGACGGTAGGCAGGCGTTTCAACGCCAGTATGCCAAAAGCAAGCGTCAACGGAGTTTTGTCACCCCGGGGACGGCCACGGGCGGGACGGGCAGGGGGCCGAACTCGTAGGCGGGGGGCGTTAGGTTTTCTTGGGAGTTCCATGCCTCGTCCCACGTGACGACCTGGCCGGTGTATGTTGCCATGCGGCCCATGATGGCCATCAAGGTGCTCTTCGCCATGTACTCGCCGTTGTTGATCGGTTCGCCCGAACGGATACTGGCGAACAGCGCGTCCTGCTCCTGTTGGTACGGCACGTCGCGCGTTCCGCCTCGCGCCTGGCTGTACCGCCACGTCGTTTCTCCGGTCGTCGTGTGTTTCGATAGGTTCGCGGTGCCGGTCTGGCCGAAGACCAGGTGCGACGTATCCGCGGTCGTCCCCGGTTGCTGTCGGCAATAGCTGAAGCAGCGTACGCCGCTCTCGAACTCGTAGCACACGGCGTGATGGTCGAAAATATGGCCGTACTGCGGAGCAGTCCGCGCCTGTCGGCCGCCGAGGCCGAAGCATTGTTTCGGGTATTGGTCCTTCATGGCCCAGGACATCAGGTCGAGTCCGTGGACGTGCTGTTCGACGTTGTGATCGCCGGACAGCCACGTGAAGTAATACCAGTTGCGAAGCTGCCATTCCATGTCGCTCCATCCTTCCTGGCGAACGCGAAGCCACAGTCCCCCGATGTTATAGTTGGCCTGCAGGGCAGTGATCTGACCGATTCCACCGTCATGGACCCGTCCCATCATCTCCCGCATCGCGGTGCTGTACCGAAGCATCAGACCAGAAACGACTGACAGGCCTTTCTTTCGTGCCGCTTCGCACGTTGTCATCACCGAACGGACGCCCGGAGCATCGACTGCCACCGGCTTTTCGGCAAACACATGCTTGCCCGCCTCGATGGCCGCTTTCAGATGAGCTGGCCGAAAATGCGGCGGCGTGCCCAGCAGGACCACATCGACGCCGCATTCCAGCAGTTGCTTGTAGGCATCAAAACCGCTGAAACAACGGTCGTCATCAACAGCGAAACTCTCGCCGCCGGCCGCCTCAAGACGTTTGCGGCTGGCCTGAAGTCTGTCGTCAAACATGTCGGCCATGGCCACAAGCCTGACGTCTTCATCCGCCTTCATAGCGTTCGCCGCCGCGCCAGTCCCGCGAGAGCCACACCCAATCAGTCCAATTCGCAACGTCTCGTTTGCTCCGGTGTGAACAGCGGCCTGCGCGGCAAGGCTGGTTGTAATGCTCGAACCCACAGCCGCTGCGCACGCACCACGGAGAAAGCCGCGACGTGAGGTGCCGTCGTTTCCTGCATGCCGATTGTCACTCATGGATGATTCTCCCGATCGTCTATAAATCGTTCAGTTCTCGCTGTTGTTTGTCTGAAGACAGAGTACTTTCTCGATGTCACGTATCGACGCGGGCAACAAGCCGATTCGGACACGCAGGCGGTAGAACTGCCCTTTCTGTGCCCCGCGGATGGTCCAGCGAATCCTTCGCAGGCCGCCAGCACGCTCATCGCTGGAACCGATCGCTTCGTACTTGACTGGAGCGTCCGGTTGGAACAGAAACGCGAGGATGAAACCGCCAATCCGGCAGCAGTGGATCGACTCGCCGCCATTTCCGCGTAGATGCAGATCCTCTGCCGATGCGCCGCGAGCCAGGAATACGGTAGCGTCAAGCTTCAGATCGCCATAGCCGGCTTCCAACGGTATGACCTCTAGCGTCCAGTCGAGACAATACGGCGACGCTAGTTTGTATTGGCTGCGGACGCCCAGAAACGGCGGATCGCCGCGGCCGTAGGACCAATGCTGTACCAGCAGCTCTCCGTTGTCGAGCTTCGTCATCTCGCGGGGAATGAACTCGCCGAGCGGCTCGAAGACGATGCCTCGCTGGTCATCAAGCACATTGCCCTGCTCACTCCACTTCCCGCCGAGTCGCCAGATGCCGGCGTGATCCCAGCTTCCGTTCGGAACGTGCGGACTGCGGTCGCCAATCCGGCATTCGATCTGGGCATCCGGCGTTTCGAGATCGGTGAAGTGCTTACCCCATTGCCAGCGCAGGTCGAAGTCACCGTCGATGTAGCTGAGGCAGTAATTCCAGATTGGTTCCATCCCCAGCCCACCGGGGTCGAGGGGCACGTCGACCGACTTCTGCTCAAGGGCGGCTGCCAGCCGCAACAGCGCCAGCGGGAGTGCCAAGTTCACCGGGCTTCGCTGAAACTCTTCCGGCCATGCCACGAAATACTCGCCGTTAAAGAAGAGCCGCAGACTCTGATCTGCTATCTCATTAGCGGCGTTCAAGTACCAGCGGTCGCGGGTCGCCTCGTGAAGCTCCAACAGACCCTGGACCAATTGCGCCGCCATGTCCGAGTTGCGCATGCCCTCCGGTACGCTGGCCAAATCGACGGAGACGCTGCCCGGTTTCATTCCGAGCAGAACAAGGCAGGTGGTGGCTGTTTGCAGTAGCCCATCGTCGTTGCGAAGCCGGTAGGCCCGAGCATAGGCGTGGAATAGAATGGGCAACCCCAGGTTCTTCTGGAACTTGCAGGGCGGGAAATAGAAGCCCGGCGTCCATGTCACATCGGAAAACCGAATCCGTTCGCCCGTTGCGGTACGCAGCATTCCGTAGAATCCATGATCGTGCTCGTCATAACCGTGGCGGGCATAAGCCAGCATGTCCGCAATCGTCCAATCGACCAGACGCCGAGCCGATTCATCCGGAAGCATCTGCGATGCGGCCATTTGGGCCAAGGCGTACTGCCGCGATCGGCCTCCCAACCGTCCCGTGTGCTCGCGACTCCGCTTGACTCGCAGTTGCTCGGAATCGACCCGGCGACAGAAATCCGGATCGCGCGAAACGTCCAGGATTTCCGGGCTCAGGCCCGTTCGTAGATCACTCAGCGCTTGAATCTTCTCGGCCATCCCGATCGCGCGGGAAAGCCATTTTCGGTCCCCCGTCTCTTGATGCAAGAATGCCGCGGCGTAGATCAGGTCGGCGCCGGTGTTCGAGAACGCCAGTTCACCGGGGCGGATGCGTCTTGGCAGAGAGATGTCCGCGTTCATCTTGGCGTGACGGCCAAACAGGAAAGAGTCGTCGCTCAAATCGACGTGGGCTTTCCACACAGCCTCGATGTAACGCTCCGTGCGATCGGGATCGACCTCGTAGAACAACTCGTAGAAGGGGAACACGCATTTCAGTTCGTGGCTGTCGTGAGGCGAGAAGGCCGGTTCGTCCTTCCGCAGGTCCCAGAACGCGTGGCCGCCCCAGTGGATCAGTCCGGACTGCTCGTTGACCAGGTGCTCAAGCACGTATGTCGTGGCTTCGGCAGCGGCGGCGCGATACTTCGGATCGCCCGTGCTATTCGACAGGCCGATCAGTCCGCGCAGCAGATATTGCTGAAATGCGAAGTTACAGATGACGACTCCGTCACCCGAGGCGAGCCCCTGTTTGCCTTCGATGTCGATTCCGTCAGCAAACAGCGGTGTCGGATGACCATACCGATCGCGTCCGTGCTGGAGGATGTTGTTGTAGTACGTTTGAACAGCGTGGACGTAATCCGTCACCTCCGCGGCGTTTGTCCGCTCATCGCCACGAACCAATGCAAAAACCGCGATCCAGCAATACGCGACCCGCCAGGTAACCATAGATGCGGTGCGAACACCCATTCTTGCTCATCCTCCACTTACGACCTTGGGTGCCATTGTAGTCGATCCGTTCCGCGTCGGCATCTCGTGGTGTCCTATCCCCTGCCCGATCACACCCCGTCAAGTAGGCGCGGGGCACATGGTAAGCGACAATTAGTCCGCTGGAACTACCGTGCGTAGAAACTCAATGAAAGAGAAGGATTCCAACGAATTTAGGGAGACGACGAATATGTGAGTCCGTGATTCGTCGTCTCCCTAAATTCGTTGGACCTTTTTCAGAGGCGGCTCGCCATGAACGAGAAAATCATCCAAAAGGAACTGTCGTATCTGATAAACGGCTGCATTTTCGACGTACACAACGAAATCGGGTCGGGCGTGCGTGAAGAGTGCTATCAGAAGGCCTTGGAGTATCGGCTTGCGCAATCCGACATCCCGTTCCAGGCAAAGCCGAAGACTCGCACCGAATTCGTCTTCCGCGGCACGGTGGTAGACGTCTTTGAGCCGGATCTGCTCATTCCCGACCGGATGATCGTGGAATTAAAACACCAAGCGGAGGGCCTGGCCCGAGACAATTTCACGCAAGTGCTCACGTACCTCAAGTTTTGGGATCTACGTCTGGGGCTGCTTGTCAACTTTGCCATGGACAAGGCCATCATCGAGCGAGTTCCCTACGAACCGAGAGAAGCTGAGATCGAAGAGAACTACGACTACATTCGTGACCAAATCGGCGACGAACATCGTCCCGTCCTGCGGGCGGTGCGCGAGTCGTTGTTGGAGATCAACCAACAGATAGGGATCGGCTATGCCGCTACCACCTACCGCAACCTTGCGATCGTCGAGTTTCGCGCCCACGGCCTGAAGTGCGAATCCGACGTAGAGGTTACACCCGTGTTTCGAGACCGACGTCTGCCCGCAAGTCGAATATCTCCATTGATCGTTGAAGGGCGCATTTGTGTACAAATCGAAGCGATCTACAACGAGATTACGGCTCGGGCGATTCGCACCATGCAAACACATCTGCGCATGACCGGCTGCGATTTGGGATTGGTCGTTTGCTTCGGAAAGACGAAGTTCCTGATTAGGGGCGTGAAGAAATGACTGTCAAGGAGAGGATTTCAACGAATTTAGGGAGACGACGAATAATTCGAGTCCGCATTCGTCGTCTCCCTAAATTCGTTGGACCCATTCGAGAATGCAATTCGTCGTTAGCAACCGCTGCCGTCCTGATGCTGACTTCATTCAGCGTTTGCTGTGGAGACGTGCTGGGGCAACGCCTACGAGCAGTGCCGTATTCGGACGTGAGAATCACTGGTGAGTTTTGGGCCTCACGACAGCTTACGAATCGCGAGAAGACGATTCCGCATCTGATCCAGATGTGCGAGCACGAAGGACGCGTGCGGAACTTGTTGCGAGTGGCCGGGGAACTGGACGGCGACTTCGAGGGCACGCGGACGCACGACGCCGATCTGTTCAAGGTGATCGAGGCGGCGGCCTGTACATTGGCAAGCACGCCCGATCCCGACGTCGACGCCAAGCTGGACGAACTGATTCGCGCGATCGCGGCCGCGCAGCGGGATGACGGATATTTGCACACTTACGCGCAGCTCCGCTCGCGACCTGATGGACGGCCCACGCGGCTCAACCTGTTTGCGGCCGGGCACCTCGTGGCCGCGGCGGTGACTCACTTTGAAGTCACTGGAAAGAAGACGCTCTTGAACGTTGCGGTTCGTATGGCGGATCTGATTGACTCTCAGTACGGACCTAATCGGCGCATCGACGTGCCGTCGCATTCTCTCTTGGAGACAGCGTTGCTCGATCTGGCTCGCGTTACCGGCGAGCAGCGTTACGAGGAATTGGCCGTGTTCTTCATCGACGAACGAGGGCACGTCGAACGAAGCGGGCGGAAATCGTACGGCGTACACAATGTGGACGTGATCCCGTTACGGCAACTGCGCCACGCGGACGGCCATGTTATCGGCAGTCTGTTTGTGTGGGGTGGCATGTACGAGGTCGGCGTGCGCACAGGCGACAGAAGTCTGCTGGACGCGTGTCGGCGCGTGTTCGACGACGCAGTCAGCCGCCGCATGTTCGTCACCGGCGCGATGGGGCGTCAATCGGACGAGCGGTTCACCGAACCCTACGCCCTGGACAGCCGAACGTGTATCGGCGAGGGGTGCCAGTCGGCGATGCTGATGCGTGTGGCTCATCGTCTGTCGCTGCTGGATGCCGACGCTCGGTACTCCGATGTGATCGAACGGGTCATGTACAACAACCTGGCGGCCAACGTAGGGTTGGATGGCACATCGTTCTTCTATCACAACCGTCTATCGGCGCGGCCCGAGGACGCGCAAGGGCATCCTTACACCGGCGTGGTCACCCAAACGGACAAACGCCTGCTTCCGCGCAACTGCCTGGAGCGGCAACCCTGGTTCAAGGTTCCTTGTTGTCCACCGAATGTGGCAATGACGATCGCCCGGCTGGGAGACTTCCTGTACGCTGCGTCTGACGAGTCGATCTACGTCAATCAGTATCTCGGGAGCACGGCCACCGTCACCCCGGATGGCGTTTCGGTGAAACTGACCCAGGAAACGCTGTATCCCTGGAAAGGACACGTGAGGATTATCGTGGAACCCGATCCAGCGGCATGGCAAGGGACCATTCTCGTACGCATTCCGGATTGGTGTCGAAGCCTGGAATCGACCGGCGGGTTGTACCGTCCGCGAGGCTCGGTGAGTACGCAGAAATGGTCTGTGCGAGTAGGCAGCCAAGTGGAATCGGACGTGCGGCGGGGCTACGTGGTGGTTTCTCGAAAGTGGAAACCGGGTGACGTCATCGAGATCGACCTGCCCATGCCCGTGATGCGAATCGCCAGTCACCCGGACGTGAGGAACAATCGAGGGTGCGTTGCGATCCAACGAGGGCCGCTGGTCTATTGCCTTGAGGGAACTGATCACGCGGACCACGTTCGCGATATTTCTATACCGCCTGAAGCGGAGTTGCGATCGGAATGGTGTCCCGATCTCCTGGGCGGTATCACCGCTATCCGGGGGCAAGGACGCCGCCAAGTAGGAACGCAAGACGCGTCGATCGACGTGACGGCAGTTCCCTATGCCGTGTGGGCAAACCGAGACGTAGGCGAAATGGATGTATGGTTGCGCGAGACTGATCCGTAGCGGAACTCGTGAGAGTTCCGTGCCGGAAGTCTTGAGACTTCTGCTACGTGCCAATCGAAGATGACATAGAACTACCTTTTCGCCTTCTTCTTTCTGGCCGGTTTTCGTTTCGCCTGGTTGACCGGGCCGTCTTCCAGTAGCTCCGGTGCCTGTTTGTCGGCCAGGATTTCGTCGAACTCTCTCTTGATGGCCAGGACTTCCGGATCGGTCGAGTCGGTCACGTTCTTGTAATCTTCACCGTTTCGGCTGTCACCGCAGTCGTACAGTCGTCCGTAGTGATGCGGCGAGTTGTCCTCCAGCAGCCATCGCTTGGTGCGGAGGATTCGTCGGTCGGATATGTAGCTGAAGATCCACTCGCGCGGCGTGTAGTCCTGGCCCTCGAGCAGCGGCGCGAAGCTGCGACCGTCGATTGGGCGATCGTCGGGGACATTGGCGCCGGCGAAGTCTGCCAACGTCGGCAGCACGTCGCTCAGATCGACCAACTCCTCGCTCAGACCAAACGGTTTGACGATGCCGGGACAGTTCACGATCATTGGCACGCGCGCGCCGAGCTCGGTTGGCTGGCTCTTGCCGTCGCCGCCCGTGCCGTTATCGCCGGTGAAGAATACAATCGTATTGTCGCGCAGGCCCAACTCGTCCAGAGCTTTGACAATCCGGCCCACGAGCCGATCCATGCATTCGACGTCTTCTCTGAACTTGTCTTTCGAGTGTCGGAACTTCTCTTGTTCGGACGGATTGCTGGATGGCGTCGAATAGTAGGGCGAGTGGGTCAGAGCCATGGGATAGTAGATGAAAAACGGCTGATCTTTGTGCCGGGCGGCGAAGTCGATGACGAAATCGGTGAACATGTCGGGGCCATAGTCGTCCGGCTTTGTCTGCACGTACTCGCCGTTCTTCACCAGTGATGGATGCCAATATCGCGACGGCTTCTTCTTACCACTGCCTTCCCATCCGCCGGTATGGTCGACGCCGTCAGGCAAGTTGTGCTTGTAGGCCCACATCAAATACTCGTCGAATCCCGTCTCGCGGACCAGCGTGGGGATCTTTCCCGTCAACTGCCACTTGCCAGACATGGCCGTTGCGTAGCCGGCCGGGTTGAGCACCTGGGCGAATGTCCGATGATTGACGATTTGCTCCTCCGGCGAATCCGGCTTCGGTCCGCCTCGGCGGCCGGCAAAATGGTACACCTTGTTGTGACATCCGTACTGCCCGGTCATGATCTCGAATCGCGTAGGATGACAGATGGGCGTAGAAAAGCACGTGTCGAACTGAACGCCGGTCCGCGCCAATCGGTCCAGATTCGGCGTGTGATGCTCCTGGTTACCGTAGCAGGATAGTTCTTTTGCTCCCAAATCGTCCGCCATGATGACGATAAGGTTGGGCCGAGTTGCTTCGGCTGCGAAAGTCCAATCGGCCGAACTGGGGCACGTGACGATCGCGGCTGCCAAGGCTAACACAAGCCTGCCGGTTTTGGTCAACATGATTTGCTCCTAATCCTCCGTAACGCGGCTTTCGGCCGTAACCAAGTAGGACGGCTCGGGAGAGCCGTCCTACAAAGATGCGCGCACCGCACAAGCGTCCTTGGGAGAAAGACTCTATTCTTGATCTCTGGAAGCCCGTTTCTGTTCAAGCAACCATTCGTACAACTCCGGATTGTCGTAGGTCTCGGTCCAAGAATCGTGGCCGGCATCGGGGTAAACCGTTAGCTTCGGCTTCCCCCCGAACTTCTTCAGTGCTTCGACCATCTCCTCGGATCGACGTGGCGGGACCAAGAAGTCTTTGCCACCGTGAAAAGCCCACACGGGAAGCGGCGGGAAGCGGCGTGCCCAATAGGGCTCGCCGCCGCCACAGATGGGGGCGACGGCTGCGAAGCGGTCGGGCGTCTGGGCCGCCAGAGCCCAAGTTCCGAACCCACCCATGCTCAATCCGGTAACGTAGATGCGGTCTTCGTCGACCTTATACTTGGCGACGATCTCGTCCAGCAGTGCGATCAGTTTCATCGGTTGCCACCAGATATTCGGTTTGCACTGGGGCGATACGACAATGAAAGGGAAGTCCTTTTTCGTCTCCACAATCTTGGGCGGTCCATGCTTCTTGACCAGTTTCAGATCATCGCCGCGTTCGCCCGCTCCGTGCAGAAACAGCATCAACGGCCAGGACTCCTGCTGGTCGTATCCGTCCGGCAGAAACAGGAGATAGTCCATCGTCACTCGGACTTGCGTATCCAGCCGTGCCGTTTGTTGGCCCAATCCTTGCTTCGGCTCGCCACCGTAAGACGCAGAAACAGTCGCGATCAATGCCAGTGTTACCAGAGTCAGTCTGCGATTTCCTCTCATCAATTCGGTCCTTTCACTTCGTCGTCCTCTCGTTGCGTCAACAGTTGTACCGCTTCGGTCAGCCATCCACTGTTCCAGGCGTGTGGCCGTTTGGGGCCGTCACGGAATACGTGTGAAATCTGCAAGTCGTTCATCAACTTCTCGATCGCCAAGTGGTGATTGCGAAAATTGTCATATCCGAGATGGATCAGGCGAGTGTCGTTCCGTAATTTGTCTGCCTGGCGTTTCAGTAGTGCCGTGATCTGGTACTGCAAGAAATTCTCCTGAGTGGCAAAGATCCCTTCCATGCCAAAACGGTTCGGAGCGTCCATGTCCAACGGCGCATCCCATGCGGCCGCTCTGCCGAACAGGTCGGGGCGTCGAAGCAGCAGACTGAATGCGCCCCAACCGGATTTGCTGAAGCCCAACAGAAGCCGTCCGTCCGGGTCGCGGCGCGCGGGATAGGTTCGCTCGACGAATGGAACTACGACTTTGGTGAAATAGGTCTCCTGGCGGATCCTCGGATTGGTCGGGTGATCCGCGTACCATGGCAAATGCGAAAATGTCGGATAGACGCAGATTAGTCCATGTTGATTGTGAATGTCGTGTGACCGAACCTCCTCCAATGCCTTGCCCCAACGCTGGCCGTCACCGGCTTCGACCGGAAGGACGTATAACACCTTATACTTCTTTCCGTTCTCCAATTGATCGGGCAGGAGCACCTGGATTGTGATCGTGCCGGCCTGAAACTCGGACTGGACCGTGTGGATTAGATAGCCCCGTCTGTTCTTTTTCGCTTCGGAGATCTTCGGTGCTGCGGTCCCGAGGCTCGCTCCAAGAATGGCCACAACTGATACGAATACTGTGGTGGCAATGGGTATTTGCTTCACGATCCGCTCCTTCGAGGGGGTCAAAGCTGCCATCGTCGGATTGTATCTCAAATTCCCAGGGAATGTGCAGAGATTCCCCTTGGCACCTTGTTCGGCAACCGGTCGTTTGACTACACTATGCGTTTTGACAAGCCAACAGACAATACCTTCCATTTTCAACATCTTCCTATCGCGGAAGTTTCCAGCCTGATGAAGAACCCACCAAAGAACAGAAACGCGTACAAGGACTGGGCGGCAATGTCGCTCGCACTTGTCGCAGGCATATGTGCGGCCGAAGTCGCGGATGTATGGCAGCCCACAGCCACCGACGAGATTCCCCTCCACGCTTCGGTCCAGACGCAGGTCGAATCGTCGACGCTTGCCTTGGGAAGCGATGCTGGCAAAACACGCTGGGAAAAGAAATAATCTAGATCATCTTTTCGCATATTCTCGGCTGCGCGTCTGAATGCTTCTTGTCAAAGTATCGGGTATCGGTTGATGGCAGAGAACAGGCAGACCATCGCCCTTGCACCTTATCCCGCTGCTGCAGAAGAGTCGGACTGCCGTCGGCTACTGCCCGACGTCGCTCAGGACATGAAGGCCGTTGTCGGTGGACGCCTGGATCGTGTGGGCATGTCCGGCATCGAGATCGCGCTTCGTCTGCGAAACTCTGAAGGCGAAACCGTGCTGACTCCGGCACGCGCCACGGCCCAAGTCAGTCTGGACGATCCGGACATCAAGGGCGTTCACATGTCGCGTCTGTTTCTGGTGTTGCACAAGACGCTGGAAGAAGACGAATTCACGATGGGCATGGTGGATCGACTGGTTCAGGCGTTTGTGGATTCCCATTCGGACGTCAGCAGCTCGAGCTACACGGAGTTCAGCTTCGAGTACATGGCGAAGCGGTCGTCGTTGCTCAGCGACCACATTACGTGGCGCAGCTACCCGGTGCGAGTCGAAGCGGAACTGAAAGACGGCGCAATCGAGCACCGCCTGCACGTTAGCGTCGCCTATTCCAGCACCTGCCCGTGTTCTGCGGCACTGGCAAGGCAACTGCTCCAACAGCAGTTTCTGGAGGACTTCGAGGATCACCGTTGGCTCAGCGTCTCGCAGGTGATGCACTGGTTGGGCGGTCAAGGGACGCTTGCCACACCACACAGCCAGCGCAGCCACGCGGATGTTGCCGTCGTGTTGAGCGACAGTTGCCGCCAGTACCCGATCGTCGGTTTGATCGACGCCGTCGAATCGGCCATCGCGACGCCAGTGCAAGCGGCGGTGAAACGCGACGACGAACAGGAGTTCGCTCGTCTGAACGGCGAGAACCTGATGTTTTGCGAAGATTCGGCGCGGCGTATTCGAGCCGTGCTGGATAAGATGCCCGAGTTTGTCGACTACCGGATTCAGGCCAGCCATCTGGAAAGCCTGCACCCACACGATGCCGTGTCCGTTGTTGCCAAAGGAATCCCTGGCGGATTCCACCCGTAGCGTCACGAACGAAACAACCTCCTCGTTTAACGGCAAGCCGAAGGCGACTGCGTCCCGGATTCACCGACGCCTTCGGCTTACCATTGAACGAGGGCACGACCCGGCGGCAATTTAGTCTATTGGCGATTCTCGAAAGTTGATTGCACCGGCCGATGACTCTGAAAGAAGCCCAACAGCGCGTCGACGATTGGATCAAAGACTTCGGGGTGCGCTACTTTTCCGAACTGACCAATCTTGCTCAGTTGGTGGAAGAGGTCGGCGAATTGGCGCGCATCATGTCGCGGACTTACGGCGATCAGAGCTTCAAACAATCCGACGAAGGGGCTGACCTGGCCGACGAGTTGGCGGACGTGCTGTTTGTACTGATCTGTATCGCCAATCAAACGGGAGTGGATCTGACCGAGGCACTTGAGCGGAATCTGCAGAAGAAGACCACGCGCGATCACGCTCGTCACAAAGACAATCCCAAGTTACATGGAGAACCCAACGCATGAGCCTGACTATCATGCGGCGAATCAGGTTCAGCGCCGGCCACCGCCTGCGCCGTCACGGTGGGAAGTGCGAGTTCTTTCACGGACACAATTACCTGGCCGAGTTTTACGTCACGGGCGATGGCACCGACGATGTGGGGCGAGTAATCGATTTCGCGGAACTGAAGCGAAAGTTCAAAGGCTGGATCGACGAGCACTGGGACCATGGTTTTGTGCTCAGCCAGAGGGACGAAAACGGCATCGCAGCCGCCGAAATGGTCGAACCATCCAAGTACTATCTCTTGCCGTACAACCCGACGGCCGAGAACATGGCTCGATACCTACTGGAGGATATCTGCCCACGACTGCTGGAGGGAACCGGCGTAGTAGCCACGAAAGTGGTGATCTGGGAGACGGAAGAGGCGTGTGCCGAAGCCTCGTTGGGTGCTCGTTCCGTCGAGACTTGGCAAGACGATGGCGTGTGTGGGGCCGGAGGGTAAATTCGAAATCCGAAGATCGAAATTCGAAACAAATCCAACAGAAGGAATGTTCAAAACTCGAAACCTCCGCCGACAAGCCTTTTTCACACATCCGAATTTCGCATTTTGAATTTGTTTCGGATTTCGTGCTTCGAATTTCGAAACTGGCGCGTCGAGCGTCTCAATTGGCCGCAGGCGGCGGAGATCTTGTCTCCTTTGCGATGGCGGAACTTCACCGTCAAACCGGCTTGTTCCAATATCTCGCGGAAATGCCGCTGAGCGGCTGGTGTTGGCGTCTTGTATGGCAAGCCCGCGACCCTATTGTACGGGATAACGTTCAACAATGCCGTTCGGCCTCGCAGGAGCATCGCCAACTGGCGGGCATGTTGTGGCTGGTCGTTGATGCCGGCCAGCAGCACATATTCGTAGGTTAGACGTCGCCCGGAAACCTCGAAATACCGGTCGGCGGCAGCGAGGGTCTTCTTCAGCCCGGTCTTCTTACTGATGGGAACCAGTTGACTTCGTAGCGCGTCGTTCGGCGCGTGAAGGGAGACGGCCAGGTGATATCGCGGGTCGCGCTTGGCCAGTCGGTCTATCGCATTGGGTAGCCCAACCGTGGAAACGGTGATTCGGCGAACACTGATTCCCAGGCCGTCCTTGCGTCTGGCTTCCTTCAAGGCAGGCAGCAGAGCATCCAAATTCACCAGGGGCTCGCCCATGCCCATCACAACGATGTGGCTTAACCGCTCGTCGGCAGGCAGCAACTGCCCGAGCCGCAGCATCTGCTCGACAATTTCGCCAGCCGTCAGGTTACGTTCCACGCCGTCCAAGCCACTGGCGCAGAAGACACAGCCCATGGCACAGCCGACTTGAGAACTGATGCAAATCGACCGCCGCTGGCCATCCCGCAACAACACGCATTCGATGCGGCCGCCGTCGGCCAACTCTAGCAGCAGCTTCTCGGTGCCGTCAGCGGCTTGGTTGTGGCCGGCGATCCGTGTCGTCCAAATGCAAAAATCACTCGCCAACTGCTCACGAAGACCGGCCGACAAGTCGGTCATGTCATGGAAATCGCCGGTACGCTTCTCGAACAGCCACTTGCGGATCTGCCGGCGACGGAAGTCCGGTTGGCTGCGGTCGCGCAGCCACGTATCGAGATCGTGATTCTCAGGATCGAGCAGATGTTTCATTCGGAGAGCTCGACGATGCGTTCTCGTACCTGCCCTGAAACCAAGGCGCCCTCGAACGACTCCAGGTTCGGGTAAATCTCGTGGCTGCAGAATTTGACGGACCAGTTGTGGGCAAGCGGGCTGATCGCAAACACGGCGCGGCCGTTACGGAAAGCTTCCCACATTTCGACGGCCGTTCCCATGGAAGCCTCCGGCACAAAAGCCAGCACCAAATCTACCTCGCCGCACATCTGGTTATGGCGAAAGAACACATCACGTCCGGTTTCGTGGTCGTAGTTGACCGAATCACCGTGATCCGTCAGCGGGTCGTACACATCGGCATCGGGAAGATGTTCGCCTAATAGCTGTTTCAGTCGCGTACGGTAATCCTGGTCGTGAAGTACCTTCTCCCCCACGTGCGATCCTTGCATGATTCCGGCCAAGAATACTCTCATCTCTCAACTTTCCCGTTTGGTTCTTTAAGGGGTCTTGTAGCCCTACGCCACGTCCAGTCGTCCAAAGTCGTTTAACCGCGACCCAGCGGGGAGCGCGTCGGGCCGCGTCAACTCCCGCGCTCCCCGCTGGGTCGCGGTTAAACGATGCGGCAAGAGCTGTTTGCGGTCGAAAGAAGCGAGGCAATCCAATAGGATAAACACGCGTACAATCTAAACAAAGGCCGGTCACTATCGTTTGACCATCGAACACCAGGAAAGACTGCTGTGAAAGAGCGAACAAAACCAATTACATCGAATGCCGAAGCCCGAGAACCGGACGAGCCCAACTTGAAAAGGGCCCTCGACCTGGCAATGCAGGTCATGGCCATACCCGGAACAAGCGCCCAGGAGGGTAAGGTTGCCGAGTTCATCAGGACCCAACTACTGCGTGTCGGCGTGCCAAGCTCTACCATCCGGACGGACTCCGCCCACCGGCGGACTCCCGAACTGGGCGACACGGGCAATCTGATCTTGAAGCTGCCGGGCACGGTTCGCGGGCCGAGGCGAATGTTGTTGGCCCACATGGACACTGTGCCGATCTGCGTTGGATCGCAGCCAGTCCTCGACGGCGAGATTGTCCGGTCGGCCGACCCGAACACCGGGCTGGGTGCCGACAACCGAGCGGGCGTGGCTGTGATATTAAACACGGCCTTGGAGCTGATCGAGAGCGATGTGCCACACCCGCCGTTGGTATTCTGCTGGTTCGTGCAGGAGGAGACCGGCTTGCAGGGCTCACGGTGTGTCGGAAAGAGTCTGCTGGGCGGACCCAAGATGGCGTTCAACTGGGACGGCGGCTCGCCTGCCAAACTGACGATTGGGGCCACAGGCGGATATCGGCTGGCGATCGAGATACGCGGGATTGCCAGCCATGCCGGCGGCGCGCCGGAATGCGGGGTCAGCGCCATCGTGATCGCCTCGCTGGCCATTGCCGATTTGCATCGAAACGGTTGGCACGGCGATATTCGCAAGGGCCGCAATTGCGGCACCAGCAATGTGGGTGTCATTCAAGGAGGCAATGCGACCAATGTGGTAACAGACCACGTTCTGGTGAAGGCAGAAGCCCGGAGTCATAATCCGCGGTTCCGACAGCGAATCGTCTCGGAGATTGAAAAGGCGTTTCGCAAAGCTGCGCGGGAAGTGCGAAACGTGGCGGGTGCCAAGGGCGAGGTAGCGATCGACGGACGTTTGGACTACGAGGCGTTTCGCCTCGAGCCAAAAGAGCCGTGCGTAGCGGCCGCCGCATCGGCGGTCCGGTCGATCGGCCGCGAGCCGGAACTAGCCATCGCCAACGGTGGTCTGGATGCGAACTGGTTGTTCGCGCACGGCATACCCACTGTCAGTCTGGGCTGTGGCCAACTGAACCAACATATGGTCAGCGATTCGTTGGACGTGGCCGGATTTCAGGACGCTTGTCGCATTGCATTGCGCCTGGCGAGGGCACAAGAGGGTTGACGGTCCAAATGCGTATTGCCCGCCTTCGGCTCAACGTACTACACTGACGGTATTCCGGAATCTGAACAGTACAGGCATTCGCCTCACGAAGACGTATTATGGTCGCCTACGAACAGCTACTCGACGGAGATGTCCAACTGGCCTTCCGGGAGGGGAGTATGCACTTCGAAAAGGAAAGCGCGGTCCACAAGACCCTTCAGAAGATCACTCGCCGGCTTGACGAGTTGGGGATTCGATACGCCATCGCAGGCGGAATGGCGCTCTTCTATCACGGATATCGCCGGTTTACCGAGGACGTTGACATTTTGGTCCAGCCTGAAGATCTCCGGCGAATCCATGATCAACTCGAAGGTCTTGGATATACTGCGCCGTTTGCGGGTAGCCGAAATCTGCGCGATGCCGAGTCCGGCGTCCGCATCGAGTTTCTGGTCACGGGCGACTATCCGGGCGATGGAAAGCCCAAACCGGTGGCGTTTCCTGATCCTGCCTCGGTCGGGATGGACGTCGAGGGAATGTCGTTCGTTTCTTTGCTCGCACTAATCGAATTGAAACTCGCTTCGGGCATGACGAATCCCCGCCGGTCTCGCGACCTGGCAGACGTGCAGGAATTGATCGAGGCACTGAGCCTGCCGGAGGACTACGCGAATCAGTTGAATCCTTACGTGCAGGATAGATTCCGCGAGCTTTGGCGAGTCATCCAAGACCATCCCAAGGAGCCCTGGTAGGCCACATGACAACAACCGCTGACGCGTTGGCACACGGATGGAAGCTGCACCAAGCCGGGGACTTGGCCGGCGCGGAGAAAATCTACCGCCAAGTACTTCAGACCGACACGAACGACGCCAATGCATGGTGTTACTTCGGGATGGCTTGCCACGATCAAGATCGCCTGGACGAGGCGGTTGCGGCTTACCGCAAGGCGATTCAAATCAGCCCCAACTTCCCGGTTGCGTTCAACAATCTTGGCAACACGCTCCGTTTGCAGCGAAGACTGGGCGAGTCGATTGCCAGTTTCGATCATGCATTGCGTCTGAAGCCGGACTATGTGAACGCGCACAAGAACAAGGGAACTGCGCTGGTTTGGGAAGGCCACTTGGACGAAGCGTTAGCCAGCTATCGCCGAGCACTCGAGTTCGCTCCGGACGATGCCGAAACGCGAAAGAATCTGGGCGTTATCCTCTTGCTGCAGGGGAAGTTCGATGAAGGTTGGCGGGAATATGGTTGGCGTTGGAAGACGGATCAGACGACACTTCCTGACTACCCTCAGCCGCTCTGGGACGGATCCCCACTGGATGGTCAAACCATCTTGCTGACGGCTGAACAAGGACTAGGCGACACAGTCCACTTTATCCGGTACGCGGAGGTGCTCAAAAGGAAATACGACTGCCGCGTCATCGCCGTCTGCCAGAAGGTCCTTCTGCCGCTTCTCGGCAGTTGTCCGGGCGTCGACGTGTTGTCTGCCCAAGACGAAGAACCGCCTGAATTCGACGTATTTGCGCCGTTGTTGGATGTGCCCGGTATCCTGGGCGACGATTCGGCAACGTTCCCCACGAAGGTGCCTTACCTCGCGGCCGATCCTGAACTGATCGAGAAGTGGAACGGCGAATTGGGCGCGTACCGTGGACTTAGGGTTGGCATCGCTTGGCAGGGCAATCCGAAACACCACGCCGATCGCATGCGCAGCGTGCCGCTGGTGGAGATGGCCCCGTTGGGCACTCTGAAGGGCATTCAGCTTCTTAGTCTGCAGAAGGGGCCCGGCATCGACCAGTTGGATGGCGCCCGCGGCCGTATGGACATCGTCCACTTGGGCGACCGCCTGGACGAAGAATCCGGCGCTTTCATGGATACCGCGGCGGCGCTCAAGAGCCTGGATCTGCTCGTCGCTTCGGATACTGCCATCGCGCATGTAGCCGGAGCGTTGGGTGTGCCAGTCTGGCTTGCCCTGGCCCATGTGCCTGACTGGCGGTGGCTGTTGGAGCGGGAGGACACGCCTTGGTACCCCACGATGAGGCTCTTCAGACAGACGGGCGTAGGCGATTGGCCGAGCGTGTTCCAGCGGATGGCCGAGGAGTTGCTCGATCAGTTTCCCGACGTAGAACGCAGACAACACGAAGACTATCGCATTACCACCAGCGGCATGAATCGTCTGACGCGGACGCGACAAGGGCTGATGGTGTACAACCGTCACGATAAGTATGTCGGCCATTCGCTGGATCGCTACGGCGAGTTCTCCGAAGGCGAATGCGATCTGTTCCGGCAACTGATCCAGCCGGAAAGCGTCGTGGTGGAGGCCGGCGCGAACTATGGCGCTCATACGCTGGTGCTTTCCGAGTTGGTCGGAGAAAAGGGCATCGTGTATGCTTTCGAGCCGCAGCGTATCGTCTTCCAGGCGCTGTGTGCCAACATGGCGCTGAACGGACGCACCAACGTTCACTGCCGCCCGGAGGCCGTGGGGGAAACGCCGGGCCACGTCGTTGTGCCTTCGCTGGACTACAATACCGAGCAGAACTTTGGCGGCCTCGGGCTCGGCGACTACCAGAATGGCGAACGCGTACCGGTGACGACCGTCGACTCGCTGAAGTTGCCCCGTTGCGATCTGTTGAAGGCCGATGTCGAAGGGATGGAGTTGAGCGTTCTGAAAGGGGCGGCAGAGACCATTGGGAACTGCCGGCCGATCCTGTACGTCGAGAACGATCGCCAGGAGCACTCGGCGGCTCTGATCGAATACATCATGTCGCTGGGATACGACCTGTACTGGCACTTGCCGCCCCTGTTCAATCCGGCCAACTACTTCAACAATCCCACGAACGAATTCGGCCGGATCGTCTCGGCGAACATGTTGTGCATCCATTCAGCGGTCAAGTCGTCGATTACCGGTCTCCGTCGAATCGAAACCCCCGAAAGCGACTGGCGCGTGCCATAAGGAGGGGTGTGCCACAAGCCGCTGGCATGGCGGGACAACGGATCGTGCCCAAGACGCAATGATACGGACAAACTAACACGGAGGATTCCTAGTGCAAGCAAGACCCATCTTGGTAGAAATCGCACCGGGCGAGTTGATCGACAAGATCACGATCCTGGAAATCAAAACCGAACGAATCGCCGACGAGCAGAAGCTGCACAACGTCAGGGTCGAATTGAGGGTGCTGGAGGAGGCCCGCGACGAGGCCATAGCGGCTTCCCCAGCGATGGATGAACTGACCGCAAAGTTGAGAAAAGTCAACGAAGCTCTATGGGACATCGAGGACTCCGTCCGAGATTGCGAGCGCAGGGATGATTTCGGCCCGCGTTTCATCAAGTTGGCTCGATCCGTCTACTGCAGCAACGACGAACGCGCGGCGCTGAAGCGAGAGGTCAACGAACTGCTCGGCTCGAAACTGATCGAGGAGAAATCGTACGCGGATTACTAGCGCGGCCGCCGGCAAATGAGGTCGTCGATGCGGTGGCACAGCCCGCAAACGCGGAATTTCCTGTCGACGGGCTTGAAAACGGAACCCCCAGAGCACAAAATATCTTCGTAAAGTTCAATGTTTTGGACCTAGACCCCGCCTCCAGCCGAGTTAGAATTTAACCACCCACACAGTTCACAGTTCGCCCTTCGTATGCTTAGTCAGCATGCTTGTTACCACCCCATAAAGTAAGGTTGCGAGCTTCGTGGAACGTCGTTTGCGTGGGTGTTATCCTTCCCGATTGGCAAATTGGCGGGTCTGGGTGGCGCGTCGGGAGGTGGTTTTCCTGCCCTGACCGCAATTTTTTACCAAATATCCACATGCGGAAAACCGTCGAGAAAAGGGTGGTACAATTGGTTGCCTGCAGGATGCTCTCTAGCGCTGTGGTGAGGCGAAATCTCGACTGTTTTCCTTGACAACGACCCGGCGGCGTTGCGGCAAGTCGCGCCGTGTTCAGCTACTTGTATGACTATCCCGGCATGGCTTTCGCGTTTGTACAACGGATTGGGATCACTTCCTGTCCCTGTGACTAGTACCCGTACAAGGTGTTGGTGAGGAGTGCTGCATTGTACGACACAATACTTGAACATTTCGAGGATGATACGACTCGATCCCCCGAGGATGATGAGAATCTCCAGGAGATTGCAATAGACGAGGTCGAGGACGAAGAAGAAGAGGAGGACGATCTCGCCGAACCGGCTGCCCAGGTTGAGGCCGATCCACAGAGGTTGAAGGAAGCGGAGCAAGCACTGCTAGCGGCTGTCGACGATAACGAATCATGGTCCGACGATCCGGTTCGCATGTACTTGACGCAGATGGGTGAAATCCCACTGCTGACCCGCCAGGAAGAAATCCGTCTAGCCAGAAAAATCGAGATCACTCGCCGGAAGTTCCGCGCCAAACTGCTGGAATGCGATTACGTCATCCAGATGGCCTTCAAGACGCTGAAACGTGTCCACGATGGCGAATTGCCCTTTGACCGTACGGTTCAGGTTTCGGTTACGGACCGCCTGGAAAAGGAGCAGATCCTCGGTCGCATTCCGCACAATCTGCGCACGCTAGAGGTGTTGCTGAAACGCAACAGGCTCGACTACCGCACAGCCATCGGGAAATCAAGCGGCAGGAGACGCCGCCGAGAAGCGTGGACTCGACTGTCTCGCCGGCGACGCCGCGCGGTGCGTCTGGTCGAGGAGTTGGGACTGCGTACCCAAAAGATCGAGCAGCTTATCCCTGTGCTGGAAGATTTCGCAGTCTGCGTCACTGAACTGAAGGACAAGATTCGGGCGTCCAAGCGCGATCGCTCGCTCGCCGTGGAACGCGACGAGTGGATTCGCGAGTATCGTGCCGTCCTGAAGGCCACCCAGGAAACGCCGACCAGTTTGTCAAGCCGCGTGCATTACCTGAAGCGAGTCTACTCCGACTACCAGCAGGCCAAACGCGAACTGTCCGAAGGCAACCTGCGATTGGTAGTGTCGATCGCCAAGAAGTACCGCAATCGTGGCTTGAGCTTCCTGGATTTGATCCAAGAGGGCAACGCCGGTTTGATGCGCGCGGTCGACAAATTTGAATACCGCCGCGGCTTCAAGTTCTGTACCTATGCCACCTGGTGGATTCGCCAAGCGATCACTCGTGCTGTAGCCGACCAGAGCCGCACGATACGCATTCCAGTACACATGGTCGAGACCATGTCCCGCGTCCGCAACGTATCGCGCCTGCTGCTGCAGGAGAAGGGCCGAGAGCCCACGTTGGAGGAGGTGGCTCGTCGGGCGGAGACGACTGTCGAGGAAGCCCGGCGCGTGCTGGCCATGAGTCGCTATCCGATCAGCTTGGATCGACCCGTGGGCAATAGCGAGGACAGCCATTTCGGCGATCTACTGCCGGACGGCACGGCCGAAAGCCCCGCCACAGGTGCGTCGCAGGAAATGCTCCGCGGCCGCATCAACAAAGTGCTCAAGACGCTCAGTTATCGCGAACGCGAGATCATCAAACTGCGTTACGGCTTGGGCGACGGGTACAGCTACACGCTGGAAGAGGTGGGACACATCTTCAAAGTGACCCGCGAACGCATCCGGCAGATCGAGGCCAAGGCGGTGCGAAAGCTACAGCAACCCAGCCGCAGCCAGGAACTAGTTGGGTTTCTCGACTGAGTGCATGACCGAAACCGGCTAGAGAGTCGAGTAGGGCCGGTTCCCACCGGCCAACGCTTAATCGTCGTCGGATTGGCCGGTGGGAACCGGCCCTACGCCTACTAGCCGCTCGAAACGGGCTCGGGTCGGTTCAGCACGCGCCGAACGACCACTTGCGACCACAGGGCCCGCAGTGGCGATGCCACCACGAAATAGAAGAAGATGATGGGTATAGCCAGTTCCTTTACCGCAAACACGATGACGATGGCGAAAATCAGTTTGACCAAGTACTGAAAACTGTGACGCCCGCGCACCAACTGGTTGAAAAAATGCGGATAGCGTATTGGCGAAACCATTAGGCACGCCACGACGAGGGTCATGATCGGCAAGGCTGCTTTGATAAGGAACTCGCCCACCTTTCGCGCCGAATCGGCCGCACCAGGGTCCGTCCACTGGACGAGCCCCGGGCCGATGAACATCAACGAGGCTACCATTCCCGCCGCTGCGGGCGAAGGCAGACCGCAAAACGATTCGTGGGACGAATCCTCGTCGTTTGTCACATTGAAACGTGCCAACCGCAGCACCGTGCATAGGACGTACAGCGTAGCGATCACCCACAGCACTCGGGGATGGAACACGCGGGAAAACGTCAACATCAAGAACGCGGGCGCCACGCCAAAAGTGATCGCATCTGCGAGACTGTCAAGTTGAGCACCAAACTGGCTGGTCTGCTTGGTCAGCCGCGCAACGGGGCCGTCCAACGCGTCCAGCAACATCCCCGCAAAGATCAACACGGCTGCGATGTAAAAGGGTTCCGTTACATCGACTTCGGGGCCCACCTTTGCCGCATACGTGATACATCCAAACCCACACGCCACATTGCCCAGCGTCAGAAGCGATGGAAAGACAGCGATCATCTTCTGCCGTTTTGACCTCTTCCTCGGTGCGGTATCCGGTTGGCTGGGCGTCTCATGCATATGATGATCTTTCTGACTGTGCTGCTATCTCTGAACTTGCCACTAGGGTATCACGCTGAGAACCTGTCTTCAAATGCCGAGATTCCAGGCCGTTGCTCGCAGCGGTAGCTTCTAGCCGACGCCTTTCCACCAAAACAGTGTGTCAAATGGCGGCTGGAAGCCACCACTACGTAGTGGAAGACACGTTCTCCGGCCCAGCGCCGTATCGAGCCATCACCGTCTTGCCGGCCCGAACACGGTTTCCCACGCGGACATCAATCGCCAGACCGGGCTCACGAGGCAGCACTAATTCGGTACGTGACCCCAATTTGATCATACCGAATTGCTCGCCGCGTTCCAGGTCCTCGCCCGGAGAAATCCAGCAGACGATTCTGCGAGCGATCGCACCGGTGATCTGTCGGACGATCAGGCGCCGATGCGGTGGATCGTTTTCTTCCAGCCGGACAGCCATCTGCTCATTCTCTTTCGCGGATTCCGGGCGCATTGCGTTCAAAAATTTTCCGCGACGGTAAGCTAGTTCGATTACGCGGGCTGCGACCGGCGAACGGTTGAGGTGTACGTTGAAGATGCTCAGAAAGACGCCAATCTTCACGGCCGGTCCGCCAATGTAGTCGTCGTGGGGGATCTCTTCGATTTCCACGACTTTTCCGTCGGCTGGCGATACGACAAATCCCTCGTCCTGCGGAATCACGCGCCGCGGGTTGCGAAAGAACCACACGAAAAACAGCCCGAGCGCCGCGGGGAGGAACGCCACTGGCCAGAACAGCCAAGCCGCTAGGATCGTCAACGCGAGACACGTTCCACCCATGATGATCAGCTCTGCCAAGCCAGCGCGTGCCACTGGAATTCGGTCCCGCCACGTGAACGGGTCATCCGCGGGATCCCATGAACAGTCGACCACGTTTCGATGGAACTTGATATCACGCGGATCCAGAACCTCGTGTGGGCATCCGTCCGGATCGCCGCGTCGTCTTTCCGCCATACGGCGGACATAGCCCCGCCTGAATATCTTCAGGTAACATCGCCGCAGCCGCCCCCAGCCCAATTCGATTCGCATGCAGATGCCACCGCCGGGCTGAATCGAACCTATGTTCGGGTCCATCGGTTCGATTTCAAGCCGTTCGGCCGTTGCCGACGTGTCGCATGCGTGATTCTCAGTCGACGGCTGCGTCATTAGATGTACCTGTCTTCGTAGGGTCTCCGTTGCGCAGGTGATGCGCCACAGCGGGCGGGATGTTCAGAAACACGATATCGTGTTCACGTTCGTATTCCCGCAAATAGTTGCCGACAATGCGGCCGACACGGGCAAGTCGCTGGCGTTCATTCTTCGAAGAGACCACCGTCTTGACCCGACGGATCGCCAGGTATTCGAAAAAGCTCAAAGTCCCGCCAGGCCGCAGCAGCCGCATCAGTCGATGCAGAATGGAGCTGACCAAATCCGGGGGAAAATTGTTCAATGGCAGCCCGCTGATGATGTAGTCGTAAGGTTCCTCGGCCGGCAAGTCCTGAACGGGCATATGGAAGATCTCGGTTTGGTCGGCAACCTTCTGGAAATCCGGCTCCGATGCAAAACGGCCACGCATTAGTTCGACAAACCGATCGTTCAGTTCGACGATGTCCAAACGGTCTTCCGGTCCAACATGGCGCACGATTTCGCGGGTCACCGCCCCCGTGCCCGGACCAACCTCCAGAATTCGGGCCGGAACGTCATGTCGGCTAAGCGGGCGGGCGAGCGCCCGCGCCAGCCTGCGGCTACTGGGCGCAATGGCACCGGTAGTTACGAACGTACGGCGGTACTCGCTCAGGAAAGTCACATATTCCGATAGACGTCGAGGCATGGAGTACCAATCTAGTGCCGCCAGCCAATTCAAGCAAGGAGCGTCCTGGATTGTCTTGTGTTTCGCATCCGGCGACGGTCAGATCGGCCCAGGTTACGGGCCTTCTCGGTCAACGTCCAACGTGCGCAGCAGTTCGATGCAGTCGAACATCGCTTCGCCGCCCATTGTGGTTGGTGCGATGCCGGTCAGGGTGAAACTGCCGAAGTCCTTCCACAGGTCGCGAGTGACGGTCGTCCATTCCTTCGGCGCCTCTGGCGAGACTCCGCATGCGGCCCAGCCCGTTGTGTTCTTGCCGCTGTAATATCGCCATATTGGCTTCTCGGCCGGCGGCCACTTGCCGCCGCCGGCCAATTCGATCATCACGCCTTCGCCGCCACACGATTTCCAGGTGAAACGGAGGTAGCGGTATTCGCCCGGCTGAGGATTCTCGGCGATGCGATACTCCCAGCCCGGAATGCGCAAGGACCAGCGTTGAGGCGGCGTGACGCGCAGAGCCACGTTGCCAGAGAAACGGTCGGCGGTTTCAATGGTCGCACGCCCGTCGCCTTGATTCAATTGGTTCACAAAATCGCGGTCTTCGTCGAACAAGGTGACTTTGGCCGGAAGCTCTGGCCCAACGGCGACGCGCAAATACGCAATCAAGTCGGCTACATCCTGGGGAGACACTTCCTGTTCGAGGTTTTCAGGCATCATCGAAATCGACGACGCAGCCATTTCGTCGATGTCTTTGCGCAGGACTGTGTCCTCTTTGGCTTCCTCACGGCGAAGGGTAACGCTGGTTGCCGTCTCGACTGCCAAGACACCCGTGAACATCTTGCCTGCTTCCGTCACGACCGCATAGTTGTTGAACCCTGCTGTGATTTGGCTGCTGGGATCCAGCACGTCCGCGACCAGCGTCTCGTCGCTGCGGCGCGTGATGGACGAGAGCTCCGGGCCAACCGTGTACCCTTTCTCCTGAAGACGGTGGCATTTGGCGCACTGTTTCTCGAAGACTGCCTTACCGTGTTTACCATCGCGCGATTTGGCCAGTGCCGACACATAGCGGGCAACGACTTCTTTGCGGTCTTTCCGAATCGCTTGATCGACCAGCAATGCCTTCGCCCGATCTCGAATTCCCTTGTCCGGACTCTCTCGCAACTGCTCCCGGCGAGCGCTATCGAGACTCCATCGCGGAATGACCGAACGCTCGATCGCGTCCAATAGCGCAGGCAGACGACCCTGCTGACGGAAGACGGCGTCCATCGCCGCGTCCTGAAACTTCGGCGTCTTGGTAGCCCAACCGTCAAGCAGCAGCGGTGCGACGCGCGAATCGTCGACCGCCGCCAAAGCTCCGACAGCGGCGAGCTGCAAGTCCAACAACTGTCGCGGCTCCATCAACTCCCTAGCCACCGGTGCCACCATATCGTACGGCGCACCGGCCAGTAGCGCGATGGCGGCCACGCGTTCCTCGAGCTTGCGGCTGTCGTCCAAGGCGGTTTTCCCCGCCGCGGCCAATGCCGCCTGCATCTCCTGCGACTCCTGCAGTCGTACCAACCCGGCCGCTTTGAGCGCCAGCCGCCGTACTTCGGCCGATCGGTTGATCAACAGGACGCGCAGCGCCTTTTGGCCATCGGCAGACGCCAGCATCTTGGGTTTGCCTCGCCCCAGCCCTTCGATCAGCCCTTCCAAGCAGTTGCACTGGAGGACTGCATCTTCGTCCGCATCGAGCTTTGCGAGGGCGGTCAACAGCCCACCGATCTCTTCGTCTCGATGGCGAGCGCCGACGATCGAACCAAGCGGATTGAGCAGCGCCCGGCTGTGTCCCGACGAGTCGTTTGCGTCGAGGATTGTCGCCAGTAACCTGCCAGCCGACTCGGACGACGAACTCAAGATGGCCGCTCGCATCCAAGAATCGTTCCCGTAACGTGCCGTCAACCCGGCAAGTGTTTTGGCTGCCTCGGGCGTTTTCAATTCGCCCAACGTGAGTGCCAACTGCAGACGGACGCGCGGATGATCGTCATCGGCCATTCGGTACAGGCTGTTAGCCAACGATGGCCGTTCGTCCAGCCAGCGTTCCGCCAGTACCAGCGCGTGCATGCGGACGGCAAAGTGGTCATCTTCCAACGCTTGCTGGATGATCTCCGGCGTCAAGCTGTTCAGGCCGTCCAGCGTGTGGATGGCGTGAAGCCGAGCCTGGGCTGTCTTGCCCGTGGCCGCCAAATCCGCGATCGCAGGTGCGACGCTCTGGTCTCCCCGCTCGACAAGCAACCGCTGGGCGGTGTTGCGGTACCAAGCGTTCCCGCTGGAGAGTGCAGCAGTCAACTCAGACGTGGAGGCTGTCGCCAAATCGGGTACCGGCCGATCGGGACTTCGCTCCGGGACGATCTTCCAGATTCGTCCGTAGTTAGCGCCGCCGATCAGAGATTCCACGTAAAGTTGCTGGAGGAATCTGGGAATGGCCGAATAGTCTTCGATGATCGCCCGATACATGTCGACAACGTACAAAGCCCCATCAGGTCCTGTCTCCAAATTGACCGGCCGAAACCAAGTGTCGATCGACGTGAGGAACTCCGCCTTTTCGTCCGTGGCGGGGCGTTTCGCGGCATACATGCAGCCGTTATGCTCCAGCAGACAACGGTGGATCAGGTTCTGTGCATTGTCCACGCTGAAATGGTTCCCATGGAATCCCGGCGGGAAGCGGTCGGCGCGGTAGATCGTCTGGCCGCTGGCCGCAGTGAAATATCCATTGGCCGTCGCTTCGACCACGCCGTAGAACTTCATCCATTCCGGGTCCTTGCTTCGCGCCAGACGCCAGGGGTGAGGCTGGCTGGTCGGGTACACATGTGCGGGATGCCCGTAGGTCGAGATGTTCACGAGGGGATTCGGCGATGCATAGAATGGGTTCCGAGCCAAGTAGCGATGCGGCAAAGGGGCCACTTGCAGAGCGTGTTGCTGGTTGGTCACCAAGAACCGATCGCCCCAATCGTTCATTGCCAAGCCGAAACCGCTGCTGCTCCCGCTTGTCGGTTCAATCGCGGTACCATCCGCGCGGAAGCGAAAAGAAGTAGCGCCGATGCGTACGTCATCGGGAAGATGCGGCCCGCGAATCGTTCCGCCGCTTCGGATCGCTCCGGCAGCGTAGATCCAATTGTCCGGTCCCCACCGCGGGTTGCTGACCCGCGACCACATATCGTAGATCCCGAACCCGGAATACAACGTCTCTTTCGTGTCCGCTTCGCCGTCGCCGTCGCGATCGGCCAAGTAGATGATGTCGGGAGCACAAAGCGCGATCACTCCATCACGTGCTGCGACCACGCCATAGCAGGCAGGCAGCCGGTCGGCCCAGACGACACTGCGATCCACGCGACCGTCGCGGTCGGTATCCTCCAGCAGCTTGACAGTTCCGTACTGCTCTTTTTCGGCCTCCTTCAGTGCCTCCTCGGCAGCAGGAATGCGTCGAACGGCCTTGTCCAACGTGCCGGCCTTGTTCAGCTCGAGAATGTCCAGGTAGCCTTCCAGGTTGTAGCCGTGGATCTCGCAGACGAAGATCCTGCCGCGCGCGTCAAAGGCGATGGCCACCGGATCGGCCAGATGCGGTTCGGCGGCTACCAACTCCATACGAAAGCCGGAGGCGAGCTGGAATCGCGAGACGCTCTCTTCCGGCGTCAGCGCACGAGGGGCATCCGTGGCCAGTTCGATCTCGCCAGCCGGCGAGACGGCCGCCCGAAACACGAGGCACACCAGCAACATCAAGACTGTCCCGACCGCCAGCACGATTCCACGCATCACCAAAACCCTCCGGGCGCAATCAAGTAGGTCCCGTCTGCCGGACGGGACCTGGAGTCATCCGACGCCGAACGTCGGACGGCTTCTATGCCTTCAGTGTCCAACCCTCCCGATATTCGCGCCGCAACGCCCCAGTCGTCCTGCATGAGGAACTCGTTCAATGGGCCACGAAACTAGGAACGACGCACATTATACTCATTCGTCGTCTCCCTAAATTCGCTGGAGTCTATGTTTTCCAACGAATTTAGGGAGACGACGAATGGGCTTTTCGCGCCAGGAATTGGTTATGACGCAGTCGCGGCATGTCAGGAGCTCTGACGTTGCGCAGCGATTATTCGCTGTCGCTCATTCCTCCCAGGATTTTCCATCCGGCCCCGTCTTGGATCCAGGTATGCGTGATCCGCATTGATCGCTTCGTTTCCTTTGCGTTGCCGTCTTTCGAGGTCAAATGTACTCGGTAGTGATTCACGGCCACGTTTCGCAAAACCTGAATGCCCGTCGGCTCGATCTTGAAGGAATACGAAGCAGGCTTCGCATAGTTCTTGCGGGCGTAGCGAGCCCCTTGTTCTTTGTCGATCGGTTTGGGCTCGGCGTCCGGCCAGCCCAAGAACTTGTCGTGCCAACTGGCGACGATTCGCTTGTGGTCCGCATCGCGATTGTATTCCCAGTAGGCTCGCTCCAGGTCCCAGATTCCCGCTTCCGCAGTTTTCTGCTTCGCGCCGGTCGGCTTGGCCGCCTTGGAGCCATCATCCGCAATGGCCGCTGGTGCGACGACCAGCGATAAGCCGACTATCGTCAGAGCTATGATTAGGAGCCTCGTCCCTGTAGTCATTGTTGTGCCTTTCCTGGAATCTTGGTGAACGGTCGTGAAGCAGTCTACGGTTCGGGCGATGCGTCAGCTCTCAAATCACCGATGGCAAATTGGATGCCGGCCAAGTAATGCTTCATCACCGCCGGATTCGTGTAAGCCGTCTTGGCGTGGCCAAGCGTGCAGTAGAACACTCGACCTTTGCCGTACGGCCGAACCCAACTGACCACGTAGTCGCCGTCCGTGCGTTTGCCGGGATCGTCCATCTTGTTCAAGTCGAGACACAGGATCGCCCGAATGTTCTCGCGCGTGATTGGTTCGCGTGTGAGCGGTTTTCGAGAGGTGTAGACCTCGTCGCGCACCTCGAAACTCTGGCCATCCAGAAAGGCACACAGCGGATGCTCCGGCTCATCGGGCTTGATCCATGAAACGCCGCCGAAATGCCCCAGGTGTTGCCCGCCCAACATTTCCGCTAGTTCCTTCAAGTCGTCGCGTATGGCCGTGGCACCGTGGATGCCGACAAGCCCCTTGCCCGACGAGACGAACTCGACCAGGCTTTCCGTCAGCAACGGTTCGCGTGCTCTGGCTTCGGCTTGTTCTTCGTCGCTCAGTTCGTCGACATTCCACGGCAGCATTGGGTGACGCTCGTGGGTGTTGTTCATCACGACTGCATCGAACTGCTTCAGATTCTCCGGCAGGAACAGAAACGGATCGCCGCTCGACACGGCTTCGAACGCGCCCGTCTTGCGTGCCAGGATTTCCATTGCCTTGAAGCAGCAAGCGACCGACTCGGGATGCGTGGGTACGCGACCGTAGACCAACACCTTGCGTGGTTTGGCCGGGTGGACGAACGGAGTATCGGGGGCTGCCGCTTCGATCGCTCTCAGAGTTGCGTCTGATACGACATATGTGCGGTTTCGGTTCTTGGGCACAGCCGCGGTGGTCGGCGCAGTTGCCGCCGCCAAGACTATTCCAAGGGTTGCTGCTACGATCATTGTGCGCATGAGCCAGTCCTCTTTCGCAAGTTCTTCGTTTTCCATGACCGGCTCTCTCAAAGGCCGGCATCTGCCTGCGTCCAGCGCTGGCAATGATTCTCGCCACTCACCACATGGCGGTCAAGTTACTGCGGCAAAGCGATTGAAAACCGTTACTCAACTCATTAGCCTGAGCTTTGGCCAAAGGCATAGAAATCACTCGAATGGAGCCGGGCAATGAGCGTTCTGCGATATGCGCTCCTCGTCGTTTGTGTGTCTATTGTTACGGCATCGCCCGCCTTTGCCGATGAAGAATCACAGGCGTTTGACGGAGAGACTCTTGCCGGAAAGAGGTTCCGATTTAGCTGGAAGCAGGGTGCGGGCGGTGGTGTCAATAGCGTTGCCACACTTCGGCCGGATGGGACGATCGCGGGCATTTCGAGTCCCAACGAATCAACGTGGCTCATCGACGACAAAGGGCGACTCGTCTTCAAGCACAGAAACGGCACCGTATCAACCGTTTTCGATACGGTCGAACGTCGAGACGGCATGTATGTCTTCCAAGGGTCTTTCCAGTTCCGAAAGGGCGTCGTCCACATACTGGTAGAGATTGATGAACTTGCCGATTACCGAAAAGCCACCGATGCGTTGAATAGGCTGATCAGCAAATACTCCAGCCAGCAGTTCATCGGCCTGGACATTGGCGAGACGCACGCGTTAAGGACGAAAGATGGTTCCGGGCGGCTGATTCGCCTCATCTCGGTGAAGGAGACACGGGGCAATGTAATCGGGCTGGTGAGATCGGCAGAGGTCAAGGTAGAGGTCGATGGCAGGCGAGTTCGGCTCGTCAGTGCCCCTTACGTGTTGCCTACGGAGGTCTGTGGATTGAAGATTCAGGCCGACACAACTTCGGTTTGGAGCCAGATTCCCAAACGAGTGCAACTGTCGATTTGGGACGCGGCTGCCCCACTTGTCCGCGCGGATCGATTCGGTTTTCCAATACGTGACTACCAGTTCCTTTCCCACGGCACGCAGGGCTACAACGAAGTTGTACACCTCGGCCTGAGAGACGGTGACCCCCGAGGGCAGAGGTTCCATCACGACTACGGTTTCGACATGGCGGGATACGAAGGTCGAGAGGTAATCGTCAGTTGCACCGACGGCGAAGTCTTACGGCTGCATCCCTCGAACGGCCGTCCGTGGTCTGTGCTTATCCAGGACCAAGACGGCTTCATATGGGACTACGGCCACCTCGATTCGATTTCGCCAAACGTGAGGAAAGGAGCCTCCGTTCGACGAGGTGACCCGATTGGCATCCTCGGGAAGACCGGGCCGTCAGGCAATTTCTCGCACCTGCACATTGGCACGTATCTGTCGCAAACGGATGTCCGCCAGGGGCGGTCAAATCGGCGACTGAACCTCTATCCGTGGTTGGTGTCCGCCTATCAGCAGCAGCATGGCACCAGGCCGTTGGCAGTTGCCCGCCCGCACCAAACGGTCGTCACAGGCGAGACAGTCCGGTTCGACGGCTCGCAATCGGTGCCTTCGGACACACCGATCACATCGTACAGATGGCAGCTTTCCGATGGCCGCACGGTTGAAGGCAGCGTCGCGGAAATGGGCTTTGACAAACCCGGCGTCTACATGGCGACTCTGCGCGTGAAGGACGAAAAGGGGCGGGAAGATGTCGATTTCTGTCGAGTGAAGGTATTCACAAAAGATGCCATCGAGAACAACTTAGCAGCGATCTTCATGACTCACTTTCCCGCGCAGAAGCTGGCCGTTGGCCAACCCGTCAGTTTTCGAATTTGGCTCCAAGCAAGGGAGCCGAGCCCCATCCAGGTCGACTTCGGAGACGGTACGGTCATCGAGGGCTATGTCTCGCATACAGAAATCAAGCACAGATTCCAAACAGCCGGCATCCACATCGTAACGGCAACTACCACGATCGCTGGAAGACCGATTACGCAGTGTCAGAAGGTGATCGTGCAGACCGCCGTACCAGATTAGAGAGGGCAAGGTCGGTAGGGACGCCATGATCACGGCGGCGTCGAAGGAGTACATACTCGTGGGGCACGTTTCCAACGTGCCAGGCACGATGGAATCGTGCCCCACTCTCTCTGCATCTTTCCACCTAACGAGGACACCGAATTCCCAACTCGTACGGAGTACAGACATGCAACAATCCTCCCTCGGTTACGGTCTCGTATTGGTACTCCTTGCCTGTTGGCGGTGCGGAGCCGACGACCTCGGCTGGCACCCCGTTCCCCATGACGATCACGACATGAAGGCGCCGGACACCAGCGCGTGGCGTCCGTATCGCGGAGCGGAGCTGTCCAAGGTCGAATGCCCTACGTCGGCTGGCCGCGTTATGCAGGTAACGGTCAAGGACAAGGAGTTCGGCGGACTGATAATTCAGGCGACACCTCGCGGTGGATTCGGCAATCGAGTGCGCGTGACTGTGCGCTACCGAGTCGTACAGGGCGGGCCTGTTACGGTCTATGCTGGTCCGAATACCTGGAACCAGACAGCCGCCGTGTTGACCAGCCGTGATTGGGAGACGGCTGTAATGGAAGTTGGGCTGCTGAGCGACTTTCACTTGGTGCTACACATTGTCCAGGATGCGCCGGACGGCGCGTTCGAGATATCAAACGTGAAGGTGGCCGCGCGGGCTGCGGAGCGCGGTGTGCGCGAGGGACTTGGGCCCGTCGACGTGGCTGTTCAAGCTCATGTGCCGTCGAACCCGTCCGCGGCATTTCGGCTCTGGGGGAATCCTCCTCCAACGTTGAATTCCGAGCCGATCGACGACGCCACCTTTCCGGCAATTCGATTCACCACGAACGCGAAGGTGGATGCACAGGGTTGTCGGGCAGGCCAACTTCTAGGCGCCCTCCCGGCTGGTTCGGACATCAAAGTCACGTGTCGCTGTCGCGTGTCTTCGGGCAAACGTGGCGTGCTCGGGCTTGGCCTCGGCGGCAACACGGTGGCCCGCACAGAGGTCCTTGGGGAACAGTGGACCGACGTGCTCGTGCACACGGTACTTGCACAGGACGGTACCCCTGAGTGGTTTATAGGCAGTGCAAGCTCCGATCGGACAGATGTTTGGATTCTCGATCCGTGCGTAAGGGTCACACTTCCTTTGCCGGTCGAAGCGGGCGTCGCGAGCTTGGGCGACGAACGCCGCCCCATTCGCTTCGAGACCGGCGATCCGAAGACGATCTACGTCCACCCGCCGTGGAAGGAGATTCGCCGAATCAAATGTCATCTTGAATACACGAGCCGATGGAGCTTCCGCTTTCCAAACACACACGACGTGGAACGCTCTGAAACCGGAGACAAGCTTCAACTGAACTGGCGATTCAAGGAAGATCCGGTCAGGTACTCGATTCGCATGCAGGCTGATCGACCGGATGCCGTGCTGGTCGAGGTGGCATTGTCGAACAAGGGGCCAGATCCGGTCCTGAATTTCCGACCCGGCTTCTGCCTCCAACTCGGCGGGGCGTTTTCACCGAAAACGTTTGCCTACACGATCATCCCCCAAGCGGAAAAGCCGTTTCCGCTTGGGGACGGGCACCCCTTCCTTGCCCGACCGGAGTTGTGGCCGGGCATCGGATGGGTACGCGCGCACAATCGGGATTCTGCGCATATTCCGAGCGAACCAGGCTCGCGAGCGAGTACAAGCCGCACCGGAGTCTGATCGCGGAAACCGGAGATTTTCCACTGCTTGCCCGGCGCCTGCCGGGACGCGACGCGTGGATTGCATGGATCTGGCCCAATGCCTGTGAGTATTTCGGCAACACACAGACTCCGTGCATGCACATGGACCCCGTGATACCCGAGTGCCCGGCGGGCGAAACACGCAGCATCTTCGGACGTCTGCTGTTTTTCGAAGGAACGTGGGATGATCTGTTCGGGTGTGCAGTTCACGAACGTAAAGAGCTGGCTCGGCGCAGCGGACTCAAGTGAGCGTGTGCGGACAGTCGTTATTCTACCTTCACCGTGCACTGTGCCGGTTTGCTGGTGCGGAGTGGGTTCGAGACGGTCAAATCGAACACGTAGGTACCGGATTCGGTGGGGTAGAAAATGGGGTCCGGCCATTCGTTGCTGGATAGGATCGCCTCGGGACCTTCGATTTGACTCCAGACGTATCTGATCTCGCTCTTAGGAAAACCTCTCGGATCGGTGCTCGTCGTACCGTCAAGCTGGACGATCGAGTGGAGCTTCGCGGTCGTCGGCGCTAGGGCAACGGCAGTAGGTGTCAATTGGCCGTCCGCCCGAACGCTCACTCGGTCCTTGGTTACTTCGTCTCCCAACCGGGCCGTGAGTTCAAAGGTGCAACTCCCCCACTTACTCATCACAACCTTCGTTTGTGCCGAATTCGGGCTGGCGATGGGCAGGCTGCCGCTTCCGCTCACCCGTTCCCAAGTGATCTTCGGCTCGCCTGCCTGACCCATCACCGCCACTTTTCCCTCCAAAATGGCGGTCTCGCCGATCTTCCTGCGCTGGTTCTCGCCAGCGCAGACGTACAACTTCCGGTTGGGATCAGTAACGGTCACGTCAAGGGTAGTGGTTTCTACGGGATCCACGGAGAGACGCTGAACCACTTGGCCGTCGGAATGCACCGCGATTTCGTAAGGACCGTGTTGCTCGACTGGGCTCTCACGGTCGCCGACAATTCGGAAGTCCAGAAGCGGCAGAGCCACCTTTCCGTCGTCACCGCTTACTGCAGAGGCGACTTCCTTGCTGTCTTCGTTTGCGGTAACCAGCGCGCCGGCGATCGCTCTTCCCGCAGGGTCAACCACGCTTACGTTCACCGTCCACAGGACGCGGACGTCGATCCCTTGTCTCGGGATGCTAGGACGTAGCGGGCCAATCTTTAGGTAATCCGTATGACCCGCTAACTGGTTGTCCAGGAAGGTCAGGTTCCGCGATTCGGCTCGCGAACTCTGGGCGAAGAGCCAGAACTGATAGTCTTGCGGATCGCCAATGGTCTCGAAGCGATTGTTGGCGAAGTCGAACCCGCGGCCGCCGCCCCAGTCGGCTCGCAGGTGCCAATGGTTCGTCTTGAAGATGTTGTCGTGCACTTGAGTCAATGATCTGGGCTGGTTGCTGTAAAGGTTGATGCTGGCCGCCCAGAAATCACCCGCGTTCGGCTCGCACTGGGCCACGACCGTGTTCTTGAAGACACGATTGGCCGAGTGCGTCCTGACGGAGAAGTCCAGCGGAGCGGCGTCGCCGTAACCTTCGGCCGCGATGGCGCGGCTGAAGTTATGGTGTACCAGCGTATGGCGGCAGCCTTCCAGCTTGATGCCGTGGGCGCGCGTGCGAGGGTATTCCGGATTGGGCTTTTCTTTCACGTCCACAATGTTGTTGAAGAAGTCGATGCCGGTTCCCGTGAGATGGACCCCACGGCCCGCTTCCGGTTTGATCACGTTTGCGCAGATGCGCATGTTTGGGGCCGCGGCCCCGATGGCGTAACCGTTTGTCGTGTAGCTGCGGTGACGGATGATGTTGTGATGCAGCAGGACAAGATGCCCTGTCAGTTCGCGGCCGCCAGCCACTCGGATCCCCCATTGCCCGCCACCGTCGATGACATTGTGATGGATGTCTATGGGGCTCCGGACGCCGGCCACAGTGATCACACCGGTGCCCGGGTAGTGGCGGTCGGTGATCTCGCGGACCTTGCTGATACAGTGGTTGTCGTGAATGTCGACGTCTGCGCACTCGCGGATGTACAGGTTGTCGGTATCTCGGCTGTTCACTTCGGTGGTGACATTGGAAATCTCCAGCCCTCGGCATCCCCGCACATAGACGGCAAAGCATGACCGTCCTGGTACAGGCCCGGCTGCATCTAAGACACGGCCGCTGCGCATCGTGAGCTTTGCCGCAGTCGGCTGAGGACCCTGGATGATGCGGCCGTTTCGCAGTGTGAAACGATTGCCGCCGCCAAAGCCCTCTCGCGGCACACCCTTGAACGGCTCTTCACCCCCGGCGGGTCTCAGGAACACGCCGCTCGAACGATCCACCCCGACGGCCGTTCCGTAGGTGACGGTGTGACCGCCCAGATCAAGCGTTATATCGTCGCCTTTAATCATGAACGCCGAGTGTTCGGCTGCCACGTCCTTTGTCAGTACGTACGTGGCCCCAGGTGTATCAAGGACGCCGGGAGCGTCGATCTCGGTGGTTTCCTGAGCGACGACGCCTGGCAGCACCACTACTACGGCAACCAAAAGCGGCGATCCGATACTTGCACGAATGATTGTTCGGTTCATTGGAATCCCCTTCTCTCGAATGCCGTTCTACCGTTCCTTAAACCGTGCGCACTCCGAGCCCGATGCTCATGTGCACCTAGTACGACAGGCCATTTGAAATTGTCCGTAGGATGGGCATTCCTGCCCGTCTGCTCGGGGTCGGGCAGGAATGCCCAACCTACAAGAACAACTGACGCGAGGTACTAGGGGCCAAGTGAATATGGAAGGAACCGTTGCTACTTGAGTTCCTTGATCCGCACGTTGCGGTACCACACGCGCTTGGCTTCGTCCTGAAAGCCGATGTATCCCTCCAGGGGACGATCCTTCACCGCGGATTTGGCCAAGTCCAAGTCATGGATTTGCTCGCCGTTCAATTCGACCTTCAATTGCGACCCCTTGAGGGTGATTACGTACCGGTTCCACTCGCCAGCCGGCTTGGCCATGTTTTTCGAGGGTGCCGCCGTTCCGATCACGCCGCCACAGTCGTGGTTGCCCGGATTCGGCTTGTCGTGGGTATCCAGAATCTGTACTTCAAAGCCAGTCTTGACCTGGCTCGCCGGATCGCCCACTCGTAGAAACACACCGGAGTTACCGGCCTTGCCGATCTTGAATTCCAGGTCGAGGATGAAGTCCTTGTACTTACGAGCCGTCGTCAGGTAGGCGTCGTAGCGTTGCCAGCCACGCTCGCCCGGCCGCGGATGCAACGAGACCGAACCGTCTTCCTCCATAATCCAATTGCCGGTAGTCTTCCAGCCGTCCAGGGTCTTCCCGTCGAACAACGGGACAAAACCATCTTCCGCCTCGGCCGCGGGCGAAGTCTGTACCATGCCCACAGCGAATACCACACACAACACTCCGATGATTCCAATGCGTCTGTCCATCGTCACTCGTCCTTTCTTCTAAGGTTCGAAATCAAGCTGCTGTCACCGAGGAACGCCACGATCAGCCGTCCGCAGGGAACGGCTTGCCAATCGGGGCCTGGCGGTGTGGAGATCACTCGTTTCCCGTCAGGCTCTTGATGTATTTGATTTCTTCCGCATCGTACGGCGTGCCATCTTTGCGGAAGATCTCGTGAAACCAGAGTTCGGGTTCGGCCGTGTACTGCTTTCGCCACGTCTCCCAAGGATAGTTTGTCTGGGTCTTGCCGGCGACCAGTCCCCAGTTGTACGCGGCGATCTTGTGCTTTTTCAGGTAACCCATCACGGGATCGAACGTACTGCCGCTTCCGCGCGACATGTACTCGGTGCAGAGCATTGGCCGTTTGCAGCGTCGTAAACTGTCGACTCGCTGCACAGTGAAGGCGAGATTGCCGTAGCTGTGGAAACTGACGACATCCGACTCGTCCAGCATGACTCGATTGTATTCCGTCAGGTTGTCATGGTTTGACAAATCGCCACGCCAGACGCCGGCCGTCAGCGGTTGTGAAGGGTCTGCCTCTCTTGCCCAGACGAATACTCCTTTCAGCAGCCTTGTGGCCATCCGCTCCTTCTTGTCTTCGGGCAGTTCGGTCCGCGTACCATCGCGACCGTAGGAGTTGCGATTCGGGTTGTCAGGCTCGTTGAATACATCCCAGAGTTGAACGCGCTCATCATTGCGGAAGTGGTGAATCAATCCGTAAATGTAGGGCCGCAGTTCATCGTGGCGTTTTGGATCGCCAAGGATCTCCGCGCCCGGCGCCTGTAGCCAACCCGAATTGTGAACATGAGGTCTCGGTTCACGCTGTTTGCCAAGCTTCGGCTGTGGATCCCAGACGCCGTCCAGCGGGACGAGCATCACGCCGATACCGTGCTTGTCCGCGATCCCAAGGAACTGGTCGATACGGCGCAGAAGTCCTTCACTATCCTGTTCCCAAAGCAGGTTGTGCAAGTACACGCGGATACTGTTGAAGCCGATGTCCGCAGACCAGCCGAGTTCGCGGTCGATCGTCTCCGGGTCGAACGTATCGGCCTGCCACATCTCGAGTTGATTGATCGCCGTGCTGGGCGAAAAATTGCAGCCGACCAACCAAGGCTGCTCGGCGTACCAGGCGTTGGCCTGCTCCACCGTCCAACGGTCACGAGCAGTGGCGCTGCCGCCCAACAGGAACGCGAAACACGCGGCTAGACATACGAGTTTGGCCAGGTGCAGCTTCATGGTTTCTCCTCGGTCTGGATTCCTATGTCCGTCACAAATGCGATGTCCAAGATCCTCGAATCATCATACCCGCATGGGAACGACGGGAATAGCAGAGAGCGGTAATAGCGAACAGTGAACGGGCAGGCTGCAAAATCAAAGACGCAGGTAGAGGTGCGACATGCAGACGCGAATGGCTGCTCTAATGACGTGTCTGGTGCTCTCGAGCGGGACTGCATCGGCTCAGCCCCAGCAAGCTATTAAGCCTGAGGACGAAACCGCCGTCCATCGGTTCCAGACGCCCGGAATGTCGGGGTACATTGACACATCGGGAGACCTGCTTATCCCGAGCATCGGCAAGTGTAATCATCTGTGTGGATTTCACGAAGGGCTCGCAGCGGTCGAGACTGCTTGTCCGCGTCGCAAGCCCTTGGCTCCACAACATTGGGGCTTCGTTGACAAGAAGGGGAAACTCGTTATCCCAGACAAGTTCCGATACGCCGATGACTTTCACGAGGGATTGGCTGCCGTCAACGTGGGCGGGAAACCGGATCCGACCGTCGATTTCATACTACATCCCCCTATGCTTGACCATTCAGGGCGTCGACCGTGCTATCCGGTCGTCGACGGCACCTGGGGTTTTGTGGATCGGCGCGGGGAACTCGTGATTCCGCCGACCTACCAGTGCGCGAAAGCCTTGTCGGATGGTTTGGCTTTGGTCGGGACGGCCGACGAGTGCCTGTTTATCGACAAATCGGGAAATCCGACCATCCGACTTCCCAAAGAGAGCTACCCGCGAAGTTTCTCCGAGGGGCGAGCCGCGTACAAGGAGAACGGTCGTTTTGGCTATCTGGATCGGAGTGGGCGGAAAGCCATTCCGGCAAGATTTGTCGCGGCCCTGAGTTTCTCAAGCGGTCTGGCGTGTGTGCTGTTGTCGGACGGCGGCAACTGGGGCCACATCGACAAATCCGGGGCCGTCGTGATTGAACCCCGTTTCGAGAAACCAATCTCTTTTCGAGAAGGCCTGGCCGAGATTCCCGTCGATGGCAAGTGGGGGTTCATCGACAAGACCGGCGAATTCGTCATCGAACCGTATTATGACCGTGCCACAGACTTCTGGGATGGTATGGCGTTTGTGCGGAAGTACCCAAGGACTGGATTGAAAAATGCAGCCGGTGAGGTGCTGCTGGAGCCTCGGTACTTGCTGTTCAATGGACCACGTGAAGGACTGATGACCATTCAAGAATACGACAAAGTGGGATTTGTCGAATGGAAAACGGGCAAGATTGTGATACCAATGGTCTTCGACTGGGTCGAGCCCTTCAACGACGGTTTGGCGCCGGTCCGTCAAGACGGCAAATGGGGCGTCATCGACCGGTCCGGGCGATACATCGTCGAGCCGAAATACGGTCGTATTGGCTGGTTCCGTGAAGGACTCGCAGCCGTTGACGTTGATCTGAGCGAGCGATGGGATTACGACCATGGAAAATACGGGTTCATCGACCGGACGGGGAAGATGGTGATCGAACCGCAGTTCGACTTCGCCATGTGGTTCAGCGAAGATCTGGCGGCGGTAAAGGTCCGTATGAATGACGACAACAGAGAAGCCGAGGCTGAAGACGAGTTTTCCAGAATCGAAAGGCGATGGGGGTTCATCGACCGGTCCGGGAAGTCGGTGATTGCACCGAGATTCGACGACGCGTGGCAGTTCAAGCATGGTCGCGCTGATGTGAAAATCGGTCCACAGAAATACCAAGTGGACGTTCAAGGCCGCCTCCACAAAGTTCCGCCGAAGCAGCCATAAACGAGCATCACCAAACGCAGCGTTCGCACGAAGTAGGGCAAGGCGGAGGTCCGATGGCCACCCTGCAAAGAATCTGCACGGGTCTACCCTGGATCGAACAAGATGCACAGACAAGTAACACCGCCTTCCGCCTTGGCGAACTCCGAAAGGTCGACCGGCTGGACGTCGAAGCCCAACTCGCGAATCAGTTCTGCCGTCCGGACGTGAGCGGCCGATATGCAGACGCTGGTGCCGATGTGTGCGACGTTCGCGGCCCAGGGTTCCTCGTCGGGAATGTGGATTGATTCGAAGCCTCGTAAGGCATTCGTGTCCAGCCATGCAGAGTTGACCAACAGCCGTCCGTCCGGCAAAGCGGTGCATGCCGTCTTCAGATGCAGGCACCCGCGGACTGCTACGGCTACCACACGATAACCGTGTCGGCGGACAATCTGTTCGAGTGCGCTGACACCTTCCGAGTTCGTTCGTGAAGACAAACCGACCAGCAGTGTCCTGTCCACGCGCAGCACATCGCCGCCTTCGATCGTCGCGGGCAGACGAACGCGATGGACCTCTCGATATCGCTTCAACTCCGGCTCGATTCCAGCGGGCTCGGCGCGACGTGACGGCTCGCCCATCGATGCAAGCGCTGCCAGTTCGTCGAGCACGATGGCCGTATCTTCAACGAACGCGCAATCCGGGTATTCGCCGTTGACTTCCAGGGTGTGGGCTTCAACTCCACATGCACGAAGTGTGCGGCAGTACTCCTTGTGCTGCCGCAGTGCTTGGCCGTAGTCGATCGACGTCGGCGCAACGTACGTGCGTGTGCATTGCTCCATTCGTCGTGATGGCACGTGCGTGATGGCAAGCATGATTGGTTCGTAGTCCCGCCTTCAGGCGGTTTTGAAGAAGCCGGTCGGAAGACCGCCTGAAGGCGGGACTACGAACGGCCTTATGCCCCATTCGTGCGTCGGCTCTCCAATATCATTCGGTTGGGGGCCGCTCGATAACTGCTCGAAGTGCTCTTCCACGAACACCCGTCGCAACAAAAAGATCATCGGGATACTTGCGATACTCCAAGAGCGATTCGTAGATCCATGCGGCTTGATAGGAGTTCAGCCCCATTCCCGCGAGGTATTGCAGACGCAGACTCTGGTCTCGATTGATCTCGGCGTCCTTCAGCCAAGGTCCCAAATCGGAAGCTCGTCCGGTGTACTTCGTTAGCAGACTAAGCGCCGATCCCAATGCAACCTCGTCCAGTGATTCGAGCACGAACCGATGGTCTTCACGATGTAAACGCCGTTGCAGGTCGTCCAGGTCTATCTTCGTCGTTTCGGTCTGCCCCAACAGGACGAGGTCGTAACCCTCTCCGTCGATGTCATTGGCCCAGATGGTCCCCGATGGATAGACAAAAGAGAAAGTCGCGATTTCACTCTTCACCGCCTCTATATTCGTCTCGTACAGCGGGACCCACTGTATGACCACTCCACCAGGGTTCAGACGTTGCTTGCACATCTGGAAGTATTCTTGCGAATACAGGGCCGCCGCGCCTTTGACCCACGGGTGTATAGGGTCGGACGTGATGATATCGAACTTCTCCTTCGTCGTCGCAACATAGTGACGAGCATCGTCGTGGACCACATCGACGCGGGGGTCGTCCAGGACGTGGTCGTTCTCCAAGCCGAAGTACTTTGCTGCAGCCGGCGGGATCAGCGGTTCGATTTCGCAGATAACGATCCGTTCGACATCGGGATGCAATGTGATCGAGCCAGCGGTTACGCCTGCCCCGCACCCCACGACCAGCACCGTCCGAGGCTTGGGATGGATCAGCGCCGGCACGTGTCCAAGCATCCGCTGAAGCCGCATGTCTTGCGATTCGCTGGACGCCACCACTTTGCCGCTGACGTGGAAGTTCCGTGTCCCGTCGGCATACTCCGACACAGCGATGGACGCGTTCATCCCTTCGCCCACGTAGATGAACTTCGGCCAGTCCGTCCCTGTGGGCAACTGCCGACCGTAGGCGATCAGGCCTTTTGGTGTCTCGGGCACATTCCAAGCGAGAGAGACGGCGAGCCCTGTCAAGGCCACAGCCGCAAACGTTCCTCCGAATCTGGTTGCACGTTCTGCGGGATCGCCCGTAGTGGAAGCGGCGGCCCCCGCTCGCCAGGCTCGCCAAACAGGCGGCCCGAACATCAGCAACGCCGCCACTACATTGAGCCCAATCAGCACCTGGTGCGATCGCTGGGTACCAAGCCAGGCGACAAGCAGCATGCTGAACCCAATCGCACCAATAATCGCACCGATGGTATTGGCCGCGTAAACGCCGCCGACTAGACGACCAGGATCTTGTCCATGCGATCGGGCGGCGGCCAGGGCCAGGGGGAAACTTGCTCCCCATAGACACGTGGCCGGCAGGATGGCCCAGAGGCAACGGACGAAATCAAGCTGGAAACTCATCCATGGAGTCGTCGAGAGTGAAGGATCGATCGGCCAATAGGGAAGCGAACAGGAAAGCATGTACACAGCCCATGAAACGGCACCAGCCAAAAGAAACTGGCACCACCCCAGAGCCAACCGCGGACGTTCCACTCTTCGTGACATGAACGCGCCTGCACTGCTGCCGAAGCCCAGCCCAATCAGAAACACGGCCAAGATGAGCGAAAATGTGTAGACCGATGCGCCAAACAACAATGACAACTGGCGCGTCCAAATCACCTCGGCACCCAGCGCGGTCAAGCCCGATAGAGCGATCGTGACGTAAACGAACCAGACGCCGGACGAGCGCGTGAGGATCGATCGAGCGGGGGCGGCAGGCGCGGCACGGGGGGCACTGACCATCGACAGGGCAAGGCTGACGAGAGCCACCACAGCGTTAATGGCCGCAGCCACATAGGTGGCCGTTGCCACGTCGTAGACTCGCAATAGATAGAAACCGGCCAGCAGACAGCCAAACACCGCCCCGGCGATGTTGGCGCCGTAGAAGAATCCCAGCCGCGAAACGCCCTGCCTGGTTGTCTCCATCCAACGCGCGATAGCCGGCAGCGTTGCTCCCATCAAGACGGTCGGCGGCAGCAGACACACCGCGCAGATAGCGCCTCGCAGCAGAATGCCAGGCAGGCCATGTCCTGCATAAGCCGTGTACAGACGACCCACGTGCGGCATTCCGAACAGCAACAAGATCCCAATAATCCCGATTCCCAACTCGAGCAGTGCATAGACTCGCAAGGCGTGTCGCCCTGCCGAAATCAGGCGGGGCAAGGCGATGCTTCCCAGGCATAGCCCACCCATAAAGGAGCCCAGCAGCACGCCAAGAGACACGGTCGACGAGCCGATCGCCAACTGCAACAACTGAAACCAGACGATTTCGTAGATCAATCCGGAACATCCGCTGCCCACGAACAAGACCAGCAACAGAGGAAAGAACGGGCTTGAAGCGGAGGGGCCTGACGATCGGCTCGAATCCCGATCGCTCGTATCATCGCGACTCACGGTCGACTCGGGTGACGATTGCGTTACGTCTGAATTCACTGGACGGACCACCACTTGTGTGACTTGCCAGGAAGCGTCATGCAGAAAGCCTAGTCGCTGCAACCGCAGTCATCTGATTCTTGCTCTGATCTCCACGAAGCCGTTGCGGCCCTTTCCCACTGCTCGATCAGGTCTTCGGAAACGCCGACCTTCTTGGCCACCGCTCGACGCGAAACTTCGCCACGTTGTCCCCTGGTTCGACGCCAGACTCCGGATTGAGGGAAAAACTCGAAATGCCACTCCGAAAGAGGACTCCTGTCGATTAGCCCATCGGGACCGATTGCCAGCTTCGATTCAGGCGTCGTGCCATCGTGCTCGCCGGCAGAGGACATAACCGCTGCCTGCCAATCTGCGATGGCCTGCTCGGGGACTCCGACCTCTTGAGCAACTGTCGAACGTGAAACCACACGCGGCAGGCCCCGACCATAACTCCCTTTGCTGTAATAAGATATCCGCGTCCAACGGTTACCGCGAGGGCTGAAGCGAAAATGCCACTCGACGAGAGGATCGAGATTGACTTCCCCGCCGGGGCCAACTGCCAGCAGTTTGAGAGCCTTTTCGTTCACTCCACAATCCTTGCGCGGAAACTTGATACGAGTTCTGTCACCAAGACAACATCGTTTGAGTGGGTGTTTTGCGAAGATGAGTCAGCCCATGGCAACGCGGGCCCAAAAAAGACGACCGCCTTCTGACAGCATGGGGGTGCTTGACAATGCTGGCGAAAAAGGCGGCCGTAGTTGTTCTGGCTACTTGTCCAGGTTCGTCGCCACGGGCATACCCACCGAGGGCTGCAACCCGCTGCCGTGCCTGAAGTATCGCTGGCGACACGTATTGTCTCGATAATTCGCAGAAAGAGCCGCTTCCGCCGAGAATTCGCGATCAGCCGTCGGTCTTCGGCACATGCTCTACTGGCTACCTGCACTGAGATTCAACTTGTGACGGTGAAACCCGCGAATTCGCCAAAGGCGGTTCTCGTCGCTCGACTGCCCAAACAGCCAGGCGACGGATTGGCGTTCATCACCGGCCTACACGATGCGGGTACGAAGCGTGTATACTTACCCCAATTGCCATTGCCAGCAGACTCCGCCCTTCAGATTCGGCGTGGCGGCTCCCACGAGGAAATCTCGGTCATCGACCAATCCCCACTCATACGCATATGTCACACTTGATCTTTGTTCGGCACGGCGAATCGGAGCTGAACGTCGCAAACAAGAAGCAACGAATCTTCTGTGGCCAAACCGAAACGCCGCTCACAGACCTTGGCCGTCAGCAGGCATCGGATGTTGGCGAGAAGCTGGCCGCCAGAAGCGATTTGTGCATCGAATGCGCCATCAGCTCTGTTCTGTCGCGCGCGAGGGATACGCTGGAGCGGATCCTAAAAGAATTAGAAGCATCGCATCCAAGCCGTGTTGTCAAACGCTGCCCGGATTCGCCTGACTTGAACGAACGTTCACTGGGCGATTTCGAGGGGCGAGTTGCCGAGAGAGTCTACGCCGAGTTTCCGGAATACAAGAACGATCCTGACTACAACCAGTTCCAGTACCATTTCACGCAGAGAGCGCCCCACGGCGAGAATCTAGAGGAAGTCACAGCCCGGGCGTGGCCCGTTTTCCAGCGTCTCGAATCTGAATACAGTGGAGATATCTTGATCGTCTCGCACTTCACGACCATCCGCTGTATCCTGGGAAGGGCTCTTGGGTGGCCCGAAAAGACCACTTTGGATACCAGAGTTGCCAATGCCGTCCCCGTGATAGTAAGGCGCGGACAAACGTATGAGCTGTTGGAAGGTGTGACGCTGCCTGGGTGATGACCGCGGGAACTGCAAGGGACAATGACGGGCCTTTGTCCTGCACACCCGTCTGGTGCGACAAGACGCAGTGCTTGGAGTCGTCACGATTTGAGGGCAAGATTCTCACAACCAAGGAGAACCAGATGGCCGACGAGCCAGTTCGTCTGACACAAATGGTCGAAGCATCGGGGTGAGCTGCCAAGTTAGGTCCGGGTGACCTATCGAAGGCACTGGCCAATTTGATGCCTGCCGTCGATCCGAGGCTGCTAGTCGGCCCGGAAACGCTCGACGATGCGGCTGCGCTGAAGGTGTCGGACAACGTGGCCATCTGTTTCACCGCCGATTTCATCACTCCGCTGGTCGACGATCCCTGGCAATGGGGCCGCATCGCCGCAGCCAACTCGATCTCCGACATCTATGCCATGGGTGCCAAACCGATGGCCGCCCTGAACATCGTTTGCTGGCCGAACTGCCTGCCGGCCGAATGGCTGGGCAAGTTAATGGAAGGTGGAGCCAGCGCAGCCGCCGATTCAGACTGCTTGGTCGTGGGCGGACACACCGTCGACGACAAGGAACCCAAGTACGGCATGGCGGTTATCGGCACGGTTCATCCGGACCGGATCGTGCGGAACCAGGGCGCGCGGCCCGGTGATCAGATTTATCTGACCAAGCCGCTCGGCACCGGCATCATCGCCACCGCCATGAAGGCGGCACTGGCCAAACAGGACGAAGTCGAGGTGGCAACGCAAAGCATGATGATGCTAAACCGCGCGGCCTCTGAAACCGCCGTTACATCAGGTGCCCGAGCACTGACTGATGTTACCGGATTCAGCTTGGCCGGCCATTTGAACGAGATGCTTGGCGGAGACGGCAAACTCGGAGCCGGCATTTCGATGGATGCTTTGCCCATACTGCCCGGCGTCAAACGTCACATGGCCATGGGAATGATTCCGGGCGGGGCTTATCGCAATCGCGACGCTTACGAGCAGCGTGTCGAGTTGTCCGAAGGTGCGGACGCGACGCTGGAACTGCTACTGTACGATCCGCAAACTTCCGGAGGGCTACTGGCCGCCATTCCAAGCGAAGCCACAGCGCAATTCGAGGCGGAGCTTGCCAAGCATCGTGTCCAGGCCAGTCGAATCGGTGAGTTCGACGACAGTGGTATGATACGCGTGTTGCAGTAGTCGACGGGTAGACGTGGCCGTTAGTCCCTCGGGTGCGCACTGGAAGACGATTTGACGGAGCGCAGCTCATGCAGCGGCTACGGGTCAAACGACTAGAGATCATCCACAGCACGAGACCCCGCTGGACTGATCGCAACAACAACCGTCACCGCCTGTCTTCCCACGGATAATGGCGGCGGCACAGCCAACGCCGGGTCGCACCGAAACTGCGTCAGACGGGCAGTTTAGCGCGCATGCGCCGCATTCCATGCAGGCGTCGCGGTCAACGATTGCCGATTTGCCGTTTTCGACGGCAAACACCGCGTGGGGACAAACGATGGCGCACTGGCCACATCCATTGCACTTGTCGGCATCCAACGACAGCGTGACGACACCTGGCAAATACCGCAGCCCGAACATGGGTCTTCCTTTGTCTCTTGCCTATCGTCTCGTGCTACACGAACCGCCCCACCAACCACAGAACAGCGCCCACGACCGCACATGTCGCTTGGATGGGCGCGGCTATTCGAACCTCGACGCGCACGCCCGACAACGATGTGTATGTGCTCGCGCCCGTGTAGTTCATCGCCAAGAAGCTTGCAACCGCAGGTATCATCAAACACCATGCAGCAACGGCAAACCAACTGACTATCACGTCCGGGTGACTCCACACAAAACCGGCCGCCCCCAGCAGGAAAACCAGCCCCAGCCAAGCCCCTTTTGCTGCAAACGCTCGCCCTGGAAGCCACGGCAGTAGCGCCGGCGCGAACACGATGCTGGCGACGCATGTGGCCAGGAAAAGCACGGCCGACCAAAGGCCAACGGTCGCCACCCTTGCCCAATCGAAGACGTCAGCCCCCAATCCCGCCAGAAAAATGAAACAAACCGCGATAAGAAGCATGGCCTTGCCCGCGAGCATCAATTCCACCGGGGCAACGGCCAAACGATCCAGGATCGAAAACCGCACTCGGCGCATCTCGGGCGTTGCTTCCAGACCCGCCTGCAAAAACGCTGGCACATCCACGGCTCGCACCGGCCCGTACAACACACGAAAGCCACAGCGCTGTTTGACTTCACGGGCGGCTACGCCCGGCGCCCCGAGTTGCGGCACAATCAATCGGCGATGAGAAACCGTTTCGGCCAGACTGGTCTCCGCAACCTGGCGAACGATCTCGTCGGTCCCGAACGTGCCTTTGCCGGCCGCGCACCATACGTTGACGCCCTTTGTGTCGAGCACCAGAATCCAGGCATTGATACCTGTCAATTGTGAACGAAGACGGTCGAAACTCATCTTGTAGTTGGCCGTCACCAGGACGGGAGATTCATCGCTGGGCTTCCCCACGGCGTACAGCCCGGGCGCGATCGAGTAACTCATGCGGCCGATGCCCCAACGAGCCTTCCACGTGCCCAAATGGTCCGGTAGCCGCAACGATGTACTCACCTTGGGAACATCGCCAACGGGAGTGCTCACGCATCCAACGATCCACGGCGCGGTGCGTTCCGCAGCATGTGCGTCATTCCCATCAGGCGCCTGATCGCAACGCGACGCGTCGTCTTGCGCCGCCCGCTTGCAGCAACCACCGCTTTCCAGCACTTTGCTCATCCTGATCGCTTCCGAACGTGGGGCACGTTTCCAACGTGCCGAGAACCAAGTAGGTCCCGTCTGCCGGACGGGGCCTCGACTTTAGCGCCAGCGTTGATCGGCGATTCAGGTCCCGTCCGGCAGACGGGACCTACACGGCACTCGCACCGCATGCTCGAAGTCACCGTCAACAGACTACTCGCGCATTGCGACGGTCCATTGCTCGGAACTCAGAGACCTCAGGAACTCCACCAAGTCCTTCTTTTCCTGGTCGGTCAGGTTCAGCGGTGCGTGCAAGTCGGTCCGTTTGCCTTTGGGACCCTTCTGATCATAGTAGTCCACGACCTCCTCCAGCGTTTTCAGGCTGCCGTCGTGCATGTACGGGGCCGTCCAGACCAGTTCGCGCAGCGGTGCGACTCGGAATCTGCCCGCTTCCCCTTTATGGCCTGAGACCTTTGCCCGGCCGGGATCCTTGTAGGCTTTGCCGTCCCAGCCGACCCCGATGAATCGGAACGCGCCGTCGGCGAAGTCGGGGCCGCTGTGGCAGGTGATGCAATTCGCTTTGTCACGGAAGATGATGTAGCCGCGTCGAGCCGATTCACTGATCGCGTCTTCGTTGCCTCGCGCATAGCGGTCAAACGGCGTGTCGTGCCTGACGAGACTGCGTTGGTACGCGGCCAACGCCAAAGCGAACGTTTGAGCCGTCGGTGGTTTGCCGAACTCCTTCTGGAAAAGGTCGACATATTCGGGTATGGACCGAAGCTCTTCGGTCAACTCGTCGGGAGTCATGCCGATGATGGCCGGGTGCTCGACGGCGCCCAGCGACATGTCTTCCAGCGACTTCTTGCGCCCGTCCCAGAATATGGAACGCCGATATCCCACGTTCACCAACGTCGGCACGTTACGCGGGATCTCAAGACCGCGAACGCCTTTGGCTGTAGTCGCAGTATTGGCAAAAGCCCGCTGTGGAGTGTGGCACGTCGAGCAAGCCATCGTTTTGTCCGAGGATAAACGCTTGTCGGTGAAAAGCCGCTCGCCCAGCGCGATTCGACCGGCCGTCGTCGGATTTTCCTCGGGGGCCGCCGGCGATGGCTGGGCCACGGCAAAATCTACCACCGCCTTGCGATCTCGCTCGACGACCACTCGGCGACCGTTGTACGCACATCCCTTGAACAGTTCCTGCACCTTGTTTTCGTCCGGCGTCACACCAGGACGAAAAGTAACCGTGTAAACGTCTGCATAGGCCGAGATTTCGACCGACTGAACACCATCAATTCCCTTGAGTGCGGACCGCACATCATTTTCGGTGATGCACGCTCACGGCGATGTGCCGAGCAACTGCACATACAGTTGTGCAAGCTGCGGATTCACGGCAGCCTGATTGTCCTTGTCGCCGCCGTTGGCCATGCCCGTAAGGCACAGGACAGCACAGAGGGACCATACTGAAACGACGCCTTGCTGTTTCATCTGTTTCCTCCATTTCGTTTTGCGAGTTCTGCCGCGATAGTCAACGGCCTAGCACCAGCTGAAGCGGCCGGCCGAGGACGTCAGACACTAAAACCGTAACCATTACATGATATCGTGTAATACCGTGCGGGCAAGCCCATCGCCGTATTCTGTAGACGGATCGGTAGGTAGACCGATCCATTATCGTGGGACGAAATAGTCACGTTTGGCGTGGAGTGGGAGCATTTCTTGAGATCCTGGCCGAGTGAGATCGCTGGCAGGCTGGCTAGGCCGCGAAGCTGCCGGCAACACATTGGCTCCAGACGTGGTCGTAGACCCGGTTGGCCAACACTTCACAATCCTGATCGGAATACGGCGGACGGGGCAAGTTCTGCCAGAGGCTGTCGAGGATGAACACCCTTACTTCGGCCTGTGTCTGAACGTTCTGTGTCCACGCGGGCATCGGGCTAACCAACTCGTGCAACGATGTCAGCAACGAGCGGCTGGCCGGTTTCAACCGTTCTCGATCTGCCTTGGTGATGTTCCGAGTGGTAAAGTTGCCTCCTCCCATGTCTCCATTGTTGACCGAAATGGCATTGGAACAGCGACCATCCGATGTCACTTTGTATTCTCCAAGGCAGGCGAAGGTATTGTCCTCAATCACAACGTTCTGCATGTCCTCCTCAATGGACCATCCACATTCGACATCATGGGCGTAGTTGTTCCTCCAGGTGAAGTTCTTACCGATGAAGTCGTTGTTCACCGAGCACAGGTTGTAGTACTCGTTGTTCTCGAACAGCGCTAGGTCAAGATTCGGATTGACCACATTGCGATGGGCGAAGCCGTCGATGTGATGGAAGCGGCTGTTCTTGACCGTGAATCTGCCTGTAGCTCCCGCAACCTCCATGGCGTAATGCGGATGCGAACCGCGAGAGCCGCGAGCATCGTACAAATCGACTGCCTTCCAGAGTCGGCCGGTGAACCGTATTTCGATGTGATCGAAGGTCCAATTGTCCGGCCCTCCGCGGAGGTTCATCATGACAGTTTTGCTTCTTTCGAAGATCAGATTCTTCCAGACGTACCAACCCTTACCTCGGCCTGCCTCGGTATCGTTGGTCAGCAGTGTGCCCACATCCGTCGAATCGTTGACCCCATTTGCATTCGAGTCGCCGCTGAGAATGACGGTCTCGCCGTGGTAGGCGCAGATAGTGATTGGAGCCGAGGGCCTACCGGACACGTGCGGATCGAACACGTACGCGTCGCCCGCTCGGTTGGTCCCCGTGGCGTCCAGATGATAGGTCGCAATACCTTTCCCATCACAGCGACCAGCGCAGAGATAGACCGTATCGCCCGGTCCCACATCGGGAGCGATCCCGTCCATCAGGTATTCGAAGGATTCACGGAACTCACGGCGGCTCACTCGTCGGTCACGCCGGTTTCGCGCATCCACGCTTGGAGGCGCTTTTCCAACTGCAGTCGCTCTTTCTTGGCGGACGCCTGGCCGTAGAGATTGTCGAGTTCCTCGGGATCCTTTCGGAGGTCGAACAACTCGTGCCGACCCTTGCCGGCCGGGCGGGGCCCGTCCTCGTCAACATGGAGGACCAGCTTCCATTGGTCGGTGCGGATCATGCGCATGTGGGACTCCCGCAGGTAGGTCATGTCATAGGTGTCACACCAGGCATCCCGCCACGGCGCATCCGCATGGCCTTTTAATAGCGGCAGCAGGCTCCGGCCGTCCAGCCGCAATTTCGTTCCGGCTTCGGCACCAGTGATGTCCATCAGTGTGGGCAGGATGTCGATCGTCGAAACGAGTGCCGCGTTGGACGTTCCGGGCTTCACGACCCCCGGCCAGCGAACGATGAACGGCACGAGCACCGAGTGGTCGAACATGTTCGGCCGGCGGTCGTTGGTGCCCAGGATCCGCGCGTTGCCTTTTCCCAGCAGGCCGTGCTGGCCCACGTTGAAGCCGTTGTCGCCGATGAATAAAACGACCGTGTTTTCGGCGAGCCCCAATTCCTCGAGCGCTTCAAACACCCGTCCCATGTTCCGATCGGCGCAGGTGATGTTCGCGTAGTAAAGCCGCATCAGTCTGAGGAGTTCCTCCTCGTCCATCGTGACGTCGGGGAATCCGGAGATGTCGGGAACGGTCAGCGGCGCGTTTTCGTAAGGGGCCAAATCTTGCTCCGGGACGAATTGCCAGGGGAGGTGCGGCAGGTAGATGCTGAGGAACAGGAAGAAGGGTTTGCGGCGGTTGGCCCGCAGAAAATTGATCGCCCGGTCCGCCAGTATATCCGTATGCTGGGGATCGTTGCGGAAGCGCTCAACCCCCTGGCCAGCTACCAGGTAAGGAATCTTCCCTCCGTGCTTGTAACGCATGCCGGGTGCGATGTAGCGATACGCCTCGGCGTGATCGAAGCCAAAACGCTGCGGGTAATACTTCTCGCCGTAACCGAGGTGCCATTTGCCAACGAGCCCGGTCGTGTAGCCGGCGCTCTTGAGCAGCGAGGCGATGGTGGGCGTCCCGGCCGGCAAACCGTTGTCCACGTGGACCGGGTTTCCATAGGGAATGTAATCGGGGATGCCGAGCCGGTGGCTGTATTGCCCCGTGAGCACCATGGCCCGCGACGGCGAGCAGACCGGCTTGGTGAACCCCTGCGTAAACCGCATTCCTTGCGCGGCGAGGCGATCCATGTGGGGCGTGCGAATTTCCTTGTTGCCATAGGCCCCCACTGCCCACTGGCCGTGATCGTCCGTGTAGATGAGCAGGACGTTTGGTCGCCGGGCCGCCAGGTCGTCCTTCGCGAGGCCCACACCCGCTCCCACCAACGCGACCAGCAGCACCCGAACCGCGCTGCTCGACAAGGTCGTGCTTCTGGCCCCTTTCATCGCATCGCTCCCTTGTTGCTGATGGGATCTCGTCCGTTCAGTTTCGCTCGTGACGGTCCACCAGGGCGGTGGCTACTCTCGCCTCGCAGGAAACGACCGCTTGGCGTTCTCCCACATGATACACGAGTTTTCTCCGCCTCAATCCTCTCAGTCCGAAGTATGCGGCATTCTCTGGCCTGCGGTTTGGCCTGCAGGTTGAATGGCCGCGGCGGTTAGACCCATAATGATAGCGATTTCGTCGGGTGGATGCGCCAATGGCAAATACGACGCTGCAGGGTGGAACTGATGCGTAATTCGAATTGGCTTGGGACCCATCTTTGGATGGTTCTGTTTCTGCTGACGCCCACCTCTGTCGCCCTTGGCGGCGAAGAGGACTGGGTCCAGTTCAAGTACGATGCCCGCCGGTCGGGAAATGCTCCCGAAAGGCGGACCGAAGCTCCCCTGGGCCTGGTCGGCGCCATCCCCATGAACGACGCCATCCTGACTTCGCCCGTCGT